>DATHRB010000019.1:0-17163 GCA_035482155.1 Verrucomicrobiia bacterium | reverse complement strand
CTTGCAGCCATTCGAGCAATGCGTGCAAATGCTCGACACATACTGCATCTCCCACGGCCGCGTCTTGTAGCGATACGTCCCGCTGGTCAGCGCCCCCACCGGACAAATGTCGATGCACATCCCGCATTCTTCGCAATCCAGATGATCGCCGGCGTTGGGAATAATGATCGAGTGCGCGCCTCGCATCCCCACTCCAAGCGCGTTCACGTCCATGCCTTCGTCGCATATGCGCACACAGCGGTAGCACAAAATGCACCGTGGCGCGTCGTAGTACACCAGGTTCGACCACTTTTCCTCGGGCCGGTGTATTTTCTCTTCCACGAACCGACTGGAGTCCGCCCCGTAGCGGAAGGTCATGTCTTGCAACTCGCACTCGCCGCCCTTGTCGCAAACCGGGCAATCCAGCGGGTGGTTGGTCAGCAGGAATTCGAGCATGGACTTCCGAGCTTCCCGCACCTGAGGCGTATTCGTCCGCACCACCATGCCTTCGCCAGCTGCCAGCGTGCACGCCGTCTGCAGCTTCGGCATCTTCTCGACTTCCACCAGGCACATGCGGCAAGCCGCGACCAGCGAGATGCCCGGGTAGTAGCAGAACGAGGGCACTTCAATGCCCAGCATTCGTGTCGCTTCGATCACCGTCGTGCCCGCAGGCACCTGTGTCTCCCGGTCGTCGATTTTTAAGTGGACCAGTTTCGTTTCAGCCATAGCACCCTATCGCGAACTCAACAACGATTCGGCGGTCTTGTACGCGCACTTTCCTTGCAGATGATTTTCGAACTCATTGCGGAATTTCTGGACGATGCTGATCGTGGGCATCGCCGCCGCATCTCCGAGCGGGCAGAATGTCCGCCCCAGCATGTTCTGCGAAGCCTCGCCGATCAGGTCGATGTCCTCGACGCGCCCGTATCCAGCATGGAAGCGATCCAGCATCCTCTGCAGCCACGCTGTTCCTTCGCGGCAAGGAATGCACCACCCGCACGACTCATGCGCGTAAAAATGCATAATCCTACGCGCCATATCCACCATGCAGGTATTTTCGTCCATCACCACCATGCCGCCCGACCCCAGCATCGACCCTGCTTTGGCCACCGAATCGTAATCCATCGGTATATCGATCTCGTCGGCGGTTAGTAGTGGACACGAACTGCCGCCCGGGATCACCGCTTTCAGTTTCTTCCCACCGGTGATTCCGCCGGCCATGCCATAAATAAATTCCTTCATGTTCATGCCCAGCGGAATTTCATAAATCCCCGGCTTGTTGACATGTCCCGCGACGCACAGCAATCGCGTGCCGCCATTTTTCGGCGTCCCCAAATTTGCGTACGCTTCGCCGCCGCCCAGAATAATTGCGGGCACTGCGCTTAACGTTTCCACATTATTGATAATCGTCGGGCAGCCATACAGGCCAACCACGGCAGGGAAGGGAGGCTTGATTCGCGGATAGCCTCGCTTGCCTTCCAGCGATTCCATCAGCGCCGATTCTTCACCGCACTCGTATGCGCCCGCGCCGGTATGAATCAACAAATCATAATCAAATTCCGACCCTAGAATATTCTTGCCCAGGTATCCGCGCTCGTACGCTTCGGTGATCGCGCCCTGCACAATGTCCAGCACGTAGCGATATTCGCCGCGAATATAAATAAATCCCTGATGCGACCCAATCGCGCGCCCCGCAATCACCATGCCCTCGATCAGTTGGTGCGGATCCATTTCCATCAACGGCCGGTCTTTGCAAGTACCCGGCTCCGACTCGTCCGCGTTGCAAATCACGTATTTCACTTTTGGAGAATCTTTCGGCACGAACGACCACTTCATCCCAGTGGGAAATCCCGCGCCGCCACGCCCGCGCAGATTCGACTTCTTCATCTCATCGATGATCGATTCCGGCGTCATCTGCTTCAGCGCTTTATCCAGCGCCTGGTATCCGCCGTTTTGCAAAAACACATCAATCTTTGTCGAGTTCTCAATACCCCAGCGCTTGCTGATGACCGGGATCTCTCCCGGTTCTCGCGGATGCAACGCCCCGGAAATAACCGACACCGGCTCAGCTTTCCTGCCGTAGTCCAATTCCTGAATCAAGCGATCGAAGGTCACGGGCGTCAGGTTCTCGTAAAAATCATAATTAATCTGCAACGCTGGCGCCCCAGTACAAGCCCCGATGCACTCCACTTCTTCGAGCGAGAAAATCCCGTCCTTGGTAACTTCCTTGTGTCCGATTTCCAGCCGCTTCTTCGCCCGATCCAATAATTCATTTCCGCCGCGCAGCATGCACGCCACGTTGGTGCACACCTGTACGTGATATTTCCCCATCGGCTTGCGATGCAGCATGGAGTAATACTCGAGCGTCTCCTCGACCTGCACGGTGCGCAGCTCCAGCCGCGCCGCAATTTCCGCAATCACTTCATCGCTGATATACCCAAACTCATCCTGGGCATACATCAGCATGGGAATCAGCGCGCTGCGCTTCACCGGATACGCATTCTGCAGCCGTTCGAATCGCGCCGTTAATTCCGGGGACATTTGCAGTGCCATCTAGCGATCCACCTCGCCCAGCACGATATCGATGGTCCCGATGCACGCGATCACATCTGAAATCAGTTGCCCTTCCACCAATTTCGGCAAAGCCTGCAAATTTATGAATGACGGCGAACGGAAATGCACACGGAGCGGTTTTGGCGATCCATCGCTAGCAATAAAACAACCCAACTCCCCGCGCGGCGATTCCACGGTCACAAACGCTTCTCCAGCCGGCGGCGAAAATCCTTCAGTAAAAATTTTGAAGTGATAAATCAGCGCTTCCATCTCCGTCTTCATTTTCTCGCGCGCTGGCGGCACGATTCCGGGCGCCTCGGCCTTGATCGCGCCGTCATCCGTAATCTTGTCCAGCGCCTGGCGCACGATGTTCAGGCTTTCGCGCATCTCCGCCACCCGGATCATGTATCGCCCGAAACAATCCGAATCCGTGCGCGTCGGCACATCAAACTCAAATTCGTCATAACTCGAATACGGAAACAATTTGCGGTTATCGTAAGCCACACCCGCCGCGCGAATCGTCGGACCCGTCATACTCAACGCAATCGCATCTTCCGCGCTGATATATCCAATGTTTTTCGTGCGCCCCATCCAGATGCGGTTTCCCGTCAGAAGCGTTTCGTATTCATCCACGCGGCTGGGCATGTATTTCAAGAAGCGCTCAATCGCTTGCCGCCATCCCGCGGGCGGCTGCAACGCCACGCCGCCAATGCGAATGTAGCTGGTCATCATCCGCTGCCCGGCGAACATCTCAAAAATCTTCAAAATCTCTTCGCGCTCGCGGAAGCAATACAGAAACACCGACATCGCGCCTAAATCGATGGCGTGCGTCCCTAGCCAAACCAGGTGGGAAGAAATTCTCTGCAGCTCCACCATCATCACCCGGATGTATTGCGCGCGCTTGGGCACCTCCAGGTTGAGCAGCTTCTCCACCGCCATGCAATACACCAGGTTATTTCCCAGCGGATTCAAATAATCCATTCGGTCGGTCAACGTGATCGCCTGTGAATACGTCTTGTCTTCGCACGATTTCTCAATGCCGGTATGCAGATATCCGAGATCGGGAACGGCCTTCACCACCGTCTCGCCATCCAGCTCCAACAAAATGCGCAACACCCCGTGCGTCGAAGGGTGCTGCGGCCCCATATTAAGGACCATCGTTTTTGCTTGGCCGACTGCTGTTTCTACCGTGGTCATATGGATGTCTTCGTGAAGCCCAGCGGCATCACCGGAATATCCCGGTAGCCTTCCACCGGATAATCCCGCCTCAGTGGATAACCTTCCCAATCATCGGGAAGCACAATGCGCCGCAAATCCGGATGCTCGTTGAAATGAATCCCGAATAAATCGAAAATCTCGCGCTCCAGCCAGTTCGCGCCTGGCCACACCGGCACCAGCGAATCAATCACCGGATCTTTCCCAGGCAAGCGCACTTTCAATCGCAATTTTTCGCGCCGCGAAATACACACCAGCTGATAAACCACTTCAAATCGCGGCTCATACGGGTGGCGATCCAGGCACGTCGCGTCCGTCAGCAGATTAAATTGCATCGAAGCAGCGTCGCGGCAGCGCGCCGCGGAAGCCCGCAACAATTCACGCGGCACCACGATGGTCGTTTCGCCGCGATATTCCACCACTTCCGCAACGGCGTTCTTATCCCACGCGCGCAAGTGCTCGATCGACGACAAGCGTCCGCCTACAACATTAGCGTTTTGGTTGGAATTCTCCGTCAAAGCTTTTAATCCCGTGCGCCCGTTTTATTTACAAGTAGTTATTTTTGCCAGTCCAGCGCGCCTTTTTTCCAGAGATATAGGTAACCCACCAGCAGGATCGCAATGTAAATCATCATCTCTGCGAATCCATACCATCGCAAGCTGCGAAAAATGTAAGCCCAGGGGTACAGAAAAATCGCTTCCACGTCGAACAGAATAAAAACCATGGCCACTAAATAAAATCGCACCGAAAAGGGCTCGCGTGCGTCTCCCGTCGGGGGCACCCCACATTCGTAGGGTTCTTGTTTTACGCGGCTTGGTCGGCGCCAGCCAATTAATACCGAAACAGCCGTCAACATACCAGCGAGTGCCGCTGCGATCAGCAGGTGTACCAGAAGTGGAGCGTAACTATGTAGGTCGGAACCGCCCATAAGCGAAACGTTATAATAACGACTCGACTACCGCTCGGTCAAATCCTCGGCGAGAACCTCTATAATAGTGCTTATTCGCGTTCGTGCTCTGCCGCGCGTTCACCGGGGCCCATCGCCATGATCTTTGGTCATAACACAAATGTTAGCGTCGGCGCCCACAAGTATCATGTGCAGACCGAAGATGCCGGCGCTTCCAGTGCGCTAATCGACACCACCGTTTACGCCGGTGGCCGCGTGCTGCATCGCCGCACCAATAATTATCTGGACCTCTTGCCACTTAACGCCGACAGCGAAAAAGCTCTCAAGCTGCGCGTCGATGAACAACACTGTCAGGTGCTGGAAGAAATTCGCACTGGAACGCTCCATCTGCCTGTGCCCACGCCGCCGGTGCCACCAGCGCCGACTAAAACCGTTACTTCGCAGGCATCGATAAAAAACGCCGCTCCCGCTGAATCTCTACGCATCGAATTGCTCAACCCCAAAACTTGGCTCGCTGGCAAGCGTGTCACTCTGCAATTGCGTGTCACCGACGCGCAAGCTCAGGCAGTCTCCGGCGCAAAAATCACTGCATCTGTATCCGGCGCCGCCGAACCCGCCAATTTCACCTCGGAATCCGCCGTCACAGGTGAAGCTCATCTCGCCTTCGACATGCCGCGTCTCGGCGATTCCAACGCCACTTTACTAATTGAAGCTGCACGCGGCCCAGCGAAAGCCATCTTGCGTTTCCAGTTGCGTGCCCGCCAACGCGTTCCAGTCGCTTAGCCAACAAGCATCAGTAGCGAACTTGGCCGCAATTAATATCGATAGGGTAGAATTGGGAAGATGGAAGCGTCTCACCCAATCATTGTCAATGGAGAGCGCCGCGAAACCCCGCAAGGCGCCACAGTAGCCGATTTACTGCGTGACTTGAATCTCCTCGCCGCACGCGTCGCCGTTGAACGCAACCTCGAAATCCTCCCGCGTCCACAGTGGTCCAACACCGCCATTCAACCCGGCGACCGCTACGAAATCGTCCATTTCGTAGGCGGCGGCTAGCCTTCTTCGCGAACTGTACCCCGACGAATTTCCCGCCTTTGAAAGCAACCCTCGAAGCGCGCGCTGCATTCTCAGTGCACATCAACCGTCCGCCTCGCATTGGTGAGACGCAAAGATTGAGGCGGTTATCGAGGTCCGTCCATGCCCGACTTCCTCCCGCGTTTCGTCCCCGCATCCCAAGACTCGAATGAATCTTGGCTTTCTCGCGTTTGCAGCAATGCACAACAGCTCGCTCACCACACTGGCCTAAGCCTCTCCAGCGCCAATGGCGCGCCTCTCCATCTCGTGGACCTTCGCAAAGGATCGCGTCTTGGCCGCGCGCAATATGGTTCCATGCTTATGCATGCCGCAATAATTTCGGCGTTGGCCATTTGGGCTGTTCACCCCTCCGCGCAAAAACCACTGCGTACACCAGCGGGCGACTCTTCGCATCAACTAACAGCCCTCTCCCCAGAGCTCTTGCGCCATCTTATAGGCCCTGATCCGTCCAGTGGCTCCGGCAGTGGTGGTAATCGCGATCCGCTCCCCGCGACCTCCGGTCATCTCCCAGCGCTTTCGTCTATCCAGTTGTTGAAGCCTTCGCTTCCGCAGAAGATGGATCCCCGACTCGCTGTGCCGCCGACAATCCTCGATCCTGACGCGCCCGCTGTACTTACGGCGGTTGCCGACATCGGGCTTCCATGGATGAAAGAAAAAACCGATTCCGCTGGACCGGGTACAGGTAACACGATTGGTAATGCAAAGGGCGATTCGGTTGGTGACGGCGGCAACGGTCTCGTCGGTGAGGGATTTTCCGGTGCCCCATATCACGCTGGATTCTCCAGACCCAGTTGCGTGTACTGCCCGAATCCGCAGTACACCGACGAAGCACGCGCGTCAAAAGTGCAGGGAAGTGTGACACTCGAAGTGCTCGTAACAGCAGATGGAGGTGCGGCCCAGGTTTCTTTGACCAAGGGGATTGGCATGGGTCTGGACGAGCGCAGCTTGCAAACGGTTCGCGGCTGGCGCTTCAATCCCGCTCGAGACGCCGCTCATCGTCCCATAGCTGGTTGGATAACCATCGAAGTATTGTTTCGGCTTTACTAACGCAACCTCGAAATCCTCCCGCGCCCGCAGTGGCCCCATACCGCCATTCAACCCGGCGACCGCTACGAAATCGTCCACTTCGTAAGCGGCGGCTAATTCGCTCCAGATTCAAAATCTCTCAAATTGCAATTTCACCAAAGCAACTTCAAACCGAACTGTACCTGCCGCGACGTGGTCGACGTGCTGGTAATCGCTCCTGCCGTTGGCGATACTCCCGAGGGCGTGAACACCACCGCATTAGGCAAATTGAAATTCGCCCGATTCAAAAGATTAAAAATCTCCGCACGGAACTGAATATTCAGTCGCTCCGTGATTCGCGTGTCTTTCAATGCGGAAAAATCCCAAGTGGCCAACCCCGGGCCGACCAACGTATCTCTGCCGACGTTCCCGTAAAATCCCCCGTTTGCCGGGATATTGCTGGGCGCTAAAAACGCATTGGGATCAAACCACTTGGTCGGACTCCCAATGATCACCGGCCCGCTGAAAGCTGGATTCGCGAAAGGCCGCACGGGATTCCGCGTGTCCCCATTGTTCGAAGGGTTGTAGCTCAGCTGCGGAGAAAACGGAAACCCGGTCTGCAATGTCACGATCGAGTTGACCATCCAACCGCTGATCAGCCCGCTCGCAAAACCCTCTCCATTATTAAAAAACCGGCCTCCGCGGCCGATCGGCAGCGCATACGTTGCATTCGCTACCGCAACGTGCGTAACGTTGAAAGTTCCCCGACCCTTATCGGAACGCAGATTGAAAGGACTCGACGCCAGCGCGGGCCCGCCGCCCGACGTCGTCGCGTTTACGGAATCTCCATCGTCCAAAACTTTAGAAAAAGTGTAAACGCCTCGCAGCGTTAAACCGTCGCTGAACCGCCTGTTCAAATCCACCTGCAGCGCGTTGTAAGAACTAACCCCTTCCGAAAAATACGTCCAGGTATTCGCGAGAGCCGGATTAGCTTTCGTTGTCGTAGGCACGAAGTACGCGCCCGCCGGCACAGGCGTGCCTGCTATCCCTACAGGAAACGTCTTGGGATAGGTCGCCGGGCACGGCGCTGCCGGACAAATCACCTGAAAAGGCTCATTCGTGTCGACGCCGATAATTTCGTGGTACCCATGACTCCCGACATAACCCAACGTCAGCGAGGTATTCGGCGAAAGCTGCTGCTGCACTCTCAGCGAATAAGAAATCAGCGTCGGGGTTTTCATGTCCGGCTGGACTCCTCCGGGAATAAGCTTCACGGTGGCGGGAAATGGTCCTCCCGGATTGATCGGAAGTTGCGACACCAATAACGGAGTCGTATAGGTGGGATTGGTGGGAGCGTTCTGATCGGCGCGATATCCCAAAGCATCCTGGAGATCGTTATACATCCCGAATCCCGCGCGAATTACTGTTCCCTTGCTGAATGAACTCCCCTGCCTGAAGGGACTCCACGCCACCGCAACGCGCGGCTGAGGCAAAAATTTTGCGTTGTTTACAGTAAACAGCGAAGGCCCAATGAGCGGGTTCGTGGAGATTATCCCATTTGAAAATGTATAGTTCGAAGCCCGGCTATGCGCTTCGTTCCAGCCGGTTGAAAACTCGTCTCGAAAACCTAGCGTAACCGTTAATTTTGGACGAATCCGGAACGTGTCTTGCACGAACCACGCGCCAAACAACGAGCGCCAATTTAATTCCGTGGGAGCCGGATCGAACAAAAAGCTGGAAATCGTGCCCTTCAAAAACGTCTGCAGGCTGGTGAAAGTCGCCTGCCCGAATTGGCTTAGCGCAAGCGTTTCGTTGGATTGAAATTGCTGGAACCACCCGCCAAATTCCAGTTGGTGACGCCCCCGCGTCATGGTCAGATGATCCTCGTACGTATATAAATTCCGCGCGATCCTCAAGTTGCTGCCGTTATTGCTGCCGGCCAGTCCGATTTGCGCTTGCGGGTTGGACGCCGCGCTTCCCCCCACTACTACCGCTCCGACTGGAAGTCCGACCAGAAATCCCGGCACGCTCGCCGCTGGCGTCCCCGGCGTCGGCTCTCCTGTAAAAAAATAAGCGGCGCGCGAGAAACCGACTCTCGCGGTGTTCACCAACGATGGCGAGAAAACATGCGTTTCCTCGAAGGACAGCACCTGTTCCCGTAGCGCGACCACGTCGCTGCTATAGGGATTGCTCGGGGTTGCGGTGAAATCGTCGCCGTCATCAACGGTGTAAATTCCCGAAAACGTATCCCGCGAAGAGAACGTGTGATCCACCCGCACCGTCCCGAAATCCTCGCGAACTGTTTGCAACGGGCTGCCGAACACCTCGGCAATGCCGCTGAAATCCGGTGCGCCAACGGGCGGCGTAGGCCACAAATTCAACAGCGGCTGGACGCTTGGTACAGCCGAAGCACGAGATGCCGCGTCAGGAACGAAGGCGGCTGAGGTCTGGTGCAGGTGTTGGCGAAATCCCTCGTAATTCGCGAACAAAAATGTTTTGTCTCTCTGAAGCGGCCCTCCCATCGAGCCCCCAAACTGGTTCCGCTGGAATGGCGGAGCATCTCCCTGATCGAAAAAATTCGGCGCATCCAGCGCGTTATTACGCAGAAACTCAAATGCCGTCCCATGCCATTCATTCGATCCCGATTGCGTCAGGATCACTACTTGCCCGCCCGGGTGTTTGCCAAATTCGGCTCCATAAGAATCCCGTTGCACATTAAATTCGCGCACCGCGTCTACACCCAGAAGCATGCCGCTCGTCCCCCCCGGCTGCATGTTGTTCTCCGCGGCCCCGGTATATTCCACTCCGTTCAGCAAAAAAAGATTTTGCTGTGGCCGGTTCCCGGAAACGGCGAAGTTATTTCCGGTAGTGGAATTCGAGATCCCCGTCCCCCCAGTTTTTAGCGAGGTGAAATTCACAATCCCCGGATTGAGCGGCAGCAACAAGTCATAGCTGCGCCCATTAAGAGGAAGATCCTTCACCTGCTGCTCGCCGACGAGCCCCGAAATATCTTGCGTCGTAGGGCTCACCAGCGGAGCATCTTCAGACACTCGCACTTCGGCCGTCACCGCGCTGACCTGTAGCGTGAGATCCACGATCGCTTCCTGGCCCACCACCAGCCGGATCCCGCTCCTGATCGCTTCCTGGAAGCCGCTCTTGCGCACTGAAACTTCGTACGGACCAATCGCCAGCGAAACACTCTGATAGCGTCCCGCATTATCAGTCGTGGCCATTCGCACCGCTCCGGTTTCAGTGTTCTTCGCGGCCACCGCAGCCGAACCTACCGGCCCTCCCGACGAATCGGCCACAATGCCTGAAATGCTCGCAGCCACTTGTCCCCAGGCGGGCTGCAACCAACTCATCGTCATAAACAGCGCTAAAAGCGCAAATCGAGTCCAACCAAACCGCCAAAAGCCGTATTCCACTACAGGACGCTTGCTGACGTTCATTGAAACCCCCAGCAACCAAAAGTCAGTGCACACAATTCAATACGGTTCGTATCGTTATGTCAAACCGACTTAAGTCAATACGGAGCGACTGGCTGCCATGAATGGTGACTAATTGCGGGATTGTCAGGAGTGAAGTTGCCGTTGTCGGCCCGCCAGTGCAGTAACGCCGAAAATGCCCGCGAGCGCCAGATAAATCACTGGATAGCGAGTCGCAGAAGTGCCCGCGGCCGAGCCCATGAAATCAAGTTGGGGAATGGCATGCATTGGGCCGACATACCACAACAAGGTGTACAAAATTTCAAACGGCTTGCCCGTCCCGCTCCAAACGCCCAGCGCTAATGCCAACGTCGGAATGAACAGCGCGCCCACCAACCAAGCCAGCACTCCGCGAATATTCCCCGTGAGTAAGATTCGCAACCCGAAACCGCCGCCAGTGAGTAAGGCCACAAGAACCCCCGCCAACCAAGTCGCGGGCAGTTGCCGGCTGATCGGATGCGGCGCGGGAAAAATAAGTTGATACGTCTGATCGCGTGTTTCGCGCACACCCATCGAAGACCACAGCAACACCGGCCAGATCCAAGCACATGCCAGAAGTATCCCGCGCGCGTCTGCTGAAGGAATCGCTGCCGAGGCAATCGCCAAGCCCATAGCCACCGCATACCACCACCATTTTTGTCCCTTCAACATGAGCCTTAGCTCAACTCCGAGCATCGAAACAAAACGCCAGTCAGCCGCGCGTGCGGCCAACGGCGTTAGCGTCGCGGCGCTAACCCGCACAGTGGCCGCGCCATTTTCGAGTTGGGTTTCACACGCCGCCGCAACTCGCTCCTCGGTCTCCTCGCGTAACGCTCTCCCGCGAGACGGATCGAACCGGTCAAACCAAAGCGCCGAAACAATTACGATCCCAAATGCCAAAGCCACCCACGCAAGACGGCTCACAAGGATATCTGTCGTCCAGCTAAGCCCGTCCCACCGAAACGTGGAGAGCGGCCCTGCTATCTGACCAAAACTCAGCGAGAACGTGACCCCGCCATTCTCCGCCGAAAGATGCGCCGCCTCTCGCGCACTGTCTGCAACCAGCGAAATACCAATCAGGTCGGACGCGTGTCGGCCGATAACTAAAGGCATACTGAGCAGCGCGGTCCACACAAAAAAATACGCGACGTTGCCAAATCCACCGCGCAAAAAGGGAATCGTCTCGAACAGTACCGCGATCGCTGCAACTACCACCATCGCCGGAAGCGCCAGAAATATAAATGGCGCCACTAAATTCCAAATCTCGATGTGCCGGTCTTCACCGCGCACCAACTGCATCGCAATTCCCGACAGCGCTAGCACCGCAATTATCAATGTCAGCACCGTTAGGTTACTGAACACTTTGCCCAGTACGTAAATAAATTTCGAGAGCGGCGTCGCAGCTAGAATCTGTCCGACGCGCGTTTCACGATCCCGCTGAATCGTATTTTTAACGAAATAAAAACCCGCCAGTGAAATAAACGCGCTGGCGACAATAGACAACAACGCGCCAACCCATGCGGAGTTGAAAATTCCGCGCACGTGTCCCACTTGCAGCACCAGATTGCCGGCGATGGTCAGGTAACCGAGATACAGCGCGAAGCCCACTGTGAAAAGAAAACTGTAACGCCGCACCCGCTCTAGAAAGTCCGCCCGAGCGATGGCCAAAATTACCGGGACACGACTGCCAGCCGCGTGTGTCACGCCGCCGAACCGCTCGACGCACTCACGCCAGCACCAGAAATACGGTGGCTGGCCAGTGCGAACAGGTACGCGTCCTCTAAAGAAGGATCGAGTGGCCGAAGAGCCTTGTCTGGCGCAGCCCCGGCCACCACTCGTGCGTGAATGCCGTCGCCCCGATGTGCCGCGCTGCTGACCAGATATTTCTGCCGCAGCGCCGGTAACTCCGCGCTGGGAATCACCACTTCCCAGATTTTCCCGGCCACCGAAGCAAGCAATGCCGCTGGCGAGTCATGCGCAAGCAGGCGCCCGTGCTCCATAATGGCGATGCTCGTCGCCACCGCCTCGATGTCAGAAACAATGTGCGTCGACAAAATCACAATGCGCTCTCCGGATAGTTCCGAAAGTAAATTACGAAATCGCACCCGCTCTTCTGGATCAAGCCCTGCCGTCGGCTCATCTACAATCAAAAGCTGCGGATCGTTCAGCAGCGCCTGCGCAATACCGATGCGCTGCCGCATGCCGCCCGAGTAGCCGCCCAGCGGCCTCTTGGCCGCCCCGGTAAGGTTCACGAGTTCGAGCAGCTGACGGATCCGCGTGCGCGCCGCGCCCGCACTGACGCCCTTCACCGCGGCGAGGTATTCCAGAAATTCGATGGCGTTCAGGTGTGGATAAACCCCAAAATCCTGCGGCAAGTAACCGAGCACCTCGCGAAGCCCGTCAGGCTGCCGTGCAATGTCCGCGTCATTCCACAAAACGCGCCCAGACGACGGCTGAGTAATCGTCGCCAGAATACGCATCAGCGTCGATTTCCCAGCCCCATTAGGCCCCAGCAGACCAAGCACCCCAGGGCCCAGCGAAAACTGCACATCACTCAGCGCCCGCACCCGTTGCGCGCCACCCCGATATTCCTTACTAAGATTTTCCACGACCACTCGCATGCAAGCCTCTCAACTCTTGGTCCGAGCCCGCACCTGATTGCCACACCCAAATGTACGTCATGCGGAGGGTGCCCCACGCTCGATTTACAGCGTGGGACTTGGGTTTGAATTCTAGCCGCACGGCCCCAAGCAACAATACGAGGCAGCGAGCCTAAAAGTTTGAACTAAATGTTAATTTCACGATTTAAGCGCCGCCAGATTCGGTAGGAGTTTCTTTCAGATCGTCTTCGTTGTAATCATCAGAAATCGACATTTCGACGTTCGATTGATTCATCGCGTGCATCAACGATTCGATTTTTTCTCGGCTCATTCCCACTCCCAACACCGAATATCCCCCCAATATGAACGCCATAGCAATCCTGCGCACGAATAATTTGAATCCCATTTTTTCCTCGAACGAACGCAGGCATTACATGTGTATGCGAGATCGCAGTGACGCGATCACACGCGAGAAGCGTTCAATTTTGGTGGGCGGTTAACTGCGGGTGCAGAGAGCTACTGAATCGGGGGAGGCCGCGGAGAGAAAACAGAAAGCGATGAACCTAACTGTGGAATGCAGGTGTCTTTTCGCGTCGGGACTACGGCGATGACGACAAGCGCAACAACGAACCACTCAGGAACAAGTAATTTTAAAACCAGCGCAGCGACAGTAGGCGCTAACGCGAACAACAAAGCAGCTGCCAGGCACAGGAAAATAATTAAATTATGCGCACCGCCGACAGCCTTCTTCATAAGACTCATATTACGTCCAACTCAAACTTCCGATTGGCAAAAGTTTGCAGCCCTTGCCCTATTTCGCATAATGCGCGGCCCCCATAAAATGCAGCGAGACGTAAGGCTCATCCCCAACTACCCAACTGTCATGCGCCACCGACGGAATGTAAAACAAATTTCCCGGCGTCAATTCCGTCTGCGTTCCATCAGCAAAAGCGGCCACCGCGTGCCCTGAAACTACAAGCCCGACGTGTTCCACCTCACAAAGCGGCGTGCCCGCCAGAGGAGCAACGTGCTGCGACCACTTCCATCCAGGTTCATAACTCGCCCGTCCAATCGTCAATCCGCCAATGTGAACAATCTCAAACCGCCCCTTGTCGAAAACGCGCACCTCATCCGGACTCTCGAATCGCTTCAAAATAGCTTCCTGCATAAGTCCTCCTTCAACTGCCGCGGTAATTCACCTAGTACACAGCATTCCGCCAGTAACTACGCGACAACTTGACGAGTCTACATGCCCCCAGTAGGCTCATGGCACATGCGCTCGCTATCCAGGAAAACCATATTGGTCGTGCTTGGATTGCTGGCCTTGGGCATCATTGCCTACCAGGCGATCAACCTCCTTCACCTAGCCACCTTCAGCGGCTCCAAATTGCTCGACGCGGTGCGCGACGCCAATCCCTATTACATCATCCTCGCCATGGTGGCCATTTATTCCTGCTACGGCATCCGCTCCCTGCGCTGGCAAGTCTTCCAACGAAACATCGGCAAAACAAATTTTTGGCAAATTTATAAGCTCACCCTGGCCGGGTTCGCTGCCATTTTTCTGCTCGGCCGCGCAGGCGAGCCCGTCAGACCGCTGCTGCTGGCGAAAAAACAGGACCTGCCCATTGCCGACACCTTCGGCATCTACGTCCTTGAGCGCATTTTCGATATGGCCAGCGTTGCCGTGATCTCCGCGGTAGGGCTGGTCCTCTTCGGCATGCGTCCGCATTCTGGTGAAATCGCCAGCGAGCTGGAAACCGCCGCCAAAACCACCGGAACAATTTTGTTCGCAGGCGTGCTGGCCGCCACCGTCGCGCTGATCTATTTACGTCTTCACGGTACCGCTCTTCTGGAGCGCCGCCTTCAAACCGTAATTCAGGCCGGTGGCTGGCGCAGCTCCTTGGCAGGCGTCGTGCTCGGTTTCGTTCGCGGCGTGCAAACCATCCGCACCTGGAAAGATTTAGTTCTCGCCACTATTTATTCCGGACTGCACTGGTTCGTTGTCTGCCTGGTATATTACTGGGTCTCCCACAGCTTCACAGGAACGCTCCACACCCTCGACTTGGCCGACTCTTTGCTGGTCCTGGCATTTACACTGGTGGGCTCGACCATTCAGTTGCCGGGCATTGGCGGCGGCTCGCAAGCGGGCGCCATCATTGCATACACAGCGATTTTTGGAGTAGAAAGAGAACCCGCGGTAGCAGCCTCCATGGTGCTGTGGGCCATAACCTTCGCCGGTTGCGGCATACTGGGCGTCCCCATGTTGATTCACGAAGGTTGGGGCCTGCGCGAGCTGAAGCGCATGGCCGCGGAAGAAAAGAAAGTAGCGGCCGTCACGCTGAAATGAGCGCATTGAAATAAGGCTCCGTTACAATAGATAAAAGGAATTTTTTCGAAGTCAGAAAGTAGAATTGTTTCGTTGGAGATGGCCCGAGTGAAGTGTCCTTTCTGCGCCCACATTGACGATAAGGTTATCGATTCACGCGAAGGCCGCGCAGGTGACACCATCCGCCGCCGCCGCGAGTGCCTCAAATGCGCGCGCCGATTCACCACTTACGAACGCATCGACGAAATTCCCTACATGGTCGCCAAGAAAGACGGCCGCAGAGAGCGCTTCGAACGTCAAAAAATTTTGCAGGGTCTGCTCAAGGCTTGCGAGAAACGCCCGGTAGCTACACCGAAACTGGAAGCCATCGTGGACGAGATCGAAGGCGTCGTACACGAGGCCACCGAGCGCGAGCTGACTACCTCGGAAATCGGCGAGATGATCATGCGCGGCCTGAAAAAACTCGACAAGGTAGCCTACGTGCGCTTTGCGTCGGTCTACATGGATTTCAAAGATGTACAGGAATTTATGTCCGAGTTGAAGGGCTTGCTGAAAGAACGCACCAAAAAGTAGTACAGCCGAAAAATTAATCAACCACGTCAAAGGGGACTCATGCGGAAATCGATTATCACAGCTTTGATTTTACTGGCGGCCAGCGGCGCTTACCTTACCGCCCGCACCCAGCACCGAGAGAAAGCCGCCGAAGCAGCCTCTCCCTCCGGTATTGATCCAGAAAAAATTCGTGCGCATGTGAAGTTTCTATCAAGCGACCTGCTCGAAGGCCGCGGCATGGGGCAGCGCGGTAGCGACATCGCCGCTGAATACATTGCCACGCAATTCGCACTCGACGGCTTGAAGCCGGCTGGTGATCAAGGCAGCTACTTCCAGGAAGTTCCCATGGTCAAAATCACCACTCTTCCCGATACAACTATGTCGCTCGTTCCTAAAAGCGGAGAACCGCTGCAACTGAAAAATCTCGACGATTTTGTCATCCACAACGAAACGCAAACCGACGTCGCGGACATTGACGCCCCCATCGTTTTCGTCGGCTACGGAATCACCGCCCCGGAATATAAATGGGACGACTACAAAGGAATCGACCTGAAAGGAAAAGTTGCCCTGCTTTTCGTCAATGAGCCCACCTCCGACGATCCCAAGTTTTTCAAAGGCAAAGCCCTCACCTACTACGGCCGGTGGACTTACAAATATGAAGAAACCGCACGCCACGGCGCGGTCGCCGCACTCATCATTCATCGCCGCGACTTGGCCAGCTACGGTTGGGAAGTTGTGCGCAATTCGAACGGCAAAGATAAATCCTACCTCCGCCTGGATGGTACTCCGCGCTTGCAAGCTGCGTCCTGGATTCAACTCGACGTCGCCAAAAAATTGGCAGGAATGTCTGGCATGGACATCGACAAGATGTTTCAGCAAGCCCAATCGCGCGATTTCAGACCCGTGGAATTACCGGTGCGCCTGAAGGCTCACGTCGTCAGCACCGTCCGTCCGTTTAATTCCAGAAACGTTCTCGCCATGCTTCCAGGCAGCGATCCGAGTCGTCGCGACGAAACCGTGATGTACACCGCGCACTACGACCACCTGGGCATCGACACCTCGCTCAAGGGCGACCAGATTTACAACGGCGCGGCCGATAACGCCACCGGCTGCGGAATTTTGCTGGAGCTGGCGCGCGCCTGGGCGAGCGTGCCGCTGGCGCCGCCGCGTTCGATTTTGTTCGCGTCGGTCACCGCCGAGGAGCAGGGCTTGCTCGGTTCCGAATATCTGGGCAAGCATTCTCCGGTCCCGCCGGGAAAAATCTCGCTCGATTTGAATTTCGATGATTTGCCGCCTATCGGCGATCCGGAAGAGGTGGAAATCAGCGGGGCGGAGCGCACCACGTTTTATCCCGATGTTTTGGCGACGGCGAAGGGGTTTGGTTTCGCCATCCGGCCCGATCCGCGGCCGGAAGCAGGGCATTACTACCGCTCCGATCATTTCAGTCTCGCCCGCATGGGAGTGCCG
>DATHRB010000018.1:0-5398 GCA_035482155.1 Verrucomicrobiia bacterium | reverse complement strand
GCGGCCTTCTTTGCTTTCTTTTTGGTTGCCATTGATCTATTCTCCCTTTCCATTTTTCATGGACTTGAAATGCAACGATCGTTTGTTGCAACTGATTGATGTATAGAGTCATTGAAAAGTGAAGTCAAGAAAAAAATGATGTTCGATGAGCATGCGACCCATACACCAAAGTCACTGAAGAGAAGCTCAAGTAGAAATTTCTCTGAAGGGATTCTATTCATCGTGTCTACCAGCGAAAAGTTTTCGCGCGAAGTGTCAGCGGCAACTCGTACACGACGCTTTCAGACACCACCTTGGTTGAAAAAAACAATTTACCTGCAAGCAGGCGCATGGCTTGATCGAATTCATCCTTTTCTCGCCTGGGACATCTATAATTGGTAAGTGCAAAATAATCGCAGGAGCATACAAATGGCTGCTTTCGACGATGTTGTGATCATCTCGGGTTGTCGTACTCCGGTAGGAAAATTTCAGGGAAGTCTTTCAGATTTGAGCGCCACGCAATTGGGAGCGATCACGGTTCGGGAAGCCGTGAAGCGCGCCAATGTCGACCCCGCCCAAGTCGACGAATGCATCATGGGCAATGTCGTCTCCGCCGGCCTTGGACAAAATCCCGCGCGACAAGCAGCAATATTTGGCGGACTCGCTCCCGAGGTAGGTGCCATGACCGTAAACAAAGTCTGCGGCTCGGGACTCAAAGCGGTCGCACTCGCAGCCCAGGCAATCCAGACCGGAAACAGTTCTGTCGTCGTCGCCGGCGGAATGGAATCGATGACCAACGCTCCCTATCTGCTTCCGCAGGCGCGAAAGGGATATCGTTTGGGAAATGCACAAATCGTCGATTCGATGGTGAATGACGGGCTCTGGGATATCTACAACAACTACCACATGGGGATCACGGGCGAGAACGTCGCGGAAAAATACGGCATCACTCGCGAAGAGCAGGACCAGTTCGCTGTGAACTCGCACCGCAAGGCGATTTCCGCGATCAAGGAGTGCCGGTTCAAAGCGCAGGTTGTCCCCGTTGAATTGCCCTCCAAGAAAAAGGGCGAAGCGCCAATCATATTTGATAAAGACGAATCTCCCCGCGAAGACACGACCATCGAAGTCCTGCGATCTCTGAAGCCCGCATTCAAAAAAGACGGAACGGTAACCGCCGGCAACGCTCCCGGAGTGAACGACGGTGCCGCCGCTGTGGTGGTCACGAGTGCAACGCGCGCAAAAGAACTTGGCGCCAAGCCCATGGTCCGAATCATGGCGCAAGCTACCAGCGGAGTCGAACCGAAATGGGTGATGATGGCTCCGGTTGGCGCGGTTCGCAAGATTTGGGAAAAGACCGGCTGGAAAAACGAAGACGTGGATCTGTACGAACTGAACGAAGCGTTCTCCGTGCAAGCGCTGGGCGTCATGCGCGAACTCGGACTCGATCCCAACAAAGTGAATGTGAATGGCGGAGCAGTCGCGATCGGACATCCCATCGGCGCCAGCGGCGCGCGCGTGCTGGTCACACTCATTTATGAAATGATTCGCCGCGATGTTCACCGCGGCATCGCAGCTCTCTGCCTCGGCGGAGGAAATGCCGTGGCCATGGCCGTCGAGAGGTAAGCGCGCATTCATGAAAAACAATGCTACCAAGTCAGGCTCGGCTGTCGAACTGTACGACAAGCTGATCGCCACCATCCCCGAAATCGAGCGCAAGGGTGCGGCCAATCCTTACACTTCGCACAACGGAAATATGTTCACGCTGCTGCATCAGTCATCCAGGCTGGCCATTCGGCTTCCAAAAGACAAGCGAGAAGAGTTTCTGAAAAAGTATAAGAGCAAGCTTTTTGAGGCGTACGGAGCGGTAATGGAAGAATATGTTGCCGTTCCTGACGTAATGCTGAAGAACACGAGAGATCTGGAGAAGTATCTGGCGTCGAGCTACGAATACGTCAAGACGTTAAAACCCAAACCTACGAAGAAGAAATCTTGATAGACTCGCATCGGCTAAAGGTCCTTGGGCGCGATCGGACCGTGGTAACATTTTGCCGTGCCACTCACCGATACAAGTCCCTCGGCGCAAGCCATTCAGCTTCAAATTCAGCGAGCAATGTCAGGGGAACAGCGTTTGCTGATGGCGCTTGATATGAGTCTCTTTGCTCGCGAATTAGCCAAGGAGCGAATCCGGCGAGAACACCCGCAGTGGCGGGAAAAGCAGGTCGCGCGAGAACTCCTCAGGCTGGCATTCTGGCCAGCGCCATTGCCAGTGCAACTGCTGTGAGCACGCGGGACATTTTTCGCAGAATTACAGCGGGCCTAGATCAAGCTGGCATCGCTTACATGCTTTCCGGATCGTTTGCCAGCGCCTACTACGGCGCGCCGCGCTCGACCCAAGACATTGACCTGGTGATCGGAGCTACTCCGTCGCAATCACATTGAGGACGTCGCCGGGATACTAAGAATGCGCTGGGCGTTGTTGGACCGCTTCTATTTGGAAAAATGGATACTGGAGCTGACTTTGGATATGCAATGGACCGAGGCACGACGCACGGCCGGAGTTGGTTTCTGACAAATTCTTGCTAACGCGGTCAGGTTTCCCTTAGTCCAAAGAAGAATCGAGGTAATTCTTTTGCCTGATCGGCCAGCTTTTTTCAGCCTACTTTTTCTCATCCTGCTCGCGCTGACTTGCGCGGCACAACAAACACCGGCGGCGCGAATTGCAAGCCTTACCACGCCGGATGGAATCGTTTTGAAGGCCACGTATTTCGCTGCAGGCAAGCCCGGGCCTGGTGTTCTGTTGCTTCATCAATGCAATCGGCAACGCAAGGTGTGGGACGGACTTGCGGAACGGCTAGCCTCGCTGGGCATAAATGTTCTCACCTTGGACTACCGCGGGTACGGCGAAAGCGGCGGTACGCCAAACGATAAACTATCCCCGGAAAAACAAAAGAAAATGGCCACCGAAATATGGCCGCGCGATTTCGATATGGCCCTTGAATATCTCGAGTCGCAGCCTGGCGTGGTGCGCGCCAAAATTGGCGCGGGGGGAGCGAGTTGCGGCGTCAACAATTCCATTCAGTTGGCACGGCGGCATTCTGAAATAGAGCCGTTGATGCTGCTCTCTGGCCCGACGGACCGGGCAGGAAGGCTATTTCTGCAATCCTCCGGTCTGCCAATTTTTGTTTCCGCGGCGGATGACGATGAGTTTGGCAATATGGTGGAACCGATGCAGTGGTGGTTCAGCCTCTCGCCAAACTCCGCCAGCCGGTTCGCGCACTATGCGACCGGAGGCCACGGCGCCGATATGTTCGCGGTTCACAAAGAATTGATTGACTTGATTGCCGATTGGTTTGCCGCAACCCTCACAAATCATCCGGCCAGCGTACCGAAGACCAATGGCACCGCTTTTCAGCCTCAAGTGGTTCGCACTTTGGAAATGATTGACAAACCTGGCGGTGCGGATGAAGTTGCGAGGACGCTCTCGCAGACTCGTGAACGCGATCCCAATACTATGATTTTCCCGCAGTTCCTCGTCAATCTCCTCGGCTACGAACATATCCAACTCGGTGATGCCAAAGGCGCCGTCGAAATCTTAAAACTGAATGTGGCTGCGTATCCCACTTCTCCCAATACGTATGACAGCCTCGGGGACGCCTATTTGGCGGCCGGAGAGAAAGATTTGGCCCTAAAAAACGCTAAGAAGGCGCTTGAACTTCTACCGGGCGATAAGACGGACAGCGAAGCACTTCGGAACGGTATAAGAACCAGCGCCGAACAAAAGATTGCACAGCTCGCCAAGCCGAATTCGAAGTGAGCGCGTTGAATCGAGGGATTCGTTTTCGACCTTGCATGCACCCAACAGAAGTTCCCCACCATTTATTTTTCGGCTGAAGTCGCAGCCGTCCCGGTCGGCAAAGTCACCGTGAACATCGCTCCACCACCCGGCCCCGACGCCGCTTCCACGTTTCCGTTGTGCTCTCGCAGAATAGCTTTGCAAATGCTCAAACCGAGGCCGGTCCCGCGCCCTGGGCGTTTGGTGGTGTAGAAGGGATCGAAGATGTTGGGCAGGATTTCCGGGGAGATTCCCGGGCCATCATCCTGAAAGACAACCGAGACGGACTTGTCATCCTGGTTGATGCGTATGCGCAAAGTCCCATGGTCACGTACTTCGCGCATGGCCTGCTCCGAGTTCAAGACCAGGTTCAGGAACACCTGCATCAACTGGTGCGCGTCACCGCTTACCGGCGGCAGCGACGACTCCTTCAGAAAATCGACCGTGATATTGCTCTTGCGCAAGGAATAGGCGTGCAGGTGCAGAGTTCTTTGCACCAGTTCACTAAGATCGATACGACTTTTACCGGGGGCTGGCGGGCGCGAAAAGTACATCAGGTTCTGAACAATCTCCGCCGCGCGGCGAGCCTGCTGCTGCAGAATGACCATTTGTTTCCGCACGGACTCCGGCGCCTCGCCCTCCTGCAGTAATTCAGCCATTCCTAAAATGCTGGTCAGGGGATTGTTCAACTCGTGGGCGAAACCAGCAATCATCTGTCCCATGGCGGCAAGCCGTTCACTCAGAATGATCTGCTGTTCAAGTTTCTTTTCCACCGTAATGTCACGTACGGAGACGATGGCGCCGCTCAATTTGTTTTCCGCATCGAACAGCGGGCTGGCCGAGGCGCGCATGGTGCGCCAGCTTCCATCCCGATGCCTCGCCCTATAGTCGCATGTTCCAAACTTTTCCCGGCCCTCCGTCAGGTCGCGATATAGTTCAAGGAGTTCGGGCGAGAAATCTTCTTCCTCTTCGACCTTTTTGCCTAACAAATTTTCTGGTTTGAAACCGCGCAGATCATGAATGCGCGAACTCACGAAACTGTAGCGACCGTTCAGATCGATAACCAGGATGAGGTCGGGAAAGCTTTCCAGAAGGTAGCGGTGAAATTCCTCCTGACGACGCAAAGCCCTCTCCATCTCGCGGCGCTCGGTTACATCCACCAGCGTACCCTGATATCGGACGATTTTGCCTCCAGCATCCCAGACGGCGCGCGAAGTATCTAGAAACACGCCGAGACTGCCGTCTTTTCGCCGCAAAGTAATTTCGCGCGTGCGTACGCCACCCTGGTCGTCGGCGGATCGTCCCAGCACCGGTGTTTGATTGGGATCGGCGTTCAACGCCCTGGAATCGAGAGCGAGCAACTCCTCCTTGCTTTCGTATCCAAGGACGTAAACCAGCGCGACGTTGCCATCGAGTAATTTGCCTTCCGGCGTGCTGAAGTAAACGCCTTCCTGCAGGGTCTCGAACAATTCGGTAAATCGGCGTTCCTTCTGGTGTTCTTCGGTGACGTCTCGGGCAAGCGCGCTAACGCCGACCACTTCATCCCCTTTCACAATCGCGTTAAGGGCACAATCAAAATAGAAGATT
>DATHRB010000017.1:0-39843 GCA_035482155.1 Verrucomicrobiia bacterium | reverse complement strand
CGCACTCGGTGCCACAAAAAGCCCGGTGCTGGAAATAAATCCAAATTTCTGACTGCCCCCGGTTACGCCATTCACTTGCCAGGTCACCGCAGTATTAGCGCTGCCGGTGACGGCAGCGGTGAATTGCTGGGTCCGAAAATCCGAGACCGACGCCGTGGCGGGTTGCACTAAGACTTGTACGGCGGAGGCTGACACGACGGTTATGGTGTCGGAGCCCGACTTAGTCGAATTTGCCTGAGAGGTGGCCGTCACGGTGACCTTGGCGGGATTCGGTACAGATGCCGGCGCGGTATACAGGCCGATATTCGAAATCGTTCCGCCGCCGCTTACGCTCCAGGTGACGGCCTGGTTGTTCGTGCCGGTGACGGTGGCGGTGAAGGTCAGCGTTTTGCCAACTGCCACAGTACTTTGCGGCGCCGTCACCGTTACGCTAACGAGGCTTGATGGAGGCGCAGTGTTGCTACTTCCCGAGCAACCGCTGAAAAATAAAACGATCGGTAAAAAAAATAGCCCTGTGGCTGTTCGGGTCATGGATGTTCCTTGGAGGGACTAACCTCTCTAAACTAGCATGGGCCAGGGCTAGCATTGCGGCGCACGTCGTCTCCGTGTCTAAAAGTGTCGCCGCATCTTAAAGCAAAGATTAGAGTCAAAAAAAACGTGTCCGCTACCTCAGGTAGTGCGCACACGCCACCGATACTAAGAACCCTCAGGCAAGGAAAAGGTTGCAGAAAAACGTATCGGGCGAGGCTGGAAAGCTAATCCAGATCGCGCCAATTCGGTCCCGAACATACCTCGACCAGCAACGGAACGGCAATTTGGTGGACGCCTTCCATCTCTTCTTTTACTAATTTTGAGACCGCCTCCAGCTCATTTTTCGGCACCTCGAAAACCAGCTCATCGTGCACCTGCAAAATCATTTTGGTTTGTAGGTTCTCATCGGCTAGCCGCCGGTCGATGCTGATCATGGCCAGCTTGATAAAGTCGGCAGCGGTGCCTTGCAGAGGCGAGTTGAGCGCGGTGCGCTCGGCGAAATTACGCAACTGAAATTGTGCGGAATTAATTTCAGGAATAGGGCGAATTCTGCCGAATAAAGTCTTGGCCACCCCGGTCGCGCGGGTGTCCGCCAATGTGTCGTCGAGATATTGTTTAACGCCGCGATAACGGGTGAAGTAGGCATTGATAAATTGTGCGGCTTCGCGGTTCTCGATATTCAATTGTTGCGCGAGACCGAACGGCGAAAGCCCATAAATAATTCCAAAGTTGATGACCTTGGCGGCGCGGCGATGCTCCGCTGTTTGCGCCATTTGGCCCACGCCAAAAACTTCCTGCGCGGTGCGTGCGTGAATATCTTCGCCGCTGTTAAAAGCTTCCAGCAACACAGGGTCGCGCGAAAAGTGCGCCATGATGCGCAGCTCGATTTGCGAGTAGTCGGCGGATAGCAAGACTTTGCCTTCGTCGGCCACAAAAGCAGCGCGAATTTGCCGCCCCAATTCGGTTCGAATGGGAATGTTTTGCAGGTTCGGATCAGAAGAACTCAGGCGCCCAGTGGCGGTGCCGGTCTGCGAATAACTGGTGTGCAGCCTGTCGGTTTCGCGATTCACCAATTTTGGCAATGAATCGACGTAGGTCGATTTGAGCTTGGCGATTTCGCGGTACTCGATAATTTTTCGAGGCAGCGGGTGCTTGGCCGATAATTCTTCCAGAATCTCCACCGCTGTCGAACGGCCCTTGACGCGCCCGCGACGCTGCGACGGCTGCAGGTTCAACTTGTCGAATAGAATCTCCGCCAACTGCGTGGGGGAATTGACATTGAATTCCATGCCGGCAATTTCCCAAATTTCTTTTTCCAGCCGGCGTATTTCTGTTTCCATGACTTGAGACATCGCATCGAGCGCTGTAGGGTCGACGCGAATGCCGGAGCGCTCCATGTCCGCCAACACGGGCGCGAGGGGCAAATCGATCTTTTCGTATACGTTGACGATTTGTTCGGAGCCAATTTGCGCTTGTAAGGCTGGAGCGATCCGCTGCAAATAATCAGCGCGCTCTCCCGGACCGCCACCCATCATGGCGTTGAATTGGCGCATGACCACATCCGTGAAATTGTGATTGGCGGTAGTGGGACGCAACAAGTAGGAATAAATTTGCGTGGCGTGCAACACATTGGTCATTCGGCCGGTGAGCAAGTGAAACAGTTTTGGATCGTGGACAATTTTGGGGCGGCGAGGATCTTCCAGCAGCGGTCGCAACGCCACGAGCGCTTCTCCCTTTTCGTCCATCCACACAGCTCGACCTTCGCCGGGCTTGGAAGACACTTCAATGGAGGCAATGCGCGTGCCGAAGCCTTCGGACTCGCGATCGCCGGGCTCCAAATTCAGCCAGATTGCGATCGGTTGTTCGACCGGGATGCCCGACAGATAGTCACGAAATTCGCCGGGATTGATGAGTTGCAGGTAATCGGTTTTTAGCACCGGCCCGGCACTAACGGGCGCGGTAGAAGCAACGGTTTCCCATCCCAATTCTTTCAGCAGCGAGTTGAATCCCAACTCACGATACAGCGCCGCCAGCAACGGTAGATCAGGCTCGCGCCGTTGCAGATTGTCCAGGTCCAGCGTGATGGGTACATCGCTGTCAATTTTCGACAGCTCTTTGCTCAACAACACGTACTTGCCATTTTTTTGCAGCGCTTCGCGATAGCTGGTTCGTTTTACTTCAGCGGCCCGGCGCAGCGCTTCTTCCGCCGAGCCAAATTGCAAAATAATTTCGCGTGCGCCAACTTCTCCGATGCCAGGCTTGCGGCGTTCCCCTGGGGCAGGCTTGTCGTTGGGATCACGCGCACCGGGAATGTTGTCAATGCTGTCGCCCATCAGGGCCATCACGTCGGTGACTTTGTTGGGAGGCACGCCGAGGATCTCTACGACTTTTTTTTCGTCGACAATGACGTCGCTTTTTGCGGCGCCGGTGCCGGTACGCAAAACCTTCACCCCATCGTGAACGAGCTGGAGCATGTCTTTATCGTTGGTGACCAGCATCACGTCCACATTTGCCTTAGTGGCTTGCTTTGCCAGCGCGCCGAGCACGTCATCGGCTTCGAAGCCGTCCCATTCGAGGATGGGCAAACGCATGGCTTCGCACAGGCGCCTCACGAAAGGCAGTTGGATGGAGAGTTCATCCGGCATTTTGGGGCGGTGCGCTTTATAGTCTTCGAAAAGTTTGTCGCGGAAGGTGGGTTTGCTGGTGTCGAAAACGATGCCGACGTAATCCGGCTGATAATCTTTCAGGATGCGCCGCAAAATATTGTTGAACAGAAAAGGAACGGTGGTGGGAACGCCGGCGCTGGTGTTCATGCGCACCATCGGCGCGTAAAAAGCCCGGTAGATATGGGCCATGGCGTCCACCAAAAATAATTTTTTCTTGGTTAAAGGCATCTGCGCGAGTATAGCAAACGCTCCGAAGTGAGCTGGCAAAGGGCCGGCGCTAAAAGTTGATGCAGGAATCAGTCCGAAATCGGCTAGTCAGGACGAAGAAATAACCGGAACACAAATTAGTTTTTCAATCGCAAGACCAGGTGTCGAGTTTCTTTGAGCTACTTTTTATTACTGCAGACTGGGATCAACTTCAGGCGGAGGCTGAATCACCAGCAAGAGTTTCGTTCCCGCGTCCAGGCGTACATTCTTTCCGGCGGACAATAACACCGTACCGTCGGAACCTTCCGATAGTGGCGTATACACTTTCAAATCGGAGCCGCCCAAGGCCCCTTGGCTGTCATTCGTTAGCATGCCCTGCTTGTTCACGCCACCCTGCGTGGCAGGGAGTCCCGACGATGACTGAGCGCGTGATGCCGACTCGGTGCTGGCCGGAACAACGGTCGCGTTCGGAACGTCTCTGGAACCGAAATCTTCAGCAGAAGGATATCCTTGCCCGCGTTCTTCCGCCACGGGCGCCGTTCGGGAGACGGAACCTCGGCCGGTCACCAGCGCCTGGATACCGGCGTTCATCATAACTTCCTGGCCATTCTTCAAGACCGCCTTGTCGAATCGGACGAATAACGCCGAACCTTTGCCGGTGCGCGCGGAAGAGGCACGCACCAGGTGGCCATGAATTTTTGTGCCGCGAGGAAAGATCACAGAGCGTTCATAGGTCACTGTCTCGGCGGTCTCGGCGGTTACCGGATCGCCGGCTTTATTGCGGCTGGCGTCCAACGGCGTAAGCAAAATGGCATTGAATGCCGTTCCCACACAAAACGGCGCAATAACTGGATCCGGAACGGAATTTAATTTTCTAGCGTCTGCGGCTGTGTCCGGCGGGGTTTGGGCGAATCCCAGAGGAACGATAAGAGCGGCAGCGACGAGTAGAACGACGAATAGCTTCGTCATCGCATCCCCCTCACTACACTATTAGCCTACCAGAACGTGGGAGTTTTTAACATACATGGGCCTGTGTAAATACGGCACGCCAACCGGGCTGAAGTTTCTGCCGGGAGAAGTTAATCCTAGTGAGCAGCCACGTTGCCGGTAACCAGTAGCAGCCTCGTTCCGCCCTCGAGTTTTACGTTTTTGCCCGTCGATTTAATGATCGAGCCTTGCCCCTCGCTTGCGGCATTCAGGCTCAGATTGCGCATACCCACTACGCCCCGGGTGTTGGCGTCCCATTGGCCTGCTGCGTTGCCATTTGTGGTATCGGCGGAATTTGCGTCGACGGATGGATCGCCAATCCCATTCGGGGTTGACGATGCGCCATTCATACTTCCGCCCCGAGACGCCGTGCTACCACTCTGTACACCACCCCCAGGTGCTGCTGGACGCGCTCCCGGCAGTGGCTCGGCCGCGGGAGACTGATTGGAAAATGAGCTCGATGGCGGAGCTCCGACGGCTTGAACAGCGGCGTTCAAGGGGATCTCCTGGCCACTTTTCAAAATGGCTTTATCGAATAGCAAACCCAGCGATGACTCCGGCTGCCCTGCACCTCGTGCCGACGCCTGCGTAACGTGGCCGGTGATTTTGGTGCCTTTGGGCAATACGATTCTGCCGTCGTTGGTCTTGAGATCGGTCGCCGTGTGCGCGTTTACTGCGTCACCTGGTTTTAGCTTTTTGGAATCCAGCGAGCCGTTTAATTCTGCGTTGATGATCGTACCGGTTACGAATGTAGTCAGTTCGGTTGGTGATGTTTCGGTGGTTCTCTGTGTATTGGCGCCTTGGGCTTGCTTGCCTGCGAGCGCGGATTGTTCTCCGAGCTGCGCTCCCGCCTGCGAATCAGGCTGTGATTGCGCAGCTGAGCCGATGGCGCAGAAAGCCGCGAAGCTAAACGAGGTAATAATTTTTGCGGTCGGTCCTAATCTATACATTGGGTCACTCCACGTAAGTCCGATCACGTTTTAAAATCGTCTGAAGGCAACAACTTCAGCCTCTCATAAGTTTGATGTGTTTAACGCTTGGAAAGTTTTCGACAAAGTTTTGGTCACAGCTTGATTTTTGCAGTACCAATTTTGTTATTTACGGCATTCGATTGAACCAATTTTGGCAAAAGACAATTCATTCGAATCAGAATTCGCGACCGTTCGAATGATTTCGTAGAAAATGTCGACGCGCCGACATTTTTTTTCTCAAACAAAGCACTTTGCGCGTCGCTTCTCGAGTCGTACTAGGCCTCGCTCGTTTTTTCCCTGGCCGGGCCACCTCAAATTGGGCACCCAAAATGGCCTGCAAATCACAATTACACGACACCCAACGTTTTGCCTACTTCAGCGAGTGTATCCGCGGCGCGCAGCAAGTGCTCGCGCTTGTGTGTGGCGCTGACGATGGCGCGTAAGCGGGCTTTGCCTTCCGCTACCGTGGGGTAGCCGACGGCTGGAGCAAACACGCCGGCATCGAAAAGCTTGCGGGAGAACTCGAAGGCTTTGGCGGCTTCGCCCACGTGAATCGGAATGATAGGAGTCTCGCTCGCCTTGAACTGGAATCCGCGTTTTTTCAATTCGCGCTTGAAGAATTTTGTATTGGCCCACAATTTTTTGACCAGGCGTTCGCCTTCCGGCGAATCGAGCAGCTTGAAAGCAGCCTGGCAGGCTGCCGCTGTGGCCGGCGGATGAGAAGTGGAAAACAGAAATGGCCGCGCGCGCAGATAGAGATAATCGATCAAGTCACGGGAGCCGCAAACGTAGCCGCCCATCGCGCCGATGGCTTTGCTCAAGGTCCCCACTTGAATGTGCACGCGCCCGTGACAATTCAAATGGTCCACCGTGCCGCGGCCATTGCGCCCCAGAACGCCCGAGGAATGGGCGTCGTCAATCATCATGATGCAGTTGTATTTTTCGGCCAGGGTGCACAGCTCCGGCAGCGGAGCGATATCGCCGTCCATGGAAAAAACGCCGTCGGTGATAATCAGCTTGTGACCGTTCCAGTTGGCGGTTTCCTGCAGGATGCGTTCGCAATCCTGCACATCCTTATGCTTGAAGACTTTGATGGTGGCTTTCGATAAGCGCGCGCCATCAATGATCGAGGCGTGATTCAGTTCATCGGAAATAATTAAATCTTCCTTGCCAAGAACGGCGGAAACCGTCCCGGCATTAGCGGTGAAGCCTGATTGGAACACCACGCAGGCTTCCACGTTTTTGAAGCGCGCGATCTGCTCTTCAAGTTCCATGTGCAGCTTCATGGTGCCTGCGATAGTGCGCACCGCGCCCGCGCCCACGCCATATTTGCGGGTGGCTTCCAGCGAGGCTTTGCGCAAGGACTTGTGGGTGGTCAAGCCCAAATAATTGTTGGAAGCCAGATTGATAATTTCTTTGCCGTCAAAAACGGCGACGGGCTTCTGCTCGCCGTCCAGCACGCGGAGCTTGGGAGCGGTTCCCTTGTTGCGCAAGTCCTGGAGATGCTCGGAAATATAATGAAGCGGAGATGGTTTGCTGGCGGTAGCCGCGGCGTCTGACATGGAATAACTCCTTGGTCGTTACACTCGATACGCGAGATTCGCCTTCGTGGCGGATATGATTAGTGCGGCACTCCATCCGGATACATCAGAATTTTGCCCGCGAGGCCGCCGCGCAAGAGTTTGAATGCGTCTTCAAATTTTTCGAGCGAGGTGCGCTCTCCAAACAGCGCCTCCAGATTCAGCCGTCCGGCTTTGAGCAGCGCGGTCATTTGCACCCACGTGGCGTACATGCGCCGGCCATAGATGCCTTGCACAGTGGCGCCTTTGAAAATTACGTCGTTCACCAGGTCGAGCGGAACCGACTCGGTGGGTATGCCAAGTAACGAGGCTCGCCCACCAGCGCGTAAGGCCGCAAATCCCTGCTGTATCGCGGTGGGGTTGCCGGACATTTCCAGCAAAACATCCACGCCGGTGTTGGAGGTCTCGGCCAAGATTTGCTTTACGGCGTTTCCGGCGGACGGGTCGAGAACCACCTCGGCGCCCATTTTTCTGGCCATGGCGCGCCGCTGGGGATTGGTCTCGGTGGCAAACACCGTGGAGCTGCCGCAAGCTTTGGCAACCGCGATAGACATCAGCCCAATCGGACCGCAGCCGGTAACCAGCACGGTTTTGCCCGCAATTTCTCCGGCGAGCACGGTGTGTACGGCGTTCCCTAGCGGATCGAGTATTGCGCCGTAATGTTCCGGAATAGCAGGGTCGAGCTTCCAGATATTCGACGCAGGAATTTTTACGAATTCAGCGAAGGCGCCATCGCGATCGATGCCGATGATGCGCAGGTTCTGGCAGATATGCGCTTCGCCGAGGCGGCACTGGTGGCAATGGCCGCAATTCAAATGCATCTCAGCACTTACTTTGTCACCGGCTTTTACAGCTGTTACCTCTTCGCCGACGCTTTCGACGATGCCGCTGAACTCGTGTCCCAAAGTTACAGGAGGTTTAATGCGCCCCTGCGACCAGCGGTCCCATCCATATATATGCAGGTCCGTGCCGCAGATCGAAGCAGCCGTTACGCGTACGAGGACGTCGGTGGGGCCAATCGGGGGCACCGGCGCGGACTCAAATGACAATCCCGCCCCAGCTCGCATTTTGCGCAAGGCATTCATTTGCCCAGACTTAGTCACGGACATCTATCGCGGCTCCTTCGTACAACGTAACTTTTGGATGGTAGCACACTACAGTTAGATGACTCTTTACGCGAACGGTCCCACATCAGCTGACGGCGCGACAATCATTGATTTTAGAATACATCGCTGTCACTAAGCGCTTTAAGCGCGATAGGGGGACGTGTTATTCTCTCCCCGCTATGATATCCATCGCTACGAAGCGAATTACGCGAATTACTATCGTCACGTCGATTACGACGCCGACTATTTGCGCTTCGGGCGAGTGGAGAAACCGCTAGATCAATAGCAAAAGTTTCCAACCCACCGCCGGAAGCGCCTGGCGGTGGGTTTTTTCTTTAGCCCCGCATCCAGAACGCTCCGGCGAAATTTAGGAGCCGAGACATGAGCCTCGATAGTGCGCAGCAGCACTCGATTGACAAGATACCTCTGAGACAGAACGCCGTGGAGAAAACCTTGCCCGGCCGTTCCGTGCAACCTCTGGACAATAAGTGGCGTGCTGGAGTGCTAGGCGCTACCGGCCTGGTAGGCCAGCGCATCGTCAAGCTGCTTTCCGATCATCCGTGGTTCGAGCTCACCGAGGTGGCCGCCTCGGAACGCTCCTCGGGTAAACGCTATGCCGAAGCGGTGCGCTGGCATCTCGATGGACCGATCCCAGAAAACGCTCGCGATCTGGTGGTAAAGGATCTGGATCCTACGCTGGATTGCGATTTTGTCTTTTCGGCGCTGGATTCCTCGGTCGCCGGTGGCGCGGAAGAAGATTTTGCGCGGGCTGGTTATCCAGTGGTGAGCAATGCCAAAAACCACCGCATGGATGCGTATGTTCCGTTGCTGATTCCGGAAGTAAACGCCGCGCATCTTGAAGCCATTCCGACGCAGCAAAAGAAATGCGGCTACGAGCGGGGTTTCATTGTTACCAATCCTAATTGCTCGACGGCCGGACTCGTGCTGGTGCTGAAGCCACTGGCCGACGCGTTTGGACTGGAGAAAGTTTTTGTGGTCACGCTGCAGGCGGTGTCTGGCGCGGGTTATCCCGGCGTGGCCACCATGGACATTCAAGGGAATGTCATCCCGTTCATCAGCGGCGAAGAAGAAAAAATGGAAACCGAGCCGCAAAAGCTGCTCGGCAAATGGGATGGCTCGCGCTTCGTGGATGCCGGCGTGGGATTGACCGCGCATTGCAACCGCGTGCCGGTGCTGGATGGTCACCTGGAGTGCGTCAACATCGGGTTGAAAAAAATTGCGTCGCTACGTGAAGTGGAAGAAGCGCTGCGCACCTTTGAAGTGGATGCCGAACTCGCGGCGCTGCCTTCGGCGCTGCGCCACCCTATCCTCGTGGTGGATGAAGAAAATCGCCCGCAGCCTCGCCGCGACGTGGACGCCGGAGGGGGCATGGCCGCCGTGGTCGGCCGCGTGCGCGAATGCCCGCTGCTGGATGTGAAGCTCACGCTGCTCTCGCACAATCTGGTTCGCGGAGCGGCTGGTGCTGCGGTGATGAACGCTGAACTGCTGGCTGCCCGCGGCTTTTTCAAATCGCTGGTAGACCAGAGCCAAAACGTCGAGGAATCCGTCTCGAAATAGCAGCGCGAAAATCTTCAGGAAATTACGCTGGACACACAGTTCTGCGCCGCAGCGTAAAGAGTAAGCAATTCGCACATGCGCTGCGTCCAGCGCGGGAAGTCCGCCGCGCCGCCGAAAGAGACAATCAACGCGATAATGTTTTTGGTGGACGCCGTAACCATGGTGCGTTCCGAATCGCTGGTGGCGCTGCCATGGGGGCCAATCGCGTCGGCAAATAGTGGAAGGCCTTCCAGATTCAAATCGTATTTGCCGATGCCTTTGTAAGTTTCGCCGGCACGCCCCGCTCGAAACACAATGTCGCCGATCACCGCCGCTAAATCATAAAGGCCAACCGGAAGGCAGCTTTCCACTGAAACAAGGTTAATAACGTCCACCACTGCATTAATCCGGGGCAAGCCTTTATTGGCGATCACGCGCCGCAACAGAGCTTCCGCCGAGCCGCGGTAGCGTGCCGGGTCTTTTCCGAGCGCCTTGTAGGCTGCGCGCGTGCTCAATACTGCAGGAGATTCCAACATCGCGCGCGGCTCTGGTAATTGCAAAATCTGTTCCTCGCGCGATTTTAATTCCTCAGAAAGCGCCGCAGGCGTCTCACCGGCCGTCACATCCGCGGTAATGCACCCTAGCGCCACGCGCGGGCACTTCTTTTTTAATTCGTTGTCAATTGCCACATGCACAGTCGGCATTTGCAAAGTATCGCATAGGCTCGCCGCGCAGTAGCCGTGAGCATGCGAAGTAACATTCCGTTGACAACGCGCCTTTCTCCTTACACCAAGCAAGATTCTTGACATCGGAGCCGTCCGCAACCATCCTTCCTTCCCTATGCACATAGCCAAAAAATCAGTGACGCACGAAATCTCTCGACGTAATTTTCTGTTTTCAACCGCCGCTGCTTCGGCGATTACCTTCGCTGTACCGCCGGGCTCGAAAGCCGATTCGCAGACGCCTGCAAGTTTTTCATCCTTGCAGCCGCTGGGTGACCGCGTGCATCCCATCACGCCGGGTGAATTCCACGGGCGCCTGCTGCGCGCGCAGGAATTGATGGGCCAGCTGAATCCCAAATTCGATGCGTTGTTTATCGGGCCGAGCACGTCGCTTTACTACTTCACCGGGATTCGCTGGCATCTGAGCGAAAGACTTCTGGCCGTGATTGTGCCGCGCTCGGGCCAACCGATTCTCGTCTCCCCGGCGTTTGAAGAAGGACGAATGCGCGAATCTCTGCGCTATCCGATGGAAGTGCGCGTCTGGCAGGAAGACGAAAGCCCGACCAAAATTATCGCGGGCGCACTTGCGGACCGCGGGACGCGCGCGGGCCGTGTAGGCATCGAAGAGACGCTGCCCTTCACTTTTTACGATCATTTCTGCGCCGCGGGGCCCGCTTATGAAGCTGTTTCGGCGGACCCTGTGACCATCGCCTGCCGCGCGCAAAAATCGGCGCACGAACTGGAACTGATGCGCCTGGCCTGCTCTGCTACCTGCCAGGTTTATCGCGAGGTCTTTGCAAATCTCAAGGAAGGAATATCTGAGAAGACGATCGGCGATCTGGTCATCGCCGGATTCGCAAAAATGAATCTGCGCGGTGAGGCGCTGGTTTTGTTGGGCGCCGCAGCGGCATTGCCTCATGGCAGCAAACAGCCGCAAACACTAAAGGAGGGAGAGGTGGTGCTCATCGATGGCGGCTGCACCGTGGACGGCTATCAATCGGACATTACTCGCACGGCCGTGCTCGGAAAACCGTCCGCTAAAGTTCAAACGGTATTCGAGATTGTTCGCAAAGCTCAAGACGCCGCACTGGATGCTGCGCGCGTAAAAAAACTTTCAGGCTCGGTCGACCATGCCGCCCGCTCGGTGATCACCAATGCAGGATATGGGCCCGGATACAAATACTTCACGCATCGGCTCGGTCACGGCATCGGGCTGGATGGCCACGAGCATCCGTATCTGGTGCGCGGCAGCACGACGGTGCTTGAACCCAGCATGACTTTTTCCAATGAGCCCGGCATCTACATCCCCGGCGAATTCGGTTTGCGCTGCGAAGACGATATGGTCATCTCCGCGGAAGGCCCGGCGCAACTTCTAAGTCCGGGATTCCAAGCGTCGCTAGAAAAGCCTTTGGGTTGAGTTGTGAGGAGAACGCCTCAAATCCATGACACAGAAAGTCGGCTACGTTGCTGTCGTCGTTCGTGACTATGACGAAGCATTGACCTATTTCATCAACGTTCTAGGCTTCGAATTGATCGAAGACACTTCTCTTGACCGGGAAAAACGTTGGGTATTGGTCGCTCCGCCCGGTTCGCAAGGAACCTGCTTGCTCTTGGCGCGGGCCGTCACTGATGAACAGGCTTGCCGCTTCGGGAACCAAACCGGAGGCCGCGTCTTTCTTTTCCTGCACACCGACGACTTTTGGCGCGACTACCACGCCATGAAGGAACGCGGAGTGAATTTTCAGGAGGCCCCACGCGAAGAGCCATACGGCACGGTCGCGGTCTTTCAAGACATTTGCGGGAATCGGTGGGACCTGCTGCAAATGAACAATCCAATCACAGGTAGAAAATCAGGGGACGACTTGAAGTGGTAGGCCCGTGGGGACTCGAACCCCAGACCTCGTCCGTGTCAAGGACGCGCTCTAACCAACTGAGCTACGGGCCTGAATTGGGATTAGATTAACACGACGTACAGGATTATGAGCGTGCGCAGGGCGCGACTCGGCGAAGGACGGATCGGCCAGGGAAAGATGGACCGGCTGATAATTGCAAACAATTGCAACCGCGAGAAGGAAGAATCGAGAACGAACACTGCAAACACCAATAGGCAAACACAAATAGGGCGGATAGTAAAGGAGCGCGCCCTAATTTAGCCGCATGGTCTGGCCGAAACTAAACGGCAGCTCTACCGCGGAAGAAGTGGAACAGAATGGAAATTACAGCAAGAATCAGCAGAATGTGGATGAATCCGCTGGTGACGTGAAAAGCAGTGAAACCCAACAACCACAATACCAAGAGAACCCCGGCGATAATCGCTAGCATTTAACTCACCTCATCCTGAAATTTCAAAGGCACGCGATGGTCCATGCGGTGCGATTGAAAGTTTTAGCATCTGGAACTAAAACAGTCGATCAGGAGCAATGCGTAAAGGGAGCTCGAAATTACTGTAGAGCGGGTAGGTATTTGCCCGGGCTAAGTGGTTTGTTTGCTTTTTGCAGTACGCTTCTTAGATTTCTTCCCGTCAAACGTCGCTCGTGCGCTGGCGATCATCTTGTCCATATCCTCGCCTGCTTTGGAGAACACTCCATCCACACCGGCGGCGCGCGCGGCGCGGTCTACTTCAGGGCCGCCATGCGCGGTCAGAATGAAAATGGGTGTGGACGGCGAGTTCGATTTCAGGGTCTCAGCCGCTTCCAGCCCGTTCATAATAGGCATGGATAAATCCAACACGATCAGGTCGGGCGCCAATTCGTCAGCCTGGTGAATGGCGTCCATCCCGTTTACGGCTTCACCCACCACGCTGAAACCCGGCTCGGCTTCAAACAAGGCGCGAACGGCGATGCGCACACTATCGGAATCATCGACAATCAGGACGGTAGGCATGGAGTTTGGGTTTGGGTGAGGATTCGAGTTTTCGGCCCGCCGAAAGGATGGCAAAACGTCATCATATACCTGTTAGATGACACCTAGTTCCTCTCTGTTGGACGGAGTGTAGGTCAATTATTTGTCAAATAGACATAAGGTATTCCCTGCAGAGAGCGGTTCAGTTCCCCTAGTCCGGTGCAGCGACATCCAGACCGAACTCCTTGTGGGTGGCGATCAGGGCCTTCTTGACCGCCTGATCTTCAATCACGAAGGAGATGTTGCTCTCCGAGGAACCCTGCGCGATGGCGATAAGGTTGATGTTTTCCCGCCCCATGGCGGCGAACGTGCGTCCCGCCACGCCCGGCGTTCCGCGCATGTTTTCTCCCACAACCGCCACAATGGCGATGTTATTGACTACCGTGACGTGCTCGACTTTGTGATGCGCAAGGTCCTGTGCGAACTCCTTACGCAGGGCCTCCACGGTGCGGTCTGCATCGCCAGCTGAGACGATAAAGCAAATGTCGTTCTGTGAGGACGACTGGGAAATCAAGAGCACGTTGGCACGCAAGTCCGCGGTGGTTGAAAAGGTGCGGCCCACCACATCTGGCAATCCCACAATGCCCGGTCCGCCCACGGCGATTAAGGTGACATCGCGAATAGCCGTCAAGGCTTTCACGCCACCGCCAATGCTGCGGCCTTCGGGTGTAATTTTCGTTCCAGGCTTGTCGGGAGCGAAACTATTACGAATCCAGACTGTGATTCCCGCTTCCATTACGGGATTGAGGGTTTTTGGATGGAGTACTTTCGCGCCAAAATAGGCCAGCTCCGCAGCTTCGCGATAAGAGATGACTGGAATCGTGCGGGCCTCGGGTACTAGCCTCGGATCCGCCGTCAGCACGCCATCCACGTCGGTCCAGATCACCACCTCGCCGGCGTCCAGGGCCGCGCCCAGAATGGTGGCGGAATAATCTGATCCGCCGCGGCCCAGGGTGGTCAACTTTCCTTCCGAGGTTGCGCCAATAAAACCAGTCACGACCGGCACGATGCCCTGTGCGAGTAATGGACGTAACCGTGCTTGGGCTTTGTCGCGGGTCAGCTCGATGTGCGGCTCTGCCCCACCATGAAAAGTGTCCGTAACGATCAGCTCAGTAGCGTCTATAGATTCCGAGCGCAAACCGAGCGTAACTAACGCGGCAGCTACGATCGGCGCGGACAAGCGCTCGCCCAGGCTGGAGATTTCATCCAGGGTGCGGGGCGACAATTCACGCAGCAGCGCAGTGCCGTCGCACAAGCGCCTGGCTTCAGCGAACACGCCGTCGAGTTTCCGCATCACGCTTTGGCGTTCTTTGGGTTCCGCAATCAAAGCTTCCACTGCGGCCGCGTGTTGACTTCGCAAAACGTTGGTAAGATGCACTCCTTCGGTCGCATCACCGGTGGCGGCTTTTCGGGCGGTTTCAATGAGGCGATTGGTGACGCCGCTCATGGCCGATACCACCACGACGCAGGGATTTTTTCTGGCGGCTTTGGCCACGATTTGTGCGGTGCGAGCAATACACGTCGCGTCACCGACGGACGTGCCGCCAAATTTCATTACCTGTAGCGCTGAATTCATTCCTGCTAGTCCACCTTTTCGACTCGGTTTAAGTTGTGGATGCCATCCCGACTATCGCGTCTGAATTCTCAGCACGCTGGCACTTCATTCGAGTATACGAGAATCGGATTCAGCTCCAAGGTTTAAGCAGTCGGGCGGTTGAGGCACCCGCAATCGGATGCTATCCTGCCTGTTATGGCGGACCCTGCTGTTTCGCCCCCGGAAATTGCGCAAATACAGCCTCTGGACCACTCCCGGCGCCAGTTGGAGGCGCTGCTGGAAGTGAGTGAGGCCATCGCGCAGCAGCGTGATTTGTCGGCGCTTTTTCACGAGCTGTCCGAGCGGCTTCACTGGGTGGTGGAGTTCGACTTCCTGACGCTGGTGCTGCACGACCCTATCCGCAATGTGATGCGGCTGCACATATTGGAGTCACGAATTTTCACCGACAAAGTAGCGGGGAAAGAAATGCCCATCGAAGGGCATCCTGCCGGATGGGTGTGGCAGTCGCAGCAGCCATTCGTAGTAAACGAAGAAGACACGCGCTACCCGCTGTTCCTGCAGCAACTGCGGGAGGCGGGGGTACATTCCATTGCTATGGTTCCGTTGACCACCGCGCAGCGGAGGGTGGGAGCTCTGGGATTCGGCACGCTGCTGCCGCAGAAAATAACCGATTCGGAATTGGCGTTCATGCAACGCGTGGCCAGCCAGGTCGCGGTGGCCGTCGACAACGCCTTGAATCTGGAGACTTCGCAAGCCTATCAAGCGCAGTTGGCCGAGGAGCGCGATAGGCTGCGGGTGCTGCTGGAAGTAAACAATGTGCTGGTCAGCACCCGCGAGTTGCCGGAAGTTTTTCGCGGCATTGTTTCAACGCTGGAGCGTGTGATCCATCATGATTACACCAGTCTTGCGCTGCTGGATCCGTTCACAGGCTTGCTGAAGATTTATGCTCTCGACTTTCCGGGGCGCCAGGAACTGATCAAGCCGGAAGTCACCATCCTGCGCGATATGTCTCCGTCAGGCGATGCCATTGCCACCGGCAAGTCGGTTTGTGTGCGCGGCGCTGAGCTGGATCGTTATCCCAGCGAGGTGATGAAAATTCTTCGCAAAGACGGGATACAAACAATCTGCTGCATTCCGTTGGTCACCCAGGGCCGGACATTCGGGACGCTGAACGTGGCCAGCCGCCGTCTGGAAGCTTTTCCTGATCGTGAAATTTCGCTGCTGCAACAAGTGGGCGCGCAAATTGCCATCGCGGTGGAAAATGCGCTGGCGTTCAAAGAAATTGACGCTTTAAAAGATAAGCTGGCCGAAGAAAAACTGTATCTGGAAGAAGAAATTCGCAGCGAATTTAATTTTGAGGAAATTATTGGCGATGCGCCATCGCTGAAGCGGGCGCTATCACAGGTTGAAGTGGTGGCTCCGACCGATACCGCCGCACTGATTCTGGGTGAGACGGGCACCGGCAAGGAGCTGATCGCGCGCGCGATTCACAACCTCAGCCCACGCCGCGAGCGCACCTTCGTTAAGATAAATTGTGCGGCCATTCCCAGCGGGCTGCTGGAGTCCGAACTCTTTGGGCACGAGCGCGGCGCTTTTACCGGGGCCTTGAATCAGAAAATCGGGCGTTTTGAGCTGGCTGATCATGGCACGTTGTTTCTTGATGAAGTGGGCGACCTGCCCATGGAGCTTCAGCCGAAACTGTTGCGCGTTTTGCAGGAACATGAATTCGAGCGGCTGGGAAGCAACCGCACCATAAAAGTGGATGTGCGGGTGGTCGCTGCGACGAATCAGGATTTGGCCAAACAAGTTGCCGATCGCACTTTTCGCAGCGATCTTTATTACCGCTTGAATGTTTTCCCCATCCAGATACCGGCGTTGCGAGAACGGCGCGAAGATGTGCCACTGCTGGTACGCTATTTCGTTCAGAAATTCAGCCGCCGATTAAATAAGGTGGTCGAGTATGTGCCGGCGGAAGCGATGATCGCGTTGGCAAATTATTCCTGGCCGGGAAATGTACGCGAACTTGAAAATTTTATTGAGCGCGCCGTGTTGCTGTCGCCGGGTAAAGAATTGCGTATCCCGATTTCTGAGCTATTGAACGAGCCGGAGTCGCCTTCAACGATGATTTCTTCGCCTCGCACCACTACCACCCATGACGGTAACAGCAGTAAGGAGGCAGCGGCTCCCGCTTCCATATCCACACTTGAACAAGCAGAACGCGAGCATATCTTACGGGCCCTGCAGCAAACTCAATGGCGCATCGGCGGACCGAAAGGAGCTGCCGCACTACTGGACATGAAACGCACCACGCTGCAGGCGCGCATGAGAAAATTAAATATTCGCCGTCCGGTATAAAAGTTTCCGGCCAGTACACTCTTCTGGGTACACGACAATAGCGGAAGCGCAGGCTACAATTGTGCGGCACACAGAGAGCTAACGGCACTACGCTGCTAACGTTCGGGAGACCTTGAAATTATGAAGCGCGCGTTAATCACCGGCATTACCGGTCAGGACGGCTCCTACCTCGCCGAGCTGTTGCTTTCAAAAGACTATGAAGTGCACGGCATCATCCGGCGCTCCAGCACCTTTAACACCCAGCGTATCGACCACATTTATCAGGATCCCAACGATCCGAACGCGCGGTTATTTTTGCATCACGGGGATTTGTCCAGCACGGAGTGGATTCTAAGCCTGATTTATAGTTTGGCTCCGGATGAGCTTTATCATCTTGCGGCGCAGAGTCACGTGCGGGTGAGTTTTGATGTTCCCGAATATACCGGCGATGTCACCGGGCTGGGCACCATGCGATTGCTCGAAGCGGTGCGCCGCAGCGGATGCAAGACCCGTTTCTACCAGGCCTCCAGCTCGGAAATGTTTGGCTCGGCGCCCGCCCCGCAAAACGAGAACACCGTGTTTCAGCCACGCAGTCCCTACGCGGCGGCGAAAGTTTACGCCTATTGGATGACCAAAATTTATCGCGAAGGTTACGGCTTGCACGCCGCCAATGGCATCCTCTTCAATCATGAGAGCCCCCGGCGAGGCGAAACTTTCGTTACGCGAAAAATTACGCGCGGGGTCGCCAATATTCTGGCCGGCAAGGAAAATACTCTGTATCTCGGCAATCTGGAATCGCGGCGCGACTGGGGTTACGCGCCAGAATATGTGGAAGCGATGTGGCAGGTGGTGCAGCAGGATACGGCAGATGATTTTGTTATCGGCACGGGTGAAGCGCACTCGGTGAAAGAGTTTGTGGAAGAGGCTTTCTCCTACGCGGGACTGGAATGGCAAAAGCACGTGAAGATTTCCGAACGCTATTTTCGCCCCTTGGAAGTCGATACTCTGATTGCCGACACTACAAAATGCCGCGCTGCGCTGGGTTGGGAAGCGCGCATTAAATTCCATGACCTGGTGGCCATCATGGTGGATGCCGACGTCGAGGCTCTCGGGTTGAAGTCGCCTGGTCGCGGCAAAGTAATTCTGGAAGAAAAGATCGGGTCGTGGAATCGCTGGCACAATTCCGTGACTCGGGTGGCTCAAGCGGTGCAGGGGCAAGCGTCGCATTAGAAATTCCGTTCCCATCATTTACAAATCACTGGCAATTGAGGGCACATGGGCTTTTGGGAAACTCGTCGCGTTGTGGTTACCGGGGGGCACGGCTTTCTTGGCTCCTTCGTGGTGGATAAGCTGCGCGCCGCCGGAGCCAAGGAAGTCGTGGTTCCACGCAGCGACAAGCACGATCTACGGATTCAAACCGAAGCCCTTCAGCTGTATACCGATACTCGTCCCGACATTGTGATTCATCTCGCGGCCGTCGTAGGGGGGATTGGCGCCAACCGCAAATATCCCGGCCGCTTTTTTCACGACAACGCGATCATGGGGCTGAATGTCATCGAGGCCGCGCGCATTACCGGCATCGAGAAGTTTGTGTGCGCCGGAACCATCTGCTCTTATCCCAAATTTACTCCCGTGCCTTTTCGCGAAAAGGACTTTTGGAATGGATATCCGGAAGAAACCAACGCGCCGTACGGCCTGGCCAAGAAAATGTTGCTGGTGCAGTTGCAAGCGTACCGCGAAGAATATGGCTTTAACGGCATTTATTTGACGCCGGTAAATTTATACGGCCCGCGCGACAATTTCGATCTGGAAAGCTCGCACGTTATTCCGGCTTTGATTCGCAAATGCATCGAAGCAAAACAAGCCGATGCTCCGGAAATTGTGGCTTGGGGGACGGGTAACGCGACGCGAGAGTTTTTGTATGTGGAGGATGCCGCGGAAGCCATCGTGCTTGCCGCTGAAAAATATTCGAAGCCCGATCTGGTTAACTTGGGATCGGGCCAAGAAATCAGCGTGCGCGATTTGCTGGAGATGATCCGCACCATGGTTGGGGCGCGGGCCGCGGTTCGATGGGATCACAGCAAGCCGGATGGGCAGCCACGGCGTTCGCTGGATACTTCGCGAGCTGCGCAGGAATTTGGGTGGTGGGCAAAAACTTCGTTGCATGCCGGCCTAAAAGAAACCATTGAGTGGTTTACCGCCAGTCGCACGGCGACGGCCGTCTGAGTCAAGACTAATTTTTCCCTACATGTGCGATGGACAAATCCAGCCGAGGTGCAGGTATATTAAGATTATAGTTAACTAAGTGATAATAGTACGTTAACTTACCTCATCTGTTAACGCGCCCGCCAGATCAGACCCATTCTTAATGAGGCCAAAACGATGTCCAGCCCCGGTGTCTCTCCTGATCCACGGCCACTCGGTCGCACCCCTGAAGCAAATCCCTATTAAATTTTCGCCCTTCGATCAACAGCACTATTAGAGGTTGCTTCGCGCGCGCGAAGAGGCCATTCGCCATGTACTGCATGGCCTTATTCCCGCCCTCGGGTTGAAGACGGCACTTGACGCCGGAGCAGGGGTTGGCTTCTTTTCGCAGACCGTTGCGGATTGCGGGCTAAATGTTCGGGGCTTTGACGGCTGCACGGAAAATGTCGTTGAAGCACGTAAACGATTTCCGAATATCCCTTTTGAGCAAGCCAATCTTGAGGAGCATTCCGTGCTGAGGCTGGGCGAATTTGACCTGGTTTTATGTTTTGGATTGCTCTATCACCTCGAAAATCCTCTACTGGCGGTACGGCATCTTCGTTCGCTGACCGAAAAGTGCTTGTTACTGGAAAGCATGTGCGTGCCGGACAACAAGCCTTCCATGCTGTTGAAGGAAGAGCCTTCAGAGTTCGACCAGTCCGCCCGTGAACGGGGCATCCAGATTCTCAAGTCCATGGTTCGCGTCCGGCAAGGTTAAGGCCAAACTCCGGACCCCGCCTCTTCGGTCATCGAGAACAGACGGACGATAATGCAAGCCGCCAATTACCAAGCACGGAAAATCGACGTGGCAGCCCAGCGGAGTTCACGTGGCTCCAAATTTACAGGCTGCATCCACGCAATGGCCGCGTATCACGCTTGGTGACACCGGTGTACCACGGAGCCCGCTTTATAGAAGAAACCATCCGCTCCATCGTCTATCAGGGGTATCCGAATCTTGAATATATGGTTGTGGACGGGGGGTCAACGGATGGAACGGTGGAAATCATTCGCAAATATGAAAAGCATATTTCCTGGTGGGTCAGCCGCCGAGACAAAGGCGTGTACGACGCGCTCAGTACCGGCTTCTCTCACTCCACCGGGGATATTATGGGGTGGCTGAACGCTAGCGATCTCTTGCACACGAACGGCTTATTTGTAGTCGGCAGCGTTTTCGCATCCTTGCGCGCGGTCGAATGGCTCACCGGGAGGCCCACGCGCTTCAACCCGCACGGCATGACCGTAGATATTCGCACTCTGCCCAGCTGGTCCCGCTATCGCTTCCTGGCCGGCGCCAACAAACACATTCAGCAGGAATCGACGTTCTGGCGCAGGAGTCTATGGGAAAAAGCCGGCGGTGAACTGAATGCCGCTTACCGCGATGCGATTTCGACCTTTGGGTGCGATTTTTCCGTCACGCCCGCCTTTACTCCGTGGACGCCCTCATTGGAGGGTACCGCTTTCATCCCGACGCGATCAGCTCCTCGAACATGCAGCGCTATAATGAAAGGTGCGACAAAATTATTGAGAGGGAGTTAAAATTCATCAGGTGGGCTGGCGCGGTCAAAGTTTTTCGCCGTGTTTCCAGCTCGGTCAAAAATATTCCTAAGCTGCGGGGGATTTGGCAGCGCGTAGCTTTGAAAAGCCTATACCGCTTGGCTTGGCCTGACTGGCCGCCTGTGGTCGTAGATCAGGAGAACAAGTGGGTCATTCGCGAAGGTATTCGCCGCCTGAAAGGTCCTGCGTAACAAATCTCGCACTCGTTTACGGCTTAGAAGAAAAATGCAGCCCATGGCCGCATGGCGGTGATTGGCAGACCGCACTTCGCGGGCAATGAGCGGCCCTCTGCTAACCCTTCTTGCTATGCCGAAGCCATTCGGCGGGCATACAGGGATAATTCAACGCAACGCCATCACTAGTTGGACCAAACTTAATCCGCGTCCGGAAATTTTTCTCTTCGGTGAAGAGAAAGGTACCGCGGAGATCGCCGCTGAATTGCAAATCGGCCATCTCCGGGACATTCACAGAAACGAATTTGGCACTCCCTTGCTTAACGACCTCCTGCAACGTGCTAAGGCCGTAAGCAATTCGCCCGTGCTCGGCTATGTAAACTGCGACATTATTCTGCTACAAGAATTTCAGGACGCCATCGCCGCTATTCACGAGCGGATTCCAAAGTTTCTTGCTGTCACCCATCGTTGGGAGATCGATCTCCGAAAAGATCTCGATTTCAAAACTGAGCAGCGTCTGCGGCTCGAACTTCTGCCTCTCGGTGTTCCGGGCCATCACACCGCGATCGACGCTTTTGTATTTACTCGAGACATATATTCTGATGTGCCAGCGCTCACTCTCGGTCGCGCGTGGTTTGATCAATGGCTGATTAAAGACGCGTTGTTTCACGGCACTCCGGTGGTTGACATCACTAAGGTGGCTCGCGCGATCCATCAAAATCATGATTACGGTCACATCGCCGGAGGACAGCGCGGCGCTTACGGCGGCGAGGAAGCGCGGCGCAATCTGGATATCTACGGTGGGGTGCCGCATGCGTTCACATTATTGAATGCCACTCATGAGCTTCGCGAGGACCGCTCAATCCGGCCCATTCATTACCGACCACAGAAATATCGCGTTCAACAGTGGTTATGGCGAACATTTGTGCTGCGCACTGCACCATTGCGAAAACGCCTGGGGATGCAGCGTTCCAAGAAAACAATCCAATCACCCGAACCATAGACATGGTTTAGCGTGCGTCAAGAGATTCGCTTTGGTGCGTCTTGCGTCTTGATGGTGCATTGCTAAATGGCGTGCTGGTGTGATGTCGTTTCGCCTGGATGAAGTGTCGTACACTTGTTTGAGTTGAACCAACCGGCGCGCCCGTTGGCTGCGCCGAAATTGACCTTGGTAAGGGAAATTTCTTGGCAAATCCGCCCATCAGCGCTCCTTCCTCAAAGGTTGCGCCGATTCTCTCGGTCAGCGTTTTGATCGATACTTACAATCATGAACGCTTCATTGAAAAGGCCATCCACAGTGTGCTGGAGCAGGATTTTCCTGCCGCGGAGCGAGAAATTATCGTCGTCGACGACGGATCAACCGACCGAACTCCAGAGATCGTGCAGCGGTTTGAACCGAACCTCAGGTATATCCGCAAAGAAAATGGTGGCCAGGCGTCGGCATTCAACATTGGCATCCCCGAATGCCGGGGCGAGATCATCGCTTTTTTGGATGGCGACGATTATTGGCTGCCAGGGAAACTTTCGCGCGTCGCAGAGGTGCTCGAGAAGAATTCAACCGTTGGTTTTGTTGGTCACGCCATCAAGGAATCTTTGCCGGACGGACATGAGCGGATTTCCGCGCCCGCACAGGATGAGAAATTTCAGATCCAATCAGTCGAGTCCGGCCGGCTTTTTCGATTAAGAAAAAGCTTTCTGGGCACGAGCCGAATGACGATGCGCGCCGAAATAGCGCGAAGAATCTTGCCGGTTCCTGAGAGTCTGGTATTCGAGGCCGACGAGTATCTTTTTACACTGGCTGCGGCGATGAGCGAGATAGTGATCCTTCGGAAAGCGCTCACCTGTTACGTAATTCATGGAAGCAATCTTTATGTCAGCGCCGGAAGTGGCAAAGCCGGTTTACGCCGCAAGCAGCAGGTGATGGCCGCGCTGGCTTCGTGCTTGCGGGTAGGGTTGCGGGCACAAGGCCTGGCCGCGGACATTGTTGATTGCGTCGTTGAGATTGTTCAGGCGGAAGCTGACCAATTTCGGCTAATGCTTGATGGCGGCGCACCGTGGCAAACGGTCCGCGCGGAAAATAAGTTATTTAAAATGCTTCATGGTGACGCCTCGAGATCGCAAACTGTCTTTCGCGCGTTAAGCATGATTCCGGCGTTGCTGTTGCCGCCACGTTGGTTTTACGCGGGCCGGCAATGGGTGAGTAAACAATCTTGGTATCGAAAAATGCGCCAAGAAGCTTTGCCGGTGGCTCGCATTGCGGCGGTAACAACTTCCGAGGAGTCCAAGATTTGAGTTTGCACGCCGATTACGATAACTGGGATCACCAGCATATCTTTGATTGCAAGCCGGAACGTGCAGACTGGGCCAGCCCGCGGGATCGTTTCTAAATGCGCGTGCTAATGATCGCCGGTGTGGCGGGGAAGGCGGAAGCTGGCGGCGCGGGGGTGGTGCATAACGTCGCTGCAGAATTGCGCAATCTGGGTCACACCGTGAAGCCCATGTTTTTTGAAGACCTTATACCGACGCAGCGGTGGCCGGCCCGCTTTCGAACCTTCGAATTCGCTGCCAGGGTCGCGAGTTATGTAAACGAAGTCAAAAACGAATACGATGTTGTCAATATTTATGCTCCGTATGGATTTTGGTACGGATTCCGTCGTCGCCGGAAGGGTTCAGCCGCGGGGCCGCCTTATGTAATGAGCATGCACGGGCTCGAGGAACGTAGAAACTACGCGATGGCCCGGGAAGCAAAAAAATGCCGCGCCCACTATTTCCGCTTGAAGAACAGAATCTGGCAGAATTTTTATCACATGCGCACGTATCGCTGGTCCATTGAGACCGCCGATCAATCCGTCGTTACCAATCGCGAAGCACTTTTGTTTTTGCACATGCAATATGGTTTGGCTCCCGACCGCGTGTGGTTTATTCCGAATGGGGTGGGGCCGGAATTTTTTCATCGGCGCACCTGGTCGGACACGCGTGAGCCCCAACTTTTGTTCGTGGGGACATGGATTGACCACAAAGGAATTTACGCGTTAGCTGAGGCTTTCGAACAGCTGCTGGTGCTCGCGCCACGAGTGCAACTGACCATTGCTGGCTGCGCTGAAAACGAACAGACGGTTCGTCGTTATTTTTCTGCTGCGGCACAAATCTCAATCAGCGTTCACCCTTTTATTTCGCGCGCGGAAATGCCTGAACTGTACGCCCGGCATGATATTTTTGTTTTGCCGTCGCTCGTGGAAGGCATGCCGTTAGTTTTGTTGGAAGCCATGGCTTCAGGGCTCGCGGTAGTCACTACGGAATCGAGTGGCATGACCGACCTGGTGGAAGATGGTCATGACGGATTGTTGACTATCCCCGGTGACGCCGATTCACTGGCCGTTGCGCTCAGCGCTCTATACGGAAATTCGCAACTCCGCCGCACTCTTGGATGCGCGGCTCAGGAAAAAATGAAACGGTTCACTTGGAAACTCAGCGCCTTGCGCCACGAGGCCGTTTTTCGCCGGGCGATGGGTGTTAAACCGATTCCAACGGTTCCCGAGCCTCATGAAACAAATATCGACGGCACGTCCTATTCCGGGAAAGTTGTCTTAAATTGAGCGTGTGCGCGAAGGCTAAGGCTTTCCTCATTTGTTGACCCTGGGCATTAATTATTCTCAAATGCACGATTCCTCAGCATGCGTCGTGCGTGATGGTGAATTGCTATTTGCCGTCGCGGAAGAACGCATCAGTCGGGTCAAACACGACGCGGGCTTCCCGCGTCACGCGATTCGTGCATGCCTCGACTTTGCGGGCATGCAAGCCGGCCAATTGGACGAGGTGTGCTTCGGCTGGCCGCATCCCGAAGCGGCGTATCGCCACGACCTGAAATGTTATGCGTCCGGACAGATGCCCCTGAATTATCTGAACGTTCTTAATTCCACCTTGCATTTCATGAGCATGTGGCATCAAAAAGGCGGGGCGAAACGCTTCACCAATCAATTTGGAAATGTAAAGGCGCGTATGCGATACGTCGATCATCACCTCGCACATGCCATCAGCGCTTACGGTTATTCCGGATTTGAGGATTCCGCCGTGGTGGTCATGGATGGCCGGGGCGCTTGGGAAGCTACTTCGATCTGGCACGGGCATGATGGACGACTCGAACATGTGTCCACTATTCCATTTCCGGATTCGATTGGATATTTTTTTAGCGAGTTCACCGAATTTCTGGGCTTCCAACGCAACAGTGACGAATGGAAAGTAATGGGCCTGGCCCCTTACGGCCAGCCGGGCATTGACTTAAGCAGTTTTATCGATCTGCAAGCCAATCCATATCGCGTGCATGTCAGGAAATTAGTTGCGCCTGGCGGCGAGCCGTTCGCGGAGATGACAAAATCGTTTGGTCCCGTGCGTGTGGCAGAAAGCGAAATCACCGATCAGCACAAAAATATCGCGTATGCGGTGCAGGAAGCTTGCGAAATCGCCATGATGAACGTGGTGAAAACGGCCATGCAGAAAACAGGCAGCCGCAATCTCTGCATGGCTGGCGGTGTAGCTCTAAATTCCAAGGCTAACGGAAAAATCGCCGCTTCCGGGCTGGTCGATAAAATTTTCGTCCAACCTGCTGCGTCCGACGATGGAGTTGCGCTTGGAGCTGCGCTCGCTCCCTATCTCGATAACGGCGGAAAGCTTCCTAACCGTGCCATGCGTCACGGCTATTGGGGCCCGAGTTTTGATGATGCCGCCATCGAATCGATTTTAAAGACATACAAATTGCGTTATAGAAGGCTTGAGGACGTGGCGCAGTCGGTGGCCGAACTTCTGGCAGAGGGCAAAATCATCGGATGGTTTCAAGGGCGCATGGAATTTGGGCCGCGTGCACTCGGTAGCCGCTCCATTCTTGCCGATCCGCGCGACCCGGAAATGAACGCGAAAGTAAATAATGCCGTTAAATTTCGCGAGTGGTGGCGCCCCTTTGCCCCTTCATTCAAAAAGGAGGCGGCCTCGGAATATCTCGAAAGCGCCACCGATTCTCCGTTCATGATTCTCACCGCGCAGGTGCGGCCGGAAAAACGCGCCATTATCCCGGCCGTGACGCATGTGGACGGCAGTGCGCGCCCGCAAACGGTCGAGAAGGAAACCAATCCGCTGTACTGGCGGCTCATCGATGAATTTGGCAAACGCACCGGAGTGCCGGTCATTATGAACACCTCATTCAATCTGCGGGGCGAAGCGATTGTGCATACGCCTACTGATGCTGTGCGCACATTTTTTAGTTCAGGAATGGATGCGCTGTGCATCGGCAGCTTTCTGGTGGAGAAGTAGCTTGAGCTTTTCGGAGGGCGGTCTTGGCAAAGCTTTTTTGCGCTTCGCAGCGCCGTTTTCAAAGTTACGGGCCGTCCCGGTAATCGGACCCGGGTTGCGCTGGGCCAGCGCGAAGCTTCTCCCGCGTGACGCCTTGACATGGGTTCAGGTGCAACACGGGCCAGCCCAAGGACTCTGGCTGCATCTAAATCCCCGCACAGGCCGCGATTATTTCCGTGGCGACGTCGAGCCAGAAGTGCAGGCCGTGTTGCGCAAATATTTGCGCCCGGGAATGACGGTGTATGACATAGGCGCGAACATTGGTTTCTTTTCCCTGCTTGCGGCACGTTTGGTGGGCGCCGCCGGACGCGTGACGGCATTTGAAGCCGACCCTGAAATTGCGGCACGACTCCGCGAAAACGTCGAACGGAGTAAGGATGCGCCGATTTCCGTGGAAGAGAAAGCGGTGTGGTCTTCTTCAAACCCGGTGTTCTTCGCTCGCGCGGACTCTGAAGTGTCGCCGGATCGCGGTTTGGGACACGTCATCGATAATGACGCGGAAAAATTGGCGTCTGGCACGATCCGGGTCGAAGCCGTATCGGTCGACGAATGCGTGCATAAATCCGCGGCGCCGGATTTCATCAAATGTGATGTAGAAGGCGCAGAAGTAGAAGTGTTTCGCGGCGCGGCAAAACTCTTAAACGAAAGACGGCCAATTATTCTTTGCGAGATGCACGGCGACAAAAACCGGCAAACGCTGCTGAAGATGTTTGAGAATCTTGGTTATCGCTGTGAACCGTGCGGCAAAAATCACGTTCTCGCGCAATATACAGAGTAAATTTCTTCGGCGTGTACGAGCCTTGATTCACCACTGCTTGGCTAGCACAGCTACAATTTTCGCCAGCGCGTCGTAATCGCGCGTGTCGATCACTTCCGCGGGTGAATGCGAATAGCGCAGCGGCCAGCTCAGCGGCACATCCACTGCGCCGTAACGAACAAATACCGCGCCATCATTCCCGCCGCCCGTCACACCGTATTGCACAGGTATTTTATTATCGTTGGCTAGTTTCACGACGCGGTCCACGTATTCACGCGGGGCAATATTGGAATTGTCCACCGCGCGAATGACAAATCCTTTGCCGATCTCGGCATCCGCAAAACGTTTCGACTCAATCGGCGAATCGGAACTTACAAAAGTGTCGATCGCGAAGACAAAATCGGCAGCGTTGCCTTCTTTCGCCATTCTTTCCGCTGCGGCTGCTGCGCCCTTCAATCCCACTTCTTCTTCGGTGGACCAGATGAATGTGACTTGCCGGTCGCCTAAATCCGGGCCCAGCGCCGTTACTGCTTCAATCAATGCCGCGCAACCTACGCGATCATCAAAACTTCGTGCATTTGCTCGCGTTCCAATGAGCGGACGATATTTCTTGGGAACCGTGGCCCAATCACCCACTTTAATGCCCAACTTCTGCGTTTCTTCCGCCGAATGTGTGCCAACGTACATATGCGCCGGTTCGTCCATGGCTTTTGGTCCGTGCGGCCATTCGAATCCGGGCTGGTCCCATTTCGCAGGCAGCTCCAGCACGCCGCCCACGGTGCTGCCGTCCCCTGTGTGCAGCAACATCACGTGGCCGAGGAAATATTCTGTGTATCCGCCACCGAGCACATCCATGAGTAGGCGCCCATCAGGTTCGATAGAACGCACCTGGTAGCCGATTTCGTCCAAATGCGCGACGAACACTATTTTTTTTGTGTTCGAATTGGCTTTCGCGCTTCCCATTTTCAAAACTAGATTTCCAGCCGCGTCGGTTTCGGGCTTGGCCCAATGAGGCAGTAATTTCTTAACCTCTTCGCGAACGGCCTCTTCGTGCCCGCTTGCTCCGTAGGTCTCAGTGAGCTCCCGGAGGTCACTGATGGTATTGCCTTGAGAACCAGCCACGCCACCTTCAAAAGGTGGCACATCTTTTCCGGCGATGTAGCGGTAAAGAATCGATTGAAGCGCGCCGATATCGGCGATGCTAATGGTTTCTGCCGGCGTCACGGGATAAAGACTGGACACGCCGAGATGCGCAAAGCGGGCGGGCAACGGCGTCGCTTTCGCGTAGCCTGCCAGCGCCGGAAGCGCAGCCGATACCGGCTGGATTCTCACGTTGTGGCTATCTGCTATTTTTTTTAGTTCGGCTGGCAAGCCAGAGAGTGCACCAGAGGCGTCCGAAACTCCGATCAAAACACCGCTGACCGGTGTCAATGCTTCGTGAGTCGCAGCGGAAGCGCTTTTTGACTCGTCGTTGCGCGGCGGCATGAGGCGGCCCACGTAAATCAGTTCATCGGGATGCAGTTCATTTAGCAAGCGGTCGAGGCCGCGGCCTCCAGTCCACTGTTGGGTTGCGAACGCGATTGTCAGTGTTCCTGAAATATTTTCTTTGTGGGCTGCAAGCAGGCGCAACAACTCAAGTAACACGGAGCTGCCGAAGCGATCACCGGTTGCCGGACCGGCGATTTCATCGGTGCCAATAACCTGCGGATATTGAATTAGAGAAATCGGATCCAGTACATCGACTCCGGCGGCGCGGACTTGCTCGGCGCTCGAAGCGCCGATGTCAACATACACCTCATCCAGGTGCGCCATCGTCGGGGCGTTCTGACGAGCTGGTTGAAGGTGAACGGAGAGACCAGAGAATACTCCGGCAACTATTTTCCCGTCGCGTGTCATGACCCCAACGGGTTGGGCGGCGTGCGATAAATCGAAAACCGCATTCGGCGCGCGTTGAGGAAGGCGCTGCACGCGAAGGTAGCCATCTGAGGTGATTTCGCTGACTACGTAGCCGGGTTGATCGATAGGTGCAACAATCAAACGGTGAGGAGCGCCGCTTCCAAGCGTGACGTAAACATTTCCAAGATTGTCGGTCTGTGGTGAAAAGCCTTTGATCGAGCTCCGTATTTCACCAGTCAACTGTTGTTCATAACCACTGACCGCCGGCGTTTCTTCCCGGCCACTGTAGTACTGGGACATCGCCGGCTCGGCCGCACCGAAACAATATCCAATTAACACGAACACGAGCCACGATTGCAATTTCATCGCTACTCCTTCAACAATTTTAGGCGTTTCCACCCGAAACGAACGCCTCGACGACCTAGCGACAGAGTTCTTCAATCAGAACTTCTTTCTTTTTCTCCGCAAGCTCCGACAGCGGCTGTAGCGAAGCAAAATATCCGCCTAACGCGGCCGCCGCCAAAAACGCAAAGCCTTCGGCGGGCAACCACGGATTGCCCGACATTCTTGCCGTCGACAGCACCAGCGCTGAAATTCCGGCAAGGACTATCTGCGCGCCGAACATGATCCACACGGATACACCGGAATTTCGTTGGCCGCGCATCGAGCCGAATTCCAGTTTGCGAGGAAAGCTCAACGAAGCCCAATTGGCTATTGGTAATTGGCCGGTTACGGTGAAAATGAGCGCGAAGATGGTGACAAACAGCGTGGGAATTGAGGGAGGCCCGAGGGCCCAACCGAGGACCACTCCGCAGAGAGCAACTTCGAATCCAATCACGCCGGCCGACAACAGATTTTTTCCCGCGAAAATATCTGCAAATCTTAAAGGGGCCGTGAAGTAGGTTTGAATTCCTCTACCCTCGTACGCAAATGCATTGTAAGCAGGACCTATCGCGATCAGCACGGTGTAAGCCATCATGCCGGGAAAGAACAGGTCCGCGTTCAATGCCATGCCCGCAATAACGCGATGCTTACCGCTCAATTGCGAACCGAACAAAAGAATTTGCGCTGGAGGCAGCACCAGTAGAAAAAATGCAAATCCGTTTCGAATCAGGTAAGAGAATTCCTTGCGCAACATCGCTCCTACCATCGGCGGCAACAAGCCGGGAGCAAATTGTTCCGTGCTGGTGACGTGCGGACCTGAAAGCGGGCGGGAGGCACGTAGCGGAGCGGCGCGCGCGGGCGCAGGGGATTCGCTTAATTCTTCGCCGCGATATTGCGCAACGTACCTTTGCCACAGCAACGCCGAGAATAAGAAAACAAATCCCGTCAACCCGGACAACCCGATGGCCATATCCACGAAATCATGCCGTACCGCGCCGGTGATGACCTGAGCCGACAACGAAGGTGGAAATGGAGCCAGGTACTTGGCCAATCCGGAGAAAACGCCTGGATTCGGATTTCTCTGCACGTATTGACGCTGAAGCGGAGCGATGAATTGCATCGAAAACATCAACAGGATGAAGATGCCCAAAAATAGTTCGCGAGAGCGCCTCGTCGCCAGCAGTCTTTCCAGCCACGAGCCGATCAATCGTTCCAGCGTGACGTTCAATAAAATGATCAACGCGATTACGACCAGCATGATCGGCAAGAGACTCGGGCTCGCTGCAGTGGTGCCGGCGGTCATCACCAAGAGCCAACAAATCGATGCGAGCGCCGGGAAGTCGGCCAACCCATACGCGAGACCGATCAGATAGAAAGCTCTGGGGCTCAAAGGAAAGCGCAACAACGTTCGAAACTCAAATCTCGAGCCAAAGCCCGCTGCGAAAATGGGGATTAACTGCCAGAAAACAAAGATGCTCCAGAACGGTATTGCCAACCATGGCAGCCGCCCACCACCCACCAATGAGCGTCCGGCAAAATAAAAAGCGAAGGATGGCCCAATTATAAGGAGCGAAGCAAAAAGTGCAACGAAAGCCATTCCGATCAAATCAAGAACATTATTTTTTTTGCGCAGGCTATTGATGAGCATGCGCCAGCGAAGTCCGGCTACCAGCCGGATTTGATCATCGAGACTGATGGGGCCGGCTAGGTCAGCCATGAAAGCTCATCGACTTGAGGTTCCACTCCGCGCTGTCCGCCATGTTGGCCAACTATGGATAGAAAAATTTGTTCCAGTGTGACTTTGCCGCCCGCATCGCCTGGCACGCCAGCGCGTAATTCCTCGATTGATCCCTGCGCCACCAAGCGGCCCTTGTTAATGATGGCCACGTGACTGCACAAACGTTCCACAATTTCCATAACGTGAGAAGTCAAAAAAATTGTGACGCCGCGCTCCGTCATTCTTCCCAGGAGCGATTTCAAGGCGCCCGCGGCAAGGGCGTCCACTCCTTCAAACGGCTCATCCAGAAACAAAACGCGCGGCCCGTGAATCACGGCAGCGGCGAGGGCAAGTTTTTTTTGCATTCCGTGAGAATAGTCCACGATCATCGTCTTGGGCCGATCCGCGAGCTGCATAAATTCCAACAATTCTTCGGCGCGCCGTTCAGTAGTCTGCTGGTCGAGGCCATACATGCGGCCCACGAATCGCAGGTAATCCGAACCGGTCAAGCGGTCAAATAATCCCATGCCTTCGGGCACCACGCCGATCTGGCGTTTTACTTCCACGGGATGGGCGGCAAAATCAAGGCCCAACACCTCGACCCGTCCTGAGCTGGGGGCCAATAACCCTGTCAGCATTTTGATGGTGGTCGATTTTCCCGCGCCATTTGGCCCTAAAAAACCAAAAAACTGCCCAGCAGTTACTTGCAAATCCATAGCGTCGACAGCCACAAGATTCCCAAAATGCCTGGTAAGCTTTTCGGTGCGAATCGCAACATCCGTCATGAATTCTCCGCTGGCGCGCGCAGAAAACTCTAGCACGACTGTGGCGCAACCCGTTGAAGGGGTAAATTGTCGTCCAGGGGGAATTTCGAACAGTTCGGAGCTAACGGCGAAGAATGCGAAACTGACAAGCCTAGAATTTCCCGGTTACGGTGGACTTGGACGCATGGCTCGGGAGTGGGGTTTCCCTGGACGGTAACACGGGCAGCAGGGCCGCAAGTTCGACACGAAACACCGCGCCGCCGCGCTCCCCGTTGTAGCAAGAAATTTTGCCGCCGTGCTCCTGCATGATGCCGAAGCAGATGCTCAGCCCGAGCCCGGTGCCCTTTCCGACAGGCTTGGTAGTGTAAAAAGGATCGAAGACCCTGTCGGGTTCCTTAATCCCGGGTCCGCAATCGGTAAAAAGAACCACTACGTTGGCGCGATTTCGCATGCTCTTGATGGTCAGCACGCCGCCATTCGTTTCCATCGCATCGACTGCGTTGCTGATGATGTTGAAAAATACCTGTATCAATTGATTTCCATCGCCGCGTACGCTCGGAAGCACCGACTCGAGCTGCAATTCGATTTTGATATTGGGATTGTGTAAATCGAGTGTCCGTAGCTGCACGGCGTTGGCGACCACAGTGTTGATGTCCAGGAGCGCGCGTTCCACCGGTACTTGCCGCGCGAAGCTCAATAAATTTCCGACCAATGTTTTGGTCCGCCGCGCCTGGTCGCGAATCTTACCAGCGGTGCTTCTGGCTTTTTCGGAAAGGGTGGGATCGTCAGCCAGCAAATCCGAGAAGCCGAGAATGGCCGTGAGCGGATTGTTAATTTCGTGGGCTGCCCCGGCAGCCAGTTGTCCCAAGGACGCGAGCTTTTCCGATTGCACGATCTGGGTCTGCAGCTTTCGCAAATTATTGACAGACATTTCCGCCTCTGCAAGCAAGCGCACGCGATCGGCATCTGCCAAGTGGGTGCGCAAAAACACCAAAAGCGCGAGAGGAATTGCGGCAATAAAGGTGGCCATCAAGCGAAAGTCTCTAACCGCCGGGCCGTCGCCGGAATATTTCACGGTGTAGATTGCGAATAGTGGCAGCGAGATGACCGCGGCCATGGCCATTCGCGCGGCCCACACACTTTCGCCCCGCGCGGTTTCGACACTGGATTCATCGACACCCTGAAAGGGTGCATCGAGCACTTCGCGGTTTTGGTAAGCGATTACACCTGCCAATGCAAACCAAAGAAACGACGAAATCAGCGGCAAATCATAGAGACTGCCAGTGTAATATTCTCCCCGGTCGCTGGCCACATTGAGCGCCAGCGAAGACAGCATATACAGCGTTGCTCCGCCAAACAGGTTGGCGTAAATGGTTTTCCAGGGTCCCGCGGTGCGCATCCACAAAATGCCGAGACAAAGAACCAGGACCATATTTTGAATATTTGTAACTATGTTGTAAGTGTGATTGTAGGGACCCAGTGATGGTGCCGCGTACATCCACGGCAGGACGATGTAGGCGTATAAGAAGGTCCACCACACAATCAGCAATACAAAGTCCAGGTAGCCGAATCGTAAGCGAAGCTCTTCCAGTCTGCGATGCGGGCGTAGCGCCAGGGCCGCCATCATGGGAATGCCGTGCAGAAAAAAAACAATGTCGCCTGAAAACATGCCGGGCAGCGCACGGTGTAGATAGACTTCGTAATACGTCCAGGCGAACTGGCCGGTCATCCATAGTGTGCAGCCAAGAGCCAAAAGCATCCAGAAAGCATTGCGCCGCCACAGCGGAGTTCCGGCATTGGCAAGTAATCCCGCATTCGCTACAAGAGGAACAAGGCACTGCACCAAATTTCCAAAGGTGGAGAGAGATTGGTTCCCGCGCGGAAGCGCGAAGGAAACAGTCGCGTATACCGCTAACAGCATCAGCCACGCGGCGAGGAGCCACACGATTTTCCTGGAAGAGGGCATCTAGGTTAGTTCTAGTCTAAGGAATCGCGCGGTGAGCGAATACACCCATTCGCTTGCGCATGGGCCTAAGGATTAACGATTACCACTTGGTGCAGATTACTTGTTGTCGGCGATGCAGCGCCGCCCCTAATTGCAGCTTCAGCGCGGCATGGACGGATTTTGAGTTCTTTAGAAGCTGCTAGGTGGATTTTCGTTGTGCCGGTGCGGCATTATTGCGGCGTAGAAGTACTGGCGGAATCGACGGGCTTAGCACCTGAAGCCGCTTTCTTTTCGAGTTCCTTTTTTTGCGTCACCAGGGCGTCGCGCTCCTTCTTGGTGTCTTCAACAATTTGGATGCGCGCGGCTAGGCTCTTTTCGAGTTTGTCCCGGTCTTCCGGACTGGCTTGCTCAAGTTGGGTACGCAGTTTATCTACATATTCCGTCTGCGCATCAACATCACGGTTTTCCCAGGCGATCATGCGATCAGCGTCTTCCGGCGACTTGGGATTGCTCAGGCGCGGGGGGGCAACAACCTTTTCGGACTTAGGCTTCGATTTCGCCTGCTCGGCAGCAGCAGCGGCAGCAGCAGCGGCAGCGGCCGCAGCAGCGGATTCCGCAGCTTGCTTCTGTTGGATGTAATTGTCCTCAGGAGTTCGAAGTGTGGAAACCTCATCATCAGTCCAAACTTTGTGCTTTTTTGGAGCGGAGGAGGAGTCCTTCGCGGGCGCCTGTGCATCCTGGGCGAGCGAAGAAGTAGCAGTGGCGACGAACAGCACAGCCGCGCAACCCAACGTCAGAAAGATTTGATGTCTCATGCGCGGCTCCATGTTAGTCGTTATAGGGGATTTCTCGGAACGAAAGGACCTGATAGGTTGCAGGCTGCTGGGAAGCCTTGATCCAGCAGCTGTCGTAGTACACGCCGTTTCCGCCGCCGCCAGAGATGTCATAGTTGACCGGTCCGAAGGAAGCAAGCAAGTTGTGGCTGGCATCCCAGATGGTGGCGACGTAGATCGCTCCGTTGAATCCATTGTTGCCGCCGCCATTTCCGTTGTAAGTGGTGGTGCCATCGCCGACAACCAGCACGATTCCGTTCCAGCCGGTGTTGCCGCTATAGGCAAAATTCCCTGTGACTACCAGCAGGCCGTAGCCCGTGTAGTTTCCAGTCATGCTGAAGTCACCGTTAACCACGACCGTCATCGGATTCGCCGCGGACATTCCTGCCGGCATATTTGCGTTAGTGGCATTGCCATTGATGACCAGATCCGCCGCGCTGGTTATGGCTTGCACGGTGTTGTAGGTGTCCAACGGGGTATCCAAACTAGCGGCAAGTGGGACCTGGGCGACATTCGGAGTCGTGCCACCAGCGCCGGTGTAGTGGGTCGGGCGAGGAATACCGGCAACGATCGTGGCGACGTCTGAGGGATTCGTGGTTCCAATGGCATTCTTAAAAGTAGCTGGATTGGGAGTGCAACCAGGCACGGCCGGCGCGCCTCCGGAACCATCCTGACCGTCAACCTGATAGGGATTGGAATTTGCTCCCGTGAAAGAGACATTATTGGCGCCAATAGTGAGGGCTGAAGGGAAATTGAGATTGAAGGTCCTGGCTGCCACAGTGTACTGGAGAAGCTTTTCAGTGCGGTTAGGCAGCACCGCGAGGGCGGTGATCTGAAAAACCTGCTGAGCAGTATTCGGGGGAGCCGCGTTGACGATCAGTCGTGGCGGCACCAAACCCGAGTCAAAGAACAAGGGAATGGCGTTGTCGATTACGCCGTCGCCGTTCACGTCTCTACCAACAGATTTTTCCGTGGCGGGAGTGATGCGAACCCACTTGTAAAGCGGAGGTGTCACACCACCTGCCAGAGCGGCGGTGGAAGGAATCGTTTGTGTGTTAGCGGCGAGGGGGTTCGCGCCAAACTCCTGCGCATATTCGCTATCCGGATAGGTTGCGGGATTGCCTTGTGTCAGCGGCGCAACCACTTCACCGCCATTGGGATTGAGGATGTAACGCACTTGAGCTGGGGCGAGAGTTGTACCTAAGGCCGGCATAAAGGTTGGGACGGTAAGGTCAAAATAATTCGTGTTCTTGTTGAGCAGACGACCGCGCGCTTCCTCCAGACCAGCGGTAGCCGCGTAATAGGCGCTGGTGGATGCGCGGTAATTCCCGGCCAATGCGGATTCCGTGCCGCTGGCGACGATCATGGCAATGCCCACAACGGAGATCGCCAACAACACGAAAATCGACAATAGAAGTGCTACTCCTGCTTCCGGTTGCCTGTTGATGCGATGTACGGAGCGTTTCATGGTTTCTCCATTTTTGCTCGAACCCTACCGATTGGGATTTACGCGGTGACCACGACCGTTCAAGGTCACTAAACGCAGCTTTTGTGTTTGCATGTCTGGTAGTTGAGTCAAAACGATCAAAGTGACCTCTACCTCGCGGATGTTGTTGGCCAAATTGGTGGCGCCGGCGGTGGTGCAAAGTACGGGCGTCGCGTTCGGGACATCGCAATAATAGGTAAAGACAGGTACTGGAGCGCCGCCGGGAAAAGTCCCGGGATAAGCAGCGTTGATCGCAGTAATTTGGACGGCCGAAGTGTTGTTTATCACATTCGTCGCGTACGGGAACATCACTCCCGCTGCGGTGGTCGCTGCCAGAGGATCGGTACCGACACCTTTGTCCACCGCGCCCCGGAAAAGCGTGGTGCCTACAAGTTGATAATGAATCCATTGAATCGTGTTCGTTGTAGGGTTGAGCTCTTCCAGAATCAAATCGAAATTTCCCGGAGAAGTACAAACGCTGACCGCACACGGATTTACCGATACCGGGCTCCATGCAACCGGAGTTACGGCGTAACTTGTCACTACCGGAGCTGCCGCGGATAACTGATTCGCCGCGGGATAGCCTGAATCGTTGATATCGCGCACAATCATATCGAGAGCGAGCCGGCCCTCCTGGAATGAGCTGAGGACCTGACCTTCGGTCTGGAAGCGCTTCTGCGCCATATTCAACAGACTCAACGCGGAGCCACTGATGATAATAAAGAGAGACAATGAGAGCAGCAGTTCGAGTACCGAGAATCCTGCTTGCGCGACGCGGGATGATAATGAGCGGTTCATCGTGACACCGTGCTGTCGAGCGTTACTGGCGGCAGAGGGGTATCGCCAGCGCTTTTTTGGACTCCCAGAATGAATCGCCGAGAATAGACGCTTCCTGCGGCGCCGGTATTGATAACCGCCCACCGCACGTCATATCTCGTTGTAGCGTCCAGTGGATCCGTGTAGTAGTAACTGTATCCGGCGACCTGCCCGCCGGTGAAGTTGATCGACACATGCCCCCCGACCGTGGTGACCGGACTGCCTACCACGGCGTTGAATGTCACGCTGCCACCTAGGTTGCAGACATTGCCCTGCTGGTCGGTGAAAGTATTGGAGGTTAACGGTTGATTTACAAATTGATCCATCTCGCGCTGAGCATAAACGAGGCTGCTGGAATCAGCTCGGTTGCGTGAATTAAGAAAAATCGCTGCGGGAACCAGTTGGGCCACCGCCACCACTCCAACCACGAGCACGACGACGGCAATCATCAACTCGATCAGGGTAAATCCCTGTTGAGCCAGTTGCTTTCTATTCTGTGCGTTGCGCTTACTCATTTGCATTTCCTCAAATGTCGTAAAGAATTAGCTCAGTTGATGCCAAGGGTTTGTGGCGTTGCCGGCCCACACCTGGATTGCGCCGGAAGGCATGACCACCACAGCGCGATAGTCCTGCGTGCTCAGAGCGGTCGGCCCAACGTAAAATACGTAAACGGTAGCTACTCCGCCGGCGCTTGCCGCAAAATTAACAGCGCCTCGCGGATCGAAGGCGATTGCTTTGGTCGTGGTAGCGCCGGATAGAACAGTGACCGCTGGCACATTCAAAGCGCCCGGGAGGTTGATGGAGGTGGGCACGCCGGCTGCGGTTAGTAGAGTAACGTTTCCGTTAATTTCGTATTGGCGTTCGGAAGTTTGTAGAGTGCCATCGCCGTTACTATCGGTGCCTACCCACCATCTTACGCCCGACCACGTTGCCAGGAAGTTCATCTGGTTGTTACGACGAATGGCTTCAAAACGAGAGAATTTTATAGCATCACCAACCTGGGACGCTGCTGCACTAACTTGATAAGTACGCAGGGTATTCATGATTTGTGGAATGGCGATGCCGGAAACGACCATAACGATGGCCACCACCACCAAGAGTTCAATCATGCTGAACCCTGTAGCGCGCGATTTTCGAGCTGCTTGCTGTCTGTTGCGTGTTTCGCTCATTGATACACACCCGCTATTCTCGTTATGAATACCATCGGGGTCTGACGCCCACAACTGGCCGAAGGGACAGTTTCCGAGCACCGGAAAAAACCGTCCGCGCTTACTAGGGGGCCAGTTACTAACGTTTACTGGCCGAACACGCTAGAGAGACGCGGCCTTCCCGCTAGCAAAAACGGTACAAGGCTCTTTGGCTGAGAGGAATAGAACTAGACGGGAACTGTCTTCGCCTAGTCAACAACTGACGAGACACATTGTGCTGGGCGGCCGATCTAAAGGATTTGGTTCTATTCCCGCAGTACTTTCAGTGTGCGATTTCGCGGCCGTTCAGCAGTTAACCGGCAGGAGTGCATTGTGAAGTTTTGATTGATTTGAAATTAGATGGCAGAAGCATTGCGAAGTTCAACGTCTGATATTTTCGTTGTGCGTTCAGACTCACCCTTTACAAAACGTTCCGGAGACATGGTTTACAACTCCTGGCTGGATTAATCCAGCCAGGAGTTGCCGATGCCATGGAAGGAACGGTCGATCGTGGAAGAACGCATGCGGTTTGTATTGAGGATCAAGGACGGAGAGAGCATGTCCTCGTTGTGCCGGGAGTTCGGCATCTCCCGGGTGACCGGTTATAAAATTTATGAACGCTACAAAGAGTGCGGGCTAGAAGGTCTAACGGACCGGGCGCGAACTCCCCACCGCTACGCCAACAAGCTTCCCGCCCAACTCGAAGCAATGATCGTCACCCTGCGGCGGGAAAAGCCGACTTGGGGCGCTCGCAAGCTTAGGGAACGCCTGTTGCGCAAATTGCCCAACGATGTTCGCGTACCTGCCTGCAGTACCATCCACGCCATCATGGACCGCCATGGGCTGGTGACTCGACAAAGGCACTCCCGCACGAAAACCGAAGGAACTCCTTTATCCCAAGGAAGCGTTCCGAATGCTTTGTGGTCCACCGACTACAAAGGCGAGTTCATGCTGGGGGATAAGAGGTATTGTTACCCCCTGACCGTTTCCGATCATGCCAGCCGTTATCTTTTGCTCTGCGAGGCCATGGAGTCGATCAAGGAACAGGGAGCCTTTACCGCTTTTGAGCGCTTGTTTAAGGAACGCGGCCTGCCCCAAGCCATCCGTTCCGACAACGGCGTGGCCTTCGCCTCTCCCAATGGTCTCTTCAACTTAAGCAGACTCGCCGTTTGGTGGCTGCGGCTCGGCATTACCATCGAGCGCATCCAGCCTGGCCATCCGCAACAGAACGGCCGCCATGAACGCATGCATCGAACCTTAAAAATCGAAGCTACGCGGCCGGCCGGTTCCAACTTTCTTCAGCAACAAGCCAAGTTGGACGCTTTCGTTCGCGAATTTAACTACGAGCGTTCGCATGAAGCTCTCGATATGAGATGCCCGGCCGACGTCTATACACCCTCCACCCGCCCCTATCGAGGCATCGGAGAACTTTCTTATCCCTTCCACGATCGCACCGCTCTGGTTACCTACTGTGGAAGGATCTGCATTTTCAAAAAGAAAATAAATCTCAGCACTTCTCTGGCGGGTCAAGCCGTCGGTATCAAGGAGGTCGACGATGGCATCTGGCTGGTGAGCTTTATGGACTACGATCTTGGTTACATCGATCTGGAGGAAAAAACCCTGCAGC
>DATHRB010000016.1:0-119224 GCA_035482155.1 Verrucomicrobiia bacterium | reverse complement strand
GCCTTCGCGTTTAGTTCGAGTCCAGCGGCTTCCTTACGAGCCGATTCCAGCGTGTCGTATGGCTGGCTCCAAACAAACTTCCCCGAGGCATCTCTGTAGCGAACGTGGAATTTGACGCCCACGTCGGTTTGAGGCGGACGCCCAACCTGCGGGACTGGCTGATAACGCCAGCCTTTGCCGGGTTCCTTACGCCTGATGTAAATTTTTGCCACGCCCAGATTGTAGCAAGAATGTAGCACGGCGTCAAATCGTGCGTTTTTATTGGTGTTTTGAGATATGGCGGAGGAGGAGGGATTCGAACCCCCGAGACCCTTTCGGGTCTAACGGTTTTCAAGACCGCCGGTTTCAACCGCTCACCCACTCCTCCGTTTTTAATTCTAACCGATCCTGTGATTTGGAGTGCATTTGAGACGATTTAGGAGTTTCCGCTACTAGCACGGCTATTTGGTGCACCTCTCATCAATTATCACGAGGTCTGCAGACTACTGTGGCTGCGCTATCCGTCGCAGTTGCAGATGCGCGACTCGAAGACTGATATGTCACCAAAATGTCACTAAAATTACGCACTGCACCCTTAACCAGCTTGGCGCGTCCAATACTCCTGAATTCCCGTAATATAAATGCAAGGGATTGGTAACACCGTTAAGGAAAAGACATGCTGATTCGCCGGCCCACCGATTTGACCTATTCAGACGTTACGCCCAAATCTGTCTATACCGAGCGCCGTGAATTTCTGCGCGCCATGGGAATCGCGGGAGCCGCAGCATTTGCAGGCACCGCTGCGTGGCGGCTCGGCATGTCTCTCGACGAAGTCTACGCCAACAGCAAATTGGATGTGGCCACGAAGAGTCCTTTCAGCACAACTGAAAAGGAAACGCCGTACAATGATGTGACGCACTACAATAATTTTTACGAATTTGGCACCGACAAAACTGACCCCGCCAAAAATGCACAGAAATTTCGGACCTCGCCGTGGACTGTCTCCGTCGAAGGCGAAGTAAAAAAGTCGCGCAAATTCAACATGGATGAAATTTTAAAAATTGCTCCTTTGGAAGAACGCATCTACCGTCATCGTTGCGTGGAAGCGTGGTCCATCGTGGTGCCCTGGATCGGCTTTCCTTTCAGTGAACTCGCCAAGATTGTTGAACCAACTCCTAATGCTCAGTTCGTAGCGTTCGAAAGCTTTTTCGATCCTGGGCAAATGCCCCAGGCAAAATATTCCGGCCTGGACTATCCGTATGTCGAAGGTTTGCGCCTTGACGAGGCCATGAACCCGCTAACGTTAATTGGCGTTGGAATGTATGGCGAAACATTGCCGAATCAGGATGGCGCTCCGGTACGACTGGTTGTGCCGTGGAAGTATGGCTACAAAAGCATCAAATCCATCGTGAAAATCCGTTTTGTCGGCAAACAACCGCCCACCACCTGGAATCGCATGGCTCCCCAGGAATACGGCTTTTACTCCAACGTGAATCCCAATGTCGATCATCCGCGTTGGAGCCAGGCGAAAGAACGACGCCTCGGCGAAATTTTTAAGCGCCCCACACTGATGTTCAATGGCTACGGCGATCAAGTCGCGAGCTTGTACAATGGAATGGACCTCAAGAAAAATTACTAAGACTAGATGCACGCCCTGTTAAACAGTAAGTGGAGCAAGCCGGTAATCTTCCTGTTATGTCTGGCGCCCCTGGTGGCGTTAGGCTGGCGAGCGCTTCACGGCGAGCTGACCGCCAATCCCATCGAGTTCATAACCCACGCCACCGGAGATTGGACACTTCGCTTTCTGATCATCACGCTTTGCGTTACGCCATTTCGTAAGATCCTGCACCTTCCGGAACTGATTCGCTTTCGCCGCATGGTGGGTCTGTTTGCTTTCTTTTACGCGTGCCTGCATTTCACTATCTACATCTGGCTGGATAAATTCTTCGATCTATCGGAAATATGGAAGGACATCGCCAAGCGCAAATACATCACCGTGGGATTCACGGCATTTTTGTTGCTGATTCCCCTGGCGATAACATCAACCGCGGGATGGATTAGACGCCTCGGAGGAAAGCGCTGGCAACAGCTTCATCGGCTGATTTACTTCAGCGCGACGCTAGGAGTGATTCACTACTACTGGCTGGTAAAGTCCGCGATAATCAGGCCGCTAACCTATGGAGCAATTGTGGCGGTTTTATTGCTGTGGAGATTATTTGCTTCACTTTCGAAGAAAAAACAATTGAGGGTTAATGCCGTTACCGTAAGGCCAGTTGGCTAAACCGCTGACCCGCCACCTGACGGTTCGTCAAATTCCAAGCCCCAAAATCGCGGTGCGGGAGTAAGAAATTCGACGCCCACGCGCTGACCGCGGTCGCTAGTTTCCCCCACAAAAACTACCCGGCACTCTTGTTCTTCCAGGGTGTCCGGATGTGTGAGCACCAGCATTGCGCCGTCATCGATTTCGTGTTTTAGAATCAGAAGGCCGCCGTGACCGTTAACCACCAACGTTTCACAGGTCTCGCGAAATTTTTTCCCATTGTGGGCGCGGCCTTGGGCCAGCATCCGCATTTTATGAAACATACGGCTACTGCGCCGTTGTGAACTTGAGGTAACTTGGCTCATAGGCAAGTCTTGAATGTTGTAACGTGCATCGTCAATCACCCGTTCAGCGTGGTGTGCTGCAAAGGCAAACGGGAAAAATGTGCTTGGCTTGTACCACGATGCCTATACGCCCTAGAATAGTTACTGGCATCGGACCCTTTCGACCACTCCGCTCGCCTGCTCGCTAAGGCCTAGTTTTGTTTTTAATCTGCCGCACCACGAATGGATGGACCCGTGCGTTCTGAGGAATTTTATGAATTTGGCTGAATATATTGACAGCCGACGCGACGAACACCTTGCGGAGCTGTGTTCGTTCTTGCGCATCCCCAGCGTCAGCGCGAAAACTGAGCACAAACAAGATGTGGAGCGCGGGGCGCGCTGGGTTGCCGATAGCTTGCGTAACGCGGGCTTCAAAACGATTGAAATCGTTCCCACCAATTTGCATCCTCTGGTGTATGCCGAATCTTTGGAAGCCCCCGGTAAACCCACGGTGCTGTTTTATGGCCACTATGATGTGCAGCCTGCCGAACCATTGGAGTTGTGGACTTCTCCGGCATTCGAACCCGCCGTTCGCGACGGAAACCTTTTCGGCCGAGGCACCGCAGACGACAAGGGTCAGGTGCATATTCACCTAAAGGCGCTCGAATCTTTACAGAAAATCAACGGCAAACTTCCCGTGAACGTGAAGGTTCTCATCGAAGGCGAAGAGGAAGTAGGCAGCGTTAGCCTCTGGAATTATGTGCAGAAAAATAAAGAAAAACTCAAAGCGGATGCCTTACTGGTTTCGGACACTTCCATGCTTGCGAAGGGCGTGCCTTCCATCACTTATGGCCTGCGAGGTTTGAATTACTACCAGATCGAACTGACGGGCCCAGCGCGCGATCTCCATTCCGGCGTTTATGGCGGCGCGGTTCCGAATCCGCTAACCATACTTGCAGAGCTTTTCGCCAAACTTCATGACAAGAATTTCCGTGTCAACGTGCCAGGCTTCTACGATTCTGTCGCCGCGGTTTCAAAAGCAGAGCGCAAGGTTCTTAACGCTTTGCCGTGGAAGCGAAAAGAGTTTGAAAAGGCCGTTGGCGCGCCAGGCTATTTTGGCGAAAAGGGTTACACCATCGTCGAGCAACTTTGGACACGGCCGACGCTGGAGCTGAACGGTATCTGGGGAGGCTATACCGGGGAAGGCGCCAAGACGGTGATCCCCTCCAAAGCTTACGCAAAATTTTCCACTCGGCTGGTTCCACATCAGGATCCGCACAAAATAGCCAAGCTGGTCGAAAAACAGGTTCGCGCGTTGTTGCCCGCTACGGTCACCTGCAAATTTGAAGTTCTTAGCACCGGGAAACCCTGGTCGGCATCATTTCAAGCGCCGATTTTTAAGAAGGCGCAGAGCGCTCTGGAAAAAGGCTTCGGGAAAAAGGCTGTTTTCATTCGAGAAGGCGGCTCTATCCCCTTCGTTACCCAGATGCATGACACCTTCAAAGTTCCCTGTGTTCTGATTGGATTTGGATTACCGGACGAAAACGCTCACGCGCCCGACGAACACATCGCGCTTGAGAATTATTTTGGGGGAATCAAAGCCATAGCGCACTTTTACGCGGATCTCGCGACGCTATAACTTGATTTTGTCCACTGCTCCAGCTGTCTCGGCGATTCAGGTGGTGGAAAGTGTTCGGCGCCTGCGAGTCGCATAATCGCTCAGCGCGGCATTCGCCCTGTTCACGACCTGGAGAGCGTCGTAAACGGCTTCCAAATCCTGTCCGCGCAGCACGAAGTACATTTGCTCTTCGCCTATACCGGTGTAGACCCGGTTCCTCCAGAAAATAGTTTTTGCAGCATAACATGGGGAGTAATTGCATTTTGGGACGATTCAACTCACTCAAAACCCTTGTTTTATGCGGTTATTCACATGCTAAATGAAAAAAACACGCTTGTTATCTGCATTTTTCGTGGTTTCCTCTTGCGTTCCAAGGACAGCTTGGCTATAGTGCCCAACGGCCCGGACTTTTCTCCTTCGCTGTTCAGGACAAAAGGCTCACAGCCAGCCCCCGGTCAACTCGGGAACAAAACGAAATAGGAACGAAAAAATCAGGAGGATAAGCAGACTAGATGGCAGCCAAGCCTTTGAGCAAGACGAAGATCGTTTCACACATGGCCGAGAAAGTCGGTACATCAAAAAAGACCGCAGTGCTCTTCTTTGAAGAATTATTCAAACTTGCAGTGAAAGAAGCAAAAGGTGCCGCCGGAAAATTTGTCATTCCCAACATCGGCCGCGTAGTAAAGGCGCATCGCAAGGCGCGTCTTGGCCGTAATCCTCAGACCGGCGAGCAGATTAAAATCAAGGCCAAGACGGTTGTTCGTTTGCGTCCGGCCAAGGCGTTTAAGGACGCCGTCCTGAAGTAGATCCGATTTAATTTCCATTCGATAAGCAACGATCTGCATAACGCAGACAATGAATTCGTTGCAGGTCGGCCGCGCCCGGTATCCTGTGGCCGACATCAATTGCGGCAAATCAATCCTTAATCGGTTCAAAGATTTAGATAGGAATACCTCCGGCAAGCGGCTCACGCCACAACCGGAGGTTTTCTTTTCTGCAGAGCATTAAAGAAAGTGCGAGAAAAATGCTTCTTACAGTGCCGGGAGTTAGAGCGTCTTCACGTAGGCCACGACATCTTTGATTTGCGGCGCTTCCAGGACTTCCTTGAATGGGGGCATCAACGTATCGCCGTTTTCGATCCACGTTTTCAAGGTTTCATCGGTAACTTTATTGTTGTTGACCGTGAACGTTCCGCGTTTTGAAATACCTTTCAATCCTGGGCCGATTTTTTTGGCGTCGCTATCTGCGTAATGGCAAACCGCACACTTCTGCTCAAACATTTCCTTGCCGCGCGCCGCTGCTGCCGAATTCTTGCCGGCTCCGCCAGGGCCTGCTTTTTTCGCCGGCTGTTCCTGCGCGAACGCAAGTCCGCATAGGCCCAGAGCCGCAATGCCAGCAAACAAATGGATACTCTTCACGCGTCCCCCATATTCCCGGTGAATTGACTGAACTCCATTTTGTACTTTTATTACTGTTAATTCCAGTTCCTAACTATATCCCGGCACAAAGGACAGGTAGCCCTTCGAAGCCCTGGAACTTTTGTACTTTTGACGCTTATCCAACCGTGTGCTAACAATCAGAAATCATGAGTCAGGAAACTTTAATGCGTGCGTGGGAACTTTTGCAGGATGCTTATCAAGCCCAGATGGAGGGCGACTACGAGCGTGCGGTAGACCTTTACAAATCTTCCCTAGAATTGCATCCCACTGCTGAAGCGCACACATTTCTCGGTTGGGCTTACCATTTTCAAGGCAAATTGGACCAGGCCATAGCGGAGTGTCGCACCGCAATCGACATTGATCCAGAATTCGGAAATCCCTACAACGATATCGGCGCGTATCTGATCGAGTTGCGCCGCTTTGATGACGCCATTCCGTGGCTGGAGCGCGCCATTGAGGCCAAACGATACGAGCCCCGGCATTTTCCCCATTACAATTTGGGCCGCGCTTATCTTGGCAAGGAGATGTACGCGCGGGCGGCCCGGTGTTTTGAAGAAGCATTGGAAGTTGAACCCCGTTACCGGTTGGCGCGTGAAGCTTTGGATTCGTTGCGCCGCCTGGTGAACTAAATTATTTTCGGGAATCGAAGCGGTATTTTGAAAAAGTGCTTATGAGGTAGCCGAAACCACGCCCGGTTTCACGATGCGGTCATAGACATAAAGCAACAACGCGGTGAGCACGCCAATCCCGCTCACTATCCACCAGATTTTTTGTGGCTGGTGCTGTACTTCGCCAAAATGGTGAAGTAGTAGACCGCCGAGCGGCCCGGCGATCAACGAACCGATACCGATCGGCAAAAATGCAAATCCCATATATGTTCCCTGCTGCCCCGCAGGCGCCAATCGCGAGATGTATTCGTAGTATCGCGGCGATTGGACGATCTCTCCGAGCGAAACTGCAAAAAGCGTGGCAACCGCCATCGCCGGCGTGGGATGCACAATCAGGATCAACCACGCCAGCGCAGACACTAACGTGCCCAGGGTAATGGCTCTGAAGGCTGCAACTTTTTTCATCAAAAAACTCATCAACAATTGCAGCGCGATGACCGTCAGCGGCCCGGTGACCAGCATCAACTCAGTGTCGGTACTGGAGTTCACGTACTCGTGTATGTAAATCGGAAGAATTATGAATTCCTGCCAGTACACGATCCAGTAGCCGGAGAATATCAAAAGGAAAATCATAAATTGTGGATTGCCAAGCACCGTTACAAAGTTTCGCCACGCCGCCCCGGCGCTGGCTGTTGGTACCTCATTAGACTGCCGAGGTTCCTTGAACAGCAATAAAACCGCGAAAAACATCAGAAATACGCTTAACGCAGCAACACGAAAGACACTTTCCACGCGCATATGCTGATGTACCCAGGAGGCCATGTACGGCCCTGCTGCGCCGCCAATATTCACGAGCGTGTAATAAATGGAGTAGCCGAGGGAGCGGACGTTCTCTTTTGAGGCGCGCGCGGTCGTTCCCACGACACAGGGTTTGACCAGCGCAATCCCCAGCGCCGGCAGCATCAATACGAAACCCACCAGCAACCACAGCGGCAACGCGGCACGTATTGGTGCGAGCCACGAGGAGCCCAGCGAGCCAAGCAGAAAATACGAACAGCTCAAGATGAAATAGGCCAGCGAAAGCGATCGCCGGAAACCCAGGCGATCCGCCAGAGTCCCGCCAAACGCGGCGAGAAACCACACCAGGCCGCCAAACAATCCGGTCAGACTGGTGGCTTGCGCGGCCGGAAAGCTGAGCGTCTCGTGCAAATAACGCGCCAGCGAGGCAAACGCCGCATAGTAAGAAAGACGTTCGAATAATTCGCTGATGTTCGCTACCCAGAACGGACGTTCGAATCCGTCGCGGATTTCTTTCAGCCGCTCGTCAAAACTCATCCGTTCTCCTGCGCGAGTTCAAACTGCAGACGCGCCGCGATTCTAATGGAATACCCGCGCTTTTGACACCGCGTTTCGCCATACCGCAAGCACGCTTATCCATTATAGGAATTGCAATATCGCAATAATCACGAAACTATATCTGATGTGGGGCAATCTAAGGAAAAAGCAGTGTGGCGAGCACGCAGTTTGACGCATCATGGTTAGGCATCTTTTGGGGGTAAATAGTGAACGTGAAAAATTACGCAGTCCGCAATGCTGTCGCCATTTTGGCGATGGCACTTTTTGCATCGATATTTTCTGCTGGCCTTTTTTCCACTCGCGCGCAGAACAAGGTGATGGGTGAGGTCAGGTTCGAAGGCACCACAAAAATAGAGAAGGACGCTGGAGTGTGGGTTGACGGAAATTACGTCGGTTATTTGAAGGAATTAAAGGGCGACAAAAAGATCATGCTGTTGCCCGGTGAGCACGAAGTGATCATCAGACAATCCGGGTATGACGACTTCAAAAAAAAGGTTGTGGTTGAACCCGGCCAGGTTCAAATCGTTAACGCCGTGCTGCTGAAGAGCCCGCGCGCCACCGCACCCGAGATTACCGCAACATTGAAGCTCAACATCGAGCCGAAGCGCGCCGCCGTTTTCCTTGATGATAAATTCGTGGGCCACGCGAGTGAATTTGGCGGAAAATTCCGCTCCATGCTCATCAGCCCGGGCAAGCACCGAATTAAAGTCGAATTGCCTGGCTATCGCACCTACGACACCGAAATAGATCTGCTGGCCGGGCAGAAAACTGAGGTAAAGACCGTGCTCGTGCCGGGAAGTATCGAGCAAGCTGGCCCGCTCATCAAGAAACCCGACTGATGTAGTTGTTTTCGTGAAGTAGGATTGATAGCGGCCACCTGCAGAGTGAGGTGGCCGTCTCTTTTGGCCAAATTATATTTTGGCGTTAAACAACAGACTTGAGCACGTCAGTCCCGACTCCGCTTTTTGCAATTCCGAAATATCCAACGGCAACACCTGGAATCCGCGCGCTTCGATTCGCGCGCGCGTCAATGGAAAAGATGCCGGCAGAATTACCGTGTCGCCAAAGGCTAAGGCGTTTGCCGCATGCAGCTCCTCCGGCGCTATATCAATCCACTCGAAGCCGGACATCCAGGACGCATCAAACCGTTCCCGATTAGCAAGCAATGTATTCCGCCCAAGAAACGTCACCGCAGATTTGAGATGCAAGCACCCGCTCACCCGCACGGCCGTCACGGTGTAGCCGTAGTCCTCGACGATCGATCGCAATTGACGGATGCCGTCTTCGTTCGTGCGTTTAGACCGACCTGCGAAAAGGTTTCGCCCGACGCGCAGAATATCCCCGCCTTCCGCGGTGCCAGGCAGCTGCACATACTTTAATTCGCGAAACGGCGACAACGCCTTCGCCAGCGAAGCTGCTTCCGCGCGTCGTGATTCCGTGCCCAGTGGGAAAATCAACGCTAACTCGTCAAGCACTATCGCCGGATCTTCGACGAACATGGAATCCGCGAGGCTCGCTTCGGCGGGAAGAGAAATAACCTTGGCGCCAAATTTCTCGAGCACCTGCTCGTACGCTCGATGTTGCTCAAGAGCCTTTGCCAGATCGATTGGCGCGCGGGCTACGAAGGTCAGTTCGCAATTTACTATTGCCGGGCTAACTTTACGCGTTATCGCGGTAAGCATACGGAGGAGAGTCTACACGGATTAAAAATGGAAGGGCGCACTATCGCGCGAAGGCGAGCGGGTCCCAGCTAATCTACTCAGCTGCAAAGTTTTAGGAACGGTCAAGAAAGAATATTATTTTTACTGCCAGGAACCCGTCGGCGCAAAATGTGAGATCCACAATCGCGTCAAGGTTGCGCCGAGTAATATTCCCACCAGCAGCAGGCCAATTATCACCACGACGTTCCACATCGCCGCGCGCGGCCTGGCATCGCCGTTTTCAGAAAGATTTACCGGCAAATCTCCCGGCTCAGAAACCGAGGTGGTAGCCATCATTGGTGTCGCGGATATTTCCGGCTGCACCAACAGACAATAGCCTCTTCGTGGAATCGTCTCGATGTATACCGGTCTTTCCGAGGAATCTCCCAAGGCCAGCCTCAATTTATTCACAGTAGTGTTAACGTTCGCGTCGTAATTGACGTATGTTTCCGCCGGCCACAGTCGCTGGCGCAGTTCCTCGCGAGTAACTACTTCGCCGGGCTTTTCCAGTAACGTCATCAGCACCCGGTACACTTTTCCCTGTAATTTTAGCTTTTCCCCATTTTTCGTAATTTCCTGGCGTTGCTGGTCGATTTGAAATGGACCCAGGCGGACATAGCGCCCGGACGAGAGAGAGCTGCTCTCCGCGCTGGTCGGATCGTATCTTGCCTGCATGGGAACCACTCCCGTCGTCATCGACATCACCCTTGATATATATAGACGTACCTTGGCGCCTTTTGTTTTAAAGTACGCAGCATTTTTAAGAAGGTTCCATACTTCTCGTAATCCCGGTTCGAATACTGGAGTTTTTGTCGGGCAAGGCCATAAACAACCGACCCGCGGCTCGCGATTGATTCTAAACACTTGGAAAGTTACAAAGAAATGACAATGCGGTGCGTAGTTCGGCGGCCTCCTTGCTCGGAAGATCGCGCCTAAAAGAACATATTCACGGCTGAGCAAGCAGCAAAACCGATGGGGTATCAAGGTAGAATTTGGCCGAAGCGGTGGCTCGTAGAACCGGGAATAACCGTTAGACAACTTGGGTTCGCGGCGCTAAGGCAAATCCAGGTCCAACGCGTAAATGTCAGTCAGCCCGCGCTCGACAGTCACATACAACCAGCCTGCAGCATCTAGCCCGTTGAATAGGTAGTGCGCCGGGCTTTGCAGCACCTCCCCAAAGCCGTACACACGCTGCGGCTGGCCGCCCACCACGTTTACGCGGTACACCGATTGTTCTTTTTCAAGTTGATCCTGAAAATAAATGGATTCGCTGTTATCGGACCAATACGGAATACCAATCAGGCCGCCTTCCGCCAACTGCCGCCATTCCTTGGTCTGAAAATCGTAAAGCACCAGATGATGCTTGCTTTCATCGAGGGCCGCGATATAACGCCCGTCTGGAGACCATCGCGGTTCCCCAAATCCGCGGGAGTCCGGCAATAGAGTGAATTCGCCAGTCTGGGGCTTGAACAAATAAATTCCAAACTTTGGCGGGATTTTCACATCCCGCATACTGACCACGATTTGGGTGTCGTCGGGAGACCAATCCGCCGACGCTCCCTCGCGTCCTTCCGGCAACACCGCGCGCAAACCTCCTCCATCTGACGACAAGATATAAATTTGGCGCGCATGGCCCGGTTGTACGCCAGTGAATAAAATCCGCTTTCCATCGCGCGACCATCGTGGCGCGGCCGCCACCAGCGGCGCATCGGTCAATCTCAATTGTTTCTTAGAATCCATTCTGCAGAGCCACAACGATCCGCCGGGCCGGTCTACATATAGAAGCGATTGCCCTCCCGGCGAAACTACGGCTTCATCAGCCCGCAGAGTCGGCATTAGAAAAACCGAGCCATTCGTTTTTGGATCGATCTTCTTTAATTCGCGATGCGATCGTAGGCTGAAGGCGAACACTCGCGAGCCGGTTTGCGCCGGGATCGAAACGTGCAGCAAATCGGGCCCACGGGTCAGTTGCACAGGCCCTTGGTTGGTCCGGCGGAACCAGCTCCACGTTTCTCGCATTCCCCACAGATTGCACTCGTCGTTTTGGCACCCCGAAAACAAAAAATATTTTCCGTCCGCCGTCCACTGGCCGGAGGATTGCGAAACGGGTGGTGTTCCGCGGCCAAGAACGCGATGCAATTTGCTGCCGTCGGCATTCATCTCCCAAATAGTTAAGCCGTTGCCTCCGCCGTTCTCGCTGTGGAAGCGAATTGTTTCTCCATCTCCGGACCATGCTGGCGCATGCGGCTGCCCATTGGGATGCGCAATCTCGTGAAGTTGAGTTCCATCAGGGCGCACCGTGAACAAGCTTCGCTCGTGCACGAAAACGACCTGGCTGCCGTCGGGCGACCACGCGGGATCCCGACCGGTAGCCTCGCCCAATCTCCGGGGCGCACCGCCTTGTACGGGCCACAGCCAAAGGGTCATTTCGTCGTCTGGGCGGTTAAACTCGCCGATTAGAAATTCTGAATGGTCGGGTGAAATAGCAAACAGCCGGGTGTTGGCAAAAGGCGCTGCAACCACTTCCGCGTTCCCCCCCTCGACCGAGGTTTGCATCAAATGCCAGCGCTCACCGAAACGCTCACGGAAAAAAATTCGGCTGCCGTCGGAAACGATGCCGCCGGTCTCGTCGATGTCTCCAGCATTGGTAATGCGCACCATTCGTTGCACGCTGGGGTGCGGAATCGGATAAATGATGAAGAAGAACAGCCAGGAACCAAACAAGATAGCGATCGTTAATAACGTTATGTCCCACCAGCGCCGGGCACTTTGTTCCTTGCGTCGTTCCTTTTGCAGTTCTGCGGCCCGCTCCGCGGAAAACTCTGGCTGCATCGAAAGATGAATTTCCACCTCGTCTGTGCCTGTCGCGGTAACGGGGGGATTGGCGCTCGTGATGTTCACGCGAGGGTGAATCTGATGTACTGGAGCAAGGAAGCGGTAACCTTGGCGAGGCACCGTTTCGATGAAACGTGGGTTCTCGGCATCGTCCTGCAAACAGGAGCGCAATTTCTTTAGGGCGGCGTTCAGGCTGCCGTCGAAATTTACGTGTGTGCCATCTTGCCAAAGGGCTTGGCGCAATTCCTCCCGGGTGACGATCTCTCCGGGCCGCTGTAACAAGATTGTTAGAATCCGAAAAGGCTGGTCTTGGAGTTTTAGCCGGGTGCCTTGGCGGGTGACTATGCCACGCACTAGGTCCACGTCAAACAGGCCGAAGCGTACGGAGAGGGTCGGTTGAACTTTTGGTTCCAATGTGCGCCCTGTAAAATCAGCGGGAAATATTATCACAGATTAGGTCATTTGAAGCAATAAGTCTTTTGCTCGCAGCGATTTACTAAGTCATAAGAAGGTCCTTTGACACCTGATACTTCCTGTCGTATCTATCCAGTTATCGGGGACCTGCTTCTGAAACAGAAGTGGTCTCTGTAGTCCTTTTAAGTCGATAAGGAGGCCTCAGAGAAAATAAATATCTCTAAGCCCATAGTCCCAAGAACCATCGAATCCCCGCGTCCAATATGAACCTTTCAGTCCAAACTCTGGATACGAGGTGTTCATATTGGGCGCGTGGGCTTCGATCCATTCCTCTCCTCTTAAGATCTTCCTCCCACGCCATTCCCCAACCACACGGCTCCTATTGTTTTGCTGGCGTAGTCCCGACCCCTGCTGGCAGTACCGAAATCTCCACGCTTGACGGATAACTCTTGGAGCGGTAGACGTGCTGCGTAGCTGCTTGATAATCGCTGGCCTCGGCTTCAAAAATGTTCGGTACAAATTTCTGCGGGTTGCGATCATAAAGCGGGAACCACGAGCTTTGCACCTGCACCATGATGCGGTGGCCCTTTTTAAACACATGATTTGCTGTGTGCAGGTCGATCGTAAACGGGGTGACCGCTCCGGGTTGTAGTGGCTGCGGCTTCTCCATTGATTTTTGGAAGCGGCCGCGAAAAATTTCATCCGAGATCATCAGTTCATAGCCCGAAAGTTTCCAATCCTGCGGATATTTTTCAGGATATACGTCGATCAGTTTCACAACCCAGTCACTGTCTGTGCCGGTTGTCGAGGTGAAAAGCTTGGCGGTCACGTCGCCTGCAACGGTCAGGTCCTCCGTCAATTCCCCGGTTTGCCAGGTCAGGACATCCGGGCGTTCATCCACAAAGCGCTGATCCTGCACCAGCCAGGTGTACCAGCTTCCCGGATGATCCCCGGGATAGGTGCTGTCGACCGGGCGGTGCCTGTAAGGCACGGGATGAGCGGGGTCGCTTATATAACTGTCAAAGTCGTTAGTGGAGTCCGATTGCGGAGCGACAAAGGACAACCCGCCATTTTCCCGGAGATAAAGATTTCGTGGTTTGGCCTCCTTGGGGGGCCAAGCATCGAAAGAGGTCCAGATGTTAGAGCCAGTCTGGAAAAGTAACGCTTCCTTCAGTGGCAGCGTTCCCTTGTCCTTCAACCAATAAGCGAACCAGGGAGCTTCGACCTTCTGACGGAAATAAACTGCTGTGTCGCTTCCAAACGGTATCGCGCCCAGCGTATTTCCGGGCCCGTGCCCCCATCCGCCGTGATTCCAGGGCCCGACCACCAGATAATTAAGATGTTTGGTATCGGATTTCTCCAGATTTTCGTAGGTGAACATGGGCCCGTAAAAATCTTCTTGATCCCACCATCCGGCCACATTCAAATCCGGGACGACAGTTTCTTTCAGTCCATAGGCGACCGCATGTTCCTTCCAAAACTCGTCGTAACTATTGTGCGCGACGAAATCGTTCCATGTCGGAATGGCGCCGTGAAAATATTTTTCATTGGCATTGGACAAGGCCCCCAAGCGCAAATACCAGTCATAGACATCGAAGCGGTCAAAGGCAAAACTGAAATTCTCGTTGGAACTTTCCAGCAAAGCCACATATTCGAAGCCGTAGCTCAAGCGAAATGCACCGTTATGAAAGAAATCGTCGCCCAGGAATGTATCGCCCATGCAGGCCTGCTCGGAAACCGCTTTCAGCGCTGGATGCGGATGGATCATCCCCATAGTCACGAGGAAGCCGCCGTAAGAAATGCCGTCCATGCCCACGCGCCCATTGTTGCGCGGAACATTTTTCACCAACCAATCGATGGTGTCATAGGCATCCGTGCTTTCATCCACCCCCTTGCTGTCAGAAGGGTCATGGATCGGACGATTCATCACGAACTGGCCCTCGGAACCATAGCGCCCGCGAATATCCTGAAACACGAAAATGTAGCCTTCTGGAATCATGTCCGCGTAACGGCTTAACGAACGGCTATAGCCTTTGTCTGGAGCGGAAATTCCGTACGGCGTGCGTTCAAAAAGTATTGGGAACGGTCCTGGACCCTTGGGCGTGTAAATCTCGGTGTGGAGCTTGATTCCGTCACGCGCCGGAATCATTACTTCTTTTTTGTCGAACACATCCGAGTAACCTGCGGGAGCTGATTCCTGGGCCAATGCGGTAAATACGCCAGCGGAGATCAGCAGGCCGGCCAATAGAATTCTGTTAGGGGTCAAAGCGAACAAAGATTGCATCCTCACTCCTGATCGCGGTTGGAAACACTAGCGAGCGACAAATTTTAGCACGTGCACCGTGGCGTTTTTGTGATGCCGTAGCGAATGATAGTGGGCACCGCACAAATACGGAACGCGATCTTAGGCCGAAGCGAGATAAACATATCGCAGGATGAACAAAACAGTTAGGACCCACACCAGAGTGTTAACTTCCTTAAACTTTCCAGCTGCGGCTTTCACCACCGCATAAGAGATAACTCCAAAGCTGAGACCGGTAGCGATGCTGAAGGTGAGAGGTGTCACGAGCATAGTGATGAAGGCCGGCAGGGCCTCGCTGAACTCCTGCCAGCGAATATGCGTAATGGATTGCGCCATTAAAACGCCCACGAGAATCAGTGCCGGAGCGGTTGCGTAGGCCGGAATTGCAGTGGCCAGTGGCGCGAAGAACATAGCAAGTAGAAATAATCCAGCCACCGCCACATTGCTAAGACCGGTGCGGGCGCCAGCGGCTACACCAGCGGCGCTCTCGATGTAACTGGTCACCGTAGACGTTCCCGTCAGCGAGCCAAAAATTGTTCCAATGGAATCCGCCAGTAACACCCGTCCGACCCGAGGAATTTTGCCGTCCTTGACGAAACCTCCCTGCTCGCATACGCCGACAAGAGTGCCGACGTTATCGAACAGATCGACGAACAAGAACGCGAACAGAATCTCCAGAAAACCGAGATGGATGGCGGCGCGAAAATCCAACTGTAAAAACGTCGAAGATGGATGCGGCATGGAGAAGATTGCCGAAGGCCAACTGGAAATACCGCGAAGCATGCCGAGCAGCGCGGTGCCGACGATACCGATCAAAATCGCGGCGTTGATTTTTCTGGCCATCAAAATAAGGGTCAACGCCAGTCCGAAACATGCCGTTTGCACTTCCTTATCGGCAAAGCTGCCCAACCCGACGAATGTCGCGGAATTGGAAACGATCAGCTTTGCATTACGCATTCCGACAAACGCGATAAACATCCCGATTCCAGCAGCCGTCGAATGTTTCAAGCAATCGGGCATGCCATTGACGATCTGCTCGCGAACCCGGGTAACCGTAAGAACGAGAAAGAGTACGCCCGAGAAAAATACCACCGCAAGTGCCGTGCGCCACGGAACATGCATAGCGAGACAAACGGAGTAGGTGAAGTACGCGTTCAGCGACATACCTGGGGCCAGCGCGATTGGATAGTTGGCGTACAGCCCCATCACCAGCGTCGCTACCGCGGCCGACAAGCAAGTTGCAAACATCACTCCGTCGACTGGCATTCCGGCTTGCGCCAGAATTTGCGGGTTGACCACGACGATGTACGCCATGGTAATGAAAGTAGTGATGCCGCCAAGCAGTTCTTGTTTTACCGAGGTGTGGTTCTCGGTCAGGTGAAAATAGCGATCGATCAATCATTCCCCACTTTAACTGTCAAGAAGCTGTCGACGACGATCACGCAGTAGCCGCCGATTTTGATGACGAGCAGGCAATTTGTGAACCCGATCTCAATATGCAATTTTGTCCGGTTTCTCCGCCCACGCTCGGAACGCCGTTAACGCTTCTTCGCGCATCATCTGTCGCGTTGGAATTTTGCGTTGGGCATAGGACAGCTTTAATTCGTTGTAAATGAACGAATCATCGAAACCGATTGCAGCTGCGTCTTCAGCCGAGTTCGCGAAGTAGATGCGCGAAATGTGCGCCCAATAAATAGCCCCCAGACACATAGGGCACGGTTCGCAGGAGGTATATAGCTCGCAATCTAACAGTTCAAACACACCCAGCTTTGTGCATGCGTGGCGAATCGCCAACACTTCCGCATGAGCCGTCGGATCGTTGGTGGAGGTTACCCGATTTACATTCTCGGCAATAATTTTGCCGTCTTTCACGATGACAGCACCGAACGGCCCGCCGTTGCTGGAGTGAACGTTCTCGATGGAAAGCTGAATGGCCCGGGCCATGAATGAATTGTTCATATTAATTTGCCGCCGGGTCTCCCTGATTCCGGTAAGTCCAAATCCTGGCCATGCTCAAAGCTCCTCCAAAATTTCCCGGCGCTGTTTAGCGCAGCAAGTATAAGCCCGGAGCGCGGATTGTTCGGTTCGAATTATGACTTGCGGGGATTTGAAAAACTGCAGATGCCATCAAGCCTGTTACCTTAAACTAAAAGGAGGTTGCGGGGAGCTTCGCTGCTTACATGGACTTGCAGGCCTTCCTTTCCCGGCGCGTCGTCACCTCTGAAGGCATTCGTCCGGCTGGGGTCCTGGTGGACGGGGAAGTGATTCGGAATATCGTAACGCTAGATCAGATCCCCTCAGAAGCTAAAATCGTCGATTTCGGTGATGCAGCGATTCTGCCCGGTCTCATCGATGCACACGTTCACATCAATGATCCGGGGCGCACCGAATGGGAAGGATTCGAATCCGCCACGCGCGCGGCAGCCGCAGGCGGATTTACCTGTGTAGTGGACATGCCACTGAATTGCGTGCCAGGAACTACTGGCGTTGTAGCCCTGGAAGCCAAGCGGGCTGCGGCGAAAGGTCGCTGCTGGGTGGACTGGGCTGCCTGGGGAGGAGTGGTGGCCGATAATCAGCAGGACATCATCAAGCTTGCGGGCGCGGGAGTCCGAGGCTTCAAATGCTTTCTGGTCCATCCGGGTATCGACGAATTTACGATGGTTACTGAACAGCAGTTGCGTGAGGCCTTGCCCCACATTGCGGAGACCGGCTTGCCTCTTCTGGTGCACGCGGAGCTCCCAGATTGTATCGACGCCGCTACCAAGAATTTGGAAAAAGCTGATTGGACAAAGTATCCAACGTATCTCCAATCGCGCCCGGAAGAATCAGAGCTGTCTGCGATAAGACTTCTGATCTCACTCTGCCGCGAATACGAATTTCGTTTGCATATCGTGCATCTCTCGGCCAATCAGGCTTTGCCTGCTTTGCGCTCCGCGCGGCTTGAAGGACTTCCTGTTTCGGTAGAGACTTGTCCGCACTATTTGCATTTTCAGGCCGAAGCAATTTCGCGAGGTGCGACCCAGTTCAAATGCGCTCCTCCAATTCGCAGCGCTGAAAATCGCGAAGAGTTGTGGAGAGCCCTAAAGGATGGAACGATCGATCTGGTAGCCACCGATCATTCGCCGTGCCCGCCGCAAATGAAACGGTTTGCTGAAGGCAACTTTCAAACGGCATGGGGCGGCATTCCCAGTTTGTCTGTGGCGTTGCCAGTGATGTATACCGAAGCTCGCGCGCGAGGATTTTCTCTTACGGACATCGCGCGCTGGATGGCGGAAGCACCCTCAAAACTGGTTGGCTGCCAGCATCAAAAGGGCAAAATTGCCGCCGGATACGACGCTGACCTAGTGGTTTTTGATGAGGACAGCGAATTTCTGGTGACACCCGAGCGACTTCATCACCGGCATCCGTTTTCTCCGTACCTGGGTGAAAAATTGAAAGGCGAGGTGAAAGCTACATATGTCCGCGGTAGGCTCGTTTTTGCGGATAATGCATCCTACGGGAAACCAGAGCGGCGCGAACTCCCAGCTTAAGATCGCAGATTTATGAACATGAGTAACGATCGCATCGTCGGCAAATCGGTTCCGAGACTCGAGGGACGCGACAAAGTCACGGGCGCGTCCCGGTATGTCGACGATATGGAAATGCCAGGCATGCTTTACGGCGCGACCGTTCGCAGCAGTATCCCGCGAGGCAAAATCAAATCAATAAAGTTTCATCCTGCGATGAATTGGGATGAATTTGTCGTCGTCACCGCGAAGGATATTCCCGGAAAGAACTGCATCGCGTTAATCGGTGAAGATCAGCCCTGTCTGGCACAAGAATTAATCAATCATCCCGAGGAACCTGTCCTTCTGCTCGCGCACCCGGATCGAAATCTTTTGGCAAAAGCGGTTGAAGCCGTTTCCGTCGAATATGATCCGCTTCCGCCTGTTTTCACTATTGAGGAAAGCGAGGAGCTCTCTGAAATTATCTGGGGCACGGATAACATTTTCAAAAGCTACCTCATTGAAAAAGGAAACGTGGAAGGCGCGTTTAAGAACGCCGCCTACATCGTCGAAGCGGAATACACCACCGGCGCGCAAGAACAGCTATACATCGAAAACAATGGAATGATAGCAAGTTTCGATCCTCAACAGGGCATCACGGTGTGGGGCTCACTGCAATGCCCCTACTATGTGCACAAGGCGCTCATGGAATTGTGCGGCTTGCCGGAAGATCGTGTGCGCGTGGTGCAAATGGAAACGGGCGGCGCGTTTGGCGGCAAGGAAGAGTACCCGTCGATGATCGCGGCGCACGCGACGCTTCTGGCCATGAAGTCCGGCAAGCCGGTCAAAATTGTGTACGACAGAATGGAAGACATGACCGCGACTACCAAGCGGCATCCTTCACGCACGCGTCACCGAACTGCCGTGAGCAAAGATGGGAAAATTCTTGGCGGAGAAATTGAATTCACGATTGACGGGGGCGCATACAAAACTCTGAGTCCGGTGGTGCTTTCGCGCGGCGCGTTGCACGCGGGTGGACCTTACTATTGGCCTAACGTTCGCGTTCGCGCCAAGGCAGTGGCTACCAATGCGCCGCCGCACGGCGCGTTTCGTGGATTTGGCGCGCCACAGTCGCTCTTCGCGATGGAGCGCCACATGGATTTCATTGCGCAGACCTTGGGGATTTCTTCCGTCGAGGTTCGCAGAAGGAACTTTCTTAAGCCCGGACAAACGACCACCACAGAACAAGTCGTAAATGAACCGATCGATCTGGGTAAACTTCTCGATCGCGCGCTGGAATTGGCGGATTATCGAACAAAGAAAGAAAAGTTCACACAGGGAAATTTCAGCGCGGATAAAAAGAAAGGAATCGGCATAGCGGCTTTTTTGCACGGCGCAGGTTTTACCGGTTCCGGCGAGCGTTATCTAAATTCGCTCGTTGGCGTCGAGACGTGCCCGGACGGCACCGTACGCATATTGGTGTCGAGCACCGAATTTGGACAGGGCACGAAAACGGTGCTTTGCCAGATCGTTGCGGAGGCACTGGGCGTGCGCTACGAGGATGTGAGCATCGCGCAACCCGATACACAAAAAGTTCCGAATAGTGGGCCCACGGTGGCCTCCCGAACCATCATGGTGGTAGGGAAATTGGTTCATTCAGCGGCTTTAGCAATCCTGCAAACCCTAAAATCCAGCGGTCTATTAAGCGAAGTTTATTCTTCCGAAGAGTTTCGCGACGCCTGCCGTAAGCATGTCGCACAGCACGGAGCATTCCGTTCTCTCGCGCGTTACCAGCAGGCCGACGATATTTCCTGGGACGAAGAAAATTACCGCGGCGCCGCCTACGCCGCGTTTGCGTGGGCCGTTTATGTTGCGGAAGTAACCGTGGATCTCACTTCCTATAGCGCGACGCTCGATGATTTTGTTTGTCTGCAGGAAGTCGGCCGGGTTCTTCATCCGGTTCTCGCAGCGGGGCAAATTATCGGCGGTGTGGCGCAAGGGATTGGCTTCGCGCTCTATGAAAAAGTTGTTTGGGAGAACGGGCGGATGAAGAATGGCCAGATGACCAACTACATCATGCCCACCTCAGCCGACATTCCCCCGATCAGAGTTTTTTTTGAGGAGCTGGGCAACGTTCACGGAGCCTTCGGCGCAAAAGGAATCGGGGAGCTTCCAATGGATGGACCCGCGCCTGCAATCGTCAACGCCATTAGCGATGCGCTGGGCATTTCTTTCAATTCTGTTCCGCTGCTGCCCGAAGATATTTTCGAGGCTCTGTCTGCAAATAATTCGGATAACACGATGCCTGCATTGGTGGACAGCAAGCAATGAACGACCCGCAGACGGCCAGTAAGTCAGACATCACTCTGGTTGTGAATGGAAAAACCCTCACGATCCGCGCTTTTCCCATGGAGCGATTGCTGGACGTGTTGCGAACGCAAATCGGATTGACAGGCACCAAGGAAGGCTGTGGCGAAGGTGAGTGCGGTTCTTGCTCGGTTTTGGTAGATGGATTTTTGGTGAATAGCTGCCTGATACCCGTGCTGCAAGCCTCCGGCACACATATCACCACGATTGAGGGCCTGGCTACGGACAAACGATTACACGCGCTGCAACAAGCTTTTCTCGATTTCGGAGGCGCGCAGTGCGGCATTTGTACTCCTGGAATGATTCTTGCCGCGACTCACTTGCTGAACAGAATCCCGAACCCCACCCTCGCAGATATCCGCGAGGAATTGTCCGGCAATCTTTGCCGCTGCACCGGCTACATGCAAATTTTTGAAGCTGTCGCGGATGCCGCCCGTCGAGGAGTCCAATGAGGTCGCATCCTGCTGAGTACGAACTCGTAGCTCCCAACAATTTGTCGTCGGTGCTTTCGCTACTCGCACAAGAGCCCGGTGCCTGGCTGCCTATCGCGGGTGGCACCGATTTGATGGTGCAGTATGCCGCGGGCCACCTGGACACTCGAAAGTTGGTCAGCATTTGGAATTTACCGGAACTTCGTCGCGTTGAAATTCTTCCCGGCGAAATTCGCGTTGGAGCCGGATGCACTTACACAGACTTGATGCAAAATGCAGAGGTGAATCGCGAATTCTCATTGCTAACCAGCGCCGCGCGTTGGACCGGCGGAGTGGCGAATCAGAATCGCGGAACGCTCGGAGGCAATATCGTCAATGCTTCGCCCGCTGCCGATTCTCTCCCGGCCCTACTGGTGTATGGAGCGGAATTAATCCTGGTTTCCGTTCGAGGCGAGCGCCGCATACTTTACGAAAACTTTCACACCGGTTACCGGAAAACGCAGCGCGCCGCAGATGAAGTGATCCGGTGCGTGTGCCTTCCGAGACAGTTTAAGAATTATCGCGCGTATACGCGTAAGATTGGCGCGCGCAACGCGCAGGCCATCTCAAAAGTGTGCCTGGCGGCGCTGGGCCGGATGGCTGGAGGAATTATCGAAGACATTCGCATGGCCGTGGGAAGCGTCGCGCCGGTTCCGCTTCGTTTGAGAGAAACGGAAAAAGTTCTTCGCGGCAAGGAAATTGGTCCAGCGCTTATTCTGCTGGCAACAAAAACAGCGGCTCACGAAATTCAGCCAATCGACGATATCCGATCCTCCGCCAGATACAGACGCGCAGTGACAGCAAATCTTGTGGCTGAATTTCTCAACGGTTTTAACGAAGCCGATAATAAAAAGTCGAATGTGCTCACCCGTTGGAATTCTCTACCATCAGAAGAAGCGGCGCTTGAAATTTCCCCGTGCTGCGGTTCAAACTCCTGGGCACGACAGATGGCTGCTCTCAGACCGGTCGAGGATGAAAACAGCCTGTTGGCGGCATCCGACAAAATATGGAGAAGTCTCACGGAAGCAGATTGGATGGAGGCGTTTGCTCAACACCCGCGCATCGGACAATCGATCGCGCCCGCGACTGCTCCCGCGCGATCGGCGCAATGGTCGAGCCAAGAGCAGCAAAAAGTCGGCGCGGGTGGAACCGACGTGATAGCTGCGCTCGCGGAAGGCAATCGAGCTTACGAACAACGCTTCAACCGCATTTTTATTGTGTGTGCCGCGGGCAAATCCGCTCACACGATCCTGGATATTCTGCATCGTCGGATGCGGAATGACGAACAGACCGAGCTGCAGGAATCGGCCGAGCAACAGCGACAGATCACCAGCCTGCGCTTGAAGAAATGGATCTCTGAATGAGTCGAATCTCCACCCACGTTCTCGATGTTTCGCTGGGTAAACCGGCGAAAGACGTTTCCGTGCGGCTGGAACGTCGCGAACTCTCCGGCGATTGGTTCGTGCTGGCTTCTTCGCGTACCGGGACTGACGGCAGGTGCGCGCAATTGCTGCCGGCAAATGAGACTCTGGTCCCCGGTGTTTATCGTCTGAATTTCGATACCGCAAGTTATTTTCAGGCACAGGATATCGCGACGCTCTATCCTCTTATAGAGGTTGCTTTTCACGTGCTCGAAGGCGAATCAGAGTTTCATATTCCTCTGCTTTTAAGCCCGTATGGATTCACCACGTACCGAGGGAGCTGATGGCGTGATCGCTTTAGCCGAGAATAGATATGGCAAGTCACGCGTCCGCCTGGTGCAGGTGAAGCGGCGTGGCGACCGTAACGATTTTCGCGAATGGACCGTGGAGATTCTCTTCACCGGAGATTTTGAATCCTGTTTCGTTGACGGCGACAACCGCAACATTCTTCCCACCGACACCATGAAAAATACGGTGTACTCGCTGGCACGTGAATCCTCGCAGACCTGTTTGGAAGAATTTGGCCAGGAATTAGCGGATTTTTTCCTGGATCATAATCCGCAACTTTCTGTCACGCAGGTCTCCGTCTCTGAAAAATCGTGGGACCACGTGCTGGTTGAAGGAAAACCTCATCCCACGACATTTGTGCAGTCGAGCGCCGAACTGCAGACCTCAGAAACATCGCGAGCTCGTGATGGCGCTTCGTCGGTTTGGTCAGGGCTCGACAATCTGGTCATTATGAAAACCGCCGGCTCGGAATTCGCCGGCTTCCTGAAAGATTCGCTGACCACTTTGCCAGAGTCGGCCGATCGCTTATTAGGCACCGCACTTCGCGCCCGATGGAAATATTCCACGACGGATGTTTCCTTCCGTACTTTGCGGAAAAGTATTCGGCAAATTTTGCTTGGAGTATTTGCGGGCCATACCAGCAAATCCGTGCAGCACACCTTGTACGCCATGGGTGAAGGCGTTCTCGAGCAAATTCCTGAAGTAGCCGAAATCGAATTGAACATGCCGAACCGCCACTGCCTGCTTGTAGATCTGTCGCGCTTTGGACAGGACAATCCCAATGAGATATTCGTTCCCGTTGACGAACCGCATGGCTATATCGAGGCGCGCATTCGCCGTCAGGATTAAGAATTAATGGAGCACTCTGGCGCCATCGCGGATCGGGCGGAAAGAGTAATCGCTCGATGCAAACGATTGGCGTCGATCACTGAAACGCCGGGCAGCACTTGCCGTACATTTCTCTCTATTGCCATGCGCGAGTGCTACCGTGTAGTGGGCGACTGGATGGAAGCGGCGGGAGCCGCGGTAACCATCGATGCAGCCGGAAATTTGCGGGGAATTTATCCTGGCGCACAGGCTGGGGCGCCGCGATTGCTCCTGGGTTCGCATTTGGATACCGTGCCGGATGCGGGCGCCTATGACGGCGTTCTCGGAGTAATTTTGGCGGTTTCCTTGCTTGAAACAATGGAGGACCGCAAACTTCCCTTCGCCATTGAGCTGATCGGGTTTTCAGAGGAAGAAGGAATTCGTTTTGGTGCGCCGTTCATCGGCAGCCGCGCGTTAACCGGCAAGCTCGACAACGAGTTACTCAATCGCACGGATACAAAGGGCGTCAGCGTTCGAACCGCTATTGAGAATTTTGGTTTGAAGCCCGAGGAAATTTCGAAAGCTGTGATGAAAAACGATACCCTCGCGTACCTGGAATTTCACATCGAACAAGGGCCCGTTCTTGAATCGTTGGGAATCCCGCTGGGCATTGTGGATGGCATCGCTGGACAGACGCGAGGCGAGTTTACCTTTCTCGGTCGTGCCAATCATGCCGGCACAACTCCCATGAATCTGCGCCACGATGCGATGTCAGCGACGGCGGAATGGATCCTGGAGGTGGAGCGGGTGGCTAAAAGAGAAAAAGGACTGGTCGCCACGGTGGGTCGCATCGCGGCTACACCTAATGCCGCAAATGTCATTGCCGGTCAGGTTCGCTTAAGCTTGGACGTGCGCCACAAATCTAACGACGTGCGTATCCGCGCGGCGGATTTTCTTGCTGTACAGGCTGAGGAAATCGCTCATCGTCGCGGCTTAACAGTGGAGCGGAAAATATTGCTGAACCAACCGGCCGTTTCCATGGATCCATTTCTGATGGATCAAATCGAACAAGCTGCGGGAAAGACGGCCGGCAAAACGCATCGCATGGTTAGCGGCGCGGGTCACGACGCCATGATTCTGGCCGACAAAATCCCCACCGCAATGATCTTTTTGCGGACTCCCGGCGGCGTAAGTCATCATCCGTCAGAATCGGTGAGCGTTGAAGATGTGGCCCAAGCTCTCGAATGCGGAATGCACTTGTTAACACAACTGGCCGGCTCTGCAGAATTTCAAAAAAGGATGGTCCGTGCATAATCTCGGTCAGACGCGCAGCTGCAAGCGACACAATTTTTTTCTTTTGACGCCCGATACATTCGTGCGCACCGTACTTCCAGGAATGAAGGGGTGCATTGCCATCGTTCACATCAGCGCGGCGGCGGGAGCAAAATTCGTGCAGTACACCGCGGAATTCGAGTCCGGCGGCGAACTTGGCGGCACGGATTCGCAGCGGTTTATTTATGTGCTGGACGGAAGTCTCCGACTTGAGGTCGACGGTCGAAAAAGCGAATTGGGAGTAAATGCTTACGCCTATATTCCCGAAGGATCACCGCACCGAGTGATCGCTGCGCGCTCTAGTCGAGCCGCGGTCATTGAAAAACCGTACCAACCATGGTCTGCGGTTTCGGCGCCAAAGTTCTTGACCTCCACCGAAGGCCAGATTTCTTCGCACGCTTTGGGCGACGACCCCGACTTGCAGGTGAAGTGTTTGCTGCCGGACGAGATGGCCTTCGACTTCGCCGTGAATACTATGGTTTATCAACCGGGAGCTGCTCTCAGCATGGTGGAAATGCATGTCATGGAGCACGGACTGCTGATCTTGGAAGGCGGGGGAATTTACCGGCTGGATGATTCATGGCACTCCGTGACCGCGGGTGATTTCATCTGGATGGCGCCTTGGTGTCCGCAATGGTTCGGTGCGATTGGAAAGACGCCGGCAAAATATTTGATCTACAAAGACTGGAACCGCCATCCGCTCGCCGGTGGGTCACATGAATCTCGAGGTCAATAAGCAGCGATTGACATCGGAGATCGAGGAACTGGCCTTGATTTCCGATGCGGAAGCGCCTGCCGTAACTAGAATTGTTTTCACCCCAACAGATTTAAGAGCGCGGGCCTGGTTCCTGGAGCGCTGTAAAAAAGCGGGCCTCGCGACTCGCCAGGATGCCATCGGAAATATTTTCGCGCGATGGAAGGGACAGGACGCCAATGCAGCCGCAGTCGGCACCGGATCGCACATCGACGCAATTCCAAACGCTGGAAAGTATGACGGCGTGGTTGGCGTGCTCGGAGGCCTCGAAGCCATCCGCGTCCTACAGCAAAGTGGGTTCAATCCAAAACGCTCGATTGAGCTGATTCTTTTTACGTCCGAAGAACCGACACGCTTTGGCATCGGCTGCCTTGGTAGCCGTTTGCTTTCGGGGAGTTTGTCGGCCGATGCAGTAAAAAAGCTGACGGACAAAGACAGTGCGTCCATTGAGCAAGCTCGTCGCACCGCTGGATTCCAGGGCGAACTCGAAACCGTAAAGTTATCTGCTGGACATTACCAAGCGTTTGTCGAATTGCACATCGAACAAGGGCCGCTGCTGGAACAGAAAAATATTTCACTCGGGATCGTCAGCAAAATTGCCGCGCCATCCAGCTTCCGGATTTTTATTGACGGTGCGGGCGGGCACGCCGGTGGCGTGCTGATGCCGGATCGCCACGACGCGCTTTGCGCGGCCTCGGAATTAATTCTCGCGATTGAACAACAGGCCAAAACCAGCGGATCCACGGACACAGTGGCCACGGTAGGAATTTGCGAAGTGTTTCCTGGCGCCGTCAACAGCATTCCCAGCCGCGTGCATCTCAGCCTCGATATTCGTGACACGGATTTGCAGAGGCGTGACTCACTGATAGCCGCTGTGGAAGCGTCGAGTCAGGCCATCGCGGCGAACCGCGGTGTGACCATTCGACAGGAATTGGTGAACGCGGACGCGCCCGGAGATTGCGCGGCTAATATTGTCGAAACGCTTTCTGAGTCGTGCAAAAAACACCGATTGAGTTTTTTACCTATGGTCAGCCGTGCCTATCACGATTCGCTGTTTATGTCGCGCATAGCCCCAGTCGGAATGTTATTCATTCCTTGCCGCAACGGTTACAGTCACCGGCCCGACGAATATGCTTCTCCTGAAGACATTGCGCGCGGAACGCTGGTTCTTGCGGAGACTCTGCGCAGTCTGGCCAGCTAATTGCCATTAAGCGACGTTTCTCTTCGCTCAAAAAACCTATCAGTGTGAAAGCATTTGTTAACGCAACACTCAAACTCCCTGCGACGCGCGAATTTTCGCGTAACGCGGTTTCAACACCGAATAAATGAACTTGCAGCGCTGGTCATACGGCAGGAAAGCGCTCTTCATCGCATTGATCGTAATAATTTCAAAATCATTTAAGGTCAGTCCGAAGGTTGTGGCGGCAGCTTCGAATTCCTTGGTCATGGTGGTGTCGCTCATCAACCGGTTATCGGTGTTCAAGGTCACGCGAAATTTTTCCTGGTAGAGAATCTTGAAGGGATGTTCCGCTAGCGTGCGTGCGGCCCCGGTGTGCACATTGCTGATGAGACAGATTTCCAGCGGGATTCGCTTGTCCAAAACATATTGCGCGAGATCGCCCAGCTTCACGGCCTTTCCGTCGGCCACCGCGATGTCCTCGATGAGCCTGGTTCCGTGTCCGATGCGGTGCGCGCCGCAATATTGGATAGCCTGCCAGATGGATTCCTTCCCGAAGCCTTCGCCGGCATGAATGGTGATGTTGAAATTCTGGCGCTGAATATAGTGGAAAGCCTCCACGTGCTTCTTGGGAGGATATCCGCCTTCCTCGCCCGCCAGATCGAATCCGACTACGCCACGCTCGCGAAAGTCCACTGCCAGTTCCGCCATTTCCAGCGAGACGTCCATATTTCGCATGGCGCAGATGATCAATCCAGAGGCGATGCCGAAATCTTTTCGGCCGCGCTCCAACCCTCTGAGCACCGCGGATACAATTTGCTGGTGGCTCAATCCTTTGCGGGTATGAAATATTGGTGCAAAGCGCGTCTCGAAATAAACAACTCCATCATGGCTTAGATCTTCCGCCTGCTCATAAGCAACGCGTTCGAGCGCTTCTTCCGTCTGCATCACTGCGATAGTGTGCGCAAAACCTTCCAGATATTTGGGCAGGCTGCCCTGATTGGCGCCTTGAAAAAACCATTGCGCCAACTCTTCCGCGTTTCCGTGCGGCAGCTCCTGGTAATTCACGTCTCGCGCAAGCTCGATAATGGTTCTGGGGCGCAGCACACCATCCAGATGCTCATGCAGCAAAACTTTGGGAAGGCTTTTCAGAACTTCCCTATCCAACTTCATGCCAAGCTCCGTTTCCCCAATGAATGATCGGGTTTCATCAAAATAGCACATCATTGACTTAAACATTTTTGCCGGCCCTCCATGCATGCCGCGATAGTCCCTTGCGTCCAAATCACCAGCACCGTATCGTAGCCGCCTCCATTACGAACTGGAGTTCGCAAAATTCAAGGCGAATGAGGCGAATGGCTCAAGCGTCCCAGGTAGCTCCGGAAAGTTCCAAGTATGGATTACGCGGCGAAGTCCTTTCGCCGATGGAAACGCTCGCGCAATCCATCTCCACCGTCGCGCCAACGACCACACCGGTGGCAACAATCCCGCTGGTCTGCGCGCTGGCGGGAAATGGCACATGGCTGGCGTACGTGCTGGCCAGTCTGGCTATATTGCTTGTCGCGGCGTGCATTTCAAAATTCGCGCGTTATTCGGCGTCGCCCGGTTCTCTTTACACCTACACCGCGAAAATTATGCCGCCTGCGATCGCCGCGGCATCGGCGTGGAGTTTGTTGCTCGCTTATAGCGCTACCGGAGCCAGCGTGATCGGTGGCTTCTACCATTACGGCAATCTGCTGTTGCTCGATGCTACCGGGCACGGCACTTCCGCCGTCTTCCTGGCCCTGCTGGTCACCGCCATCTCCATCTGGATTGCCTGGCGCGACGTCAAAATCTCCGCGCGCGTAATGTTGTGGATCGAAGCCATCTCGGTTTCGCTAATACTCATCGTCGTCATATTAGTGCTCGCACGCACAGGCTTTCACCTCGATACAGAACAATTGCATCTTCGCGGAATGACTGGCAGCGGTCTGCGGCTCGGGCTGGTGCTGGCTTTATTCAGTTTTGTGGGTTTTGAAAGCGCAACCACACTCGGCTCCGAAGCACGCAATCCCCTGAAGACAATTCCCCGCGCCGTAATCCAAAGCGCGCTTCTTGCCGGAGCCATTTTCATTTTGTGCGCTTACACCGAAGTTTTAGGCCTTCGCGTCGCAGGACAAAACCTTGCGACCAATCAGGCGCCCATGCGCGTGTTGGCGGGAGTTGGTGGCGTTCCGGTACTCGGATTGTTGATCGACATCGGAGCTTTAGTCAGCATGTTTGCCGGAACGCTGGCCTGCATTACCGCGGCCGCGCGCGTGCTTCTGCTCATGTCGCACGACGGCCTCGCTCACAACGGGCTGCGCGCAACCCATCGCCGCAACGAAACCCCAGCTAGGGCGCTCCTCGTCACTGGAATTGCCGCGGTCGTTCCCGTCGCGGTGCTTGCGGCACGGGGCGCCAGCGGATTGGATGTTTACGGTTGGATGGGATCGCTTGCCACTTACGGTTTCATCGTCGCCTATGCGTTGGTCTGCCTGGCGTTGCCGAGTTACTTGCGCGCGCACGGAAAATATACCGCCGGTGCGCACATCCTTTCCCGGTTTGCGTGTGCAGCCATGATTCTGGCATTGATCGGGAATATTTTCCCCGTTCCGGAGGGCCCGTATGGCAGGCTCCCGTACATTTACCTGGGATATCTTTTTGCAGGGATGCTGTGGTTTTTCCTGCGCCGAAGACAGAATAAGTTAGCTGTGGTGTAGACACAATCTGCAGGCCCGTGGGGCTGCCGACGACGAACTCCAATTAAAAAATACAATCGCGAGCATCGGAAGTTTGCGTTTACCTTGTACGTCGAAATGAAATAGCTTCCTCGGAACCAGTTTATAAACACACGGGGTCCGGCGGGAGCCATTCAAACTCCTTCCGAGAATATCGGAATCGGCTTACCGCAACGCGCGTGCTGGGCGTTTTTGGTATCTCTCGGAGGCGTTACGAATGCGTAAGATCGTAAGCAGTTTTTCGATTTCTCATTTATTGCCGTATCTTTATATCTGCATCTGCGTAACTCTTTTCTTGCCCGCTGCTGCTTTCTCACAGCAGACTCTTGGCGGAATCACCGGCACGGTGACGGACGCTTCGGGAGCCTCCGTCGGCGATACGGAGGTCACGCTGGTCGCTGACGCAACGAAACTTACGCGTTTGCAGACCACGAACAGTAGCGGCAGCTACGATTTCGTAAGCCTACCCATTGGCGCGTACTCGCTTACGTTTACGCATGATGGATTCGAAACGTTGGTCGTGCCTTCCATCGTAGTGCAAGCCGATCGCACCGCTACTCTGAACGCCAGTCTAAAAGTAGGCGCGGTGGGCTCGACGGTCACCGTCGAAGCTACCCCGTTGTTGAATGCCCAGGACACCACTAACGGCTACATTCTCGAAAAGGATGAAATTTCTTCCGTTCCCCTGGCTACCGGAAGCTTCACTAGCCTCGCCATTCTTTCACCAGGAGTGAACGCGGAACTTCCCAGCGGCACCGGGGCCAACAGCGGTCTAGGCAACCAGCCTATCTGGGCCAATGGTCAACGCGACACCAGTAACAGTTTTCTCCTCAATGGCGTCGATGCCAGCAATCTCTTCAACGGTAAAAGCACCAGCCAAGTAGCTTCCGCACGCGTGGTTAATAATACCGGGGTTAGCGGCGCAGCCAGCTCCAGTGCGGCGGTGATACAGAGCACCGCGTCTCCTTATCTGGCTATCGGACAGGCGCTGCCGACTCCCGCGCCGGAAACCATCCAGGAATTGCGCGTCAACACCAGCATGTATGACGCTCAACAGGGATCCACCAGCGGCGCGCATATCGACATGAGCACCGCGTCCGGCACCAACTCCATCCATGGTGGCGCCTACATCCATCGCGGGACCGATTGGCTGAACGCCGCTCCCTTCTTTTTCAAGGCCGACCCCAACATTCCCGCCGACCAAAAAAATCCCGAACTCCATCGTTACACCGCTGGCGGAACGGTGGGCGGCCCGATCATCAAAGACAAATTGTTTTATTTTCTGAGCTACCAGCACACCCATGTTTCCGATCAGGAGATCGGCCTTTCCCGCATAACTGTGCCTTATAACCTGACCAACGATCGCAGTGCCGCCGGCTTGGCGAACGTTGTTAATACCATGACGCCCACCGCTGGTTGCCCGGTGCCGCCGTGCAACAATTTTCCGTCCACCGTAAATCCGGTCGTAGGCACCGCTCCCGGCGATATCAGCCCGGTAGCCTTCGCTCTGCTAAATTACAAATTGCCCAACGGTCAGTACATGATCCCTTCCGCGGACGGCAATACACCGACGGTGAATTTTCCGGAGAACGCGGTTGTCCCAGGAACCGCACGCTTTACTGCTGATCAAGCGGTTGCCGACGTCGACTGGAACGCCACTGCAAGGGACACTGTAGCCTTCAAATATTACTTCCAGCATGATCCGACGGTCGCGCCTTACGCGTACTCGAGCGTGGCGGGATTTGCCCAGCATCTCGACGCCGGCAGTCAGGTGTTGTCCATTAGCAATACTCAAACCTTGCGTCCCAACTTAAGTGTTACCGAAGTTTTGGGTTTTGCTCGCGAAAAAGTTTACAGCACCGTTTCTCAGCCCTTTACTCCGTCGCAGTTGGGCATAAACACCTTCGGCTCAAATTTCTTTCCGGGCATTACCATCGTGGACGATTTTGGCAATGCCGCGCCCTATAACACGGGCTGCCCCAACAGCAATCCCAGCTGCTCCTCTCCGACGCCGATCGCTAATGCCGCCCTTAACATCGGCCAAGGTGCCGCGTCCCAAGGCGCATACACTGGCGTATTTCAGAATCGCATTATGCCCTCGGCGAATGCTATCTGGACGCGCGGTAAACATACCATCACCTTCGGCGGAAGCTACGCGTACACGCAGTTGAACACACGTGATCAGCGCACTAATCAGGGAATCATTGGCAGCGCGGACTTCTCACAATTCCTACAAGGTCTCGTCACGCCTTACACCTCCGACGGCTTCGTCACCACCTCATATCTGCAAGGCGATGCCAACCGTTATCTACGGGCTAACCAATCGGGTCTGTACTTACAGGACCGCTTTCAGATTCGTCCCAATCTGAGCGTGACGCTCGGCGTGCGTTACGACTACAACGGCGGCTTCACGGAAAAATACGGCCGCATTTATAACTTCGAGCCTTCGCTGTATTCCTTCGACGAAGCTTCCGGCACCGTCACATCCACGGGATTCGTCGTGGCGGGCAACAATCCCAAATTCCCTACCAAAGGGGTAAGCAACAGCACGCTAACCGGCCGCCAGTGGGGAGTCGCTCCGCGTCTGGGCATCGCATGGAGTCCGGAGACGTTTCATAACAAAGTTGTCGTTCGAGCAGGCACCGGTCTCTATTACGACCGCGGAGAATTGTTCACCTATCTGTCGCCGGGGTTCGCCGCGGGGGTGATAACTGGAGGACCTTTCGGCGTCAATCAGGCTCCGCCCTTTGTGAATTCGCAAGTCTGTACTTCCCCCATCAGCCCGTACCAGGGGTTTATTCCCACCTGTGATCCCGCGTCGCCCACTGGCGGTTCTCTCTCCGCGCCATGGGGCAGCAGCCTGCAACCTCCTCCTTCGGGCAATCCGGCGGACATCATCAACTATCTTCCATCCGCAGCCGCCATACAGAACGGCGCGCAGGTTTTCCCTTTTGCGGTTTACGATCGCAAAAATAAATTGCCTTACAGCATCAACAACACGCTGGACATACAGTGGCAGCCTCGCAACGATCTCCTCGTACAGATCGGCTACGTCGGAAATCTCGGCCGGCACCTGGTTATTCCGGTTCCATTTAACCAGGCGCAGGTTGCTTCGCCTTCGCATCCGATTCACGGACAGGTTTACAGTTACGGGTATACCGTCGTCGATTCCACTTTCACTCCCATCGCACTCCCGCCCGTTCCTGGTAGCACCACGTCACCCGGAAATTATCTGACCAACTACGAAGGCGGCAACATCGACCTGCGCGTCCCTTACGTCGGCTATTCTTCGGAATCTGAAAGCTACAAAGCCGCTGGCATTTCTGCTTATAACGCACTGCAAACGCACATCGAAAAACGCATGAGCCACGCTGTTCGCATGGGCTTCTCGTACACCTATTCTCACGCCACCGACGAACAGAGCGCTTTGGGCCTGTTTTACAACGGCAACAACCCGTTAAATTTGCGCGAGGCTTACGGCTCCTCTGACTTCGACCGCACGCATGTATTCAATTTTAGCTTCGTGTTTGAAATTCCCAAGGTCGCGCAGAACTCTTCGCTTGTCGGCAAATTCACGAATGGCTGGGCATTGGAGGGCATCGGTGTTTACCAGAGCGGACAGCCTTTCAGCGTTATCGACTACAGCGGCGCCATCGGAAGCCTTTACTATGGCGTTTCTGATGGAATCACTAATCCTATCGTGCCCCTCGCCCCTGGCTGTACTCCTCAATCGGCGCTTACCGGACAAATTGGAGTGAATGGCCCAGCACTCAAAGCTTCTTGCTTTACGATTCCGATTCTGCAGCCAGGCGCGCTGAATGGCGCGATTCCCAGTAACGATCCCTACGAGACCACCTTTACCACCGGACAGCGCAATATTTTTCGGCAATCCTGGCAGAAGCGCCTGGACGTCTCTCTCGTTAAAATGACCAAGCTGACCGAGCGCGCCTCGCTGCAATTTAGCTTTGATGTCTTCAACGTGACCAACACGCCGAGCTTTGATATCCCCATCGACGACGTCAACCAGAATCAGTACTACAACGGATTCCCGACCCAAGGTACGACGCCATTGCCGTCCGGCTGCGGGACCCCGAACCAAACCAGTGGCTTTTACAATTGCCCGTTTGGATTGGGTAGCGTCAACAAGACCATTGGAAGCGCGCGGCAAATTCAAATATCGATCGCCGTGAAATTCTGATCTTGCGCGCGTAAAAAAACAGTGGCTTCTTTAGATTTCAGTTGGAGGTCGTCATTCTTACTTCAGACTGTTTCGTTGATTTATAGGTGAGCGGTTTTCATTCTTGCCCAATGTCTTCGTTCCAAACCGCGGGGTTCACTGCAATATATTTCTGCAGCATGGAGAAGCATTCCTCGGATTCCAGATCAATCACCTGAACACCGAGCGAGCGCAACCAATCTATGCCGCCCTGAAAAGTTTTGCTCTCGCCCACCACCACAGCTCCGAATCCAAATTGTCGAACTAGTCCGCTGCAATACCAACACGGAGCCAGCGTGGTAACCATGATTAGCTTGCGGTAACTAGCTTGCCGGCCGGCATTGCGAAACGCGTCCGTCTCGCCGTGCATGGAAGGATCATTCCGCTGCACACGCCGGTTGTGCCCCTTGCCAATCATCCGGCCATCGGCATCGAAAATCGCAGCGCCAATCGGTATTCCGCCTTCCTGCAACCCTTGCCGCGCCTCCTGCAGAGCGACCTCGAGCATCGCCGCATAGTTGACTTGTGCGTTCACGCCATCTCCGCGGATTCCTAAATCCAACTCAGAAAGCTCAACAAAAGCTGGACTTCCTGCGAGTCTTGCCGGTAATTCTCTCTTTTGTTTGAGCGGCTGTTAGCTTCGCAAAACCCAGTCGACTGTTTTGGATGCCAGCCGGTCGAGCGCCACCACCGACATCTCGAGATGTGCTTCGCGGGTGTCCTCGATTTTATTGTGGCTGATCCCGCCAAGCGATTGCACAAACATCATGACCGCCGGGATACCCGCGCGAGAGACTTCAGCGGCATCGTGTAGCGGGCCGGAAGGCATGCGATGCGATGTGCCCGACACTTCACGAACCGCTTGCTCGCAAAGATCAAGCAGAGCAGGGTGAAACGGTACCGGTTCGATGCTCCAGATGCGCGACCACTCTACTGTGCATTTTTCTTCTTCGGCGAAACGCCGGCTGGCATCCTGAGCTTCTTGAAACATATGGGCAAGAATGCGCGCATCAAGATCGCGTTGATCCAACGTCGCTTCGCAGCGTCCCACCACGGCGGTCACTATGCCGGGAAATGTTTTCAGGCTCCCCATGGTGCAGACCGCGTCCGGATGCTTTCGCGCGATATTGCGAATTTCCAGCACGAGTTTTGCGGCGGCCGCCAGCGCATCGCGGCGCGCGTTCATAGGCGTGGAGCCGGAGTGCGCCTCTTGACCGTAAAAGATGATGCTGTGACGTTCCACTCCCTTGGTCCCTAGAACAACGCCCAGCGAAAGATTAAGTTTCTCCAGCACCGGTCCTTGTTCTATATGCAGTTCGAGATACGCGGCGGCATTTTGTCGTTCTTTTTCGGCTTCGGCGAATCGATCCATTTCAACGCCGCAACGCCGCAACGCGTCTTCCATTTTTATTCCCTCGCGGTCGGTGCGAACGCGATCAGCGGAAATGGAATGGGTGCCCGCGAACGCCGACGATCCCAACAGGCTGCGTCCGAAGCGCGCCCCTTCTTCATCGGCCCAGTCCACCAGGCGTATGGTGACCGGCGGCCGCCCGTGGAATTCTGAAGCGAAACGGCGAAGCACCTCGAGCGCGGCAAGAACATTCAGCGCACCGTCAAGCCACCCGCCATTAGGCACGGAATCCAGGTGGCCGCCAAGCAGCAAAGATTTCTTTGATTCGCCCGCTAGCGTCGCCCAATTATTTCCCGCTGCGTCGTAATGATGCTCAACCGGAAGCTCAGCTAGTTTTTTCGCAAACCACTCGCGGGCACGCAACCACGTATCGGTCCAGGCCACCCGTTGCGCTCCGTTTTCGTCGCCGGTCAACGAACGAAGTTCTTTCAGTTCGGCAACTGTACGTTTGGGATCAAGAGCCATGCTGTGCTCGCTCAGAAATATGCGGGCTCGCGCTTCAACAGACGCCCCCGCCCGCGTTCGCCCACAAATTCTCCGTCCCGCACCTGCACCTTACCGCGCACGGTAACCACCGAGGGCCGCCCTGCGATGGCCATCCCTTCGAACCCGTTGTAGTCATTATTGACGTGTTGCGTTTTGACGCTGATGATTCCTCGATAGCCCGGGTCGAAGACCACCAGATCGGCGTCGCCTCCCACTTCGATCGTGCCTTTGCGGGGAAACAACCCGAAAAGTTTCGCCGCGCGAGTGCTGGCAATATTTACAAAACGATCCAGATCGATGCGCCCTTTCTGTACCCCAAAGGAATAAAGAAGATTGACGCGATCTTCGATACCCGGAATGCCGTTGGGAATATTTGTGAAGGCATCCGTACCCAGGAGCTTCTGTTCCACGTCGAATGGGCAATGGTCGGTGCCCACCGTATCCACGAGACCGCGCGCGAGCGCATTCCAAAGTACATCCTGATTGTGTTTCGCGCGCAGCGGCGGCGACATCACGTGTTTCATGCCTTCGATGCCGGGCCGTTCCGCGAATGATTTATCGAGCAACAGGTGCGGAAGAACCGCTTCGACGCTCAAGCGAACGCCGCGTTCCTTGGCAGCCAGAGCGGCATTGAGAGCTCTTTCGCAGGAAAGGTGCACCACGTAGCCGGTGGCTCCAGTGTTTTCAAGAAAAGCTGCAAACCGCCCGGTGCCTTCCGCTTCAACAGACTCCGGGCGGCTGGGCTCGTGCCACTCCGGCCCGGTCTTGCCTTCGCCGATCAGTTGCGCCTGCAGCCGCGCGACCAGCTCGGCGTTTTCGCAGTGCGCGGTAACGATCACGCCGAGCTTCTTGGCCAGCGTCAGTGTCTGGTACATTTCACCGTCATCGACGCCGAAGAAATTTTTGTAAGCGAGAAAAATTTTGAATGAAGAAGTGCCGTCAGCCACAATTTCACGAAGCTGCGATTCCGTTTCTTCTCCGAATTTCGTGACCGCCATGTGAAACGCGTAATCGCAGGCACTCGCGCCGTCAGCCTTGGATTTCCAGAGTTCATACCCGGCCAGTGCGTCGTCGGTGCGGTTCGGGCAACACATTTCGATATAGGTAGTCGTGCCGCCGATCAGTGCCGCAACGCTGGCCGTTTCATGCGTGTCCTTAGCAAAAGTAGCCATGAAGGGAAGATAAATATGAACGTGCGGATCGATGAAGCCGGGAAAAACAAATTTGCCGGTGGCGTCGATGATTTCCGTGCCGGGCGGCGCTTCAAGATTCTTGCCGATCCGCGTGACCGTTTCGTTTTCGGCGTAAACATCGCCTTTTACACGGGAGCCGACAGCAACAATCTCCCCATTTCGGATCAGCAGGCCCATCGCTTACTCCTTCCGCAATTTTAGTGGATGCGGATGCCCATTTTTTGGCGATAGCGCTCCATCTGATCCCAATCTTCCGCGACTTCAGGTTGCTTCGCGGTCAATTCATCCCAGGTGACGGAGGGTTGTTCGGGCGCCACTTCCACCATCTGGATGCAATTTTCCACCGGGCAAATATTGAAACACAGGCGGCAGCCCACGCAATCATGTTCGCGAACAACCACACTGGGCCGCATCGAGACCGCGTCGATTCTGCCGTTAGACGATGGATCATAAGCGGCGGGAATAGTTACGTGTCCCTGTTTATCAATCAGGTCGATGCACTGATGCGCTGCATCATTACACGCCACGTAGCACAAGTCGCAGCGAATACACTTCTGCTGATCTATGCGCGCCACCGCCTTGAAAGAAAGATCAAAATCCTTAAAGTCCGAGACCTGCCGGAGGCTATGGCCTACAACGTCACGAATCGTCGCGAACTCTTTGGCATCCATCCAGTTGGACAATCCGTCGCACAAATCTTCGATGATCCGAAAGCCGTAGTGCATCACCGCAGTACAGACCTGCAAGCTACTTGCGCCTAGTAGAAGAAATTCCGCCGCGTCCCGCCACGTAGAGATCCCGCCCATCCCAGAAATCGGCAGGCCGGATCCATGGACCACGGAATCGCGACCCAGCGCCGCAAGCATGTTCAGCGCGATCGGTTTAACTGCCGGCCCGGCATAACCGCCGTGGCCTCCTCTACCAGCGATGCTCGGCGTGATGTCCAACGTCTCCAAATCCACGCCCATAATCGAGTTGATGGTGTTAATCAGCGAGATGGCGTTGGCCTTGGCAGCAACCGCGGCGCGCGCGGGCATGACGATGTCAGAAATATTTGGAGTCAGCTTTACGATCACCGGAATTTTCGCAACGTCCATCACCCAAGCGGTAATTTCCTCACAATATTCCGGCACTTGACCAACAGCGCTGCCCATCCCGCGTTCGCTCATACCGTGCGGACAGCCATAGTTCAACTCGATGGCGTCAGCACCGGTATCCTGAATGCGGCGAATAACGTCATGCCAGGCCGTGGGCTTGGATTCCACCATCGCGGAAACGATCACCGCGCGATCTGGCCAGGCCCGTTTTACCTCTGTAATTTCCCGAAGGTTCACTTCCATCGGTCGATCGGAAATAAGTTCTACGTTATTAATGGCCAGCATTTTTTCGGTGCCGTAGCGCCAGCTCCCGTAGCGATTGGAAACATTCAGCACTGGCGCGCCAATGGTTTTCCAGACCGCGCCACCCCAGCCCGCCTCGAACGCGCGGTGAATCTGCGCTCCAGAATTGGTCGGAGGCGCGGACGCCAGCCAGAACGGATTAGGCGAACGAATCCCGGCAAAGTTGGTTCTGAGGTCAGCCATGATTTATCAACCTTTTGTAGATCGCGCGAGCGGCAAGCTTACCATCCTGCACCGCCATCACCGTGGAAGCTGACCCGCGCGCACGAATGCAATCGCCCCCGGCAAAAATCCCTGGAGCGCTGGTTTCAAATTTGGAATCGACGCGAATAAAGCCCTTGTCGGTTTTGAGATCGAGCCGCGCAGCCAGTGACAATTTGTTCTGCCCGATAGCCTTAACGATCTGGTCGGCGGGCAAGACTACATTCGAACCGGGAATCTCTTTGGGAGCAGCTCGCCCGGACGCGTCCTTCTCGCCTAAAGCGATGCGAACACACTCAAGCGCTTTTACCACCCCACCTTCGTGATGAACTTTGACAGGTTGAGATAAAAACGAAACGGTAACTCCTTCGAGTTTTACGAAGGCGTATTCATGTGGGTATGCGGTCATTTCTTTTTCCGTACGGCGATAAAGCATAGTGACGCGTTCAGCGCCAAGGCGCCGGGCCACGGTGGCGCAGTCAATCGCGGTGTTACCGGCGCCGATGACGATTACATCGCGGCCGACCTCCAATTGCGCAGGCTGAAGTTTGCTGCGTTCGATGTATTCAAGCCCATCGAGTATGTACTCTTCGCCAGGAATTCCCAGTTGCGGCGAATTGCCCAGACCCACGCCGATGAACACGGCGTCAACGTTTTTCTGCAGTTCGGTAATAGGAGGATTGACGCCCACATCCTTGGCGACTTCAAGCTTGGCTCCGAGACGTTGGATCATTTCCGTTTCGGCAAGCGCAACTTCCACCGGTTCGCGCAGTACGATGATGCCGTAAGTCGAGAGCCCGCCCGGCAACTCGCGTTTTTCGTACAGCGTTACCGAAACGCCCAGCTTGGCGAGTTCTCCGGCACAAGATAAGCCCGCAGGCCCGGCGCCCACCACAGCTACTTTCTTGCCAATAGGTGTTGCAGCGTGGAAAACGTCAATCTTCCGTCCATACGCATAATCCATCGCGTGCCGCTGCAGCCGCCCGATCGCGATTGGTTTGTGCTCCGCGCCAAGCACGCAAGCGCCTTCGCACAATTCCTGAACCGGGCACACGCGCGCACAGGTAGCCCCCAGTAAATTGGACTCCAGAATGGTGCGCGCCGAACCCAGTAAATTACCGGTCGAAATTTTCTTAATGAACTTGGGAATGTCGATATGTGTGGGACAAGCATGCGTACAGGGCGCATCGAAGCACATCAAACAGCGTGCCGATTCCGTAACCGCTTCTTGCTCGCTGAGGGGAGCAAGTAGTTCCTGAAGCGCCGAACCGGGTACAGTCACTGAGGGAATTTCGCTCAACAAACCTCCAGAGCACATTCATACCATACCTGCGGCGAGCGAAAAGAAAGAACTATTCTCACGAAGAATAGCTCAAGCGGGATTAAAACCCGTGCAATTGACGCCGGTTATTGCGCGCCGTGTGGTTGTGTTTCCCTCTTGTGCATTCGCAATCCGGCTTTCACCAGCATCGGCGCAATCTCTGGATTAGACATGAACCATTTCCAAATCAGCCCAGTCCGATAATTCTCAATCATTACCACAATAGGAGCCTGATTAAGACCCATGTAAATCGGCGCTACCCAATGCTCTTGCGCATCAAATGCATCCCGCGGTCCATAGATGCCCCAGAGCCAGCTGCCTTCATCGCGATAAAAATGCTTCAGGGCGGCCATGGATGCTTCCGGAGTATACGGAAACGAAGACAATGCCCCAGTCGGGGCCATAATCCCACGATCATCGTGTTCATTCGGCGCGGCGGGATTATAACCTTGCGGCCCATCGCTAGCTGTCAATCCCCAGGAATCCGCCGAATATCCCTCGAAATGTTTTGGGTTGGCGATGCAGTACGCCCGATTGATCAGCGCGGTATTCCGGTTATTCTCAAAATAGTTCGTGAAGCGATCGGTCGCCTCGTGCGGATCAAACCCCATATAAGAATAGTGCGTGAAAAAAAGCGGACCGCCGCTCCCCCAGCCCACGTCCAGTTTGATTCCAAAATAAGTTTTCCCGTTGGCGTAACGCGATCCCGGACGCGGGTCGTCGATGTATGAGCCGAGGGCCGGCTCCCTTTGGTTCGCCCAACCGGTGTAATACAAATCAGGAGAAATGGCGTGGGTGGGCGAAGCCATCGCCAGCAAATACACGATCATCGTTTCGTTGAAACCGGTCAGCCTGTTGCTGATGTGCCATACAAAATCCGGCGACCAATGCCAATACAGCGCTTCCCCCTGCGGGCTTTTCTTGTACCAATCCCACTCGACTTCTTCCCACAATTTGGTGATGCGTGAGAAAAGCGCAGCGCCCCGCGAATCTCTTTCGCCCGTATTGCCATCCTTTTGGTATCCGTGATCATTAGCGAAATACTGCCGGGCAGTCAGTAACCCTTCCATCAGGAAAGCGGTCTCGACTAGGTCTCCGGCGTCATCGAACATGTCAAAAACCGGCAAGGTCTGGCCAGTGTGACCGTCCATAAAATGAGACCAAACGCCGTGGTAACGGGGAGCTTTTTCCAGAAAGGTGACGATCTCCTGCAATCGCTCCAGTCCCTCTTCGCGCGACATAAAGCCACGCTCCACGCCCACGATCAACGCCATAATTCCAAATCCGCTGGCCCCGGTAGCCACGATGCGATCATCGCCCGGGATGTTTTCAAGAGTCGTGCCGGACTCCGGGTGCGCGCCTTCCCAATAATAGAAAAACGCCTCCTCTTGAGTCATCGTCAACAATTCTTCGTCGGTAAAAAGATGGTCAGCCGTGCGCGTGGCCGCGCTGACCACCTCAGACGCAGCCGACTCGCGATACTGTACGTCCGAGGCCGTCACCCGGTAGTAGTACCTCTTCCCTCCGAGTCCGACAAAATCTGTGTAGCGCGTTATTCCCCGGACTTGCATACCAATCGGCTGAAAATTTCTTCCCTCTTCGGAACGATAGATGATGTAGCGTTCGAGCCCGGCCGCTGCCGGCGAACCCGCACCACCGGAAGGGCCGGTTTGTGTGCCGCCGGTCGCGCCTACTGACGAGGAATCAGACGCCTGCCAGTGCAGATCGATGTGGCGTTCGTAGCCTTTCGCCGAAAGATTACGCGGGGCAGTCACGGCCGACGCGCTCCTCAATGGATTGGGGTCGCTCCCAAGCGCCGCAGCTACGGGCGCAGACCCGGCGGCCCCCGCGAAATCAATGCGAATTTCGTCGATGAGCAACGTATGCTTCGCGCCATCGGCCGCATTTTGCGAAAAAACCATAATTCTCAAGTTTTGAGCAGAGAAATCGTGAATCGATCCGGTCACAAATCGTGACAGCGGAATCTTTACCTGCACCCAGCGTCCCGCAGGCAAATCTCCCGTGAACTCGCCGAATGGCAATGGGCCGGAGAAGCTTCTGCCAACATCTTCTAGCCGCACTAGGGGGAGATCGCCCGCAGCAATCCCTTCCTGCGAGTAACACCAGAAAAAAAGCGTGTCGCCTTGAAACTGGATACGGCGGTTGCGAAAATTGACCACCCTTATTTCAGCGTCCCATCCGCCGTTTAAGGCTGACTGCCATGACAGTTGGAGCGCGTTTGGCGGCGTAATGAAGATTTTCGTGCTGACCGGCAGATGGCCGTGAATCAAGTCCACGGTGCTAGGCGCTGATGGCTTGCCAGAACTATAAAAATAAGCGTCTGGCATTAGGCTATTGTCGAAAAAGGAGTGTTCATAGTACTGCGTATCGCCAAGTATCGCGGGGCTGGCGCAAAGCAACCCGGCGAATCCCGCCAGGATCAACCCCGCGATTTTCAAAAACCGCACAGCCACGATGTGTCTCATTTCGAACACAAGTTTTATTGTCCCGATAATAGCCTCACGCGCATGGCATTTTGTCCCTGACCGGAGAAGTATGCCAGAAGCCAAATAAGCCGGCCTGGAAATCCCCCGGGATCAACGTTAGGCCTAGCAATATCAGTATTATCATTTATTGACGCCCAAAAATTCGATGACTATACTGCTAAACAATAGAAGTTAGGCAGTTTATTTGTCGAGGGCGTTGTAAATTCTGAATAGGAGCACCACATGCCCTTTGGCAAGTTCGTTCTTCGCATTGCGTTTCTGCTCGGCTGCTTAACCCTACTACTCCCCGGGGCCCACGCCCAGTACCGCGCCGGTATTCAAGGGACCGTCCTGGATTCCCAAGGAAATGCCATCGAAGGTGCGACCGTAACGTTAACAAACCTAGAGACTGGCAAAGTCACTCAATTCACCAGCAATTCCGCGGGAGTCTATAACTTCTTGGGTCTGCCACCGGGCCACTACCGGTTGGACGTCGAAATGACCGGTTTTAAGAAAAAGACCCTGGAGAGCGTTCTCGTCGAAGGCGAACAGACGCAGAGCATCAATGTCACCCTTGAGTTGGGCGACGTAACTCAGACCGTTACGGTCAGCGGTGAGTCCGTCCCCGCCATCGACACCGAGACCGGTAACATCAGCGGCACGCTGAACAGCAATGAAATTCAGAATTTGCCTTCGTTGGGTCGCGATCCGTTTCAACTCTTGCGTTTAGCCCCGGGTGTTTTTGGGGATGCCGCACACAACGCCGGCGGCGGCTCAGCCAATACTCCGGGGAGCCAAGGCCCGGGTGGCACTTCTGGTAGCAGCAGCATCTTCCAGACCGAAAACCAGGTACAGGTAAACGCCAATGGCCAGCGCAACACCGCGAACAGCTTTCAAGTCGACGGCGTCTCGGTTAACAGCTTGGATTGGGGCGGCGCGGCAGTCATCACGCCAAATGAGGAATCCATCAAGGAAGTGCGCGTCACGGCCAACTCCTACGACGCGCAGTTCGGGCGCACCAGCGGCGCGCAAGTTGAAGTGGTGTCCCAAAATGGGACCGACCAGTATCACGGCAGTCTGTTCATTAAGCTTGACCGCCCGGGCCTAAATGCCTTCCAACGGCCTTTTGGGCTAGGTAAAGGTAGTGAACAGCGTGTAACCAACCGGTTTAATCAGTATGGCGGAAGTGTCGGGGGCCCTATTATCAAGCACCATCTCTTCGCGTTCTTCTCTTACGAGACGCTTAGAAACGCCTCCGTAAATTCGAATACCACCTGGGCCGAAACGCCCCAATTTTTAATGCAAGCTCCCGCCGGCACGATCGCCAATTCGCTTTTGACGTTCCCCGGCGAAGGCACCGCTATTGGTTCGATCATTCCCCGGACCTGCGAGCAGGCCGGTTTTGCCACTGGCGTCAATTGCAATCCGATCGGTGCAAACGGCTCTCAAGGCTTAGACATCGGATCGCCAATTAAAGCCGCGGTAGGCACACACGATCCGACTTTTGGTCAAGCTGCCACCCCGTTTGGTGTTGGCGGCGGCTTGGACGGCATACCAGATATCGCCTTCGTGCAAACCACGAATCCCAACCAAACCACCTCGACTCAATATAACGGCCGCGTCGATTATCAGGCGACTCAGAAAGATCTGATTACCTTCAGTATGTACTACGTGCCGAATAATGCGACGTTCTACAACGGCAATGCACGCCCGGCTAACCTCTGGCATTCGGATCGTACCAATGAAAGTGCCGCGATCCTCTGGCAACACACCTTTGCCCCCACGCTCATTAACGAAGCCCGTTTTAACGTGTCTCGCTGGTATTTCAATGAACTAACCAGCAACCCCCAGGAACCATTTGGGTTGCCCCAAGCTGTACTCAACAACTCCCTCGGCAACATTGGCGGGTTCACGTTCGTCTATGGCGCTAATGGTCCGGGCATTCTCTACAAGACCGACTACAACATTCGCGACACCGCCACCAAGGTTTTGGGTAACCAGACTCTAAAATTCGGTGTCGACATTTTTCGCGATCAGAACACCCAGGTCAACGCGGGAGGAGCGCTTCCCCAATATTTCTTCAAGAATCTTTGGGATTTTGCCAATGATGCGCCCACACAGGAAAATGCCAATTTTAACCCCTTGACAGGCGCCCTGACTCAAACCAGGCATTACTTCCGCGCCAATAGTTATGCCGTCTTCTTCCAGGATGACTGGAAGGTCAAATCCAATCTGACTATTAATCTCGGCTTACGGTGGGAGTACTTCGGCCCACTATACGAAAAGCATAACAATATCGACGTTGCCGTACCTAGTACTGGAGTCGACACGCTTACGGGTACCACGGTAAGGATAGGAGGCGATCTCTACAATGCCAGCTATCACAACTTCGGCCCCCAAATCGGCTTTGCCTGGAGCCCCCACTCGTTACCGTTACTGCAGCAGGATTTTAATAATCATCTAGTGATCCGCGGCGGATTCGGTATCGGTTACAGCCGCGAAGAACAGGCCCTCCTGGTGAATGTGGGCACTAACCCGCCCCAGGTCGCCGGTGACAATCTGTTTGGCTCGAACATTATCTATGCCCCGTCGAGCGACCCGCACAATTTCAATGGCTTCCCGAACAATCCGAACACCATCGTAGCCATCAATCCGGCCACCAACCTCCCTGCCAGCGGCGCGCCTGTGAGCTTGGTGGGCTTCGACACCAATGTACCTACTCCCGTCACCTATCGTTACTCGCTGGGAACTCAATACGACATGGGTCACGATTGGGTTGTCTCCGTTGGCTACCAGGGCAGCTTGAGCCGCCACTATACTCGTAACCAAAATCTCAACCTTGTTTATTCTGCGAACCTGAATCCTCAAATTCAAAATTTCCAGCGTTTCACCAACGATGCCAACGGTTCATACAATGCGCTGCTAACCGAGGTGCAGCATAAGTTCTCACACACCTTCCAGATCGACGCTCAATACGTGTTCGCTAAGGCGGAAGATAACTATTCTGGAGATTTCCACGGAGATTTCGACCCAGGAGCGAACCCCTTCAACCGCCAGGCTGATTTCGCCCCTGCTGACTACGACGTGAGGCACAATTTCAAGCTCTACGGAATCTGGAGCCCGCGCCTTTTCCGCGGGGATAACAACTGGCTTGAAAAAGTTGTCGGCGGGTGGACGGTTACTGGCATTCTCAACGCCCACACCGGCTTCCCATGGACGCCCTTCTACAACGTTCAGGTGCTAGGCGCGCCCAACACATGTAGTTTGGTCTACGCGAATAGCAATTTTTGCAGTGTGCGGCCGGGTGCCTACCTCGGTGGCGCGGGCAAGAATTACAGCAACTCGGGATTTGAAGCAACCACAACTAACTTCCCGGGCAGCTCTCTTTCCTTTTTCGCTCCTCCAACCTTTACGAATGTTGACGCTCCTCCGCCGCTGCCAGGTGTGGCTCGTAATTCGTTCCGTGGACCCCGCTACTCATCTATCGACGCCACCTTGGGCAAGGCCTTCGGACTCCCTCACTTGCCGGTTTTGGGCGAAAACGCCAAAATTGAAATCCGCGGGAACTTCTACAATCTCTTCAACCAGCTTAACTTCACCCCACTCGGCCCGCAAAACATAGGAACAATTCAACTCACAACTGGTCCAGGTGGCGTCGTTACCAAAGAGACGGTCACCGGGGCAAACGGCAGCTTCGCGTCAGGCACCAATGGTGGTGCTCTCGGCGGACGCGTGATTGAGATAGAGGCCCGCTTCAGCTTCTAACCGACCGCAGCGCTTGTTAGGCGCTGGGTGTTTCTCAAGAATCGGAGAGCGGCTGTGATTGAAAAATCCAGCCGCTTTTTTTGCGCGCCATTCAGAATGACGGCAATGATAAGAAGCTTTAAGGCATTCATTTTTTATTCGGCACATATAAATCACGAGATAGGATCAACTTCAAAGTCACTTTGTCGGAAGCGCTCGTCATTCCAAAACCTATACCCGCTTCAATGTTCACGTACTTGGTGGTGTGGTCCACCACTGCATATAGCTGTTGGGATTGCTCACTTGGCGGAAGGAAATGGCGTAACAATCCGAAGTCAGCGTACTCCTCAGCTGCCAGCGTCCACTTGGATGAGAAGTTATACGCCACACGTGTTGCAGGCGCGAAGTCCAACCCCTTGAACCCGCCGGTGTAGGAATTATCGAGAATGGGGTTCACGATAATGTCCACAGGATGTAAATGCAAGCCGATGATCGGTCGTATCTCCGACGTGTAGGTCCGGGAATCCCAATGTTTGGCGTTGTAACTGAATTCGAAATTTATCCCGTAAAAGAACGTGTGCTCCGCGGCGTGAGGCCGGACAAATAAAAGTCGAAGTTTGCCGCCGTTTATGCTAACTCCCCGCCCTTTGGAAATGCTGTACAAAGGAAGATAAAGACCCGCCTCGAACCAATCCGTCACGCCGTAGGCCCATTCCGGCACGCCGTTGAGAGACTTGTCGGGTATCAGGCCACCAGGGAACGCGGGATACTTCAATCCATCGGGAGTGAAGTTGTTGTGCAGCGTGAGATTGAACACTCCACGCTCGGCAATGCTTGCGTCGTATACCTGAATCTCGTCAGTTTGCGCCAAGCCGATGGCCGGCAATGTCAGCAGTGCGATAGTGATGAGTAAAACCACACGGATATTCAATCGGTCACAAATTTTCATGCTGCCTCTGACTTAGGCGGCCACAACGAGCTGACCGCCGTAATCACGGCAAGGCAAGGTCGAAAGCCTGTGCCGACCGGTTCCGTGACAGTATCTGCTGCCAAGAAGTTTATCCCAAAGAGAACGGCCCTCAGCACTCACCACTGGGACGCACTGCGGTTCCGGATTCCTGGGTCGGAACAGTTTGGCTGCTCGGAACTTCATAGGATGTCGTTCCGCCCAGATTCGCTACACAGCTTTCGATAATCTGCGGAATAGCGGGAAGAGTGGAGGGCAGGTTCGGAATCGACTGATCGGGGCGCTTGAAGTTAAGCGCGCTGGTCAAATCTCCCACCGTTGCGCGCCGCCAAGCGCTCAAATTGGGCACTTCAGCGCCGAACAGAGTTTCGAGAAACCGCAGTACGGAAGTGTGGTCAAACAGATCGGAGGATACGAAGCCGCCGCGACTGAACGGCGAGATAATCAGCAAGGGAACGCGAAAGCCCAGACCAATCGGACCGCTGATCGCTGGGCTGCCGGCTACCGTCGGGTCCGGCACCGCAGCAGCCGTCACATATTCGCCGGGCGTTCCGGCAGGCGCCGTAACCGGCGGCCGGTGATCGAAAAATCCGCCATTCTCGTCGAAGTTAACCAATAAAACTGTTTTGGCCCACAGCGTTGGATTCGCGCTCAACGCACTCACGATAAGGGAAAGAATATTCTCGCCAAAGATGGAAGGTGAAGGCGGGTGATCGGAGGTTATGACCGATCCGATCAGCCACGAAACCTGCGGCAAATTCCCGGATGCCACGTCAGCGAGAAAGTCCACAGGGAATTGTGGTCCGAACGCATTTTGATGCAGCACCGAGGAAGGGTCCTGAAAATTTTTGAAGTAGGACAGCACATTGTCCGAAAGAATTCCGCCAAGAATCGTTTCGTCCGGCGAAGAATAAACCTTCCAGGAAATTCCACGAGCCTGCAGCTGCTCGGACATGGTCGTATAGGTCAGACGCCCATAAAACGCGGAGCGATTAGTGACGATCGATTGCAAAACCGGCCCACCGCTTTTTCCATCTGGGTCCAATGAGGCCGCCATGGTGTACAGGCGGTTCGGATCGGTGGGACCCATTACCGAACAAAAATAGTTGTCGCAAATCGTGAAAGCGTCCGCCAGCGCGTAGTAGTACGGGATGTCCGCGCGTGTGTAGTAACCCATGCTTAACACCGCGTCATTCGCATTGATCGGAAGCCGCGATGTCACGAAACCATTCATTGCGCCATTATTCCAGCTCTGATGCTGCGGCACCCAGTCGTGAGAAATATCGTGCGTGCATGCCGCATTTGTCGTGGACGTATCCAGGTGAAACGGCAGAAGTACGCCAACGGGCGGCGCTGTTGTATTTGCCGGATCAGGTTGCTGGAATGCCATGCTTTGATCGGAAAACCCCCGAACGCCCCGGTAGCTTCCAAAATAGTGATCGAAAGATCGATTCTCCTGAGTCAGGATCACCACATGTTGTATGTCCGTCAATTTAGAGCAAGCCGAAGGTGTTGGATTCGGCAACGGAATGGCAGAACCCCCGCCACATCCGTGCAAACCCAAAGACGCCAGTTCCGCCACAGCGCCCGCCACACCCAGCTTCAGCAATTCTCTACGGGTAGGATTCTTCATAGCCATCAACTTAGATGCCGCCTACAAGGCTAGAGTAGAGTTCACGTGTTAACTGTGCTTGAGTGCCTGTACGTTTACCGTCATGACGAAACGTTTCTTACCGCTGCATCACCCATGCTCTAACCTTTGAAGTCTCGCGCATATTCGACATGACGATAGCGAAATCAAACTGTCCTGATAAACAAAACTTCCTGAGATGTTTGGGCGAATCCTAAATTATGCTAAAGACGTCGGAGCTTGAGACTAATCGTAATGATGCCAAATGAGCGATAAAGCGTGTGTGATCGGCGCCGGCCCTAACGGCTTGGCAGCCGCAATCGTGCTGGCTCAGGCTGGGCTCCACGTGGACGTGCTGGAAGCGCAGGCCCAGCCCGGCGGTGCTGCGCGCACGATGGAATTAACTCTTCCTGGTTTCAAACACGATTTTGGCTCAGCAGTTTACCCACTCGGCGCAGGCTCGCCGTTTTTTTCATCATTGCCACTCCGCAACCACGGCCTGGAATGGATTCACTCGCCCGCTCCTTTGGCACACCCGCTGGATGACGGCACCGCCGTGATGTTGGAACGTAGCTTGGATCAAACCGGTCGCTCGCTAGGCATCGACGGAAAAGCTTGGGATCAGTTGATGCGCCCCTTCGTCGAGCATTGGAAGAAATTCGCTCCACAAATTCTGGGCCCAGTTTCGTTCCTTCCGAAAAACCCATTACTGATGGCGCGATTTGGAATGCTGGCCGTACAGTCGGCCCATTCTGTAGCTCGCCGATTCCGTGACCAAAGAACACGCGCGCTTTTCGCCGGCTTGGCCGCTCATTCTTTTCTAAGCCTGGATGAACCCTTGAGCGCAGCATTCGGAATTCTGATGGCTGTGCCTGCGCACGCTGTTGGTTGGCCGATTCCTCGAGGTGGTGCGCAATCCATCACAACCGCGCTCTGTAGAGTTCTCGCGAGCTTCTCAGGCAAGCTACGTAACTCCGCGCCGGTCGAAAATCTGACCGCATTGTCCAACTATGACCTGACTCTTTGCGATCTCACTCCGCGGCAGCTGCTCAAAGTTGGCGGGCGAAGATTTTCTGAGAGCTTCAGGCAGCAAATGGCAGGCTACCGCTACGGAGCCGGCGTCTGCAAAGTGGACTATGCGCTGAATGCTCCTATCCCGTGGAAGGCCACAGATTGCTCTCGCGCAGCGACGGTGCACCTTGGCGGAAGCTTCGAGGAGATTGCGGAATCGGAAAAGGCCGTGCGAACCGGGCACCACTCCGACAGGCCCTTTGTTCTCCTGGCTCAGCCAAGTCTTTTCGATAGTTCTCGCGCTCCGGCGGAGAAACACACCGCGTGGGCTTATTGTCATGTGCCCAATGGTTCGAACGTAGATATGCTGCAGAAATTGGAGGATCAGATTGAGAGGTTCGCTCCGGGATTCCGAGATTGCATTCTGGCGCGCCGTGTTTTTTCCCCGGCAGGCCTTGAAAGTATGGACGCCAATCTCGTAGGCGGTGACATAGGAGGCGGAATACTGGACATTCGAAATTTTCTTTTCCGGCCTACGCGCCGTCACTATGCCACCTCGGCGCCGGACATTTATATCTGCTCCTCATCCACTCCGCCAGGTGGAGGAGTGCATGGCATGTGCGGTTATCATGCCGCGAAAATGGCGTTGACCAGGTTGAAGCGCAATTAGCGGAAATTTGCGCACAAATAAACTGATCCCGTGAAAGCGTTTGCGGCCTCACTGACCCGGCTGCACGTTCGGCATTTCGACCGCGCGGATATTGCCATCGCCGTCACGTTCGATCGTCGGGGCATAAAGTCCCAGAAATTGCCGCCGCCACCACAGACCTTGCGCGCGTTTCTCAGCCATCGTAGTAAACCAATATTGCCAAAGCACAGCACGCACCTGTCGTGGCGGCTTCTGCGGGAACGGGTTTTGCTTAAAAAGACTGAGCACGTCGCTATCGTTCGAAAGTAAACGCACTTCCGTTCTGGGCACGATGGAATATTCTCGCCATGAGCCCAGTGACGCGAACCACAAATTCCAGTCGAACCGTGGTTGATAGGGCGCATATATCCCCGGCGGCTTATTCAGGTCCTGCGGTTTGTAGCGAAACGGGTAAGCCACCCAGGTCTTCCCATCGTCCGAACCCTGAAATTCAATCTCGTAACGCCCGCGCGTCATCACCGCAAAAAGTCCGTATCGATTCGCGATGCGAAACGGTTCAAGCGCCACCACCGGCGAAGTCGGCACAGGCAGGGGGGCGACCATCCAAATCAATTCCGCCACGGTGGCATAAAAAAACCAGGCAAATAAAACAGCGGTCAGGGATAGCTTGGCGATCTTGAGTTGATCGCGGAAGCCTCCTGAAGTTTGACCTTGGTGCTGCTCAGGCGTCGAAGTCCCTGCGAAACAATGTTTCCATCTCCGCGGCAAAAATCGCAGCGGAAATTCATCATCTAGCAGCAAGACTCCCAACGCCAGCACCAGGTAATTCAAAAAAGTGTAATTCGCGGTGAAAATAACTCCCAGCTCCCAGGGAGTCACAATAAAGAAGCACACGGTACGCCAACGCCGCGGCAAAAATAGCATCCACACCAAAACCAACTCCAGCGCCAGCGTTGCGAATGCTGTTGAAGCATGGAACCAGTGCGGTAAATGCTGCATGTACCAGCCGATCCACGTGGGCAGCGGACCGTTCTGATAGTATTCGTCCATCGCCGTGAAGTGCCGCCACTCCGGATCTCCACTCATCATCTTCGCCACGCCGGATTCGAAGTAGATGCGAAACCATTCCCATTGCAGCAGGAACAGGCTGGCACGCAATGGGGGTGACGACCGCCCAAAACCAGGGCGCAGTCCTGACGGCGCGAAGAAAAGAGAAATAAATCCCGCTTCGAGCAGCATGCCGTCCGACTGGTAACCTGAAAAATCCTGCGCCGCACTCACAAAAGACAGAAGGCACACAAAACAAATCGCCAGCATGCCACGCGGCCACAGATTCAGCACCAACAACAATGCAGCGCCCATCCCGGCCCAGCACAACGCCATTAACATGTGCGGACCGCTCGAAAACCACAGCATGGTGGGCGCAAACCATATCCCCCGTCCGTGTCCAAAGGTTTGTATTACGGCTTGGAGATAATCGTTCGCGGGGAGAATCCCATTTGGCCCCATGAGCCCGCGGATTTGAAACGCAAGGGAGAAGAACGCAGAAAAATAAATGCAGCCTAACGCCCGCAAAAACAGCCATCGCGGAATCAGCCGGTCAGTGGCGCCGTGCTCCGCGTCGAATAACCATCGAGTGGCGGACGAGAACCATTCCATGATTACTAACAATTATGATACGAACGGCGAGGACCCGAAAGGCATTGGCCCCTGGACCGCGCCCCGCACGATCACTGCTTATTTGGAGCTTCGATCTGGGACTTGGTAATTCGACCGGACACTTGCGCAGGGCTCGGGAAGTCCGAGCGATCCCATCCGCCGCCCAGCGCTTGAATCAATTGTACCGAAGCGGTCATGGCCTGGGTCCGCAGCGAAGCGAGGGTTTGCTGGTTGGAGAGTAGCGTGGTTTGCGCGACCAGCACGTTCAAATATGTGTCGACGCCGGTATAGTAGCGCGCATTCGCCAATTCCAGAAAGCGTTCCGCGGACTTCACAGCTTCTTGTTGCAGCTCGATTTGCTTGGACAAAATCCGCACCGCCGCCAGGAAGTCTTCTACCTGTTGAAACGCGGTGAGCACCGTTTGCCGGTAGCCGGCCACATCCGCATTATAAGTGGCCTCAAACTGCAGCACCGTGGCGCGCCGCAGTCCTGCATCGAAAATGGTTTCCGACACCGACGGACCCACCGACCAGAAGCGGCTCGAATAAGAAAGAAGATTTGTTATCGTCGAACTCTCAAAGCCTCCGCTGGCGCTGAGCGTCAGATTTGGATAATAAGCAGCCACCGCAACTCCGATCTGCGCATTGGCTGCCGCCATGCTGCGTTCAGAAGCCGCAATGTCCGGTCGGCGTTCTAAAAGTTGCGACGGCACACCGATGGGCACGGCGGGAGGCGCATGGTCCAGCGGCTTAACCGGTAGAGAAAAACTGGAGGCGGGGGTCCCAATTAAAAGCGCAATGGCGTGTTCAAACTCCGCGCGCGCTATCCCTAGATTTTCGCCTGCCGATTCGGCGCTTTGTAGCGCATTTTCCGCTTGGACCAGCGAAATTTCATTATCAATTCCGGTTTCAAATCGCGCTCGGGTCAGCTCCACTGACTTCTTATCGGCTTCAATAGTTTCGTCGAAGATCTTCTGTAAGGCGTCCTGGCCGCGTAATTCGAACAAAAAATTCGCCAGGCTAGCTTGCTCAATCAATCGCTCGTTTTCCAGGTCAGCGGCGCTCACCTGAGCATTATATTGAGCCGCATGAATCTGGCTGCGAATCCTGCCCCACAGATCGGGCGCCCACGTAACGTCGGCGGGAAGCGAAAAGAGTGATGATTGCCGCCCTCCCGTCGTTGCGACCGCTCCACCTCCCGTTCCGGTAGTCGGCGTGGAGTTTCCTAGATTGCCAGAGGATTGCGACCGCGAAATGGAAGGAGTCGTTCCTATCGTGGGGTAAAGTTGCGAATGCGCTTGCGCAACCAGCGCGCGAGCGGCCATGAAATTCTCGAAGAATTGCTTGATGTTCTGATTGTTGATGTTTAGTTGTTCTTCAAGTCCATTCAGCTCGGGATCATTGAAAATTTCCCACCACTTGCCGCGAAGCATCGCGTCTTGAGGCTGCGCCACTTTCCATGGACCGGGATCCTGAACCTGCATGGGCGATTCCTTGTACGAAGGAGGCGGCGGTTGAGGAGTTGCGTCTGGCCGGTGATATCTCGGCCCCACCATGCACCCGGCAAGCGCGAGTGTCGCGATTGCGGGGACCAGTAAGACTTTCAGACGAATATTTTGCATATGCATCGTTTTCAAACTAATCCGCTGCGGAAGGTTCCGCGCCTGCCGGATTGAATGTGTCGCGCGGTTCCCCCAACACCCGAAGCCGCAGCCGGTCTAGCGTGAGATACACCACCGGGGTGGTATACAGCGTGAGCAGTTGACTCACGATTAAGCCTCCCACAATGGTGATTCCTAATGGGCGTCGAAGTTCAGAACCGGTGCCTGTGCCAAACGCCAACGGCAAAGCTCCAAACAGCGCGGCCATGGTAGTCATCAGGATCGGTCGGAAACGCAGCATACATGCTTCGAAAATCGAGTCTTCGGTGCTCTTGCCGCCTTCGCGTTCTTCTTGCAGCGCGAAATCGATCATCATAATGGCATTTTTCTTGACGATGCCGATAAGCAGCACAATGCCAATAATGGAAATCACATTAAGGTCCTGCTTGAATAGCATCAGCGCAAGCATGGCGCCCACGCTGGCCGAAGGCAGCGTGGAAATAATAGTGAGCGGGTGAACCAGGCTCTCATACAAAACGCCAAGCACGATGTACACCGCCAGCAGCGCGGTTAAAACCAGAATAGGTTCCGAGCTTAGCGATTGCTGGTAAGCCTGGAGCGTGCCCGCATAAAAGCCACGCAGCGTACTCGGCGCCCCGATGCGCTGCTTCATCTGGTCAATGGCCAGCGTTGCGTCGCTCAGAGAAACACCCGGCGAAAGATTGAAAGACACGGTGACGGATGGAAACAGGCCGGTGTGATTCAGCGCCAGCGGCGTGGTATTGGCCTGGCTGGTGGCCATGGTAATAAGTGGCACATCGCCAGTTGCGGTAGGATTGCTATTTGCCGTTTGATGAAAGTAAATATTCTTCAGACCATCGGGAGTTTGCGAAAACTCCGGCGAGACTTCCAGGACCACATAGTATTGGTTCAATTGCGTATAGATGATGGAAACTTCGGATTGGCCGAAGGCGCTGTAAATTCCGGAATCGAGTGCTTGCGCGGTTAGCCCCAGCTTCGCGGCGGTAACCCGATCGAAGTTCAAGCGGATATCCAACCCGCCGTTTTGCTGGTCGGAGTTAACATCCTGCAAACCCGGAAGCTTTTTCATCTCCGCGAAAACTCGCGGCCCCCAGGTAGCCAGATCGGAAACTGTGTCGGATTGAATGGTGTATTGATACAGCGCTGCGCTTCCACGTCCGCCGATACGCAGATCCTGCGACGGCTGCAGGAAGGCGGAAGCCACCGGCATACGATTTAGTTGCGGACGAATCCGGCCAATAACGTCCGCCGCGCCAATTTTCCTTTGATTGAGCGGCTTAAGCGCGATGAAAATATTCCCGGTGTTTGTGGCCCCGCCCCCGCCGGTAAAGGCAATCACGTTATCAACCGCAGGATCTTTTTTGATCACCGCTTCAATCTTCTGGATGGCGTCGTTCATGGCCGGGAACGAAGAATCTTGCGGCCCCTGTACCGCCCCGCCCATGGCCCCGGTGTCCTGCTGCGGGAAAAAGCCCTTGGGAATTTTCATGACCAGCGCTACGTTCAAACCGATTGTCAGAAAAAGAACCGTTAAGGTAAGAAATGAATTGTCCAAAACCCAGTGCAGGCTGACGCGATACCACGACAATATTCGATCAAAAAATCTCTCCATAACCATGTACACCCGCCCGTGCTTCTTCTTGCGCTCATCGCGCAGCAGGTAGGCGCACATCATTGGCGTGGTGCTCAGCGAAATAACCATCGAAACGAGAATGGCGGTCGAGAGCGTGATGGCAAATTCGCGAAATAGGCGACCGACAATCCCACCCATCAGCAACAGTGGTATGAAAACAGCGATCAGCGAAATGCTGATCGAGAATACGGTGAATCCAATTTCCTTTGCTCCTTTGAGCGCGGCGGCAAACGGCTCCATCCCCGCTTCCAGGTGGCGGCTAATGTTCTCCATCACCACAATGGCGTCGTCCACCACGAATCCCGTTGAAATAGTCAGCGCCATCAGTGACAAGTTGTCGATACTGTAGCCGCAGAGATACATCACCGAAAAAGTTCCCACCAACGAAACAGGAACGGCTACCGCCGGAATCAACGTGGCGCGCCCATTCCGCAAAAATATGAAAACCACCACGATCACCAGCACGATGGAAAGTCCCAGCGTGCGCTCCACATCGCTAACCGACGCGCGAATCGTGGTGGTGCGATCGAGAACAATAGTGGTCTCGATTCCTTGCGGGATCGAAGCTTTTATCGAAGGCAGTTCGGCGCGAATGCGGTCAACGGTGGCAATGATATTGGCGCCCGGCTGGCGGAAGATGGTCAGTACCACCGCGCGTTTGCCATTCAAATAGCCCGCGGCGCGCACGTTTTGTACCGAATCGATCACATTCGCGACATCCGATAGATGGACCGCCGCTCCGTTCTTATAGCCAACGATGATCGGCTTGTAGTCTTCGGCGTGGGATATCTGATCGTTGGCGAGAATATCAGCGCTGCTATCGCCGTTAGTAATTTGCCCTTTGGCTAGATCGGAGTTTTGCAAACGCAACACCGATTGCAAATCCGTCATGGCCAGCCCGTAGCCGGCCAGCTTCGTAGGGTTGGCTTCTACGCGCACGGAAGGCAACGCGCCGCCGCCCACGTTTACCTGACCTACGCCTTGGATTTGCGAAAGTTTTTGTTGAATCACCGTTGACGCTTCGTCATACAGCTTGTCGGGACCATATTTATCTGAAGTCAGTCCGACAATCATGATCGGCGCATCCGCGGGGTTGACCTTGCGATAGGTCGGGTTGGCGGGAAGGTTTGCAGGCAGATAAGTCCGCGCGGAATTGATGGCCGCTTCGACGTCTCGCGCGGCTCCATCAATATTGCGGCTCAGGTCGAACTGAATAGTGACGTTAGTTGTTCCCAAGCTGCTCGTGGAAGTCATTTCTGTTACGCCGGAGATGTGACCGAACTGCCGCTCCAGGGGAGTCGCGACCGAAGAGGCCATAATCTCCGCGCTGGCTCCCGGCAAACTGGAGTTCACCGAGATGGTGGGAAAGTCCACCTGGGGCAACGGAGAAACCGGCAGCACGTTGAAAGCAATCGCGCCGGCAATGGCGATGGCAATGGTCAGCAGCGTTGTTGCGACTGGCCGATAAATAAAGGGAGCGGAGACGTTCATGAATGTCCTGCGGTCTGTGGCTGGGTGCCCGGACCCCACGCCGGAGACTTACGCGAAAAGCGCTGAGCGATGCGATCGAAAAAGATGTAAATCACGGGCGTAGTGTAGAGGGTGAGCACTTGGCTCACCAGCAAGCCGCCAACCATAGCGATTCCCAGCGGTCGCCGCAATTCCGAGCCAATACCTGTGCCAAACGCCAGCGGCAGACCACCAAGGAGCGCGGCCATGGTAGTCATCATAATCGGCCGAAAGCGCAGCAGGCTGGCTTCATAAATGGCATCGGTGGAATTTTTCCCGTGGTTGCGTTCCGCATCGAGCGCGAAATCAACCATCATGATTCCGTTTTTCTTGACGATGCCGATCAGCAACACCAATCCGATGATGGCCACCACACTAAGGTCCTGGTGAAAAATAATCAGCGCAAGAAAAGCGCCGACCCCGGCGGAAGGCAGCGTGGAAAGAATCGTTACGGGGTGGATGAAGCTCTCGTACAACACGCCAAGCACGATGTACACCGTCACCAGCGCGGCAAGAATCAGCAATGGCATGTTCGAGAGAGAATTTCGAAACGATGCTGCAGTTCCCTGAAAATCGGCCTGCAAGCTGGCCGGCATGTGCATATCTTGCTGAACTTTTGTAATCGACGAAATGGCTCCACCGAGCGCCGCGTTAGGCGCCAGATTAAAAGAAACAGTGATCGCCGGAAACTGTCCTTGGTGGTTGATAGAGAGCTGTTCGGTCTTCAACTCAAAGTGAGAAAATGCGCCGAGCGGCACGGCATTACTTTTTGCCGAGCTCGTTACGGCCGCCGAATTAGTAATCTTGTTTGATGTGCTGCTCGAAGTACCCGCGGTAAGCGCGTTCACCGGCGGAGTCAATGCACTGGCCGTCGGATTGTAGAGTGTGCTGGTGGTCAGCGCATTCGAACCGGCCGACGTGGACCCGTTTCCACTGGAACTCGCCGCCGCTCCCGTTGTGCCTGCGGCAGCGTTCGCCTGAATATACAATTTGTTTAATTTGTCCGGATCGTTTTGAAACTGCGGCTCGGATTCCAGGATAACGTGGTACTGATTCAACTGCGTGTACATGGTGTTAATCTGCCGCTGTCCGAACGCGTCGTACAGCGTGTTGTCGATAGTCGTTGGTGCGATTCCCAGCCGCGAAGCCGTCGCTCGATCGATCACCAGTTGGACGGCAAGTCCCCCAGGCTGCTGGTCGGTAGCCACATCTTCCAATTCCTTCAAATTTTTCAGCTTTGCTACAAACTGATTTGTCCAATCATTCAGTTCATTTGGGTCGGGATCCTCGAGCGTGTATTGATATTGCGTGCGGCTGACGCGATCATCGACGGTAATGTTTTGCACCGGCTGCATGAACAGCTGAATACCTTGCACATCAGCGAGCTTGGTCTGCAGACGCCGGATCACATCCGAGGCGTTTAGATCCCGCTGGTTCAGCGGCTTCAGATTGATGGATAACCTTCCACTGTTTGTAGTGGTGTTGGTGCCATCAGCGCCGATGAACGATGACAGGCTTTCGACCGCGGGATCGGCAAGAATCACGTCGGCGAGCTCCTGCTGCTTTTGCGCCATGGCTTTAGGCCCAATCGTCGGCAGCGCCTGCGAAATTCCCTGAATAATCCCGGTATCCTGCACCGGAAAAAATCCTTTGGGAATTACGATGTAAAGAAAGATCGTGAGTAACAGCGTTCCCAAGGCCACCAGTAACGTAATGGTTTGGTGCCCTAGAACGAACTTCAAGGTGCGCCCGTAAAAGGCGATCATGCTTTCAAACATGTGCTCCGACTTCTGATAAAACCAGCCCTGCTTTTCCTTGGGGTTGTGCTTCAGGATGCGTGAAGCCATCATCGGCGTGAGGGTCAAAGAAACTACCGCCGACACCACGATGGTCACTGCTAGGGTTACCGCGAATTCCCGGAACAATCGGCCGACGACATCTCCCATGAAAAGCAGCGGAATCAGTACCGCGATCAGTGAAACCGTCAGCGATAAAATCGTGAAGCCAATCTGCTCGGCCCCTTTGAGCGCCGCCTGCATGGGCGGTTCGCCGGCCTCGATATATCGCGAAATATTTTCAACCATGACAATGGCGTCATCCACAACGAATCCGGTCGAAATCGTCAGCGCCATCAGCGACAAGTTATCCAGGCTGTAACCCAGCGCGTACATCGCCGCAAACGTGCCCACCAGCGACAGCGGCACCGCCACGCTCGGAATGATCGTGGCGTACAGGTTCCGCAAAAATAAAAAGATCACCATGACGACCAGCGCGATCGTCAGCATCAATTCAAACTCTACGTCCGACACCGAGGCCTGAATCGGCGTAGTCAGGTCCGTGAGTATCGTGATATCGATTCCTTTGGGAAGATTCGCTTCCAGTTGCGGCAGCAACGCTTTTATGCGCTTCACCACACTGATGGTGTTGCCACCGGGCTGCCGTTGTACGTTTACAATGACCGCTGGCGTCTTGTTCATCCACGCAGCCTGATTGGTGTTTTCCACTCCGTCCACGATATTGGCTACGTCGGTCAGCATCACCGGCGCTCCATTGCGGTACGCGACCACCACCTTCCGGTAATCCTTACTGGTCACCAACTGATCGTTGGCATCGATCTGGTAATCCTGACGAGCGCCGTCAAAATTCCCCTTCGCGGCATTGACGCTGGACTGCGTAACCGCTGTACGCAAGTCCTCCATATTTATTCCATAGGAAGAGAGCGCCGCTGGATTCGCTTGGATACGTACCGCGGGCTTCTGGCCACCGCTGATGGTGACCAGTCCAACGCCGCTCAATTGCGAAATTTTGGGAGCCAGCCTGGTATCCACCAGGTCTTCCACCTGCGAAAGCGGAATGCTGCTCGAGGTAGCCGCCAAGGTCAGTACCGGAGCATCCGCTGGATTTGTCTTGCTGTAAATCGGCGGCGAAGGAAGATTCGCGGGCAGGAAGTTTTGCGACGCATTGATCGCGGACTGCACTTCTTCTTCCGCCACGTCAATATTCAGACTCAACGTGAATTGCAACACGATGACGGAGGTGCCGCCCGAGCTGCTGGACGTCATCTGGCTCAGTCCCTGGAGCTGGCCAAACTGTCGCTCTAACGGTGCAGTCACCGTCGTGGCCACCACATCGGGACTAGCGCCCGGATAAAAAGTGAGCACTTGGATAGTGGGATAGTCGACTTCCGGCAGCGCGGAAACCGGCAGCTGCGTGTAACTCACAATGCCCACCAATAATATGGCGGCCATTAGCAGCGCCGTCGCAACCGGTCTCAAAATAAACGGGCGTGACGGACTCAATGGGGAGTGCTCCCCTGGCTCTTGGTGTTTCCCTGCGTGGAGGGTTTCCCTGGAGTGGCGGCATTCCCGGGCGTAGCGGCGTTTCCCGGAGCACCAGGGTTTCTTCCGCCGGGAGTATTCCCAGGAGCCGCAGGATTACCGGCGATGACAACTTTAGAATTGTCCTGCAACTTATCAAAGCTGCTGTTCGCCAGCACGTCCCCCGGAGACACCCCGGTGACTTGTGTAGTTCCGCCGTCCGTCACTCCCGGTTTAATCGTGCGTATATGTGCGGTGTTGTCCTGCAGAACATAAACGAACGCAGTCTGCCCGTTATGTTGGATTGCCGATCCTGGAATTAAGGTGGCATCGTGTAGTGTAGTTACCAGCAGCCGCACATTGACAAATTGGTTTGGAAAGAGCGCGGTATCTTTGTTCTCGAAGGAAGCGCGCGCTCTCACCGTGCCGGTCGTCGTGTCGATCTGGTTGTCTAGCGTTATCAGCTTGCCGGTAGCTATTTTCTGTTGCCCGCCTCGGTCGAAGGCATCCACCGTTAGCACCGCTTTATTGCGCAGGCGCTCCTGCACTGGTCCAAGGCTGTCTTCCGGAATAGTGAAAATCACGGTGATGGGGGACATCTGTGTGATCACCACCAGGGTGGTCGTTCCAGACGACTGCACCACGTTTCCTGGATCGACCAGCCGCAATCCAACCTTCCCGGTAATAGGCGCCACGATGTGACAGTAGTTGACCTGTACCTCATCGAATTGTACGGTGCCCTCATCCAGCTTCACTGTGCCCTGATTTTGCAGCACGATTTTTTCCTGATCGTCCAGCTGTTGCTTTGGTATGGCTCTGCGATCCCACGCTTCGTGGTAACGCTGCAGGTCCATCTTCGCTTGTGCCAAAACATTTTCGTCCCGCTCCAGCGTGCCTTGCGCCTGCATCAGCGTGGCTCGGTAAGGACGGGAATCAATGTCAATCAGGGGATCGCCTTTATGCACGATCTGACCCTCTTTGTAGTGCACTGCCGTAACAATTCCGTTCACCTGGCTGGTGATCGATGAGGTGTAAACCGGCGTCACCGTGCCGATGGCATCTAGGTATGAGCCGATGTCCCCCTTTTGCGCTGTTACCGTCGTCACTGTAACCGGCCCACCTCCACCTCTCGGTGCTTTTGCCGTGGTTTGCTCCTGGTGATGCAATACCAGCCAAAAGCCGATGCCGAAAACCAGCAGGATCACAATCCACATGATGACGCGCACCGCTCCGCTTCGTCGCTTCCGCGGCGCGTCCGTCGGCGGCGGTAACTGGTGTTCGGGGCCGATAGCTGGATGCTCATTTTGGTCAGCAGGCAAGTGATTCCTCATCTCACATTAGTCGGGACCGGGGCAGAGAGTCCTTATTATTGACGAATAGTAACCCGTCTTTGGATACAGCCAGGCCTAATATTGGGTGCGCCTTTCCTGTAGGGCACTTTCTTCTCTGTGGTTTAGCGGGAGCTCGCTACTTGCCACGAAACAAAAAGGCGAGGTCAACAATTAGAATAATCACCACCGCCAGCTCCAGTACGAAGCTGCGGGTTTGATTGAACTGGTCCACCATAAATCTGTACAACTCACCGGCAGTGCGCAGTTTTTGATCCACCAGTCCGCGATAATCGGGCACGCCGACCTTGGCGGCGATCAAATTGTACAGCCGTGCATAAAACATATCGCTCAAGAACTTCACCGCATTATCAACCTTCTCCGTCAATTCCATAACATCCAGGCGGATGGTATTCAGCCGGGCCGCTTCACGCGAGAGTCGCCACGCGGTAAGCAAGCCGCCCTGGCGTTCCAGCGAACGATACACCCCGTCAAGCAGGCCAGTGAGTAAGGTGTCGTAATAACGAAATTCCAGTAACTGGGTATTGGCATATTCCAACAGCTGTATGGTTGTCGCCGCTACTTCCGAGCTGCCGTAAACCAGCGCCCCGCCCCAGCCCACCACCAACAAATCGGTGTGGGAGTACGAGATGCTTGATTGCAAGACTTCCTGCCGCTCCGCATCGGATAACAATGCCGATTCCCCTCGAACCAACTGAGCTATCTCCGGACCGTGCGATGCCAGCAATTCTTCGGAGGCCAGGTTGTGGCCGTCGACTCCCCGTATTTCCCGGAGTTGTACAACGTAATAGTCCTCTTTCAGCCAGTTATCGTAGGGTTTGACGAGCGCAGAGGTGGCGTGTTTTAACGACGCGCGAAGTAATTCTGTGGCCCGGCTTTCGAGTTCCGTCGCGCCGATCCATTGACTGGATCGCTGAACCAGAGCACCCCAATCTTCGCATTCGAACGGTAACTCCAGTTCAATGCTGACCACTCCGTAGTCGTAATAATTAGTTTTCCCCTCGATGTGTTCACCAGCCTTCAAGACCATCGGATGGATGGCCTCCACGACCGGCGATCTCTCAAAGTGCAAATAGTGTGGAATGGGAGGGCTCAAACCAATGGTAGGCTGCACACCACCTGGCTCAAGCAAGGGCCTGAGTAAGTCCAGCCGAATTGCCTCGGCAACCTCGTACAGAAACAAAATGCGGAACTCGCCCTTCAATGAATCTCTGGCCCTCCGAGGCTACACCTACATTACCCGCCAGCAGCTAAACATGCGAATCACAAAAAATTGGCGGTCTTAAACACCAACCCCAAACACCGTTTTAACCAACATCCCTTCGAGAGCGGCGCGATCCTATCTCTATAAACACCACGGGCAGCCCGTTAAGGCTGCCCGCGCGTTTCAACCATCTATTTTCTCCGGCAAGGAAAGATTTAGTGCCGGTCGTCCCCGTGTTCGTGACGCCAATTCCAATAAGCGTCTTGATCCTTGCGGTTCAGTTTTGAGTAGTCGCGATACTCTCTGTGATTCTCGGTGAAATATTGATGGTAGTAGCGATCCTCATCGCCATCCCAATTGTGATAATCCTTGTGAACGCGATCGTATACGCGTTTTTGATCATGATGTTCATCGCGATGTTCATCCTGCGATGCTGCTCTCGTGACTATCGCCGCAGGTGCGCTTAACGCAGCAGTCAGGAAAATAAAACTGATGTATCGGTATCCGGCTTTCATCATTCCTCCTCGGAGAATAATTTTCAATTCACTTCTTGTGTCGACGCGAATGAAAGTATGACTCTCGTGCATCGGATGTTCAACGCCAGATCCAACAAATTTTCCTCTAAGGTATTTCACGTATAGCTTTTACGGCATGGATTAGTGCTAATTTCCTCGCAAAAATAGCGAAGAGTTTAGACTGTTCCCGCTCTCGTGAATGGCTTCGACCTTGGCTCATGCATAAATCCTTGCAGGTCATTCGATCAGTGATTCAGGTAAAAAATGTCTATTAAGACCTGGCTTCTACTTCTTGTCGTGCCTGGCGCAGCCGGCATCGTCCTTCTCCTGCTGCGCCATCCCCGCGTCGCTGAGTTATTTCATGAACACATTCCCGATCGGCCTAAGCGCCGGCTGTTTCTGGCAGCGATCGGATTTTTCGTAGTCTTCGGCGTCGCCAGGACCCTCGCCTACGTCAATTTTCACAACATTGGCCCCTTTCACGACATCTACATCGGCGGCAGACACATCCACCATCTCGTTTGGGGAATTTTGATTTTGCTGGCCGTGGGTTTTGGATGGTTGCAGGGTATTGGCGTTGGTGGAGAAGACTCATCCCTCGTCGCTAGCCGCTTGATGTCCTTTCTCTACGGCGCCGGCGCCGCACTCACGCTCGATGAATTCGCATTGTGGTTGAATCTCGAAGATGTTTATTGGGCGCGCGAAGGCCGTGCCAGCATTGACGCCATAGTTTTATTCGGCACTTTCCTGATCATCGCGCTTTATGGCGGCCGCTTCTTCCACGCGGTGGCCAATGAGTTGATCCTCCATCGCAAGAAATAACTGAATCCACGAATCACATATTCAATTACCAGAAGTAACGATTCCGCCTTGGTAATCCGAAAACAACGAGGGCTGTATTGCAGCAGTGTTAAAGCTTTTGCCGATTGACGATACAATGAGCGACCACATGAAATCTTCTGACCGTACTATTCTCCGTTTAATCGCAATATTTAAGCTTCTAAAAGCAATCGCTCTCATCGCCATCGGTGTCGGCGCCCTGAAGCTGCTTCATCGGGACGTGTTTATCACATTGGAGCATTGGATCGTTATGAGTGGCCTTGATCCCGGTAACCGCTGGGTGGAGAGAGGCATCGAGAAGGTCTCTAACTTAAGCCACGCTAAAGTAAGGGGTCTTGGTATCGTCAGCTTTATCTACGCGGGTTTGTTTCTCACCGAAGGAATCGGACTCTGGCTCATGAAACGTTGGGCCGAGTGGTTCACCATAATCATCACCAGCTCGCTTGTGCCGGTGGAAATTTACGAACTATGTCGCCATCCCACTGCCTCGAAAATTCTGGTGCTCATCATTAATATTGCGGTAGTCGTCTATCTCATCTATCGAATTCGAAACCCCGCCCACGAATCCAATTCTAAATAGTTGGAGTCAGGATTGGAGCGCCAGAACCGGTTGCGTTTCAACCGGCTCGCGCTGAGGCTTGGCAAAAAAGGTAGCCACCAAGCCGCATGCCGCCGCGAAAGACAACCACAAGCCTGGAATCGCTCGATTGCCCGAAATATGAATCAAGTACGTACTGAGTGCCGGCGTGAATCCCCCAAAAATCGCTGTAGCCAGGCTGTAAGCCAGCGCAAATCCCGACGTCCTCACATCCACCGGCATAATTTCCGTGAGCGTCACTACCATCGCCCCGTTATAGCTGCCATAAATAAAGGACAACCACAGTTCCACACCCAACAACCTGGCGAACGACGGTTCCCTGATCAACCAAAGCATGGCCGGATAGGCCGTGATCAGCATCAGCAGCGTGCAGGCAAATAGCAAAGGCCGCCGGCCGATCCGGTCAGACAGCGCACCCATGATTGGCAGCCAAAAAAGATTCGACGCGCCCACGCAAAGAGTCACGATCAGGCTGTCGATACTCGCCAGATGCAGCACGGAATTTCCAAACGTCGGCGTGTACGCGGTAATCATGTAAAACGACACGGTGGTCATGGTGACCAGGAACGTGCCCACCAACACGATGACCCAATTGTTTCTCAGCGAACGAAAGATCTCCGACGTGTTCGGCCTATGTTTGCGAGCCAGAAACTCGTCCGTTTCCGCCAAAGACTTCCTTAGCCTGAAAAGAAATGGAATGATCAAGCAGCCCAGCAGCAACGGAACCCGCCATCCCCACCACAACATCTTTTCGGTAGAAAGGAATGAATTAAGTATCACTCCCACCGAAGCGGCAAACATTACTGCCACTTGTTGGCTGCCCGATTGCCAACTTACGTAAAATCCTTTGTGACCGGGCGTAGCGATCTCCGACAGATATACCGAAACGCCGCCGAGTTCCATGCCGGCAGAAAATCCCTGCAGAAGCCGTCCAGTCAAAACAAGTATCGGGGCGAGCAAGCCAATCATCGCGTAGCTTGGCATGAAAGCGATGGAAAAAATCCCGATCGACATCATCCCCAACGTCAACAACAAACCAGCGCGGCGGCCATTGCGGTCCGTGTATGCGCCCAGCACCAAAGCTCCCAATGGACGCATCAAAAATCCGGCCCCAAAAGTCATCAACGACAGCATCAATGAACCGTAAGGACTACCGCTCGGAAAAAACGCATTGCCTATGGCGGCGGCATAATAACCAAACACCATGAAGTCGTACATCTCCAAAAAATTTCCGCTGGAGACGCGCACCACCGACCAAGCTTTGGATTTACGGTCGCGGGAATGAATCGGTGAGTTCATGATCTCGGACAAACCCTAACCCTACTATCTGGCTATAGTCGCTAATTCGAGTCGAACACAGCTGACGCGGTTTTGTTTCTCTACCTACCGCTCGTGGGGGACAAACACTGAGCAAGGCGAACGCCCACCGCTCAACCTTGCTCAGTGAAGTGCGCGTGTTACCAGACCAGTTTGAGCCCCAATTGAATCTGACGCGACGCTGTGGACGTGGAACCGATGACTCCGGCGTTGCCGGTACCGATGGAATTGTTAGCGTCGTTCAGGAAATTCGGAGCCGCGAAGTTGGGGTGATTCAGAATGTTGAAAAACTCCGACCGAAATTGCGCCTTGAATCTTTCCCGGAAGGAAAAGTTCTTGAACAATGAGAAATCCATGGTGGTCAATCCCGGTCCGTAGAAACGGTTACGACCCGAGTTGCCAACCAAAACTCCACCGGCCACCGCTGGTGCGGGTGCAAAGCAATTTGGATTGAAGGCCAGCAACTGCCCGGTCGCATTGGTGGTAACTCCCGGCGTAGCATTGCAACCGGAAATCAAGTTCGCAAAGTCCATGGAAAAGTCACCATTGAAGCCCGTGGCGAGAGGATCACCGCCTCCGCCCACCGTCACCGTGTATGGAGACCCGCTTGTCGCGGTAACAATTGTTCCCATCTCCCATCCGCCAAGCGCGTAGGACACTAAGCCGCTCTTGGGACCAGGGACGTCCCAGATCACTGTTCCGACCAGCGTGTTGCGCACGTCGAAATCGCACGCGCCGACTCTATACGCCTTGCTCAGTAGCAAAGGCACAGCCACCGAATTCACGTATGTATCTCCAGTCACCGGAGCGGAACTTGTGTCTCGGCACTTTCCGAGTGTGTAAGACACCTGTCCCTGCAAGCCATGTGACATTCCCCGTCGCAATTGCGCTTGGAAACCGTGATAAGTCGCTTCACCGTCGAAGAGCACCGGCCGAATCCCTGAACCGCCAGGCGGTCCAGGCACCACGCCACCGTTCGCTCCACCCCAATTCGGATCCAGTTGGTAGGTGTTAGAAGGTATGAGAATTCCTGCCGAGGTCTGTACCGGAGGAACCAGATTGATGTCATCAGCGGCCACCGAAAGATGCACAGACCGCGAACCCACATATCCTGCCGTCAGTGTCCACATCGAACTCAGCTGACGCTGGATGTTGAAATTCCAGTTCAGCACATCAGCGCGATGCGGATTCTGATCCACGTAACGATTCCTGATGCTATTAACATTGAAGCTGATATTTGGATCGATTCCGCTTCCCAGCGTGTTGGCTTTGTCGAGCCCGATGATCTGGAACGGCGCAGTTGCCGCAGTGTTCAGACCGAACTCATACGGCAACGGCAGCACATCGAAAATGCCGAATCCGCCCCGCACCGCCGTTTTTCCATCCTTAAACGGATCCCACGAGAATCCAACTCGCGGCTCAAAATTCTTAGTAGTGGGGTTGTTCCTGATAAACGTGTCTACGTGCTGCGGTCCGCACGGACTGCTGGGGCTCGGAGCAATGCCGGGCGTGGCACAATTAACCAGCGTCGTAATTTCCTGAATCCTGTTGTTAGCGTCTCGAGGCAAGGTTGTGAATTCATAACGGAGCCCCAGATTAATTGTTAGGTTGGGACGAAAACGCCAATCGTCGTGAATATATCCGGCAAACAAACTTTCGCGAATAGCTACTTCGTTGGAACCGCCGGGCGCCAAAGCGTTGAGGGTATCCGGAGTGTTATTCAGGAAATCAGCGAGCGTGGCGTAATTGTTTTTTCTTCCGTTCGGACTCAATTGCTCGGTGATGTTGTAAAGCATTCGTTCGAATCCAAAGCCGATTTTAATGGAATGCGTGCCACGTGTCAGAAAAGCGTCATCGTAAGCTTGCGCTGAGGTCCAGCGATGCAAAAAGCGGTTCAGTCCCCCCAGCCCAATAGCCGTTGTAAGTGCGCCCGGCACGCCGATTTGCGGCGGCCCGATCGCCCCGGGAGCCACGGCCAGCGCCGTATCGGTGGCCACTTTGTCGCCGGACACTGGGAGGTTGATGTCACCCCTGATCCGGCTCAACCCGACGCGCACGGTGTTCACCAGAGCCGGACTGAAAACGTAGGTGTCCTCAACGCTAGCCATTTGGCGACGTGAAAAAACCTCATGAATAGCATTCAGCAATGGGTCGGGCTGCGTCTGCGGGCCGGAATCAAAGAAATAACTCACAGCCAACGAATTCTTGTCGGAGAATTTCTGATCGACGCGCAGAGTGTAGTAGTTCTCGTTTGAAATGGTAGGCAGAGCCACATTAAACGTCTGAGTAACGCCATCAGGGTTGACGGGCGTCCCGGAAGGGGCGACGGGCCATAGCGCTAGGTAGGGAGCAACGGAAGGAACTGCCAAGGTCCGCTCAGCGGCTGTGGGCACCTTAATGGATTGCGAACCAGGTTTGTTTTGTCGAACACCTTCATATGTTCCGTAAATAAAGAGTTTGTCTTTTATAATCGCCGTCCCGCCCGAAGCTCCGAACTGCACGCGGCGGAATGGTGAAATGGGGCCGGCGGGATCAAAATAGTTTTTCGCATCAAACACTTTGTCGCGATCGAACAGGAAAGCCGTGCCGTGGAAATCATTCACTCCACTTTTCGTTATGGCGTTAATGACCGCGCCCGAAGTGCGCCCGTACTCCGCTGTGTAGTTGCTGGTCAACACCGAAAATTCCTGGATGCCGTCAACCCCGAGATTCAATCCCGAAGCGCCGCCCGGCGAGCCATTCGAGTAATCATTTATACTGATTCCATTGACGCGGTAAGTATTTTCGTTCGCGCGATGCCCGTCATTGCTCAGCTGATTTCCAAAGCCACGGTTTCCTTTGTTGGCGCTGAATCCTGTACCCACCTGGTTCGGAATACTCGACACTCCCGGCTCCAGCGTCGCCAGCGAAGTCCAATCGCGCCCGTTCAGTGGCAGTTCGCGCATCGTCGTCGAATCCACCGTGGAGCTCACTGTTGATGAGGTCGTTTGAATATCGGGGATCGCGGCATTCACTTCCACCGTTTGACTGAGTGCACCGACCTTCATGACCAAATTCAAAGACTGTTGCCCGCCAACGGTAAGCGTGATGCCTTTCTCCGTCAAAGTCTGAAACCCTGTCGCGGTCACAGTGACTTCGTATTCGCCCGGCAGTAGGTTGGGCGCCGAATAAATTCCATCAGAGTTGGAGGTTACGTCTCGTGCAACCCCGGTACTCGCGTTCTTTACACTGATCTTGGCGTTCGCCACCGGACCGCCTTGATCGTCGGTCACCAACCCAGATAGTGTGGCGCCGGCGACTTGCGCTTTGGCGGGTGCTACCCAAGCCATCTGGAAACTCGCGATCAGCAGAAGTGCCAGCAGCAGGTGCAGTCGTACCTGTGTTTTTGACAATAAAGACATGTTCCCTCCCCGTTCGCACACCTTTAACCTTGACCGTTAGAGTCACGCGGTCCGTTAATGTGCGTGTCCAATCGCGTTCGAGCGGCGGCGATTTAGTGGCGACACTCTGCGTACTTCAGCGAATTAACACAATCCGTAATGCGTCCTATCGAAGCCCTTTCTGCATCTCCGGCCTTACCACTGAAAAATTGGGACTTAGCGCGCCGAATAACGAGCATTTTTGACGCTTCGCGCTTCACGGAGCTATACTCCCCACGCAGCTCTGGGCCGAAAATGCAGCACACCTCCCATGCTTCCAAGATAGTTCGTTGCGGCGTGTTTGAGATCGACCTCAAGGCCTTCGAGTTGCGTAAGCACGGTCTACGCCTGAAACTGGCCGAGCAGCCTTTTCAGATTCTCGCCATACTCCTGGAACAACCTGGTGAAGTAATCACCCGTGATGAACTTCGTGAACGTCTCTGGCCGGGCGACACCTTTGTGGACTTCGATCACGGATTGAACAACGCCGTGATGCGTTTGCGCGAAGCACTCGGCGACTCACACGACAAACCGCGCTTCATCGAAACATTGCCGCGACGCGGCTACCGCTTCATTGCGCCGGTTGAAGAAATCAACGCGGCCTCAAAAATAAATCCGGGCGGGGACCCACAGGCGAATTCTTCCGCCGCTTTACACGCTTCCGATGGTCCAGCACAGCTATCCGCTGATCAGCACCAACTGGTCAGTAGCCCTAACGCCAGCAACTGGTTAACCCTGCCACGGATTGCGTTAATGTCTGCAGCAGTGTTGGTTTTTGCGGTACTTTCCGGCTTAGCCGTACATTTCGTGAGAGGTTGGGAGTCCGGAAAGATCAATCCCGCACACAACATGTCGCTGGTCGTCTTGCCTCTCGAGAATTTGTCTGGCGACGCAGAACAGGATTATTTTGCCGATGGCATGACCGATGAGCTCACTGCCAATCTGGCCAAGATCCGTTCGTTGCGAGTCATCTCCCGGTCAACCGCTATGGCGTATAAGGGCACGCACAAGCCGCTTTCTGAAATCGCCCGGGACCTAAAAGTCGATGCCGTCGTTGAGGGCACGGTATTAAAGGCCGGAAACCGCGTGCGTATCACCGCCGAACTCGTTCAAGTCTCCACCGATCATCATCTCTGGGCCGACACCTATGAAAGCCAGATTGGCGATGTCCTCGCCCTGCAAAATCGAGTTTCATCCGCCATCGTCGACCAGATTCGTATCAACCTCAGTCCAGAAGACAAACAGCGTCTGGCAAAAAACCCCTCTGTCAGCCCCGATGCTTACGAGGATTATCTGAAGGGCCGCTATTATTGGAACCGAAGGTCCAGCGATGGATTCACCAAGGCCATTGGATACTTTGAAGACGCCACTCGCAGAGACCCGCAATATGCATTGGCCTACGCGGGTCTGGCGGATTGTTACGGAATTATCGGCGCGACCATATACGGCAGTTTGCCGGCCGCCGAGGCTGCACCGAAAGCTAAAGCCGCCGCGATTCGCGCGCTGGAAATCGATCCTAGTCTCGCCGAGGCAGAAACGTCTCTCGCCACCGCGAAATTCAACTATGACTGGGATTGGGCCGGCGCAGCGCAAGGTTTCCAACGCGCCATTCAGATGGACCCCAGATACGCGACCGCCTACCAGCGATATTCGCTCTATTCCATTGCCATGGGTCGCTTTGACGAAAGCCTCGAACAAATAAAGAGAGCTCGCGAGCTCGACCCGCTTTCCATCAGCATTAATTCGAGCTTGGGCTGGCGCTTATATCTCGCGCGTCAGTACGACCGCTCCATCGCGCAACTCCGCGATACGTTGGAATTGGATCCCTCCTACGAATGGCCTCATTTCATCCTCGGTCAGGCCTACGAGCAAAGGCGCGAATTCAATCTCGCCCGTGCCGAGCTGCAACAGGCTGTTGAACTTTCCCACAACAGTCCATTGATGATCTCCGCCTTGGCGCACGCTGACGCGCTCTCCGGCAATCAGGAAGAAGCGCTGCGGCTACTCCAGCAACTGATGGCGCAGTCCAAAAAGCAGTATGTTTCCCCGTTTTACGTCGCCGTCGTGTACATCGCGTTGGGCAAAACCGAAACGGCCATGGACTGGATGGAAAAGGCTTTCGCGGATCACTCCAACGGCCTGGTCTTTCTCAAGGTTGAGCCGGAGCTTGACCCGTTGCGCTCTAATCCTCGCTTCATTGCTCTACAAAAGCGCCTCAACTTTCCAGATTAAATCGCGCAGCAAAAACAAAAACCTATCTCTAACTTTGAAGACGCTTGAAGTCTATTTAGCGATGTGACCTTCGAGGTCACGTTGTCGCGGATTGCTAAGAAGCATTACGAAATCATTACAACTTCTTCGCGATTTCTTTAACTGAGGGATGTGACTCTTCGAGGTCGTTTGCCAGCCTGCAAGAAGGTGGTATTTCTATACCTTTTAGCAATCTTTTAGTCGTGCGACTCCGGATTCAACATCCAGAACCAGAAGGGTGGAGCTATGAACCGCACAATGAAAACGATTTTAGGTAAATGGGAAATGCGCATGACAGTCCGCAAAAGATTCTGGGACGGTCGCGCGCTAACAATATGCGCGCTCCTCGTCGCAGCTTTTGCATGCAATCCTCTCGCGCGCGGACAATCTCCCTCGACTGGCCAGGCTCCTTTGACGCTCAACACTCCGCAAGAAATGCAAGCGCGCATCGGCAGGCTCGAAGCCGAAGTATCTGAGTTGAAGGCTATCGTTTCTCGCATGCAGCCCCCTGCGGTGGCCAACAATGCGGCCGCTCCCGTGACCGCAGCTGTGCAACCTGAGGCCGTACAACCTGCGCCAGTAAGCCAGCCGGCTCCAAAACAAGAAACCCTTCAAACGGTCTTGCAGCCCAAGGACAGCAAGGTGCTCAGTTTTCTCCGTGAGACGACCATCAACGTATCGCTCGATGGCTACTATGCCTACAATTTCAACGATCCCGTCGGTCGAGTAAATCTGCTGCGCGCCTACGACGTGCTCAGCAATGAGTTCAGCCTCAACCAGGCCAGTCTCGTCATTGACCATCTGCCCGATGCCGCAGCAGGCCGTCGCTGGGGCGGGCGTCTCGATTTGCAGTTCGGTCAGGCCACCGACACCTTGCAAGGGAACCCCGCGAACGAACCCCGGCCCCAGATCTATCGCAACATTTTCCAGGCCTATGGCACCTACATAATTCCCGCCGGTAAAGGCATAACCGTCGATTTCGGCAAATGGGGAAGCTCTCTCGGAATCGAGGGCAACTACTCCAAAGACCAAATAAATTATTCTCGCGCGTACTGGTTTGATTTTCTGCCTTTTTACCACATGGGTGTGCGTGTGAGCGCTCCCATCAGCGATCGTTTTACGTTGAACTACTGGGTAGTGAACGGCACTAATCAGGTCGAAGCCACCAACGGTTTCAAAGATGAGTTGTTTGGTTTCACTGCCAAGCCTGCAAAAAACATTGCGTGGACCATGAACTATTATCTCGGACAGGAACATCCCGATCGCGCTGCCGTTCCGCCAACAAGTCCGATTCCGGTGCAACCCGGGCTCAGCTTTGCCGCCATCACTCCTGCGCCCAATGGGAAAACACACATTTTCGACAGCTACGTGACCTGGCAGGCCACGCCGAAACTAAGTTTCGCGCTGGAGGGCGATTATTTTATTCAGCGTTTGTGGAAAAACGAAGCGCCCGGCAATTCATCGGCGCCCTCTCACGTGGCTGGCGGCGCCGCCTATCTTCGCTATCAATTCAATCCCAAAATCGCCTTGGCCACTCGTGCCGAATATCTGTCCGACCGCGGCGGACTTTTCAGCGGACTCACCCAAGCGCTGAAAGAAAACACCGTGACATTCGACTACACGGTAGCGGACGGATTTCTGATGCGCTACGAATGGCGGCGCGATTTCTCCAATAAGCCATCGTTCTTAACCGATGTCCAAAATGTTCTCAGCAAAGATCAAACCACCGCCACCGTCGGCCTTATTTGGTGGTGGGGACGAAAGGAAGGTTCCTGGTGAGACTGAATTCCGTCAGCCCGCGATGTCACGAGGCTTCTTTCGATCCTGCTCTTCTCGCGTCAGCAGGCCGGTTGAAGCGGTAACCCACCCAGGGTTCGGTGTGAATATATTTTGGTTTGGCGGGATTGAGTTCTATTTTTTTTCGAAGCTGGTTGATCACCACGCGCAGCGATTCCGTTTCTTCGCCGTACTCTGGCCCCCAGACCGACTGCAGCAGTCTTCGATGTGATATGGGCCGCCCGTCCGCGACTACCAATTCCTTCAGCACCGCGAATTCCTTTGGCGTCAAATGAATTTGCACCCCGCGCACGACGATATCGCGCTTTTCAAAATCAAAATTAAGTTCCTTGGACACCAGCGTAGCCGCATCCTGATCTTCCGCCGCGCGCCTCAGCAGCGCTCGAACACGAGCCAGCAATTCCTGAATACCAAATGGCTTCACCACGTAATCGTCGGCTCCAGCGTCGAGTGCTCGAACCTTGTCTTTCTCCGCGCTTCGCACCGTGAGCATGATGATGGGAACTTCCGAATCGCTGCGAATCTCCCGGCAGGTCTGCAGTCCGTCCAATCCGGGCATATTCATATCCAAAAGAATTAGATCAGGCTTGGCGTTGCGTACTTTCTCAAACGCCTCCGTGCCATCGCGCGCCTCCAGGATGGTGTAGCCCTCCGCGCTAAGCGTGGTGCGCAATACACGGCGGATTTGCGGTTCATCATCCACCACCAGAATCGTCGCGGCTTTCATCGCGCCTTGCTCGCCGAAGAATCGATCGGCAGGGTGAAAGAAAAAACCGAGCCATGATCGCGCTGGCTGGCAACGCTGATTGCTCCGCCGTGCGCTTGAATAATTGCTTTTGCGATCGGCAATCCCATCCCTGTTCCCTGAACAAGGTAACGCTGATCCTTCCCACGATAAAATTTGTCAAAAATCAGCCCCAGCTCCATGTCCTCGATACCCGGCCCGTTGTCGGCGACGCTGGTAAGCACCACATTGCCGCTGGCTTCGGCAGTAATAGTAATAGGCTGCTCCTTCGGCGAATACGCGTCCGCATTTTCGATTAGGCGCACCAGTACGTCCCGTATGCGATTGAAGTCGGCGCGCACTGACGGAAGCGTATCAGGCACATCCATGCGTATCGCTCTCGCTCCCAACACCGTTTTGCAATACGAGAGCGCCGCCGAAACGATCTCATTCATGGAATTCGGCGCCAAATCCAATTCAAATTCGCCGGCATCCAGTTGCGCCATTTCTGCGGCGTCACCCACGAGTTGGTTCAAGCGATCACACTCTTCGTCGATTACCGTCAGCAGTTCACGTTTTTGCGTATCCGCCACATGGCGCTCCGAAAGTAGACTGGTCACCGACGCCTTGATGGAAGTCAGCGGCGTCCGGAAGTCATGCGTCACCGAATCCAGCAACGCTGATTTCAAGCGTTCGCCTTCCCTTGCGGCTTCTGTTTTGCCCAGTTCTTCCACCGCGCGTGCCCGCTCGAACGCAATGGCAATCATGGAGCCCAGCGCGTCCAGCGTCTCCCGCGATAACATTTGCCCCGAGATTCCCAGGCTCCCAATCGCACGGATACCCATGCGTACCGGAACAAAAGACAGGCTGCGCCCTGGGTCGCGCAACGGCTCATCCCGCGCAGTCGCTCGCTTTAGCTCTTCGTCCGCGAAGTGCGACGCTCCTCCAGAGTGATAAAATTTGTTTTTGTTTTCCAGGTAAAGCGCCGCCGCTCCCACTTCAAAGGTTTCCACGATGTGACTGGGAATCGCGTTGAGCAACGTAATTACGTTCCCGGACACCAGCAAAGTTTGACTGAAGGTATAAAGCCTCTCCAGTTCATTGCGGCGGCGTTGCGCTTCGTCCGCTTCCTTGCGCACGCGCGCCGCGAGTTGGCTGGCGATAAGCGACGCTGCCAGAAAGGCAAACAGCGCTGCCCAATTTTGCGGGTCGGCGATGGTGAATGTCCCAACCGGCGGAAGAAAAAAATAATTGAACGCCAGCATCGCCGCCAACGACATGAAAGCGGAAACCGTGAAGCCCCAAAAGGTCGAAACTGCTAAAATCGCAACGACAAAAGTAAGTGCTACGGTGGTTTGATTTACTCGCAAGAGGTCGTGATAAACAAACGTAATAAGGGCCAAAATACCTAACGCTACAACGGCGTGCAGGAAGCGAATAGGAAGCCGTGAGAACACCGCAGTATTCTAGCTCAGCCGCTCAGACCTGGATGGTTTAAGACGCCCAATGCCGAAAACACCTGAAGACTGGCTGGAGAAAGCTAGCGCGCCGGAAAAATCCAAGGGCATCTTCAAACTTTTCCTTGGCTATGCGCCCGGCGTGGGAAAAACCTACAGCATGTTGAGCGAAGGAATCCGCCGCCACAATCGCGGTGAAGACGTGGTGATCGGCTTCATCGAAACGCACGGCCGCAAAGGCGTTGAAGACCTCGTGCCGGAGTTGGAAACTGTGCCCCGTCGCAGCATCGAATACAAAGGCACCATGTTCGAAGAGATGGACGTGGACGCCATCATCGCCCGCCGCCCTGCCGTTGTTCTGGTTGATGAGTTGGCCCACACCAACATTCCCGGCAGCAAGCATCGCAAGCGCTATGAAGACCTACTGGAACTTCTCAACGCCAAAATAGATGTGCTTTCCACTTTAAATATTCAACACATGGAAAGCCTCGCTCCCACCGTCCACAGCATCACCGGCGTCACCGTGCGCGAAACCGTCCCCGACTGGGTTCCCTTAATGGCTAATGAAACCGTCATGGTGGACCTCACCCCGGAAGCGCTTCAACAACGCATGGAGCGCGGGGATGTTTATTCCAAACACAAAGTGCATCAGGCCCTGCACAATTTTTTTCGCCGTGGCAATTTAATTGCCCTGCGCGAACTGGCCCTCCGCCAGGTGGCCGAACACGTCGATCGCAGCCTGGAATCCTACATGGCCGCCAAGGACATAGAAAAAACCTGGCCGGTACGCGAAAGATTGGCCGTTTGCATCAGTTCGAATCCCTCTGGTCAATATTTGATCGCACGCGGCGCGCGCATGGCCAGGCGCCTGGATGCAGAACTCTACGTCGTTCACGTGGACACCGGCGCCGAAAATCAAGGGCACAGTCTCAAATCTTTAGAAGCCAATATCCGCTTTGCCGGAGACCTGGGCGCAAAAGTCGTGCGCATCAAAGGTAAGAGCGTCGCGGATACCATGGCAGCATTCGCCCGCGAAAAACATGTCACGCAAGTAATTTTTGGTCGTGCCGATGTGAAAGGCTTACGCAAACTTTTCTACTTATCGGCCATTCACCGCTTTTTGCGCGACGCTCCCGCCGTGGATGTTCACATCGTTACCCACCAGGAACCCGATTGAGAGCCCCCCATGAGCTGCCTTGGATATTTCTGCGGGTCAGCCCTCGAACTCGCGCACGACCCAGTCCTAGCTCAGCGCCAATCGCGATTCACTCAAATCCAATTCATGTTCGATCTTGCGCAGGACTTCGTCATTGATCCGCCCTTCATTCCGTAGCCGAACCGCGGTCTTTCGTTCCAGCGGTAAGAGTTCTCCCAGAATGGTGCGATAGCGTTCCAACTCCCGATTGCTCATGGCATCACCCTCAGTGCCTTCTTTAGTCAGACTCGCAAGCCGCCGCGCATAACGACGCGCAATCTCGTCATACACAGAGTCGAACTCCGAAACGTCTTGTCCACGAGCTTCTTCGAGATGCGCGATTGCTGTGCTAGTGATAATTCTCCGGGCTTCCTCTTCTTCTTCGGCATCAGTTCCATGCCCCGTTGCTAGCCCTAGCATCCGGATCAGCGGAGGCAGCGTGAGCCCTTGCAGCACGAGAGTCACAAAAATAACGCTGAAGGTCAGAAATATAATCAAATTCCGCTCCGGGAATTCGTTGCCATTCGCAAGCGTTTCCGGCAAAGAAATTGCCGCCGCCAAGGCGACTACTCCACGCATGCCCGTCCAGCCCACAACAAAAATTTGTTTTGGAGTCGGACGCGGATTCTTCTGATGAAGAAAACGGGAGCGCACGAAATAAGCGAGATTCGCTCCGGGATACATCCACAAAAGGCGCAACACGATCACGATTACGCTGAATAACACTCCGTACAGCACCAGTTGGCGCACGCCATATTCCCGAATCCCGGCTAGCACATATGGCAGCTGCAACCCGATCAGCACAAACACCAAACCATTAATCGCGAACGTCATGGAATCCCACACCGCCCAGGTTTGCAGCCGCACGCTCGCGGAAAACATCTGAGAACTCTGTCGGCTCAAATACAATCCACAGGCCACAACCGCCATTACTCCCGACGCGTGGACCACTTCTGCGGCAAGGTACACCGAGTAAGGAATCAAAATGCTGATCACAATCTCGATTGGACCATCATCAATGTGCGACTCAATCCACTTGACGAGTAATCCCACAACCAGTCCGATCGCCAGCCCCGCAACGATCAGATAAGTCAGTCGCAACACCCCGGACGCAACAGTCGGTGTTTGCCCTGTTACAACCATCGCCACCGCGAATTCGAGCGCGAGCAACCCGGTCGCGTCATTCATCAGACTCTCGCCTTCGAGAACATCGACGATCGTTTTGGGTAGCCCTACTCTCTTGAATATCGCTGTAGCCGCTATCGCGTCCGTTGTTGCAACGACTGCTCCCAACACGAATCCAAGCCGCAGGTCGAATCCTGGAAACAACCAGTGCGCGGGATACGCCACGCCCAACACCGTGAATCCCACCAGCCCGAATGCCAGTAGAAGTATGCTCACCAGGTTGTATTTGAATTCTCGCCACGAGGTAAGCCACGCCGCGGAATACAGCAGCGGCGGCAGGACCAGCAGGAAAATTACATCGGGATTTAAAGGAATCCTCGGGATTCCCGGCATAAAGCCCAAGATCAGTCCCGCTACCACCAGCACAATCGGATACGGGGTCTGCAACTTACGCGCCAGTGCGGCGAAAACCACCACAAAAAGCAGCATCGTCAGAAAAACAATTTCGACCGCCTGGATCATCAGCGCATTCTATATGTTCACTTAGGCAGGGAAAAGCGGATGCGAAAAGCGGTTTGCCGCGCGTCCCGCCACTTTGATAAAGTCGCATTCGCGTCACACTTCTTTACGGAGGCTTGGGCATGGCAGTGCGACAGGATTTGCTGGATATTTTGGTATGCCCTCTGTGCAAAGCTCCTGTAAAGCTCTTGCCCGATGGCTCGGGACTTAAATGCCAGGCATGCAAGCGGGTCTATCCCATTCGCGATGACATCCCGGTAATGCTGCCGGAAGAAGCGAAGACTGCCACCGATTAGTTTCAGGAATTTTCGAGTTCCATCCACCTCATCGCTGCAAACTTGTCATTTCGACCGAAGCAGACCGACGCATTTTCGCGGAGCGGAGAAATCTCTCTTCGTTCTCTCGCGCAGCCCGACTTGATGCCAGGCTCTCCACCCGTCAGCTGATTACTTCCCCGACTGCTTGCTCGAAGAAATGCACGCTTACGCTATACTGATTTTCACTGCTCGCGGGGCAGGAGAAAACCATGACGTTATTTGATCCACCTGCCGAAAAATCTACTAAATCCCGTGCCATGGCTTTTACGATTGGGGCGTTAGCTCTCTTCGTCGTCGTTCTTTTATATTTTGCGTTTCGCTACTATCCCGAAAGACGCGCCGCCGAACATTTCTTTGACGCGCTGGTCGCTGGAGATACCGACACCGCTTACCGCTTGTGGAAACCTGGACCCAGTTACGCCATGAAAGATTTCATGGCCGATTGGGGCCCACAAGGCTACTACGGCCCGGTGAAGAGCTATAAAATTTTGAAAGTAAATGCGCCACCAAAAGCGAACGCTATTGCCGTGCGGGTAGCGATCAGTCCCTTTTCACCCCTCCCCGATGCCGGCGACGAGGAAAAAAGCCGTAAAACCAGGGTAGTAAGCGTTTGGGTGCTTACCAAAGACAAGTCCTTAAGTTTCCCGCCGGAATAGTCCATCCTAAGCGAATGCAAGTACCACTGAACGGTCATTCACGAAAGCTGCGCGTCGGCGTGCTCTTTGGCGGCCGTTCCGGCGAACATGAAGTTTCGCTGGCCTCCGCCGCCTCCATCATTCGCGGGCTCGATCCTCAAAAATACGAAGTGGTCCCCATCGGCATTACCAAGGAAGGCCACTGGTTAATCGGCGCAGGCGCACAAAAAATGCTGCCAGAAGTCTTGCGGACTGGCCAGCGCGTGCTCATGAGTGCCGACCCCACTGAATCGGCGTTGATGCCGCTCGACGGAAGTCCGCGCGGGCAAAAATTGGATGTGGTGTTTCCAGTGATACACGGAACCTTCGGCGAAGATGGCACTATGCAAGGTCTGCTGGAGCTTGCCGGGTTGCCATTCGTGGGCGCTGGAGTTTTGGGCTCCGCGATTGGCATGGACAAAGATGTGGCTAAAAAATTGATGCAGGTGGCCGGGATCCCCGTAGTACCGTGGATCGCGGTGCAACGCGCGGACTGGGAACGCCAGCCAAAAGAAATCCGCCGCGCGATTGAGAAAAAATTTAAATACCCGGTTTTTGTGAAGCCAGCCACGCTCGGCTCCTCGGTGGGCATGACTAAGGTACATTCTCGCGCGGAGCTGGGCGCCGCGCTGGATTTGGCCGCGGAATTCGCGATGAAAATTATGGTGGAGCGCGCGGTAAGTGCTCGCGAAATTGAAGTTTCGGTTCTGGGCAATCACGATCCGCGTGCATCCATTCCCGGCGAAATCGTGCCGCATCGGGAGTTTTACGATTATGCCGCGAAATACCTGGAAGAAGGCACCCAGCTACTCATCCCGGCGAAATTGAAGAAATCGGAAGTGAAGAAAGTTCAATCGATGGCGGTAACAGCCTTTCGCGCGCTGGAATTGAGCGGAATGGCTCGCGTGGACTTTTTTATCGAAAAGCGCGGCGGAAAAATCTTCCTGAACGAAGTGAACACCATTCCCGGTTTCACTTCTATCAGCATGTACCCGAAATTGTGGGAAGCGAACGGCATTCCCTTCCGCGAATTAGTCAGCAAATTGATTGATCTGGCCCTGGAGCAGCACCAAGAAAAAGCGCGCACCAAGTATCAGATCGAGCTCCCGGAAGGCGCGAGCGGCGCTCTCGGCGGATAAAAAGTTTGGACGGTTGCCGCGAACTACGCGGTTTTTCTTTTCGGGATTTCAGACGACGCTGGCAAGTATTAATATTTAGTCCTACAGGATTTTTTGCCCCAGGCCGGAGAGAATCAATTCCACGCCTAGCAGCGCAGTCCGGTTGTGCTCGTCAATCACTGGATTAATTTCCACCACCTCCATAGACGCCATGGCGTCGCTATCCGCAATCATTTCCATAGCCAGGTGAGCTTCACGGTAAGTTACGCCTCCGCGCACAGGTGTACCGACACCGGGTGCGTCGGATGGGTCGACGAAATCCATATCCAGGCTGACTGAAATTCCATCGGTATCATCCGTGGCGTACTTGAGAGCATCGGCCATCACTTCGCGCATGCCCCGCTCGTCGATATCGCGCATGGTAAATACGCGCACGCCGGATTTTTTGACCAGACGCCGCTCCTGAAGGTCCAGGTCGCGAACGCCAACCAGAACAATATTTTGCGGTTCCACTTTTGGTTTGAAACCGAGCAGATCAACCAGCTCCGGCGCGCCGTAACCCATCACCGCGGCCAACGGCATCCCATGCACGTTTCCCGATGGCGAAGATTCCGGAGTGTTCATGTCGCCATGCGCATCGAGCCAGATGTAGCCAATTTGTTTTTTCTCTTTGCGGAAATACGAGGCCACGCCGGATACAGCGCCGGCGGCAATGGAGTGATCACCTCCGAGAACCAGCGGCACGAAATCTTCTTCCAGGCATTTTTGGACAATTTCAGCCAGGTCTTTGCAGGTTTCGGCGATTTCCGCCATGTACTTGGCGCGCTTTTCACCGACCGGCATTTCTTCTGGTTGCTTGACGGGGATGTTTCCGATGTCTTCGACCTGATGACCGAGTTGCTTGAGACGCGCCTGCAATCCCGCGACACGTAATGCCGACGGGCCCATATCGACACCGCGGCGGCTCTGCCCCAGGTCCATGGGCACACCGATAATCCTGACTTTTTGCCCCATATAGTGTTCTTTCTGTCGCGGATATTAAGGATATACCCGGTAAATCATGCGCGGAAAGGGTATCACTTCCCGGATGTGCTCCGTTCCGCAAATCCACGCCACGGTGCGTTCAAGGCCAAGACCAAATCCTGCATGCGGCACGCTGCCATAGCGGCGCAGGTCGAGATACCACTGAAACGGTTCTTCCGGCAGCTGGTATTCGTGCAGGCGCTTCACCAGCAAATCGTAATCATGAATGCGCTGGCTGCCGCCGATAATCTCTCCGTAACCTTCAGGGGCCAGCATGTCGAACGCGAGCGCGAGATCGGGGCGCTGCGGATCCGGCTGCATGTAAAAAGCTTTAATGGATGCCGGGTAGCGATGGACCATGACGGGCCGGTCAAATTCGTTGGAGACGATAGTCTCTTCATCGCCGCCAATGTCGTCGCCGAACTGTGTGGGATTGTTGTGTTTGTTGAGAATGCCGATAGCTTCTTCATAACTGATGCGCGGAAAAGGCGGCTTCACATTTTCCAGTTTTTTTGTATCGCGCTTCAGCATTTCGAGTTCGCGTGATTTGTTTTTCAGCACCGATTGCACCACGGCACTCACCAGTCCCTCGGCAAGGTTCATCATGTCGCCAAGTTCAGCGTAAGCGGCCTCCGGCTCGAGCATCCAGAACTCCGTGAGGTGGCGCCGGGTCTTCGATTTTTCCGCGCGAAACGTAGGGCCGAAGGTATACACCTTGCCAAGCGCCATCGCGGTAGCTTCAATGTAAAGCTGGCCGCTCTGCGTCAGATACGCTTTCTGGTCGTCAATGTAATTCACTTCAAAAAGCGTGGAGGTGCCTTCGCAAGCTGCCGGCGTGAACATCGGAGCGTCCGTTAGAATGTAGCCCTGACTATCCATGAAATTTCGCGCCGCGCGAATGGCTTCCGCGCGTATGCGTAAAATGCTGGCTTGCCGCGGAGTACGAATCCACAGGTGGCGATGATCGAGAAGAAAATCGACACCGTGCTCCTTGAGTTGAATGGGATAGGGCTGCACTTCCGAAACTTTCTGAAGCACCTGAATCTGTGAAACGCCCATCTCAAATCCGCCCGGAGCACGCTGCTCGGCACGAATTTTCCCGGTGACGATGACGCTGGATTCCTGCGTGAGACCTTTCAATGCTTCAAACGCTTCAGGATTTTCCTTGAGCGCGCACACGCCCTGGATGATTCCGGTCCCGTCGCGAAAAATCGGAAACATCAACTTGCCCGATTCGCGCAAATTGTAGAGCCAGCCACGTATCGTGACTTCCTGTCCCTCATACTTACCGGCTTCTTCGATAGAAATAATCGTCATTCGTTAGTTTTCCTGAATTCGCAAATCTTCGCGGCCGATCCAAGCGGGCATTGCAGACAGGGCCGAATCCAAGCAGATTATTTGCTCACAAGTATTTTAGCAGTGGCGGCTTGAAAAGTTGAAAAGTCGACAGCCTTTGAGGGCTAGCCCCATTCTTCTTCAAATTTGTCCATGGCTTCGCGCGCGGATTCCAGCAATTGGACTGCGGCGGGCGCGTCATGACCGGTTTTTTCTTTTAATTCGAGCACGATAGGAAGTTGGTCGCCTTCGGGAGAAGTCTTGAGCAACTTGATAGCTGCGGGCCAGTCGATGGTGCCAAGATAGGGCAGAAGATGCTCGTCTTTTTCTCCGTGATTGTCGTGCAAGTGAACGCTGGCGACGAGATCGCGCATGGGCTCAAAACATTTTTCGATGCGTTCTTCCGCGGGCCCATCGCAAAGATGTGCATGGCCGATGTCAAAATTAAAGCGCAAGCCGGACAGCCGCGTCTCATCCACAAACGTGCGCAAATAGGCCGGATCGCCCATTTCGCTGGGGGTATTTTCGAGACACAGAGTCACGCCGCAATGATGGGCGTGAAGAACGAGATGCTCAAGGGTGCTGAACGCGGCGTCGCGTTTACGCGGGTCGGCGGTTTCCCGCGAGCCGCCCATGTGCAGAATCATGCGCGAATACGGTAAATCTTCAGCGACATCGATGGCGCGCTTCAACTCATCCATGGCTTCAATGCGGCGTACGCGCTCGACCTCGCAGATGGAGAGCGGCGTACCGCCCTCACGGGTAGCACTGAGATCGCGGCTATTCGGAGCGTGCAGCGATTCGAGCGTAAGTTTCTGGGTGTTGAGAGCTTCTGCCATGGCCTGGATTTGGGCGCGTGAGGTGTAATCGAAATGACTGCGTGAGCAAAAAAGTTCCAAGCCTTCAAAGCCGGCACGGGCAATCTGTCCCAAAAGTTCAGGAGTGACTTTGCGAGAAATAAAACAGTAAGAGGAGAGGAGTCGGCGCATAAGCTGTCCTGAGAATTATATTCCTAGAAATGCGCAACGCTTTGAAGAGTTGGCGTCGCTGACGCGAGAATAACAAGAGTGTTCAGCAAAACATTTCCGTTCGGCGTTCAAGCTAGTAGCCAATGGCCGAACCGTGGTCTCGTGGATCAGCGGCCCCGAGGCGGTCGCCATTCTGCGCGTCAATGCCAATGGCATTTACCAGGCCGATGTGTCCCTTGCGTTTAGTGGCATAGCCATTGGCATTTAGGGCCTGCTCGAATACCGGAGAAAATCCCTTTTCCAGAACGGCTACATCCGGCAACCATTGATGATGAAAACGCGGGGCATTTATCGCTGCTTGCGCGTCCATTCCGAGACGCATCCAGTTGATGACGCTCAAGAGTGTTGCGGAAATTATCGTGGGGCCTCCCGGTGAGCCGGTAACAAAGCTCAATTTGCCGTCGCGCAACAGTATGGTGGGGGTCATGGAACTGAGCGGGCGATGATCGGGAGCAATGGCATTGGCGTCGGATTGTATCAAGCCGAAGAGCGCATTGGGCACGCCAGGTTGCGTGGTGAAGTCATCCATTTCGTCATTGAGCAAAAATCCGGCGGAGCTGGTGGCGTGCGATCCGTAGCTGTCATTTAGTGTGTAGGTGCTGGCCACGGCGTTGCCTGCGGCATCCACTACCGAGAAGTGCGTAGTGTGTGGACCTTCGCCGAGGCTTACCGCCGTGTTGGGCGCGATGGATGGACCGGCGGAAATTCCGCAGGCGTGCGGTGTGCCGGCTTTGATTTCCTTGCTTGAAGATGCGCGCTGGGGATCGATGGTGGCGAATAGTTCCTGACCATAACACTCGCTAGTGAGACCAGCGACAGGAACATTTGAATAATCAGGATCGGCCAAGTAAGCGGCGCGATCCGCGAACACCCGGCGCATGGCTTCCAGCACCATGCGGACGCTTTGCAAATCGTCCCAACCATTCAGCTGCGCTTGTTTGAGGATGTTAAGGGCTTCAATGATCGCGACGCCGCCGGAGCTGGGAGGCGGCGAAGTGAGAACGTCCCAGCCGTGGGTTTCGATCTGATAGTGAGCGCAGAGAACTTCGCGGATTTTCGGCCGATAATTCGCCAAGTCCTCGGCAGTGATGATGCCGCCATTTTTTTGCAGGTCTGCCACGAGCATCCGCGCAGTCTGGCCGCGATAAAAGTCGGTGGCGCCGTTTTTGGCGATGCGTTCGAGAGTGGCGGCTAGTTCCGGCTGGCGGAAGATGTCTCCGACTTGGTACACCTGATTTTGATTCCGACTGTTGGTTAGAAATATGCGTTTGCTGACAGAGAATTTTTCCAGGTTGGATTTTTCTTCGTCGAATTCGCGGACAAGTTTTTCAGTGATGGGAAATCCGTCTTTGGCCAAGTGAATGGCAGGGCCCATCACTTGGGCGAGCGTCATGGTGCCGTGAGTTTTCAGCGCCAATTCCAGACCAGCGACCGTACCGGGCACGGCGACTGAGCGGTAACCGAGGGTGCTGGCGTCGGGAATGAGTTTGCCGTCCTGGATGTACATGTCGCGGGTGGCTTTGGCGGGAGCCACTTCGCGATAGTCGAAGAAATTAGTTTTGCCGTCGGCGAGACGCACGAGCATAAATCCGCCGCCACCGATATTTCCTGCGGCCGGCTCGACGACCGCGAGCGCGAAGGCGACAGCCACGGCAGCATCCACGGCATTGCCACCCTGCTTCAGAATTGCAACGCCGGCCTCCGATCCAAGCACCTCGTCAGTGGCGACCATGGCGTGCGAACCGCGGACCGCTTGCTGCGGCCAGGTGTCCGACATGTTTGCGTGGTTCGCAGGGTGGTGCTGGAGTTCGGCAGCGGTTTGCGCATGGCTGTGAGCGGTCGGGAGCAACAGAACAAATGTCAGAAGAAAACTGCAGCGGAAGGCGGACTTAGTTTTTTTTGCGGAAACAAAATGAGTGGCGCGACGGGTAATACCAAAATTCGCGCACGAAAATTTGGCGTGTGAGATACCCGGTGCTCGGCGTCGAGAGGCGGGCAGCGGATGTGGTGGCATTTATGCTTCGCTGAGGAATTCAACGGATGGAGGCCCGGGGAGCAGGCCTGCGGCGGTGCCGCGATTGATCAATTCGGTGACGGCATGTTTGCCGCGATCGCCGTAGCCCAGGGTCCATCTGTTGACGTACATGGCGACAAATTTATCGGCGGTGTCGGTTTCCATGTCGCGGGCGAATTGCATGGCGTAATTGAGGGCTTCTTCGCGATGTTCGAGGCCGTATTCCACGCTATCGCGGATGGTACGCGCGATCTGGCGCCCCAGTTGAGGGCCGAGGGCCCGACGCACGGCATTCCCCCCGAGCGGCAGGGGAAGATTGGTCTGCTCATGCCACCAGACGCCGAGATCGATGACGCGATGCAGACCGAGTTTCGGGAAAAGCAGCTGCCCTTCATGAATAAGCAGGCCGGCGTCCACGGCGTCCGCTTGAACGGCGTCAAGAATTTTGTCGAAGGGCATGACCACGGCTTCGAAATCGGGCTGAAAGAGTTTAAGCGTGAGATATGCTGTGGTTTTCAATCCGGGGATCGCGATACGCTTGCCGGCGAGTTCGTTTTTTCGCAGGGGCTTGGAAGCCACCACGATGGGGCCGTAATTTTCGCCAAAGCTAGCACCGCAGTCGAGCAAGACATACTTATCGCGAAGAGACGGATAGGCGGCGAAGCTGACAGCGGTGACGTCGTAGGTTTCGGTTAAGGCCGCCTCATTGAGAGTCTGGATGTCGGAAAGGATGTGGGTGTATTTGTAGCCCGGAGTGGAAAGCTTGTGGGTGGCCAAGGCGTAAAACATGAAGGCATCGTCGGAATCCGGCGAATGCGCAAGCTTAATTTCCATAGGTTGCTTTTCGGCGCGCGGCGCTGGCTGGGTGGCAGGCATAGCGTGGTTACGTCCTTTTCATTTGGCGATGAACGACCCGGTGCTTCCGTCGCAGTCCCTGGAGGCAGATACGCGCCCTGTGGCGCTGAGCAGGGACTGGTGCGGGAGAGAACCTCTGGCGTGAGCGGGAACTTACGCGTCTGGTGCCGGAGCGTTTCGCTGGCACAGCGTAACACAACGTTGATGCGGCAACAAATACCTTGAATAACCTAGACATAGAGGGTCCCGGGCGCCCGCGGGAGTGCGCCCGAGAGTGCGGAAAAGCTGAACCACAGCGGCCTTGGGGTTTACCTCACCCCCCGTTTTCTCCCAAAAGAGTCTGTAAGGTGATGAAAACAAAGGATTGGGCCTGCAAAAAGTGGTGCCAAAACCCCAAAGAGTCTGCAAGATGCTGAAAACAAAGTAGTAGCTAGTTAACATAACGAGGTACACGGCACTATAGCAAGAAGGGCACAAATATTCGACAACGGAGACAGTCAGGGAGGATTGCGGGGCGCGGACCATGGGCCATGTTACTACATGCTTATATAAAGTTAAAGTAATTAATAGCACTTCAAATGCGATGGGTGAAGCTGAGGACAATGTCAGGCTGCGATTATCGACAAACTGTACTGAGACTTTTTATGACAACCAAGACGCTCCTCATGTGATTATCGCACGGCAAAGCGGGCAACCTGGGATGCAGGCGACTAAAAGAATGGGACAGGAAGTACGAGAATGACGTTCAGAATATCGGCGACCAGCTTAATCCCAATACTAATTGTTGGGTTGGGGTGGGATTTGTGCGTGTATGTGTACGCTCAAACTAACGCTAAGTCTTCCAGCAAGGTCCCCGGTGGAGACTCTTTCGCTAGTTGCTTTGACATGGAGTCGGGCAAGCTAGTTGGCCCAGCTAAAAGGCGAACCTTCGTGCTCGAATCGCCAGACGGCAGATACCGAGCGTACGCCGAGACTACGGCCGTCACGCATAAAAGGAAGAATGGCCAAGGCGATGAGGATGTGGAATGCGAGAACGAGACCGGGCTCTTTGTGGCGGACGAGCGGAACGAGAACTTTCGGCAGGTCGTGAGTGTGTTGCCCAGGCCTGGCCTCTCCGGCAACAGTATTAGCCTGGTAGATTGGTCTCGGGAAGGGCACCAGCTGTTAATAGGCGAAGGCGTGTGGGGCTATGGTTCTGATTTCGGTGGGACTGTGATTCGGGTTTATGACGGTGATTCTCGGACGCTGTCCAGCGAATCCCTCGTTGATGAAGCATTTCGCAAACATGCGGGCAAAGAATGCATTGGGGTGTACCAACCGGTGGGGTTTTTCGAGGATGGCGGAATTATTGTCAAAGCAGGACCGTATTTCGATGAAGGCGAAGAACAGCCGCGCCCGGAGTCTTGCATGGCTAAAGAGAGTATCTGGCTTGTTGGTCCTGCGCACGACGTGATCAGGCAACTCCCGGATGACTACATGCCAAAACGTTACGGGAAAGAAGAACCGCGTAAACCTGCTCCATAAATCACCGTCCACGCGATTTTGTAATGCGGTTAGGCTGCGAGGCGGGTGGTGAACTTCTTTACTACGATCAGAACGGCGAGCCATAACGCGACACCATAGAGTGCGTACCACAGGACTTCCTGGCGGGCGGAGACGGCGGGAGGGCTGAAGATGACCAAGGAGCCGGTGGAGCTTATGTGCATGAGCTGAGCGATCAGGACGCTTTTTGTATTGATGTAGAGCCAGGAAATTAGAACGCGCATGGCAGTCATGACGAAAGCGAAGGCCAAGAAAAACGGGAACCAGTATGCACCATGGGGCGTGGCGGTTCCGAGGTAATTGACGACCGGCAAGTGCCACAAGCCCCAAAGCAGTCCGAGCAAGATACTCGCGCCGAGCGCATTGTGTTGCGAAGACATTTTGGGAAAGGCGAAGCCAGTCCAGCCGATTTCTTCCAAGAGTCCGGCGGGGACGCCGAACAAGACACCCATTAGAAAGAGATTGGGCGTATAAACCGGGGAAAGAAATGTTTTTAGCGTGAGGAGAAGAGTTAGAACGAGAATCGGGGGAATGAGCAGCGCGGCATACCAACGGAGAGGAATATTTGCTCGCAGCAATCTGGAAAAGAGCTCGCGCAAGCCGAGTCTACCCGCAGCGAACCAAGTGAGAAAAATGGCGCTAAGGCTGGGTCCCAGGAGCATTACTGGAAACATTAGAATGCCAGTGAGTATTGGCAGAGGTTCGTGGCGCAAGAGGTGAGGAGCGGCTACAGCGAGAGCGCCGACCCAAGAAATGGTGAAGGTCAACAAAAAGTACGCGGCCAGAGGATGGGTTAGAAGAAATGAGGCTGCTTTGGATTGATGTTCAGCTGACATAGCTCGGTGCACAGTTTATATGCTGTGAAGTGGATGAAGAATAGAGTATCGGACAGGAAAGCTGTGCCACGAGACTTGCCACGCGGTGTTGGTCCATCTTGTTGGCGGCCAGCCTGTAGCTATGAGGGGAGCGAGCGTATGTGCGCCCGCTCCCCTTTTGCGTGCGGTTAGAAGCTGAAGATGGCTCCGCCTTCGCTGCGAAGATCGCGCCACTCATGCTGGGGCCGACCCATGAATAAAGGCAGGTCTGGAACGGCGGTATTGGCGCGGGTGCGATAGAGGGACTGTTCGAAGGAGAAGGACACCCACTTGTTAAGTTTGTAGTTGAGGGTGCCTACGGTCATGTCACTGCGGGCGCGGGAGCCCCCGGGAGCGGCTTTAGCGAGATCGTTGGTATTGGCTTGGTCGGTGCCATACATGCCGTAGAGGGACCAACCAGCATTACGGCCTTCGGGATCCATCCCAAACCAACGGGATAGGGGCAGGCCGATTTGAGCGAAGCCACCACGGGCGCGAACGGGAAGCTCCGGGGCTACGACAGCGTTGCCGCTGGCGTTAGTGCCAAATACCACAGTGGAGCCTCCATCGATGGAAAGCGCGTCCGCGGTGTTTTTGAGTCCAAAAACGCTGTTGTAATTCGAGAAGAGCTGCCCGCCGAAATAATATCGCAGGTCACTGCCACTATAGACTTTGCCGATCAGCGTGACCCAATGAGTGGGCAATTGCCACTCGAAAGTTACGCCGTTGGTGGGGCTGCCCACTCTGGCACCTGTCGGGAACGCTGCGTGGTATGCGGCAGGAACCGCGGATCCGAGGACAATGGCGGTGCGGCTGGCTTCTTCAAAGCTGACGATGAGTTCAGCAGGGGCAACGCCCGGAGCGTGATCCAACTGCCATTGCCCAACGAGGCGGCCTTCAAGTTGCGGCGAGCCGCTGTCTGGACCTTGTCGTTCACCGTAGCCCAACTGGTTGGAGAGATTGGCTGCGGAGGGCACGTCGCCCAGGGCTGGAAGGACCACGGCAATCTCCGGCATTAACTGAAAGGCGCCGAAATTGTGTGTCCATCCAAAGCGCATTTGCGGCGCGCGTTCCCAGAGAACGCCGAACCCGATACCGACCCCGGTGGTTTCCAAGATATTGGGGAGGGTTGAGGAGGTAAACGGAGTCCAATCCTGGCCAAATAGAGCGGAGAAAGTGTCGGCGTTGCTGAATTTGTAGTCGATACGACCAAAGGCCAAACGAATAGACGGATTGGATGAGCGGATGGAGGAAAGATTTCTGTTATCGGAGCGATTGAAATTTCCTTCAAAATCAAACTCAACTTTTCCAGTCACGGTGAGATTGGGATTGCTATCTCCCCACTCGAAATTAGTGCCGAAGCGGCTGGCACGCGCCTTCACATGAAATTCAGGCGCGCCATTTGGGCCGGTATCGCCCAGAAAGCCGGGGAGGGGGAAGTCATCGCCGCCGGGCGAGGAACTGTCGTGGACAAACGTAGCTTTCAGGAAGCCGTAAGGAGTTATACCCACACCGGCAACGGTGATGGCCGGTTTGAGTTCACCTTTTTTAATGCCGCCTACCGGGAGAGGTCGGATCGGGTTCGCGGCGGAGATAGTTGTTGGTGACACCGAAGCAGTCTGACTGGGAGGCACCTGTTGCTGGTCAGAATCGACGGTGACAACCGGGGCGTTGGAGGCTACAGCAGAAGCGACCGCGGGAGCCGCAGCAGGAGCCGCAGCAGCGCTTCCGGGGACATGATAGACGGCGGGAACCAGGCTAACGGAAGTGGAACTCGGCGAGGAGGCGGTGACTACGGACGGGTCGCCCAGCATTTGATTGTAATCGGCCTGCGAGATGATGCCTTTAGTGAGGAGCAGCTTGGCTAAGCGCGAATCGGCATCGTTGGCAGACGAAGCTTGAGTTAGTTGCGCTACTTCCTCAGCGGTGAGGATGCCCTTGGCCTGGAGAACGCGGACGAGCGGAGTTGCAGAATTCTGGTTGGTATTCTGCGACTGGGCAAGCGCGGGTCCCGAACATAGTGTGGATGACAACAGAACAAACGCTGAACACACCCATAGCTTATGCTGTTTCCCGGTCATCGAAATTACCCCCCTGTGACCCAGCGACGTCGAGCGGGTCAGATAATCACATTGAAACGGGCCCTAAGTGCCTCGTTTTATACGTGCAGAAACATGAATGTCAAGAGTTCGTTTGGTTTTTTTGGAGATTTAGTGGGCTACCAAAAATGGTAGCGACTGGAGCCCTTGCTTGAGGCGGCCAATGAGCTTGCTGAAGTGGATGTGAAACTCGCAAGCGCGGTATACAGGAACAAAGTTAGCAGTCGAGACGAAAATCGCGAAGCCGCTGCGTAAGAGTTGTGATAAAAGGTCACAGTTGTCGGCGTTTTTTTGGCTGATGACGTAAGGAATCTCACGAGGCGACGCCGGTGAATACCTTCCCCGTTCTTCTAGCTGCACTTTGCGTGTATGCAATTGGCTATCGTTACTACAGCGCATTCATTGCTGCCAAGGCTCTGGCTTTGGACGATGCGCGCGTAACTCCATCGCATGTGTATGAGGACGGACACAACTATGTGCCTTCGCCAAAGTGGGTTCTCTTCGGTCATCATTTTGCGGCGATTGCTGGAGCGGGGCCTTTGGTGGGCCCGACGTTGGCTGCACAGTTTGGATTCGCGCCGGGCTTTATCTGGATTTTGATTGGAGCGGTGGTAGCCGGATGCGTGCAAGACTTCATTGTGTTGGTGGCGTCGATTCGGCATAAGGGACGATCGCTGGCGGATGTGGCGCGCACGGAAGTGAGTACATTTACTGGATTGGTGACGATGTTCGCAGTGTTGTTGATTCTACTGGTTACGTTGGCGGGACTCGGAATTGTGGTGGTTAATGCGCTGGCGAACAGTCCGTGGGGCGTGTTTACGATTGGGATGACGATTCCGATCGCGATTTTCATGGGGCTGTACATGTTCAAGAGCAGCCCGGGGCAGATTAAAGTCGGAGTGCCGAGTGCGGCGGGTGTAGTCCTTTTGTTGGCTAGTGTGGTAGGCGGACATTGGTTTGCGCAATCACAATGGGCATCATCGCTGACTTTTAGTGCGCATCAGATCACCTATTTGATGGCGATTTACGGATTCGTGGCGTCAGTGTTGCCGGTGTGGTTGCTGCTGGAGCCGCGGGATTATTTGTCGACATACGTGAAACTGGGGACGATTTTTTTGCTGGTGATCGGCGTATTCGTGGTGCATCCGGACATTCGCTTTCCGGCGTTCACGCCTTTTGTTCACGGCGGCGGACCAATCATTAAAGGACAGTTGTTTCCTTTTCTTTTTGTGACGATCGCGTGCGGAGCGATTTCGGGATTTCATTCGCTAGTGAGTTCGGGGACTACGCCGAAAATGTTGGACAAAGAAACGGATGCGCGGTTTATCGGTTATGGCGCGATGGTGGCGGAAAGCCTGGTTGCGGTGCTGGCGCTTATCGCGGCGTGTTCTTTGTATCCGGGCGATTATTTCGGGATCAATGTGCCGGCGGATGTTTTTGGGCGGCTGGGCATGCACACCGTGAACCTGGACTTGTTTTCGAGCGAAGTCGGTGAAAAGTTGGCGGGGCGTACCGGCGGAGCGGTGTCGCTGGCGGTGGGCATGGCGCAAATTTTTAGAGGTATTCCAGGCATGACGCGATTGATGGGCTACTGGTATCACTACGCGATCATGTTCGAAGCACTATTTATTTTGACGACGATCGATACCGGGACGCGGGTGGCGCGCTACGTTTTGCAGGAATTGCTGGGGAAGGTACACAAACCGTTCGGCAATAGTGCGTGGTTGCCTGGAAATTTGATTACCACTTTTTTTGTGGTGCTGGCGTGGGGATACCTGATTTATACCGGCAATATTTCGACGTTGTGGCCATTGTTTGGAACCGGGAACCAATTGCTGGCGACGATCGCGTTGGCGGTGGGGACTACGTTTCTTGTGAATATGGGGAAGGCGCGGTATGCGTGGATTACTGTGGTTCCCATGCTTTTTGTTGGCACGACCACGCTGACTGCGGGCGTGTTGTCGATTAAAAATATTTTCTGGCCGCTGACGTATAAGCCGGCGACTCAAGTGCAGGGTTATCTCGATTCCATACTGATGACTATTTTTGTGACGGGCGTGGTGCTGGTGCTTTTCAACGTGGCGCGGCGTTGCTGGCTGACTTTGCATGGCACGCCGATTCCGAAGGAAGCATTCGGTCCTCCGGTGGCGGGCGAGAGACTGCCGGCGAGCGGCTGCTGCTAGAACAGGTAGGCGTAAAACCAGCCAGTCAAATTATTGTTACGTGACGATGTGGTCGCTTGAGAGGTAAGGGCTATGGGTCGATGGTCGTTTCGCGTTTTCACTTTTTTAGTGTGCGGTTTTGCCTGTGGCGTGAATGGTTGGTCCGCTGAGAAGGTTGTGGATCTCACCGCGGCTGACGGCACGAAGCTTAAGGCGAGTTATTTTGCTGCGGCGAAGCCTGGCCCGGGCGTGCTGCTTTTGCATCAATGCAACCGGCAGCGCAAAATTTGGGACGGCTTGGCGCAGCAGCTTGCGGCGGCGGGAATCAATGTGCTGACACTGGACTATCGCGGCTATGGCGATAGCGGTGGCGATCGGTTTGATAAGTTGCCACCGCAACAAGCGGCACAGATTCAAGCGGAGAAATGGCCTGGCGATATAGATACTGCTTTTCAGTACCTGGTGTCGCAGCCAGGAGTGACGCGCGATGTGATTGGAGTGGGGGGCGCGAGTTGCGGAGTAAATAATTCCATTCAGACGGCGCGGCGGCACACGGAGGTGAAGTCGTTAGTGCTGCTCTCTGGGAATACCGATCTGAAAGGGCGTCAATTTTTGCGAGACTCCACTAAGTTGCCGGTGTTTTTCGCGGTGGCGGATGATGACGAATTTCCGACTTCGATTGTAGCCATTGAGTGGCTCTACAGTATTGCAGCGGATCCCGATAAGAAATTTGTTCATGTCGCAACTGGGGGACATGGAGCGGACATGTTTAAAGTGCATCCGGACATGCGTGAGCAAATTGTGGACTGGTATGTGACGACACTGATCAAGGCGCCGGGACGTGCCTCGGGCGCGAGGGAAACGGTTGCGGTGCCAAAGGAAGTGGGCGTGCTGAATCAAATTGACGAGCCTGGCGGCCCGGCCAAAGTGGCAAAGAATCTGGAAGAAGCCCGAAAGCATGATCCCAAGGCACAATTGTTTCCCGAGGATATCGTCAACTTCATGGGCTACGAGCATCTACAGACGCAAGACAACAAGGGTGCGATTGAAATTCTGAAGCTTAATGCAGAGGCGTATCCCAATTCTCCGAATGTGTATGACAGCCTGTCGGATGCATATTTTGCTGATGGGCAAAGGGATTTGGCACGCGAGAATGCCAAGAAAGCGCTGCAGCTTTTGGGTTCCGATACGACCGATCCCGAAGATCGTCGCAAGGGGATTAAAGACAGCGCGGAAGAGAAACTGAAACAGCTCGGCGAGGCTCCGCAAAACCAGTAATCGCAGCGGTTGCTTTGCGCGGTACCAGAAAAATCACTGCAGTTTGACTTCGGCAGTGGATCGGTGTGGATCTGGATCGGTGTGGATCCCATGATCGCTCTGCGTTACGAATACACTTGACTTAGTCATTCACACATTACGGGGTTGCGACCAGAGGCAAGTCGATGAAGGTCGCTTGTCCGGGTGCATGGTAGATGCGCTGGGTGGCTTTGCGGTAGTCGCTGGGTTTAGCCAGGAAGATGTTGGGTACGAAAGTTTGAGGGTTGCGGTCGTAGAGCGGGAACCAAGTGGACTGGATTTGGACCATGATGCGATGGCCTGGTAGAAACACGTGATTCGCGTTTGGCAGCGCGAAATGATATTGCAGCGGCGTGTCGGAGGCGATCGGTTTTGGATTTTCGAGGCTTTCGCGGTAGCGGCCGCGGAAGATATCCGCAGAAATCATCAATTGGTAGCCGCCCATTTCCTCCTGGGCTCCTACTTCGTCGGGATATAAATCGATCAGTTTGACAACCCAGTCGGAGTCCGTACCGCTGGTGGACGCGACTAAATTGGCAATGGGTTGACCGCTGATTTTCATCGGCGAAGTTAAAGTGTCGGAGACGAAGACAAGAACATCCGGGCGGCTGGAAACTTCGCGCTGATCATCGACAAGCCAGTTTGCCCACGGGACGTTATTGGCGAAGCCCATGGGGTGGCTGGGGCGTCCGCTAAATGGAATAGGCTTGGCGGGATCAGAAATGTATTCGTCGAAGGACGCGCCATCGGATGGGGTCGGCGCAGTGAGACTGAGCTTGAGTCCGGCGTTGAGATAGAGCGGAGTGCGCTTGACGATGCAACCGCTGGGGCATCCGTATGGCCAGGAGGATAGACGGCGCCAGGTGTTCGTGCCGGTTTCAAAAGCGGTGACGGGTGCGGTGTCGGATTTGGGCGCGCCGTCTTTCAAGTATTGAGCGAGAAATGGCGCGAGAATTTCTCTACGAAAGTACAATCCGGTATCGCTACCGAATTTCAGAGCGCCGAGCGAGCTGCCGTCGCCGATTTCTCCACCGTGATGCCACGGGCCCATGACCAGAAAAACCATATTGTTGCTGGTGTCTTTGGGCTTGATCGCTTTGTAGACGGCGGGAGCGCCATAAATGTCTTCCTGATCCCAAAGGCTGTGCACCAGCATAGTGGGGACTTTGAGAGGTTGCGCGGCGAGAATTTTGTCCATGGCTTGCTGCTGCCACCAGCTATCGTAAGAAGGATGGGCTAAAAGTTTGTTCCAGAAGCCGACTTGCTGGAGACCGCGGCGACGGCCGAGTTCGCCAGCGGAACCGGCTTGCAAGTACATGTCGTAATCGTCGTAATTGCTAACCCACCAATGTTGTTCATTCTTGCGGGTGCCTTCCTGTTCGTAAATGTAGGGCATATTTTCTTCGCGGAAGGCGCCGTTGTGGAACCAGTCGTCGCCCATCCAACCGTCAACCATGGGATTCATGGGAACAGAAACTTTGAGAGCGGGGTGCGGGTTGATGAGCGCCATTAATGGCAGGAAGCCGTCGTAAGAAATGCCGAGGATGCCGACCTTTCCGTTGGTCTCGGAAATATTTTTGACCAGCCAATCGATGGTGTCGTAAGTGTCGGTGGAGTGGTCGACGGCGGTGGGATTCAGGGGGCCGTGTAACGGGCGATTCATAACGTAATCGCCTTCGGAGCCATATTTGCCGCGGACGTCCTGGACGACGCGGATGTAGCCACCTTCCAAGATAACTTCGAGGGCATTGTCGTAGCCGTTTAAGCTTGGGCCGAGGTGCGAGCTGTAACTGTGGGAAGTTAGATCGGTGGCGTTATATGGCGTACGAGTCAGAAGGATCGGTGCATTTTTTGCGCCTTTGGGGATGAGGATTACAGTGTGCAGCTTGGTGCCATCGCGCATGGGAATCATCACTTCGCGCCGAGTGTAGTCAAAGGAATCGGTGACGGGCTCGAGTTGCGCAGGCATCTCGCTTGGCAAGTCGTTTGAGTTGGAAGGCGGCGGAGCCTGAGCGGCTGCAGAGCTAGAGAATAAAACGACAGCGAATAACAGAGTAGGCAGGGCAATGGTGCGGAGAGACTCGCTCGAAGTCATGATGTGATTCCTCTTTGAGTTTGGAATGGAGAAAGATTATATCCCTGGTGCCCCCGACCGCGAAGTGCGTAATCAGTTTGTATCTATTTATAGGTTGAATGAATCAATCGAACGAGGATTAAGCGCTCTTGGCAATGGATTCCAATGTAGCGTTTAGCGGGCGGCAATTAGTTGACTGGGTGCAGGCTGTGGGCCAGAATGCCGCGCGGAACAACAAATGATCGTCAAGACTGAATACGCGGACATTCCTCTGGCAGGTTCGCCAATGCGCACTTTTGTGGCTGCCCCGGGCGCGGAAGGTAAATATCCGGGGATCTGGTGCTACTCGGACATTTTTCAGCTGAGCCCGCCGCTGCTGCGCACCTGCGTGCGGTTGGCAGGATATGGGTTTGTTGTGGCTGCTCCGGACATTTACCGGCGCATCGAAGCGGCGGGAACGGTGATTCCTTTTGATGACGCTGGACGGACTCGCGGGCAGCAAGACGCAGCGAAAACTCCGGTGGCGGATTTCGATGCCGATTGCCGCGCAGGGCTGGACTGGCTATCCCGACATCCTAAAGTCGCGCGCGGAAAAATCGGGGCGACAGGTTTCTGCATCGGTGGGCACTTAGCGTTTCGCGCCGCATTTCAACCGGATGTGCTTGCCACGGTGTGTTACTACGGCACAGGTATTCATGATGGCAAGCTCGGCAAAGATGCAGATGCGGGATCGCTGGCGCGCGCGAAAGAAATTCGCGGTGAGTTGCTGATGATTTTTGGAACGAAAGACCCGCACGTTCCTGAGGCGGGGCGTGAAACGATTGACCGGGCGCTGCGACAGGCCGGCGTGCGTTACAGGACGCTGCTTTACGCGGCGGAGCACGCGTTCACGCGCGATGAAGGACCGCGCTACGATCCGGAGGCAACGGACATGGCATTTGCGGAAACGATTCAGTTATTCCGTAAAGTGTTTGGCAATTGAAGGGCGAAGGCCGCTGCTGATGAGACGGATCCTCGTAGTGCTATGTATTCTGGTCGATCTGGGCGGGATGGCTGCTCGCGCGACGGAGTTGAAACCCGACACGGTGGCTGCGTTCGACCGCTACGTTCACGCCATGGAAGCACGCATGGACGAAGATATGGGGCGCGATCAGTTTCTTGTGGTGGATCGCTTACCTGGCGCGCGGCGGACGGAAGCGTACGAGCAACTTAAGAGTGGGCAAGTTTATATCGAGGCGATGAGCGCGCGAGAAGGCGATCGCCCGATTAAAGCTCCGAGCGGGCTGATTCATCACTGGGTAGGTGTGATTTTTATTCCCAGGGCAACTTTCGAGGAAGTGGAAGCAGTGATGCTGGATTACGATTGTCACGAGGACATTTACAAACCGCAGATTCGTAAATCGAAGTTGATTGAACGCAACGGGGACGAATCGAAGGTTTACTTTCAATTTTTCAATCACTCCATCATCACAGTTATCCTGAATGCGAATTTTGACGTGCGCGATACACAATTTGGATCGGGGCGCTTTCAGACGGTGACGCGGTCCACGCGCATCGCGGAAGTGGAGAATGCGGACTCTCCCAACGAGCATGAACGACCAGTAGGGAACGATCACGGCTACATGTGGCGACTCTTTAGTTATTGGCGAATCGAAGAGAAAGACGGTGGCGTTTATGTGCAGAATGAATCAGTGTCCCTAACTCGCACGGTGCCTGCGCTGCTGGCGTTTATCGTGAATCCGCTGGTGAAGAGTATTCCGCGCAGTGTTTTGGTTCATTTGCTGACAGATACGCGCAGTGCAGTGGAGAGAGCCGAAGCGGTTCCGGTTACAGAGCCGGCGAGAACAGAAGGAACAGGAGTTGGCCGCGCTCAAAAATCAGGCCGGGCAGATTGCTGGGATGGAGGTTACTGCGCTCAGTCGCCGGCGTGGATTGGCGCGCCAGGTATCTTGCTGACTGGGGCATCGGACTTAGGCGCTAGGCGGCCTGGGCGGCTTTGAGTTAATTTGCGGATGACAAATTCTTGAAGAAGATTGGTGACCGCGGTTGTGCCGATACCGATCAACGTATTTTCAAAAGTGAATCCCACTCCATCGCGATCTTTGGGGGCGTAATAGATATTGGAGATTCCGCTGGCGGCGAGGCCTCCAATGAGGCCGGAGTAATTTGCCTGCCAGTGGCCATTATCGCCTTTGCAAATCACGGACTGGGCGAGAGCATTTAAAATTCGCGAGCGTTTGCTGCCGGTGCCTTTGTAGAAATAGCGCGGATCCTGTTTCAGGATCGAAGGCAGAATGGCGCTGCCAATATAGGTGCCAATGACAAAGTTCCCGTAAGCGGCACCATAGCGCTCCGCGTAACCCTTGGCGCCTTGCCCATAGCCGCCGAAATCGTCCTGCGATTGCTCAACCCCCGCAACGATGGCGTTCACTCCGAAACTGACTGGATCGATGGAGGTCTTCCAGGCCAGCTGAAACTTTTGCCTGGGGGTCAGCGGGGCTGCGTTGGTAATGTAGCTGACGTAGAAATTCGGAATGACCCCGAAGACGCGCTGTTGTTCTTCGACTTTGATCTCGTCTTGAGCGATATCCACGGTTGCGGGCGTTACACGCATTTCGGTAGAAGCGGCGGCAACAAGCAAGGCGATTCTTGGGACCGCGAAAGTTTCGCCGGGATGCAAGATGCCAGAAAAAGTCTGGGACGCAAAACCTAAAGAAGAAATGGTGAGTTGGAAGGCGCCAGGCTCTATGTTGAGGAGGTAAAATTGGCCGTCTTCAGCGGTCGAGACGGTTCGGACCGCAGACGCTTCGCGGATAAGTTTGATTTCCGCTCCGGCGACAGCGGCTCCGGTCTGATCGATTACTGCGCCGTTGATGATTCCTGGCAAGCGCTGGGCAGGATCCGACGTGCTCTGCGGCTTCTCGCTGGAGGATTCGTCATTTTTGGATGCGTCGGGTTGGCTTTCAGATGGCGGGATGGCCGGCGACTGTTGAGATTGGGCTTGCGCAGTAATTGAAAAGCCGCATGAGAGAACGATCAGGCTGGTCCTGAGGACTAATGACGGATATCTGCGGAAAACCATGGGGATGTCCATTATGATGCGAGGTGGAGGAAATTTGGATTTCCGGTGTGGACGAAGTTTTTAAGGGTAACTGGTACTTTGTGACAGGTGCACCCTCAGACTAGCTAGGCTAGCTCTGGATAGGAATAGGCTGTTCGTAGACATCCTTCGTAAAGTCGATTTCATGACGCCAAAAATAGGTTTCAAAGTGCTGGTTCGCCTGGAAATGTTATCTAAATGGGCGTTTTCGTGAGTTTTCGCGAGCGGGTCGGTACGAGCATTTTTTTTCTGCTGGGCATGGTGGCGTTATTTAGCGTTGTGACGCATTCGCGGTCGGCGGCGCAGCCTTCGCAGCAGGTTGAGGCAGCAAAGAGCGGCGTAAATGCGGGGCTGGCAAATTTCAGCGACATTGCGGAAAAAGCGGGGCTGACAGCGGTAAATGTGTTCGGAGGAGTGGACACCAAGAAATACATTATCGAGACGACGGGAACGGGAGTGGCCATTTTCGATTACGACAACGACGGATGGCCGGACATTTTTATCGTGAACGGGACGACACTGGAGGGATTTCCGGGGAAAGAAGCTCCTACCAACCACTTGTATCACAACAATCATGACGGGACTTTCACGGACGTTACGGCCAAGGCCGGGCTTACTGCCACGGGATGGGGCCAAGGGGTGTGCGTGGGGGATTACGACAATGATGGGTGGGAAGATTTGTACGTTACGTATTACGGGAAGAACCGGCTGTACCACAACGACCATGGGGTTTTTACGGAAGTTGGCGAGAAGGCTGGGGTAGCCGGATCGGGAAAAGCGTGGGGCACCGGTTGCGCGTTCGTGGACTACAACCGCGATGGGCGGCTGGACTTGATGGTGGCGAATTATGTGGATTTTAATATGACGACTACTCCCAAGCCCGGCGAAGGAAGTTCCTGTGTGTGGAAAGGCGTGCCGGTAATGTGCGGGCCGCGCGGATTGCCCGGAGCGAAGAATATTTTGTACGAAAATCGCGGCGACGGAACGTTTGTGGATGTCAGCGCCAAAGCGCATATAGATCAAACCGGCGGGCATTATGCGTTCAGTGTTTCGACGTTCGACTACGACGACGACGGTTGGCCGGATATTTATGTGGCTTGCGACAGCGCGCCGAGCATTCTTTATCACAACAATCACGACGGAACGTTTACGGACGTGGCGGTGATGGCGGGAGTGGCGTTTAACGAAGATGGGCGGGAGCAAGCAGGCATGGGAACGACGATTGCAGATTACAACGGCGACGGGCGACTGGATATTTTCAAGACGAATTTCTCGGACGATACGCCGACTTTGTACCGCAATGATGGCGGAGGGGTGTTTTCGGATGTTACTTACGCCGCAGGGTTGGGCCTGCACACACAATATTTAGGATGGGGCACGATGTTTTTTGATTTTGACAACGATGGATGGCCTGATCTGGTGCTCGCCAACGGACACGTGTATCCGGAAGTGGATAAATTTCATTTGAGCAGCGGATACATGGAGCCGCGGCTGCTTTATCACAATAATGGAAACGGAACATTTACGGACATCACTGCCAGTGCTGGGCCGGGATTCAGCACGGTTTCCTCCGCGCGGGGCCTGGCGGTGGGGGATTTCTGGAATGACGGGCGAATGTCAGTGCTCATCAACAACGTGTATGCCAAGCCCAGCCTGCTGGTGAATGCAGCGCATTACAAGAATCACTGGGTGGCTTTTAAGTTTGAGGGGACGCGGTCTAATCATGATGGGATCGGCGCGAAAATCAGCGTCAAGGCGGGGGGTAGAATCTTGGTGGACGAGGTGCGCAGCGGCTCCAGTTACATTTCGCAAAACGATCTGCGGGTGCATTTTGGATTGGGCGCCGCCACGAAGATCGATGGGGTGGAAGTGCGGTGGCCGAGCGGATTAGTGGAACGTTTCGACAATCTAACAGTGGATGCGATACATGTGCTCAAGGAAGGTTCCGGCGTAGCGTCCGCTACGGGGCAGAAGAAACCATAATGAACCGCGCAAAGTACGCGCGTTCCGTCAGGAATATGTTTCATGACGAGCCCAGGTTTAAGTCTTTGGTTTTTACGCGTTGCCCACGAGTCCAGATCAAATAGCAGATGGTCATTATAAGTAGCCAGGCTGGACCAGCCTTCAGCGTGATGCGAAAACCGGGGACCCACCAGGTGGAAATCAACACCGCTAGCAGCGCAACGAGACCAAAGAGCGAGCTCCATGGCCCAGGCGGCGCAAAACGCAGGATTGGTTTGCCGACGCGTTGGTTGGCACGGCGAAAAAACAGATGGGTGACCAGGATCATGATCCATACAAATGGGCCGCCGAAAAAGGCCACTCCGATCATGAAGACGAAGGCGGTGGTCTCAAAGAAGTGGGAAAGAAAAAACGCGATAAGCAGGCCGACGCCTGAAGCCATCACGGAAGCAACGGGTATTCCGCGCTTGCTCAATTTTCCGAGTGGCGCGGGAGCATAGCCTCCACGGGCGAGCGAAAAAAGCAGACGCGCGGTGAAATATAGATTGCACATGGCGCTGGAGAGCGCAGCTGTCAGCACCACAAAATTCATCACATTGCCAGCGCCTGGTATTCCCACCGAGCGGAAAACACGGACAAAGGGGCTTTCGCCAAGGCCAAGTTCCTTCCAGGGAACAATGCCGACCACAATTGCAAGTCCGCCAATGTAGAAGAGCACCAGGAATGAAAGTGTCCGCCGCAAGGCACGCGGCACCGCAACGGATGGATTGGCGGCCTCGCCAGCGGTCGCGCCAACGATCTCCAGACCCAGAAAACTGAAGATGGCCATGGTCATACCGAGGGCAACGCCAGTCCAGCCGTTCGGAAAGAAACCGCCGTAGGCGGTGTAGTTCGCGCCGCCGATGCGCGGAAATCCAAAGCCAAATAGGAGCGCAGCTCCCAATATCAAGAACGCGAAGATGGTAACGACCTTGATCATCGCGAACCAGTATTCAAACGCGCCAAAACTTTTGACGCTGATGGTATTGACGTACAACAGCGCAAGCGAAAAAGCGGCGATCCACATCCAGGACGGCACCTGCGGCCACCAATACTTGCAATAGATGGAAGCCGCGACGACTTCGCTGCCGACAATGAAGACCAGACACAGCCAGTAGGTGTAACGAATTGCGAAACCGGCCCACGGGTGCACGTACATCTCGGCGTACAAACCAAAGGAACCGGCAGCCGGATGTGCCGCGCCCATTTCAGCGAGGGCCCACATCACGGTGACGGCAACCATTGCTCCTAAAAGAAAACTGACGATCACCGCGGGTCCGGCCAGCTTCACGGAAAGCGCGCTGCCTAGAAAAAGCCCGGTGCCAATTGTGGATCCCAAGCCGATCAAGGCTATTTGCCAGGATGTCAGGCCGCGATGCAGACCGGCTTCGCGATCAAGAATTTCGGGCTGCGGAACATTGGCCTGCGTTTCGCTGGTTAGCGGTACCTCATTCATGGACGGGCATGCTATCAGACTCCCTGCTTCGCATACCAAAGCGTTCCATTGACATAACAATTTGTGATGGTCTGGAATCAGGCGCTTTTCTGCACTGGAACGGAGGGATAGTTTTGGGGCCTGAACCTCGGGACAGTAAACGGCGCGTCGCAACTGGCCTTCGACGATCGGGAAAGGACCGACGCGCTACCTACAATTGGATCTGTGGCGAGCAAGACGACAGAGGCCACGGAGGGCAGTATGAAAGGCAGTATGAAAGCAGCGTTCGCACTTATCGTAATTTATATCGCAGCATTCATTATCGCGACACAGGGCGGGTCTCAAAACCCAGTTCAGGCGTCGGCATCGGGAACAAACGTTGCTGCGGGATCGAAATCCGTGGACCCGGAAAAAGAGGCCGATTTGCGCTCGCTGTTGCAATATGTGGGAGCCAAAGACCAGTTGCAATCCGTGGCCAGCGAATCCGCAACTCAATATCGTGAAAAGTTGAGCGCCAGCGTAAAGAATGTTGCCGATGATTCGAAGCGGCAGGAGTTGATTACCGTGGCTTCGGGCAGCTTTCAGAAGAATTTCGACCAGCAACGGGCTCTGCAGCAAATCGCGGCGATCTACGACAAGCATTTTACTGACGACGAAATAAAAGGCTTGCTGGACTTTTACTCATCCCCGCTGGGACAGAAGTTTGCCGCCGAAACACCCAAGATGAACAAAGAAATCCAGGCGGTGCAAGTGTCGGCAGCAAGCAGCGCAACCCGGGAATCGCTGCTTACGCTGAAATCACAAGACGCCGATGACGACACGGCGAGTGCGGGCAACCGCAAGAAAAGCAAACCAGAGGTTACGCTGCAAGACGAGATGAAGGAAATCTCTCAGCGTCCCTGAATTTTCGGTGACACCGCTCTTGGGCAGCTACTGGATCAGGAAAAAAGCTACTTAAAGCGCTTTCTGATTTTAATGTCGATACCGAAGGTACCGTTATAATCGCGTAAAGCCACCACGGAAATATTGCGGTTTATGGTGTACTCCACCTGAATAACCTGCTCTTGAGTTGAACCCACGTTCGAAACATACATGATGTTAAGATTGCGGGCGATTTGCTGTTCCACGGTGACGCGCGCGCCGGCGTTCTGGTCGGAACTGGAGGCCACGGGCGTAAGTCCCGGATCTACGCGCAACCTGGTAATTCCGAATAAACGTTGGAGGCGGCCACCGAGTTGGGCGTTCACGGCCTCTGATAAGAGCGCGGTGGCGCCGGAGCTGGCATTTTGCGCCGTGCCACTCCCGCGCGCGGTGCCTTCGGCGCTGGGTTGTCCCACCGCCAGTAACGCGACGATGTCATTGGAGGGCAACGGGGGATCGGAGCGATAGGCCAGGGCAAGTTTACTGGACGGCCCGTTAAAGTTGAGGGTGATTTCATATTGTTGAACGGTAGTGGAAGCTTCCACGTTCACGACGGGGTCCAACCTGAAAGGATTGGCGAAATTAATATCGCCGCGGGCCACGCGATAGCGGTTTCCCGCAAAGTACAAATCACCGGACAGCAGATGTATGTGTCCCAATAAAATGGGATGCTCCCAGGTTCCGCGCACACGTAAATTCGCGTCCGCTTCCAATTCCGCACCGGGCCATTCCATACGTGCGTCGGGTGAGGATGCGGCTTCAATGTCGAATTGCAAATTGCGCAAGAAGGGAGAATCTGTGGAGGGACCAGAAATACCTTCCTTGGAAGAGACCAATACACCGGCGCTTTCGAGTCCCTGGGTCAACAACACGCGTTGCACGGTCACTTTTCCGGAGACCACGCCGGAGTTGGTGGTGCCGGACAGCCGCAAATTTCCACCCAGCAACCAGCTCATGCCTTCTGGATAGCGAATACGCACACGGTCAGAGCTGGTGTTGAGGTCGTAGCGCACACCAGCCTCTCCGTAATTAACGCTGCCGGATAGTTGTAGCGTCCCACCGCCGACTTCGGCGGTTACGTCGCTGAAAAAAAGGCGAGTGGTGTCAAAAATCAAGTCGCCTTTGACAGCGCTCAGGCCGGTAGGAAAATCCGCGGCGCGCACGGAGGCATTGTCGATGTGAACTCGCCCGGTGATGCGAGGATGTTCGATAGTGCCTTCCACGGCGGCATTGATTTGCGCACCGCCCTGCACGTCCATATTTGGCAGGGAGCCCTTAATCAGGCGCAAATCGACGGCGCCATCGAGGCGGAGCGCCACGTTTCGCCGGCCAGTAAATTGCACCGACCCTTCGATCTTCAGGTTGGTGTCGGCACCGTGCATGACCACAGGTTCAATCTCGAGCGCTTCACGAGACGAGCGGAAGCGTACCGGGCCACTATTTTCCAGCTGTACATTTTCGTAGTTGAGAATGAGTCGCGAGAAATTTGCTTCCATAACGATTCCGTGCGGGTCCTGCAAAGCGCCTTTCAACGAGATATCGCCGTCCGCTTTACCATGCCCGCTGAATTGCTTTAAATGCAGCGAAGCCAACAGGAATGGGTCGAGATCGATATTTTTGATGGAGACTGTTCCCTCGACGGGGAATGGGTTCGCGAGCCCGAGGGTGTAACCTCCCGAGATTTCTCCGGTGCTCATCGCGGAACTCACGGTTAACCGCGCCGTTTTTCCATCGGAGAGCAGATCGGTGTCAAAACTTCCGATCACTTCCTGTCCCACCCGGAGATCGGTGACGTGGAAAGTGCCGCTTGCAACCGGTGTCTGAATAGGGCCCTCGGTCTTGAATCTAAAAGTTACTTGACCGCCCAGCGCAATAGAGGATTGCAATTTGTCGAAGCTTTCGAGTGGGAGAGCCGCGCCGACTAAATCGGCAGAAATTGATTTGTCGGCAAAACGGTAGGCGGCAGTCCCGGTGACGATACCTGCTCCGCTTCCCTTTTCTTTTCCTGGCGGAAAAAACCGCAGCTCGGCGTTGGCAATGCGAACTTCCTCAATGCTAGCGGTGAGCTGTCCGCGCAGCCGGTTGAAAGAAGAACCGTAAACATTTCCGTCCGCCAGGTCGAAGAGGCCTGTAATGGTCGGGTCGCTTCTTGTGCCACGGCCATGGAAGTCGCCGGTTAAATTTCCGCGCACGGGATACGACCAGCCGACAAGCTGCTGCAAACCTTCGAGGGAAGTTTTTTCCAGGTTGGCGTCGGCAGACCAGGAATCTTCAGGGAGAAAACTCCAATCCGTCAGTTCCAGGTTGATCTCGAGCGAACTGCTGGTGGTGCCGCGACGCGCATGTCCGCGGGACAACAACAATTCCCTTGGTGAATACTGCAAGTCGCCATCGAGGGAATCCAGAATGATAGAACTATATTGCACGTTCTCGCCGCGCAGGTGACCAGAGAATGTGGGTTTGCCGGAGGGGCCAGTGATTTTGCCGTCCCAGCTGACTTTGCCAGAAAGAGGTTGCTTGGCGTCAGCAGAATGCGGCGACACATCGCGCAGAGCGTTGATGAAGTCCCGGTATCTTTCGAGCGAGGTGGTGTCAAACTTCAGATCCATTCCGGAATCGCGATGGGCCAAAAGTCCGGAAACGCTGCCGTTCGTTGTGGGAGTCTGAAATGCGCCAGACACAACCGTGAATAGACTGGTGTCGTACTGGTAGACGAATTGCCAATCTCCTTCGACCGCTTCGTGGCCTGCAGCGACGTTTTCCGGCGGCGCCCAATGCATCTTGGCGACAATTCCGAAGTGCTCGAATGCGCCGGTCCAGTCTTCCTTGGTGTCCGCGGTCAAATCAGCATCCCAGTGCAATTCATCAATGGGAAACCCGCGATGTTCGATGGAGGGCAGCAAATTGGCTAAACGGATATCCTGAACGTGAGTTTCAGCGTGAAACTGTAATCCAGCGAATCGCAGTGTAACGCGGCCTTTCACGGAGCCGCCGAGCGCGCCGGCAAAAAAGTCGGGGACCACGAGGCCGTCGTTGTTGATGGTGAAGGTGCCGTGACTGGTGAGGCCTTTGGCGTGGAAATCGTCATAAGGAAGGGCGATATCGCGGCCAGCGTAGATGCCGGTGCCGTGGAATTGACCGTCGGCGAATGTTCCTTCACCGTGAACGTCGGCACGGCCGGTGGGGACCAGGGGATTCCGCAAAATTTCACGAAGATCAAGGAGCTCAAGCCATCCGCGGTAGCGCATGTTCCAGCGCGGGTCGGTAAAGTTGATGAGTTCCGCCTGGGCATCGAGATGAGATCGGCCGGCCCTTACATCGCCTTGGTGCAAAGTGAATCCGTCGCGCGAAATCGTGAACTTCGCGGAAACACCGATGGGAATCGGAAGAAAACGCTGCGCTGTGAACGTTACGTTTTGCCAGTCAAGATTGCCGTCGTAAACGGAATGGTCAAGCGATCCGCTGGCGTCCAGGGCGAGATGTAAGTTATCTCCTTCGACGGCGAGAGGTGTTTGCACGTCATTATAGAGAAGCCAGCCGTTGTCGAGCTTCAGGTGTTGGATGTGCAGGTCGAGAACTGTTTGTGCCAGCGGTTTAGCGGATCGCGGGCGCGGGGGGTTGGGGATATTAGTGACGCCATTTTTTCCTATTCTGATATGAACGTGGGGCTGGTGAACAACCAAGCTATTCAAAGAGACTTTGCGTCCCCACCAAGAATCGATGCGCAAGCCAGCGTCCACTTCTTCGGCGGTAAAGAGGGGCTCGGTGCCGGCGGGCTCCAAACCGTGAACTTCGAGGCCTTTTAATGTGGCGCGCAATGAAAGCCAATGGATTGAGATGGTTCGCAATTCCACGCGCCCGCCAGTAAGCGCTTGCAAGCGGCGCACGAGGATGCGGTGAATTAAGGGGTTGCCGGCTCCGCTTCCAAAAAAGATAACCATTGCGGTGGCAGCCAAGAAAATAGCTACCGCTGAGACCCACGCCACATGGCGTAGCCAGCGAAATCTCCGAGAGCGGCTGACGCGGTTCATTCTTTTTCTTCGTCCAACAGCCGCTCAACGTGAATGCGCGAGCGGCTTTCCTTGAGCCACTGTTCGGCCTGAGCATCGATGCTTTGTTCTATCAATGCTTCCTGAATGACGTCGCGGGACGCTTCCAGCGAGGGCGGTTCTTGACCGCGGGCCTTGGCTCGCGGCAACACTGCGGAGTTGTAGAAATCTTCGATGGCCTTGGCGTCTACCTGCACAGACGGCCGAAACCTGGAATCGAGATAATTTGTCAGATGAATCTGCGTGGCAATTTTGTCGCGCACTTGTTGTTCGCTCAAACCACTTTGTTTTCGCCGTTCTTCGTATTCCTGAAGTGAGGGGAACGATTTCTTCAGCGCGGCAACGCCCTGGTCAATTTCGGCGTCGGTGGGACGCGGAAAACGCGAGGCGTCGGCTTCATTTTGCACCACCCATTGATCGATCAAGCGGTCGAGCAATTGCGCTTCGGTTTCCGATTTTCCATCAACGAGCATCTGGTAGCGGCCCAGGTGGCGCACATCGCTTAGAAGAATTATGTCGTTTTCCACGCGGGCGGCGATACGGTCGATCAGCTCCTGGACGGAAGATGGGTAAACAAAAATCTGGCCTGAAAAAAATAAAACGAGGGCGCCGGTAATTGACGCCGCGAACCGCGAAAATATTCTGGCTGGCATTAGAAACTGGGTCCCAGGTTGAAGAAGATTTGGAAACCGGGGAGCCGGCCAGCTTTGTGACAGGTTGGAACGGCGCCGGTGAGGGTGGTGCAGGGGATCACAAAGGTTGGCCGATTGATCTGGTAGCCCAGATCGATACGAATTGGGCCTACAGGCGTAGCATAACGGAATCCGAAACCCACGGTGTGAGCAAAATAATTCAGTTCGTTGCTGCAATTGGTCACACAGAAGGCAGTGGCCGGATTGGTAGTGTTAAAGGTGGGTGTCGGCGTTGAGCTTCTGAAGCTGATACGAGTTAATCTGCTGTAAACATTTCCGCCGTCGTAAAAAAGAGCACCGCCCAAGGACGTTCCAAAATATGGCAAGCGCATTGGGAAACGAAATTCCTGATTCAGCACCAGTAGGGCCTGGCCGCCAACGGGAAACCCGGTAACCGAATCACGTGGCCCGGCCTGGTTGAGCGCAAATCCACGGAGCGAGGTGCCGCCGCCAGCAAAAAGGCGCTCGGGAAGTGGGATAACTGTTGGCAGGGGCTGCGTGGTTGGCAGGGGGAATGTCAGCGAAACCGTGTCGCTATAAGGGATCAAACCGCCGATGCGGATGGAGCGCGCAAAGCTAAATCTCCGCTTGATGGGATAGTAAGTAGAATTTTGAAAATAAAATCTCAAAAAACTTGCGCTGGATCCGATGTGACTGTCGGCCACGCTAAAATCCGCACTGTTATAACTGCCGCGGGTTGCATCGGCGGGATTGTCCCGCTTGTCATGAACCCATGTCATACCAAACAGCGAAACGAGGGTGGGTTGTTCAAACAGTGGGATGGCCACGGGATTAATGGTGTCAGCGATATTGGAGACCAGCACTTTGCGAAATACGTAACGGAAAAGAAGAGTTGTGCGGGGGGTAACCTGGTCGGTCAGTTGCAAAGAGCCTTCGTAGCGCGTTTCAGTAAAGGTGTTGATGTCCTGAGTCTTTTCGGTATAAGCGGTGGCTTGAACGCTCAAATCTTTGTGCCCAAAAGTGTTGGGATCGGAATAGGTGAGCAGCGCGCGGTCCTCAATGGTGCTGCCGCGCAATTTGAGAGACAGCGAATCGGCGCGGCCAGTCAAATTTAATTTTGATATTTCAAAAATACCTCGTGGCGCAGCTTGCACCTGGCCCCCGACGGGATTGGAGGTGCTGGCTAGACGCTGTACTTCGAAGCCGCCGCCGTAGGCCATGGTGTAGCGCCGGGCTTCCTCCACGAGCGCGACTAAATCCTTGTCACGATCGGTTCCTGTGGGATTTTGCGGCTCGATAGTCACGCGATTGAAGACTCCCAGGTTATAAAGGCGGCGTTGCGACTCGACGACTTGACCTTCGCGCAGCGGAGCGTTCTCTTTCACTTCGACTTCGCGATGAAGTACATTTAGCCGGGTGTGCTCATAACCGGAATAGAGAATTCTGCGCACCATGGTCTGCGGGCCTTCTTCAATGTGATAGGTGAGATTGACTGGCGGAGCCTGCGGGATGCTTGTTTTGGAATTCTGCCGGTCGGAAGCCTTTTCGTTTTCAGCAAAGGTCGTGCTGGGGACTTCGCTACCCTGAACTTCTGCTTTTTCGGTGCTTGCCTCCGGAGCGACACGATCGGCCTTGGAAGTGAAAGTCGCTTCCGGAAATCCGTCGTTAAAATATAGCGCGAGAATAACGTCGCGATCGGTAGCCACGTTAAAATCCGAATAGGGTTGTCCCGGTGTCGAGGCCACATCTCCAAGTAGCTCCTGTTCTTTAAACGCATGCACGCCTTCGAGCTTGAGGGACGCTACGCGAGTTTGCTTGCCTTCCTGAATATTGAAGCGAATCGCAAGGTCGCCAGTCTTACCTTTATAGTTATCCAACGGCGCAGCATCGACTTTGGCTTCCAGAAAACCGTTGGCCTGGTACAAAGCGCGCATGGACTGCGCGTCCGATTCCACGAGGTGCCTGCTAAAGCGTCCCGGAGACGCGAAGGCCGCTTTGTAGACCTGTAAGCGGCTACGCAATAATTCATCACTGAAATAGTGGTTGCCAATGATGTCGATGGTAACCAGCTTATGTTTGTCTCCTTTTACGATGTGATAGGTGATCACTTCTTCGGTGCCCTTCCACCCGTTGGGGTTGGGGGCTGCGGTCTGAGTCTCAGTGGTGTAATCGACGGTGGAATCGAAATATCCCTGGCGTTCCAATCGTTCGCGCATGTTGCGCTTGCCTTCTTCGAGAAGATCGGTGTCCACGGCGCCTTCCTGATATACAGGCACGAGGCGTTTCAAATCACCTTTCGAAAATTTCGCACCCACTACCTGAAGTTTCACGCCGGGGCCCTGTGATACTTCCAGAGCCAGCGAAATGGAATTTGTTGCCGCATCGTAGGCGCCGCGGCGCACCACCGCGCGAGCAATCAGATTTCCCTTTTTAACAAGGTATTTGCGGATTCGATCGGTTCCACTCTGTAACCGCGCGGAGGTAATCGGCCGTCCTGGTTTCATTTTGAGGCGTTTGACAATTTCAGTATCAGGATACTGGGTATCGTTCTTAAGCTGAATGGTTCCGACTCGCGCGCGGGGGCCCGATTTTATGTGAAAGATAACATCCATCTGGTGGGTTTCAGGGTGAGGAACTGTTTCGGTCTTAATCTCCGCGGTGTATAGCCCCTCCTGCCGCAGCGTATCGCGTAAACGCTCGGCCGCTTCATCAACTAATGCCGCCCGGAAAGTTTGGCCGAGATTGAGTTGCGTCGCGGCCACCGCGGAAGCCTCGCTGGGCGGAGGGACCAGGCCATCGATCAACACCTGGTTAAAAAAAAGATTTTCGCGAGCGACGAAATCCAACTGGACTCCGCCTGGAACGGTGGTGAGTACCGTGCGAAGATCGGAATAATCGCCGGTTTTGTAGAGGAGGCGCAAGCTTTGAGCCACTTTGGTGCGGTCCAGGGGTTTGCCGATCTCAACGTTTATGCCCTTGACTGGTTCCCTCAGAACGCGTCCGTCATCTGCTACAACGCGGGTGGCAACCACGATAGGTTGTTCGGCAGGTTCCGCAGCGGAGGTAGAACTCTGTGGAGTTTGCGCGCGCGTTGTCGCAACTCCGCTGAGAAGTGCGAGCGCGACAACACCTCGCAGCCCATTGGCCCACCCTGATTTCATCTTCTATTTGTCTCAGACGAAGCGTAGCACAGGGGCGTTGTCCAGTCGGCCATGTTTGGCGTTATCATCGCGGTAGCGGGCCTCCGATCGCGAACCCGCTGGAGCCGCTGATTCGTGGACGATTTTCTTCAAGAAAAATACTCACGACAAATACTTTTTGAGGGGATTGGCCTTGGCGGACAAGAGCGTCTGCTGGGCGCCAGCACGGTGGTGGCCGGGTGCGGAGCAATCGGGGCAGCTGCTGCGAACCTTTTGGTCCGTGCCGGCGTGGGCCGCGTGCGCATCGTGGATCGCGATTTCGTGGAGCCCTCCAACCTCCAGCGCCAGACTTTGTTCGATGAGTCGGACGCCCGGGAGGCCCTGCCGAAAGCAGTTGCCGCAGAGCGCAAATTGCGCGCTATTAACTCAAGCGTCTCCATCGAGGGCCTCGCTGCAGACATTAACCCTCGCAACGTCGGCGAGTTGCTGAATAATTTTGATGTGATTCTTGACGGTACCGACAACTTCGAAACTCGTTTTTTGATCAACGATTTCGCCGTTAAGTGTGGCAAGCCGTGGATCTACGGCGCCGCGGTGGCCAGTTATGGCTTGACGATGACCGTTCAACCTGGGAAGAGCGCTTGCCTGGCTTGCCTGCTTGAGGGAACTGAAGCCGTTTCCGGGATGGAAGACACTTGCGACACCGTAGGTGTTGTGGGGCCGATTGTGAACCTTGTCGCGTCGCTGCAGGTTGCCGAAGCTATGAAGCTCCTTAGCGGCAATCACGAAGCTCTTAACGGCCGGCTTATTACCTCAGATGTGTGGACCGGTCATTTTCAATCTGTTGGTGTCGACCGCAATCCAGATTGCCGGTGTTGCGGCAGACAGGATTTCTCCTACCTGGAGGGCCAGGCCCAGCCGCGTATCACGATGTGCGGACGCGACTCCGTGCAGATACACGAACACAACCGCGCGCTCGATCTGGGCGCCTTACAACAACGGCTGTCGCGCACGGCAACAGACATCCGGCAAAACGATTTCCTGTTGCGGTTTCGTGTCGCACCCTTCGAGATGACGGTGTTTGGCGATGGTCGCGCAATCGTGAAGGGTACGACCGATGCTGCGGTGGCGCGTTCGCTCTACGCTCGCTACATTGGCGCGTAAGAGTTGACAAGTTCGAATCTGACTCTTGCCAGCCTCTGCGCATGCCAAATTTGAGCTACGGGTGGAAGTGAAGATTTAATCCTAGAATTCTTGACAGCTTGAAACCGTAACGTTAGCTTCGTCGTAGGAATTTGTCGGGCGGAGTGAGTTGTTCGGGGTGTTTTCTCGCGAATGGAAGGTCTGCAGGCCGTTGGCCTGCGCACATCCGGCGTCCCGGCGCAGTCCTAATACAGGGGGGGCTTCCAATGCGAGGCGTGTATAAGTTTGCGGTCCTAGTGGTTCTGCTAACCGGTTTTTCGGCCGAGCGGGTCTACGGCCAGGGCGGCGCTACTGGAGCGATCAGCGGTGTAGTCGTCGATACCAGCGGAGCCAGCATCGCCGATGCGGAAGTACAAATCATGGACCGCCGTACCGATACGCTGGCGCGAAAACTCACCGCTGGGTCAGACGGTGCTTTCACGGTAACGCTGCTGCCTCCGGGCACTTACTACGTGCTGGTTAACAAGCCCGGATTCTCGCAATCCAGAGCGGACAATATTGACGTGCGCGTCACGGAAACAACGCGTGTCAGCATGGCTTTGAAACCTGGAGAAGTCAGCGAGCGCGTGGAAATTTCCGCGCAGGTCACTAATGTGGAAACCACCAACGCCACCACCGGCGAGTCCATCGGCACGGCCACCGTTCGCGAACTTCCGCTAGCAACACAGAACTACCAGCAACTTCTTTCGCTCTCTTCCGGAACGAATAGCGAACTGAACGCCTCGGCGCAGTTGGGCCGCGGAAATGTGCGCATCGTCGTCAATGGACAGCGCGAAGACAATAACAACTATTTGATCGAAGGAATCAGCTCCACGGATTACAACGTATCGCAGTCGACCAACGTTCCGCTGCCAAATCCGGATGTCATTCAGGAATTTAAAATTCAGACTTCGCTCTACGACGCCAGCCAGGGCCGCAACGGCGGTGGCAATGTGAACGCCATCTTGCGTTCCGGGTCCAAGGGTTTGCACGGAGATGCCTACGAATATTTTAGAAATGAGGTATTGAATGCTAATGAATTTTTCCTGAATGCTGCCGGTGAGCCACGTCCCTCGGTAAAGCAGAATATTTTTGGGGTCAGCCTGGGTGGACCTATGATCAAGGAGAAACTAGGCTACTTCTTCGTCAATTATCAGGGTACCCGGCAGCGTAGCGCTCTTTCTCCTGGGACGCAGATCAACAATCCGGCGTTTCCCATTTTGCCTGCTGACCGGTCCGCCGCGAATCTCGCTGCTCTCTTCAGTACGCCCGCAACTGCCCCAACGGCGGCGAATCCAGGCGGCTGCCCGGCCGTGCCCATCGCTATCGACCCGGTGATGTTGAAGCTGCTGAATTTTAAGAGCAATCAATTCGGCGGCGACGCTAACGGATTTTTGCTTCCTGCTATTGCCGGAACTCCGGGTGTTACGGTGAATCCGGATACTTGCGCAGTGGGGCTGAATAGCGGCGCGTTCTTGATCAGCCGTCCGGGCAAATATACCGACGATCAGTTCACCGCCAACTATGACCGTGAATTCCGCGGAGGGCAGGATAAGGTTTCCGCGCGGTTCTTTTTCTCTAATGCCGAATCTTTCTTGCCCTTTGGGGCCGGCGGTTTGCAGGCTTCTCTGGGCGGAACTCTGGCCAGCAGTATCAGCGCCGCCGATTTGAATTTTCCGTACGATTTGCCGGTGAGCGGGCGTTTCTTCAGCGCCAGTGAAACGCATTTGTTTTCTCCTGCGCTGGTTAACGAATTTCGGTTCGGGTACGTGCGCATTAGGTACAGCCTTTTAAATATTCCACCGGTCACGGCGGCGGATCTGGGAATCGACCGACCCACCAATAACATTACCAACTCCATCTACAAATTCACGCAGTTCGGTTCGGCGGGGTTTCAATTAGGTCCTACTCCGCCCGCTAACCAATTCCAGACGCAAAATAATTACAACTTCCTCGATACCGTGAGCTGGGTGAAAGGGGCGCACATTTTCCGATTCGGCGGAGAATTTACACGCGTCAATCTGGACAAACTTTTCCCGCAAGTTTTTAACGGGCAGCTTTTCTTCTTCAATACTCCAGGGGTTCCCTCCACTGCTACTTCGGCGAGCATTGGCGGCTTGACCGATTTTCAAAAAGTGTTGGAAGGCGCGCCTGATGGGAGTTTCGGCGGCGGGGGCGTCTACAATCACGGGTACCGCACCAACGATTTCGCGGTTTTTGCGCAGGATGACTGGAAGATCCGACCGGATCTGACTCTTAACCTGGGATTGCGCGTTGAAGATTTCGGCGCGTTTAAGGATGACGCCTGTCATATCGGCAATCTGGATCAGAACCTGGCCGCCAGTGGAAAGTATCCATTCATTTACGGTAGCTGCGTCAAGAAACTGAACCTTGCAGGTTTGATTCCCACTGGAAGCGACAGTACGTATACCAACAACTACACCACTGGTTGGGGGCCGCGTATCGGTTTCGCTTACGATGTTTTCGGGCACCACAACACCACCGTTCGCGGAGGTTATGGAATTTATTACGTGCGCGAAGACGTTGGCACCGCCGATCAACTTTCCTTCCAAGGACCGTTTCTTCCTATCGCGTTTGGTGGCGGACCGCCTGGATGTTTGGCGACTTTCTTTTCGTCAGACTCTACATGCTTCCCTACCGGCAATCCCAACGCATTGCCGGCTGCGGGAACGCTCGATCCGGCATTCGTGCCGTGCCTCGGAGCATTTCAGGGCTTTGCGGGAGGAAACGCCACGGGGGCGCCGAATTATGCGTGCAGCGGAACTGGTCCCGGTGTAATACCTTCGCAATTTTTATTCGGACTAGTCGTTCCGAGGAAATTTGTGGCACCCAACACGCAGCAGTGGAACCTCACCGTGCAGCGTTCGCTGGGGCGCAATTGGGTTTTTGAAATTGGATATGTCGGCACACACGCAGTGCACCTGCGCGAAACCCGCACGTATGGAGCTCAACTTGCCACGGCGGCTAATCCGCTGATCATTACCGCGCAGGACGGCACGAAATACCCCATCACGGAAAGCACCGTCGCCAATGGCCCTGCACGCTCGGCCAATCCGGGCATCAACTACTACAATGGCATGCAAATTTTTGCCGACGATGCCTACTCTCACTACCATTCTTTGCAGACAACACTCTCGCGGCGGTGGGGCGCGGGATATTTCCAGGCTGCGTATACTTTTTCGAAATCGACGGACGCTACGTCCACCGGTAACACCGCTCTGAATACCGCGTTTAACAATGAAAGCACTCTGGCCGCTTCTCGGGGGCGTTCTGACTTTGATCGCCCGCAGCGTTTCGTGGTCAGCTACCGTTACGAGCTTCCCTTTTTCAAGGACGCGACCGGACTCGTGCATGCAGCTTTGGGCGGCTGGGCAGTCAGTGGCATTACAATTTTTCAGTCCGGTACTCCATTTTCCGTGCTGGATGGCTCAGCTGGAACGGCCTACATTGGCGGCGGATTGCAATCACCTACTTCTGGTGCGCAACTTGTTTCCGGCGGAACGATCGCGGGGGGCAATACTTCCGGAAGTATCATTTCGCGCGTGAACAATGGATATCTCAATCGCGCAAACTTTACTTTCGCGCCGCCTGCCGATCCTGCTGGATGCGCACTGGATCCGAATGCGTGCACCACGGCGTTCGGGAATCTGGGTCGCAATATTTATCGCGGGCCCTTCCAGCAGAACTGGGATTTTTCGCTGATCAAGAATTTCCGCATTACTGAGCGCCAGCAAGTGCGCTTCACCACGGATTTCTTCAACGTCTGGAATCATGCGAATTTTGCTAACCCGACGTTTACAGACATCTCTAACCCGGCTTTCGGCAAAATTTTCTCCACCGTGGGTACGCCCCGTTTGATTCAATTTTCTCTGCGGTACGCTTTCTAAGCGGGCAGCGTGGCAGTCCGGTCGAGTCGGCACGTGGGTGCCGCACACCGCATTTGCGTGTGTGTATTTTTTGATTGACTGGTGCAGCTTGCGGTTCACAAATAAATTGGGGTCTAACATGAGCGCCGAGAATCCCCGTATCAAACTACTGGAACGCGACGCGGTCACGCCGGAAGCCGCGGCTCTATACGATGCGCTGCTGGCCCAACGTGGTGTCGTTCCCAACATGTTCAGAGTCCTGGCTTACTCGCCGGACATTGCCAAAGGCGTGGCAGGATTTTTGAAGCCGTTGTTAAGCGATGGAGCATTGCCAGGGTGGTATAAGGAACTCGTCGCGGTGCGCGTTTCGATCCTTTGCGGATCTGAATATGCCATCCGCGCCCACAGTATTTCCGCGCAGAAGAAAGGCGCGTCGCCACCCCAGATTGCTGGCGTTGCTGATTTTGAAAATGGACCGTACAGCGAAAAGGAAAAGATGGGTTTTCGTCTTGCCGGGCTCTTGCATGGCGGCGGCCGTAAGGTAGAGGACGTCTTTTATGGCCAGCTTCAATCTGTCTTCGAGGATGCCGCGCTGGTCGAATTATTCTTGACGGCCGCAGCTTTCGGAAATGTTTCCTCGTTTCATCGGCGGCTTGCGCATTCCTGTCACTCCACCTGCCACGAAGTGATAACATTCTTCGCGGAACTTTGACATGCGTCCTGTTGCGACACGCGTTTCTCAATTAACCGGTGAAGGCGCCTTGGCCGTTTTTTCACGCGCCAAAGAACTCGAGCGCGATGGCCGCTCTATCATTCATCTTGAACTTGGCGAACCGGATTTCCATCCAGCGGCTGCAGTGGTTGACGCGCTGCGCGACGCCGTCGCTTCAGGTCGTGATCGGTATGTTTCCACGCGCGGCATTCCTGCTTTGCGCGCCGCTATTGCCAGTTATTTGAGGCGCACCCGCCGATTGGAAGTAGGCAGCGACGACGTTTTGCTCGCTCCGGGTTGCAAAATGGCTTTATCGCTGGCCATGATGGCGCTCATTGAGCCCGGGGATGAAGTTCTCTACCCCGATCCCGGCTTTCCCATTTATCCGTCGTTTACGCGCGGACTCGGTGCCTCGGCGATTCCATTCGGTTTGGAAGAAAAAAATAAATTTCAGCCCGATCTTCAGGAAATTGCCGCGAAAATCACGCCGCGCACCAGCGTGTTGATTTTTAATTCTCCCAACAATCCTACGGGAACGGTGTTTAGCCGGGAGACGCTTCACCAACTCGCCGATCTCGCGCGAAAACATGACCTGTGGGTCGTGGCTGACGAAATTTATGCCCGGATTGTATTTAACGGTGAATTTCTTTCCATTCGCTCGCTTCCTGGGATGGCTGAGCGAACCGTGATCATCGACGGCTTCTCAAAAAGTTTTGCGATGACCGGCTGGCGTTTGGGTTACGCTGTGGCGCCCAAACACGTGGTAGACGCTATGGATTTGCTGGTGCTCAACACTTTCACCTGCGTCGCAGAGTTCACCCAGGTCGCGGCGATCGAAGCCCTTCGTGATTCGTCCAACGCGGTGGATGCCATGGTTGTGGAATATCGCAAGCGTCGCGACCTCTTTGTAGCCAGGCTTAATCGCATCCCTGGATTTCGATGCCAAATTCCTGATGGATCTTTCTATGCCTGGGTCAATGTGGAAGACACTGGCCTCGCCGCCGAAGAGGTCGCCAAGGTGTTGCTCGAAGAAGGGGGCGTCGCCGGGATTGCGGGCGCGGCATTCGGCGCCGGCGGGAAAAACTATCTACGGTTTTCGCTGGTTAGCGCTCGGCATTCTCTCGAAGAGGCACTGGACCGCATTGCACGCGTTTCGGTCCGATGGCGAGCAGCCGTCGCGCGGTAGCGTAATGCGGATACGTCAATTGTGACCGCCCGCCACCTGTGACCAACACTGTTTCCCTTCGGCACTGCGAGCTAAGGAACACTAACAA
>DATHRB010000015.1:0-29005 GCA_035482155.1 Verrucomicrobiia bacterium | reverse complement strand
ATCACGGCCGTCTCGCCCTGCTCCACGAAGAAGCTGACGTCCTTCAGCACCGCGTTATCGTCAAACGCCTTGCAAACATTTTTGAATTCGAAATAGTGTTCGCTCATTGTCCCGCGCGCCCGGCAAATTTTCGCTTGGCCTGCTCATAATCCGCCGGCGTGTTCACATTCTTGAATAGGAGGCCGTCGGAATCAAAGCCTTTCCATGCCGCTGGTTCTATCACTTCGACGCGCAATTCCGCCAGGCCGTCCGTCACCTTGCGCACGCCCCGCTCCAGCGCGCGCCGCAGCGTCGGCTCGCACCCCTTGTGATACACCGCGCAAAGCGGCTCCGCTCCGCGTTTATTTTCCGGCGTCAGATTCATCGGCACCACCGCCTCTGCCTCGGAATCGCGCGCCCGCTGTAACAAATATTCCAGCCACTCGCGCGTCAAATACGGCAAATCGCACGCCACAATCAGATTCCAATCTGCATGGGACGCGCGCAACGCCGTCGCAATCCCACCCAGCGGCCCGCATCCCGGCCAATCATCCGAAATCGCCCGCAATCCGAAACCCTGATATTTTTCCGGCGTCCCCACCACCACAGCTGCCGCGCCCACCACCGATTCCACCAATCGCGCCGCCCGCACAATTATCGGCGCCCCCGCAATCTCCAAAAGCCCCTTATCCACACCCATCCGCGAGCTTTGCCCGCCCGCCAAAATAAATCCTGCCATGGCTGCAACGTGCTCTGTCTCGCTCATCACTTCCCTGGGCGCTGAATTCCGAGTTCCCGCAACTTCTCCTGCAAACTCTGCCTGTGCAACCCCACCTCCGCCGCCGTCTGCGACACATTCCAATGATGCTCTTCCAATTTTCGCCGCAAATAAACAATCTCAAACTGCCGCTTGGCCTCTCGAAAATCCGCTTCGCCCAAAAACGAATCATCCCCCGATTTCTTGGCAGCGCCAGCCGGAGAAGACGCACCGCGATACTCGCGAATCTCCTCCGGCAAATCCGCCGCAGTAATTTCATCGCCATCACACAACACCAGCGTCCGCTCCAGCGCGTTGCGGAGTTCCCGCACGTTCCCCGGCCAATCATAGCGACGTAGCAAACTCATCGCTTCCGGCGACACGCGCGCGCGATGTTTGTGCCGTGTTCCCAACTGCTCCAGAAACGCATCCACCAAAATCGCGAGATCCTCTTTATGCGCGCGCAAAGGCGGCAGTTCCAGCGTCACCACCCGCAGCCGGTAATACAAATCCTCGCGAAAACAACCCGCTGTAATTTCCGCCGGCAAATCCCGGTGCGTCGCGCTGATCACCCGCACATCCACATCAATCGCATGAGACCCGCCAAGCCGCTCGATCTTGCGATTTTCCAAAGCGCGCAACACTTTCGCCTGCGTAACTGCATTCATGTCCCCAATTTCGTCCAGAAAAATCGTTCCGCCGGACGCCAGCTCGAATTTCCCCTTACGCTGCTGCGCCGCTCCGGTAAAAGCCCCGCGCTCGTATCCAAATAATTCCGACTCGATCAAATTTTCCGGCAGCGCCGCGCAATTCACCGCCACAAACGCCCGCCCGCGCCGCGACGACCGCTCGTGAAGTTCCTGCGCCAGCAAATCCTTCCCCGTCCCACTCTCGCCCAATATCAAAACCGTCGCATCCGTAGCCGCCACGCGCTCCGCCATCTCAAAAACTCGGCGCATCGCATCCGAAGCCCCCAGCAATCGTCCGAATTGCCCATCAGCCACCAATTCGCGCCGCAGACGCGTGTTTTCTTCCGCCAGCTCAGAAAGCCGCAGCAAATTCGCCACGCGCCGCCGCAACTCCTCGATATCAAATCCCTTCACAATGTAATCCGCTGCTCCGCTCTGCAACGCTTCCACCGCCGTCTTCGCCGTATCCAAAGCCGAAACGACCAGCACCGGCGTCTCATGCCCGTTCTCGCGCAACCAGCGCAAAAGCGAAAGCCCATCCTCGCCCGGCATCACCAAATCCAGCAGAATCAAATCCGGCGCGCCAGCGGCCAACGCCTCGCGCGCCGCCGCAGCCGACCCCGCCTCAATCACCTTGTACTGTTTCTCAAGCGCTCGCCCCGTCCCATACCGCGCGGCCGCCTCGTCATCCACCAGCAAAATTGTTCGCATCAACTAGTCCTTTGCAACAAAAAGCCTTGCAGCGGCGATCCCGCAACGCGGGACCACCATCGCTATTACTGCAACCGCCGATCCTCCACCCAAGCGCGCCGTTACAAATGCCTTGTGGGTCGTGGCTTTAGCCACGACAAAAAAAGACGGCGCGCAGCGCCTTCCGTTCGGCGGCCTTATCGCCGAGCCGTTGACTTCTTTAACCGCTCCCAACCCGATCCGACGTCCCGTCTTCTTCTTCCGCCAGCGGCAGCGTCACATGAAACCGAGCGCCCTTCCCCCGATGCAGCGGACTCTCAATCGCCAACGTCCCGCCCAATTCCTCAATCCTCCGCGCGACAATCGCCAGCCCCAGCCCCGTCCCTGTCGCCTTCGTCGTGAAATACGGCTGAAAAATTTTGGCGCGCAGCTCCTGCGTAATACCCGGACCGTCGTCATCCACCACGATATCCAGCCGTCCGTCATAACACCCCACGCTGATCCGCACCCGCCCGCCATCCGGCTGCGCTTCCATCGCGTTCACAATCAAATTCGAAAGCACTTCACTCAGCGCTTCTTCCGACGCCTGCGCCAAAATCTCGTGCGTTGGCTTCTCAAACTCCAGCCGCACGTTGCGCCGCTCCGCGTCCCGACCAAACAGCCACGCCGTCTGCGCCGCCACCGCCACCGCCGCCACGCGCTCGCCGTGCACCGTCGGCTTCGCGTAATGCAGCAGCTGCGTCAGCTTCGCGCTCATGCGATCAATTTCGCCCACTATTAATGTACAGTCGCGCCGCACATCCAGCGGCAAATCCGGATTCTCCAGCTGCACCTGCAGCACCGTCTTCATTGAGCTGAGCGGATTCCGCAAATTGTGCGACACGCTCGCCGCCATCTGCCCCAGCACCGCCATCCGCTCGCGCTCCGCCAGTTCGCGCTCAAGCCGCAGCTTGTCTTCGATCAACCGCGCCAGGTCCACCATCCCGGCCAGTTGCTCGGCCAGAAATTCCAGCGCCGCGGAAGTCTCGCCCGTCAGATACGACCCCGTGGTCGCCGCCTCCAGCACCCCGATTTCCTGCCCATCCTTCATCAAACGCATCTGCGCCGTGTGCCCCAGCCCGCCCGGCGCCTCCAGATCATTCAACGCCGCATCGCGCGGAATCGAAATGCGCACCGCCGCGAGCCCAAACTCCTCCCGAATGCTCTTCTCAGCTGAAGCCACCAAATGCGCCACCTTCCCCTGCCGCGCCTCTTGCTGCAATTGCGACGTCAACCTCTGCACCCGATCCATCCGCTCCGAGAGCCGCCGATGCAACACCGGCCCAATCACCCGCTCCAGCGGCTCAAAAAGAAAAATCAGCACAAACAGCAACACGCTAGCTGTTGCCTCTGGCGGCAAAACCGGCTCCAGCCATCCGCTAACCCGCCGCACCAGCGCCAAGTACAGCAACGCCAAGAAAGTAGCTGGCAGCGCATACATCAAATTCCTCTGCGCCCCATATTCCAAGAAATTCCGCCGTACCGCGTAATAAAGCAGCAGCGCCCCCGGCAGCACACACAGAAACGTGATCGCTGTCGCGGTGCCATCGCCAGTCAATGGCGGAATCGTCGCAAATCCTGTCCGAAGCGCGAGCGGCACGAAGATCAAGCCTGAGATCGCGCCGAGCCATACAAAGAACTTGCGTCCAACGAGGTCCTTCGCAGATTTCGCAACTAAAAAATCGACGACGGCGCATAACAGCACTACGAGAGGCAGATCCTCCGCACCGCCCGAGGCAAGCCAGGACAACACTGCGGGAAAGCTAAACACGGGAAGATGACGAAGAATAAAGGCAGTCTCCAAAACAGAGATGAACGGGAAAGCATAAAGCAGCCAGACGAAAATTCCGCACCACCTCGGCAGTTTGCGGCCCTGAATAGAGCGGACGTACACAAAGTGAACGTGCACAAGGAGCGCCGCTAAGAACGCCATTCCCAGGTCGTGCAAGATCGAATAAAACAGCCGAGTGGCATAGGGCGGGGACGCATATTGAATGGACGCATTGATTTCGAGCAGTCCACCGGCATAGATCAGAAACAATGACAGGTTCAAGAAGAACAGCAACCGCTCGAACAACCTCGGCCTTCGATGCCCCAAAATCAACGCAAGCAAAAACAAATAAACCAGCGTTCCCGCGGTTAAACTGATGAGTCGGATATAGAAGAGTGATGGCACCAGCGTCGGCGCGGGGATTCTAGCCCGCCGTCACCCGCAAAGGCAAGAAACAAGTGTCGGAAAAATATGGCGGCACGCAAGATGATGAAAATGAACACTATACATACCACGAAGACAGGACAGATGTGAGCGTCGAATTATCACATTCTCCCTTGACTCACCTACCCTCGATTGCTATATTAGCACTCGCCTACGAGGAGTGCTAAACGGTCTCCTGACCGCCACAACTCCTCCCGGCAAGTCTCACCAAACAATTGGAGGAATTTCACAAATGGCAGTCAATATCACGCCCCTGCACGACCGCGTGCTAGTGCGGCGCCTGGAAGAAAAGGAATCCATCAAGGGTGGCATCATCATCCCGGACTCCGCTAAAGAGAAACCACAAGAGGGTGAAGTCATCGCCGTCGGCTCTGGCCGCCGCGAAAAAGGTGAACTGATCCCCCTCGACGTAAAAGCCGGTGACCGCATCCTCTTTGGCAAGTACAGCGGCAACGACATCACCATTGACGGCGAGGAATACATGATCATGAAGGAAGACGAGATCCTCGCAAAGCTCGGCCCCGCTGCCAAAGCAGCCGGCAAAAAGTAACTCGCTCCACCTAAACAGCAACTTCCCGGTCGGGGCTTAAACCTCGCTCCGGATAACCAACTCGCAATACAAAAATAGGAGAAAGACATCATGGCAAAGCAAATCGTGACTGGTGAAAATTCTCGCCAGGCGATCCTGCGCGGCGTCAATCAGCTCGCCGACGCAGTTAAAATCACCCTCGGCCCCAAGGGCCGCAATGCGGTGATCGAAAAGAAGTTCGGCTCGCCGATCATCACCAAGGACGGCGTCACCGTCGCCAAGGAAATCGAGCTGCAGGATCCGCTCGAGAACATGGGCGCGCAGATGGTTCGTGAAGTTGCGTCCAAGACTTCCGACGTAGCCGGCGACGGCACCACCACCGCCACCGTTCTGGCCCAGGCCATCTTCCGCGAAGGCGTGAAGGCGGTTGCGGCCGGAGCCAGCCCCACGGCTCTGAAGCGCGGCATCGAAAAGGCCGTCGAAGTGGCCGTCGAGGAAGTTCGCCGTTTGCACAAGGACGTAAAGGGCGACATGATCGCCCAGGTCGGCACCATCAGCGCCAATAACGACAAGCACATCGGCGACATCATTGCCGGTGCGATGAAGAAAGTCGGCAAAGACGGCGTCATCACCGTGGAAGAATCCAAGACCATGGACACCACGCTCGAAGTCGTCGAAGGCATGCAGTTCGACCGCGGCTACCTCTCCCCCTACTTCATCACCGATCCGGAGCGCATGGAATGCATTCTGGAAGACTGCCGCATCCTGATCCACGAAAAGAAGATCAGCTCGATGAAGGATTTGCTGCCTCTGCTGGAGCAGACCGCCAAGATGGGCAAGCCCCTCTTGATCATTGCTGAGGACGTGGAAGGCGAAGCGCTGGCGACGCTGGTCGTGAATAAGCTGCGTGGCACGCTGCAATGCGCTGCCGTCAAGGCTCCTGGCTTTGGCGACCGCCGCAAGGCCATGCTGGAAGATATCGCGACGCTTACAGGCGGCAAGGCGATTACCGAGGACCTGGGTCTGAAGCTGGAAAATGTGAAGCTTGAGGATCTGGGCCGCGCCAAGAAAATTACCATCGACAAGGACAACACCACGATCGTGGAAGGCTATGGCAAGTCCGCGGACATCGAGGGACGCGTCAAGCAAATCCGTTCGCAGGTGGAGAACACCACGTCCGACTACGACAAGGAAAAGCTGCAAGAGCGGCTTGCCAAGTTGGTCGGCGGCGTAGCGGTCATCAAGGTGGGCGCGGCAACCGAAACCGAGCTGAAGGAAAAGAAGGCTCGCGTTGAGGATGCCATGCACGCGACCCGTGCGGCCGTCGAGGAAGGCATTGTTCCCGGCGGAGGCACGGCGCTGCTGCGCTGCATCTCGGCGATCGACAAGCTGAAGCTGCAGGATGACGAAGGTGTTGGCGTCGGCATCGTGCGGCGCGCACTTGAAGAGCCAGCCCGCCAGATCGCGCACAACGCCGGAGCTGAAGGCGCTGTGGTGATCGGCAAGGTCCGCGAGTCGAAGGAAGAGAACTACGGTTTCAACGCGGAAACCGGCGAGTACGGCGACATGGTGAAGATGGGCGTTATCGACCCAGCCAAGGTTACCCGGCTCGCGTTGCAGAACGCGGCTTCGATTGCCGGCCTGATGCTCACGACGGAAGCGCTCGTCGCGGAGATCAAGGAAGACGATAAGAAGTCGGCTGCGGCCGGCGGTGGCCCAGGTGGCCCCGGCGGTATGGGCGGCATGTACTAAGAGAACGGCAACAATTGATGTGAAAGAAGGGCGTCCGGGAGACTGGGTGCCCTTTTTGTTCATGTGGGCGTTGCCTGCCGGATGGGCGAGGCGGCTTGCCTCGGGTTCGCTGGGTCTGGTAATGTCTGACAGCTTTTGAAGCGTCAAGAACGGCTTCCAGGGGAGCCATTTTATGGCAGGCGTATTGCAGCGGCTATTGCCGCGTGAGGAGGGGTTTTATCACCTCTTCGTGAAGCAGGCGGATAATATTTATGTGGGAGCGAAGGCGCTTCTGGAGATGCTTTCGCACTACACGGGAGTGCCGGAGCAGGTGCAAAGCATCAAAGCCATTGAGCATCATGGCGACGACATCACGCACAGCATTCTGACCAAGCTGAACCAAACGTTCATCACGCCGTTTGACCGCGAAGATATTCACGAGCTGTGCAGCCAACTGGATGACATCATCGATTTAATCGATGCGGCGGCGAGCCGCTTTGTGTTGTATCGCGTGGATGTGGTGCGCGCCGGGACGATCGAGTTGGTTAAGGTGCTGGTGGCCACCACCGCGGAGGTGGCAGCTGCGGTGCGGGACCTGGAATCACCGGAAAAGGCACTGAAACATTGCATCGATATCAATCGCTATGAGAATGAAAGCGACCGGCTGTGCCGCACTTTGATCGCGCAATTGTTCGACGAAGAACGGGACCCGGTGCAGATCATCAAGTGGAAAGAAATCTTCGAAGTTATCGAGACGGCCGTCGATAAGTGTGAAGACGTCGCCAACGTGATTGAAGGCGTAATCCTCAAAAGCGCGTAACCCACCGATGGAATTTTTAGCGATGTGCGTTACTAACGTGAATGTGTGTGGTGATGTGGCGGGCTACGGCCATGCTTATGCGCCGGACTATGTGACGAAGAGTTGTAGCTGTGGATAGCTTTAACCTGCTGCTGATGGTGGTCGGACTCACCTTAATATTTGAATTTTCCAATGGCTGGCACGACGCCGCGAATTCCATCGCGACGGTGGTTTCCACGCGTGTGCTGACGCCCTTTCGGGCGGTAGCGTGGGCGGCTTTTTGGAATTTTGTGGCGGCATTTGTGTTCGGCACGGCGGTGGCGAAGACAATTGGAAAAGGGATGGTCCACATTGAGATGGTCGACGAGAAGGTGCTTTTAGCCGGGCTGCTTGGGGCGATCACGTGGAACTTAATCACGCTGGTGCTGGGATTGCCGACCAGTTCGTCGCATGCGCTGATGGGCGGGTACGGCGGCGCGGCGGTGGCCAAGTCCGGTTTTGGGGCCTTGATTTTGAGCGGGTGGACGAAGCCAGTGCTGTTTATTTTTTTGGCTCCGGTGATCGGGCTTTTTGTAGGCGCGGCGGTTACGATTGTGACCAGTTGGATTGTGCGCAAGCAGCGGCCGCGGCGCGTGGATAAATGGTTCAGGCGATTGCAACTTCTTTCCGCGGCGGGGTACAGCCTGGGGCACGGTACGAATGACGCGCAGAAAGGCATGGGGATTATTACCACCGCGCTGGTGGCGGGAGGCGCGCTGAGCACGTACGCGGTGCCTTACTGGGTAATTCTTTGCTGCCACCTGGCCATGGCCGGCGGTACCATGGCGGGAGGCTGGCGCATCATTAAGACCATGGGGCAGCGCATTACCAAGCTGACCCCTTTTGGCGGATTTGCGGCAGAATCGGCGGGAGCCTTGACGCTGATGGGTACGGCGCACTTCGGTATTCCGGTGAGCACCACTCATACGATTACCGGGGCGATTGTGGGAGTGGGCGCTACGCGAAGGCTGTCTGCAGTGCGCTGGGGCGTGACGAGACGGATTGTTATCGCGTGGGTTTTGACGATACCCGGCGCGGCAGTGGTGGGAGCGGCGGTATTTCACGGGATACAGCTGTGGTTGAAGTGAAGTTTAAGGTTATAAAATCGGATGGAGTGGCGTTTTGCCGGGTGTGAGCGGTACTTGGGATTGAAGATGGCTGAAAACAGATCACATTTTGCGACCGTTGAGGAAGCGGTCGAAGAAATTCGTCAAGGGCGCATGATTGTGCTGGTGGATGACGAGGATCGCGAGAACGAAGGCGATCTGACCATGGCGGCCGAGAAAATTTCTCCGGAAGCCATCAACTTCATGTCCAGGTATGGCCGTGGATTGATCTGCCTGACGCTGACGGAGCAGCGCTGCGACGAATTGCATTTGCCTCTGATGTCGCCGATCAATACCTCGGTGCATGGCACAGCGTTCACCGAAGCGATTGACGCGCGGGTGGGAGTGACTACCGGGATCAGCGCATCGGACCGGGCCATCACAGTACTTACGGCGATTGATCCAAAAACCAAGCCCCAGGATCTGGCGCGGCCCGGGCACATGTTTCCGCTGCGCGCGCGGAATGGCGGAGTGCTGGTTCGCGCGGGCCAGACGGAGGCGTCGGTCGATCTTTCGCGCATCGCGGGATTGAACCCTTCGGGAGTGATCTGCGAGATCATGAATGAAGACGGCACCATGGCGCGCGTGCCGCAGCTGCTGGAGTTTTGCAAACAACACAACATCAAGATGCTCACCGTGGCGGATTTGATTCGCTATCGCATGCAGCACGAACGTTACGTGCGGCGCGTTGCGGAGGCGGTGCTGCCGACGCGATTTGGAAATTTCAGGATGATCGCGTATGCCAGCGAAGTGGACCACGACCAGCACGTCGCGCTGGTGCGCGGCGACCTGGAAGGCCCAGAGCCGGCGCTGGTGCGCGTGCATTCACATTGTTTGACGGGAGATGTTTTTGGGTCCACGGCGTGCGACTGTTCCGAACTGGTGGCGGGCTCGCTGGCGGCCATTGCCAAGGAAGATCGGGGAGTGTTTCTGTATTTGCATCACACCGGGCGCGGATTTTCTGTGGAGACTGGAGCGGAGCCGGGGGCCCTGCCGCAGATTCATTTTCATTCGCGCGGACAACTTGATCGGGAGCCGGCGCGGTTGCGCATGGTGCAACATGAGAGTGGGATCGGGGCGCAGATTTTGATCGACCTGGGATTGAAAGATATTCGGGTACTAACGAATCATCCGAAGAAGGTTGTGGCGCTGGAAGGGTATGGGATACGGATCGCGGAGCAGGTGCCTTTGCGATTGGAAGCTGCTAATGACGAGCGGCGGACTACGCACCAGGTGTTGTAAGAGCGATTATGATTCAAACTGAAAAATCGTGCTCTGTCTGTCGCGAGGCCAGTGGGGCACATTAAGAAGAAAAATTAACAGCAAGACCCGGGTTCAACCTCAACTGCGAACCCGGAACACCCTCCGGTCGTTTGCCAACCTTTAATTACTATTAGGGCTCTTCTGTTTCTGGAGTAGCCTGCTCGGTCGATGGTCGCGGGCGCGGAGTGTTTTGTGTCGCGGCGGATTTTGTCGGTGCGGATTTTGTGGGCGTGCGGGGTTTTGTTTTCGCGCTGGCCGGTTGAGCAGTATTTGGGGCTGCGGATGCGGGCTGGCCTACAGTTAGATATTTCCTCATTTTTTCTATGCGTTTTGGGCCTAGGCCTCTGATGGCCATCAGGTCGTTCACACTTTTAAAGGCGCCGTAGGATTTGCGCATTTGGAGGATTTTTTCGGCGGTCGAGGGGCCGATGCCGGGGACCAGCTGCAATTGAACGGAGTCCGCGGTGTTGATGTTGATGGGTCGGGTGGGTGGCTTTTTGGTGGCGGAGGAGACGGCCAACAGAACGAAACAAAGACTCAGGTGGAGAGCAAGTGTACGAGTCCACCTGCCATATGTACTAATTAAGTATAGGAACTTATGCAGTAACACAGAAATATAGAGACTGCAGATGGACTTCAACGAATTGAATCGACCCTCGCGCGCCGGCATCTAGCAATTGGATTAACAGCTGCGCGGTCGAATTGGCCTTGCTTCCACGTTACAAAACCCACCCTCCAAAAAACTGAGGGTGGGGCACCCTGCGCGCTGCCACACGCATGATTGAGCGCGGATCATTTTAGCGAGGCGCCTTGGGCGTCGTAGATTTCCAGGTCGCCGAAGAGGCGGGCTTGGGATTCGATTTGGGCGCGGTCGCCGACGACTACAATTTGCATGTTCGCGGAGTCGAGATATTGGCGCGCGGTGTTGAGCAAATCTTCGGGGGTCAGGGCGCGGACTTTGGCGCGGTAGGTCTCCAGATAATCGTTTGGCAAATTATTCAGGGCGACAGTGGCTAGCTGGCTGAGCAGGCCTTCCTGGGTGGCCAGGCCCATGGAAAATACTCCGGTCAAATAATTTTGCGCATCGGCCAACTCGGGGGCGGGCACGGGTAGCGAGCGCAATTTATCCATTTCGTAGAAAATTTCCGTGAGGGAGGCGGCGACAACGTCGTTGCGTACCGCGGCTGATACCGAAAAATAGCCGTGCTCGTGGAGGGGGTGGACGGTGCTGCGCGGGCTGTAGGTGTAGCCCTTGTCTTCGCGGATGTTCATGACCAGGCGCGAATTGAATGCTCCGCCGTAGAGGCTATTGGTCAGGCCCAGTTTGATCCAATCGGGATGCGTACGGGTGATGGCCGAGCAGCCCGCAACGATTTGGGTTTGCACCGCGCCCGGAACGTGCACGAGATAGACGCGGCGGCCGTGCGGATGCGGTGGAGCGGCCGCCCGTTTTGTTTCTGGCTTCTTCCCGGTCCATGCGCCGAAAACTTTTTCGGCGCTTTTCACCATGGCTTGCGAATCGAAATCTCCGACCATGAGCAGCAACGCATTTTCTGGAGTGTAAAATTCGCGGTAAACGGCGATCAAATCTTCGCGAGTGTACGCAGCGACTTGCGCTTCAGACGCGGAAACCTGGCCGTAGGGGTGCGCGCCAAACAAAACTTTGCGAAGGCGCTCTCCGGCGAGAAAGCCGGGAGACGTGCGCTCCAATTTTACTTCTTCGAGTTTTTGACGGCGCTCGCGTTCGAACTCCGGCGCGGGAAAACTGGCCTCCCGGGACAGTTCATTGACCATGCCGAGAAGTTGTTCGGCGTACTCAGAAAGCCCGGCAAAGGCGATGGCGCTGTTGTCCTGACCGGCGCTGGTGGAAAGGTCCGCGCCGATGCGGCGAAGGTCTTCTTCAATCTGGCGGCTGGCGCGTTTAGCGGTTCCGGTGCGCACGACCGTGGCGGTCATATCCGCAAGGGCTGGACCCCGGCTGAGAGCAGCGGCGTTCCCGGAGCGAAAGAAAAGCTGGCCGTGAAATTTGGGAATGGAGTGGGCTTCGGCGAGGACAAGTTCAAGCCCATTGGAAAGGCGCGTCTTTGTCTGCTTGGGCCAAGTTACGGCGCGTTCCGCGGAGAGCGCGGGAACGCCGATGGCAACTGCTTCTTCAACGGAGGCGGGACGCGTAGCCATTACGCAGCCTCCTTTGCGACTACGTTGACCGGTTTGCGGAAGACGATAGCGCGCTTGTCGTTACCAAGATATTTTTTCGCGGCGGCCAGAACGTCTTCACGAGTGACAGCCAGAAATCCATCGAGAATGGTGTTCACGAGTTGTGGTTCTCCATCGAACAGGGTGAAACACGCGAGCAGGTGCATAAGGCCGTAGCGGGGCATATAGCCGCCACGGCCACCTTCCAGAGTGGAATAATAATCCGAGCGCCATTTCACTTTGAGCTGCTGCAATTCGTCTTCGCTGATGCCATTTTCCTGGACTTCACGAATTACCGCGTCGAAAGCAGCGAGGGTGGCCTCGCTGGAAAATTCTGGCTTGTGCAGGATGCGGGTAACCATTTGCGAGGGGCCGTTGTACCCGAAGATGTCGTCGATGCCACCGTCGGCCTCGACTGCGATTTGTTTTTCGAGCACCAGTTCGCGATGGAGGCGTCCGGCGCGGCCACCGTGGAGCGCCATATCCAGGAGAGTCATGGCGCACCAATCGCGCGTGCGGCGCGCGGGGATGGGATAGCCGATGGCCATGGCCGGCAGCGTGCCGAATTTCTCTTCCACCTCCCCGCGTCGCTCTTCTTTTTGTTCCGGCTCGGTGGGATCGGCGAAAGGCGGAGGTGGTCCGGCGGGAATATCGGAGAAATATTTCTTGGCCAGTGCGATTCCTTCTCCGGGCTGCACGTCGCCGAGGATTAACAGAACGGCGTTGTTGGGCACGTAATACGTCTTGAAGAAAGATTGCACGTCCACGAGGCTGGCGGCGTCGAGATCGGCAAAGTCGCCATAGAAGTTATGCGAATTAGCCCAATTGCGGAAGGCGACGGGAGGGAGATCGAGCCACGGGAACCCGCCATAGGGCTGGTTCATAACGTTGACGCGCACTTCTTCTTTTACGACGTCGCGCTGGTTACGCAGATTTTCGTCGTCAACTTTCAAGGCGCGCATGCGGTCGGCCTCCAGCCAGAGCACGCGTTCGAGGGCGTTGGAGGGGACAGCTTCGTAATAATTGGTGACGTCGTAGTGCGTGGAACCGTTGAGCACCCCACCGCTGGAATTGATGAGCTTGATGTGCTGCATCTTGGGCGCGTTGGCGGAGCCTTGGAACATCATGTGCTCGAATAAATGCGCGAAACCGCTGCGGCCCTGAGGCTCGAGGCGAAATCCAATTTTGTAGTAGACGCCGACGGTGACTACGGGGGCGGTGGAGTCCGGAGCGATCACGACTTTCAATCCGTTTGGTAGGGTCGTGTGTTCGATTGCGATTTGCGGCTGCTTCAACCTTTTCCTCCTGCGGAACCAATTTTCACAAGTGTTTTCACAATACTGATTTTATTTCTCGCATCGCCATTCTGAGCGGTCAAGATTCCAGCCGAACCAGGCGACAAAACTAAAGTAGCGAGGCCGTTCAACGCCGCATAGGCGTTGGAGAATTCGCGCGGCAAACGTTTCATGGCGGCCAGATGCGCGGCAATAACGCCATAGTCGCCGCGAGCCAAAGGGCCGGTCCAGGCGGCTCGTGGGCCGAGTCGTTCGAAATTCTCAAGCACCTGGCGGGTCAACTGCAACAGAGCACGAACGGCTTCACCACGCTTCATTCCAGCTGACATCAACAGACGCGTTGCTGATTCTTCGATGGCCAGCACATGGCCAGCAGCGAACGCTGCAGCGGCGTGATACAGAACCTTGCTGCCGCCCGCGATTTGTACAGGCAGACCGCCAAGAGCGCGCACGATTTGCCGCGCCAGACGAATCGCCGCCGGGTCGCCTTCGAGCGCAAAAATTTTGCCTTCGAGCGGCGGGATGGCAACTCCACTGAAGGATTGCAACGGGTGCATCGAGCCGACAGCCGCACCGTGGTCCCGGACAGCCTTAAGCGCGCCGGAATTCAAAGCGCCGCTGGTATGTAGGACGACTTTGCCGCGCAATTCTTCCGCGCCAATGCGCGCCAACTCCTCGGAAATTTTTACGATGGCATCATCCGGAGTGGATATCAGGATGAGCCGCGAGGCCAGAACTTCACGGGAGAGCGTCGCGCGTGAGTTTCCGGCGCCGATGAAACGCACCGCCCTGCGTGCGGAGGCTTCGCTTCGTGTTATGACCGCGCCGATTTTCCAATCCAGTTCATGCAAACGCCGTCCCAGCGCGCGACCGACGCGTCCTGCACCTATGACCGCTAAAGCACCACGCATGTCATGCTAGGATAACCTGAGGGCCTGTTCCGACACCAATTCATGCATGCGTTTGCGCTGGTAATTTTTGGAAGCACCGCTTTTATCTGGGTGATTCTGGGCTTGCGCGTCGCGTACGGCGCCTTAAAACTCCCCTGGATCAAGGATTTCCCACCAATCGCCGGAACTAACGTTCCGCGGATTTCCCTACTTCTTGCGGCACGCGATGAGGAAGAAAAACTTCCCGGCGCGTTGGCCACGCTCGCCGAACTCGATTATCCCGAACTGGAAATAATTGGAGTCGATGACCGCTCGGAAGATGCAACCGGGCGAATCCTGGATGAGTTTGCGGCGTCACATCCGAGATTTCGCGCAATTCATGTGAAGGAACTTCCTGCCGGCTGGCTGGGTAAACCGCACGCATTGCAGCAAGCTTATGAAGCATCCTGTGGTGAATGGCTATTATTTACGGACGCGGATGTGCGCTTTCAGATTGATGTGGTTAAACGGGCGATGACAATGGCTACCGAGCGAAAGCTGGATCACCTAACTCTATTTGGCGATGTGGAGATGGTCGGTTTCTGGGAAAAGGTGGTGGTGACGTTTTTTGGGATGGCGTTTCATATGGCGACGGCGCCTAGCGAGGTGATTAATCCGAAGTCAGGAGCTTACGTGGGGGTGGGCGCGTTTCAATTGTTGAAGCGCTCGGCGTATGAAGCGGCGGGCACGCACCGGCGATTGGCGATGGAAGTGGTTGACGACATGAAGCTGGGAAAGATTGTGAAGCAGGCGGGTTTTCGGTCTGCCGTGGGAATTGCGCAGGATTCCGTGGTGGTGCGATGGCATGCGGGGGCGCGCAATATCATCAACGGCGTAACGAAAAACTTTTTCGCGGGATCGGGTTTCAGCGTTACGCGAGTGGTGATCTCTATTCTTGGGCTGTTTCTGATGAACGTGCTGCCGTTCGCGGGCCTGGTTTTTGGTCATGGCTGGGTAAGGATTCTTGCTGGGATTTGCGTGCTGATTGTGCTGTGTTTCCATGCGGGCGTGGACATCGTGATGCGCGTCTCGCCGCTGTATTGTTTTACAGTACCGATTGGCGCGGTGATATTTGCTTACATGCTGCTGCGGTCCACGGTGTATACGCTGAAGCAAGGCGGAATTATCTGGCGGGGCACGTTTTATCCGCTGGAGGCGCTCAAGCGCGGCGCGGTGTGATTTTCAGAAAGATGCGCGATTTTTCTTTAGCTGCCCTGTTCGGCTGGAGCGGGAAGTTCAATATTAATTAAGCCCGCGAGATCTTTTTGTCGCAGGCTGCGGATGCGGTCGCGTAATTGTGCGGCCTTTTCAAATTCGAATTTTTTCGCCGCTTCGCGCATTTGAATTTCTAGCTGCTTAAGCATTTCTGCGAGCTGGTCTCCGGTTTTGATATTGGCGGTGGCGGCGTCGAGGACCACGTCATCGAGCGGGATGGTTACGTAGTCGGCTTCGACGATGCGCGCGAGATCCATATCCACAGATTTGATAATGGACATCGGGGTGATGTTATTTTCTTTGTTGTAGGCGACTTGCTTTTCGCGGCGGCGATTCGTTTCGCTGATGGCCTGCTCCATGGAGCCGGTGCGACGGTCGGCATATAAAATGGCGCGTCCCTCGATATGACGGGCGCAGCGGCCGATGGTTTGAATCAGCGAGGTGGCGCTGCGCAGATAGCCTTCCTTGTCAGCGTCCAAAATAGCTACCAACGAAACTTCGGGAAGATCGAGGCCCTCGCGCAACAGGTTGATGCCGATCAAAACGTCAAACTCGCCGCGGCGCAAATCGCGCAGGATGCGGATGCGGTCGAGGGTTTCCACTTCGGCGTGCAGGTAACGGCAGCGCACGCCAATCTCGGCGAAATATTCGGATAAGTCTTCGGCCATGCGTTTGGTTAGAGTGGTGACCAGCACGCGCTCGTTGCGCTCGGCGCGAATACGAATTTCTTCCAGCAGGTCATCGACCTGACCTTTGACGGGGCGCACTTCGATTTGAGGATCGACCAGGCCAGTGGGACGAATGACCTGCTCAACCACTACGCCGCCGGATTTGGTGAGTTCATAAGGGCCGGGCGTGGCGGAAACGTAGACGACCTGGTTGAGACGATGTTCGAATTCTTCGAAGGTGAGGGGGCGGTTATCGAGCGCGCTGGGCATGCGGAAGCCGTAATCCACCAGAACTTGTTTGCGGGCACGGTCGCCATTGAACATGCCGCGTACCTGGCCGACGGTTTGGTGCGATTCATCGATGAACATCAGAAAATCTTGCGGAACGTAATCGAGCAGCGTTGGCGGAGCTTCACCCGGCAAGCGGCCGCTCAAATGACGGGAATAATTTTCGATGCCGTGGCAATAGCCGACGGTGCGCATCATTTCGATGTCGAAAAGGGTACGTTGCGTTACGCGCTGGGCTTCTACAAATTTCCCCTGTTTCTCCAATTCTTTTTTCCACCATTCCAGCTCGGCATAAATACTCTGGATGGCGCGCTCTTTCTGATCCTGAGGCACGACGTAATGGGTTTTGGGATAGATGGAGACGCGGGATAAATCTTCCTGGCCGGCACGGATTTCGCCGGTCAGAGGATCGATCTGGCGCAGCGCTTCGATCTGCTGGCCCCACATTTCGATGCGGTAGCCCTGGTCCTGATAAGGCGGATAAATTTCGATGGTGTCGCCGCGCACGCGAAAGGTGCCGCGACGAAGATCTTCGGAGCGCTCGTACTGAATATCGACGAAGCGGTGCAACATGGCTTCACGAGAGATTTGTTGGCCCTTTTCAAGCATGACGATCTGGCCGTAGTAGGCTTCCGGCGAACCGATACCGTAGATGCAGGAGACCGAAGCCACCACGATCACGTCGGTGCGTTCGAAGAGCGAGCGCGTGGCGCTCATACGCAACTTGTCCAATTCGTCGTTGATAGTGGCTTCTTTATCGATGTAGATGTCGGCGGAAGGGACGTAGGCTTCCGGCTGATAAAAATCGTAATAGCTGACGAAGTATTCGACAGCGTTTTCCGGGAAAAAACTTTTGAATTCGTGGTAGAGCTGGGCCGCGAGAGTTTTATTGTGCGCCAATACCAGGGCGGGCCGATTTGCGGCTTCAATGAGCTTGGCCATGGTGAAGGTTTTGCCGGAACCGGTGACGCCGAGCAAGACTTGTTCTCTCTCTCCGGCTTCGAGGCCGCGATAGAGCTGGTCGATGGCTTCAGGCTGGTCGCCGCGCGGCTGATAATTGCTGTGAAGTTTAAACTTCATTTGCTGAATTCCTTGGTGTCGTCGAATTAAGTGCGGTCTCCCTGTGTGCGCAGGTTAATTTTTCTGGTGACCGCAGAAACCTCCATTATACGCGATCCTTCAGTAAGCGCGTTACCGGAGACGTGAACTCGTCTCGACCCAACGTTCCGATGAGCCGGGATAGATGCGCTCTGCGCGATGCTTGGCAGCATCAACGGACTGATAATTCGTAGCCACTCCGAGCAAGTTCCAATCGCTGTCGCAGTAATAGAGTGTGAAAAGGCGCGAGTCCTTGTCTTGGCAAATCACCAGGCAGGGTACTCTGCCGATTTCTTTGCCATCAACGAAGAACAAACCATGCCCCACTGTGTAGCCAACGGTTTCGTCCAACATCGCATAACCAAGAAGTATGCTGTCATTGCGTGTGATTTTTTGTGGTGGCGGAGTCATTTAATTCAGGGTTTTGAGGCCGGCGCGTCGGCGACCAGCAGGATTTCGGTGTGGCCGGTGGCTTCCACGTTGTAATGAATTTGATTGGATGCGTCGGTCTTGGCTACGACTACGTCCATGAATTGGTGGGCGTCTTCGGTGACGCGCACGATGAGACCGGACTGCAGAGAGATGTAGGAGATGGTTTCGTTCTTACCTGCGGCGTTGCCGGTGGTGCGAAGGTCATGAAGCCGGAAGTCGCCGGGAGTGGTGTCCTTCGGCGAGGATTTCTGTTTCAAGACGGCGCTAGTCAGAACCACGGCACACGATTCGGTGGGAGAATTTTTTGGAGTGACGATGCCCGTTTCCGAGAATTGAATTGGGGTGCACGGTTCATCGCGCACGTAGGTGGCTTGTTTTTCCCATTCGAGTTTTACGATGGGCGACGGAGCTTGCTCAGGTTCGCTGGATTTCCAGGACTGGCCGGGTTTTACTCCGTCGCGAGGAAAAACTCCGGCAATGGCGAATTGTCGCAGCCAGACTTGCCAAACTTGACGCTGGTCGGGAAAAAGATCGGCTAGGCCGGTGACGGAATCCACCCGGGCGTCGGGGAGAATAGTGAAGTCGACCGATTTCGATTCGAGACTCGGGGCTGCTGAACCGGAGGAGGTTTGTTGGGCGCCGGTATTATTCTGGGCCATTGCGGAAGCGACGCTTTGAAACCGGGAGCGGGCATGGATGGCGGCGCGCTCGCCTTGCGGACGAACATCCAAAATATCTACACGCAAAAGCCACTCGGCGTCGGTCTCGGCATCTTGCGGTCCGGTGGGCGTGACGACGCGGCTCTCGGTCTTGACGTTCTTTTTGATGCGATATTGGATGTAATACGTGAATGTTTGGCCAGCGTGAAGCCGGGGAAAAAGCGTGGCGCGTGCGATTGGAGCGGCGGCGACGCTGGAATGAACGTGGCAGGTGGCAAATAAAGTTGCCAGCACCAGCAGAAGATAAATTATGCGGCGTTTGAGGTTTGCGATTTTTGAATCTCTAATTGTCAGAGATCACTTCCAGGGACCGCCGAAGTGGCGGTCAAAGAAATCGCTGGCAGCGTGGTAGGCGGCCAACCAATCACGGTGCAAAAGAAAATCGTGGACCTCATCGGGAAAAATGAGTTGCTCGATTTCCACGTTTTTGGCGCGTAAACGCGCGATCAAGTCCACGGTCTGGGTGAAGATCACATTGCGATCATCATCGCCGTGAATAAACAGCACCGGAGAGCGCCAGGTGTCGACGGCGGTAACCGGCGAGGAGGTATGCGCCAGCTTGGTGAGTTCAGGAGTAATATTTTTTCCGTCCCAGTTGTCGGTGGGCCAGTCGTGCACGCCGTGCAGATCGACGCCCGCGGCAAACAGATCGGAATTGCGGCCAAGACCGAGCGCAGTGAGATAACCGCCGTAGCTGCCTCCCCACAAACCGATGTGCTGGGCATCGACGTCATTGCGCGCCGCCAGAAATTTTCCAGCGGCGACAACGTCCTGATATTCCGAAGCGCCTCGCCCGGCGCGGCCTGGAGCTTCAAAAAATGAGTGACCGTAGCCGATGCCACTGCGGTAATTGAGAGACAGAACGATGTAGCCCCGACTGGCCAAATACTGATTCATGGCGTAGCAATTCGAGTAGTAGAACATGTAGTGCCAGCCCAAGAGCATTTGGCGGATGGGACCACCGTGAAGAAAAACAAGGGCTGGACGCTTCTCGCCGGGCCTCATGTTGGGAGGCAAAAATAATTGCGCGTGGAGTTCTAGGCCGTCACCGGAACGAAAAATTGTTTGTTGCGGAGTGACGAGGCGTTCGGCCGGGAAATCTGGCGGCCAGGTGCCAGAATCAAGCCAGCGGGGAGAAAAATCAAACGCAAGTGTTGAAACAAACGGGCGTCCGGGATGTTGGGCGTCGGAGCCTAAATAGGCGATAGATTTTTCGTCGCTGAGAACGACGGGATTCCATTCAATGCTCTCGCCGGTGGTGATACGGACGGGTTCGCCGCCGTCGCCGACATCCACGCGTGAAAGATGGCGGCGGTCGATGTCTTCTTTGGCGCTGCCACAATTCGAATTAAATATTATGGTTTGCTTATCGGGGGAAAAAGACCATTGCTCCACTTCGCAATTTCCGGGGGTGAGGAGAGTGAGATTTTCTTGTTTTTTTCCATTCCCAGCCAGCGCATAGAGATGCTGCCAGCCGTCTTTTGTGCTGGCGATAATGAGGCGCTGATCGGCGGCCCAATTAAGCACACCGCCGCCGGTATCTGCGGCCATTTCGGGGTAGGAGTCGTTTAGGTCTTTTCCGCTGTGCCAGATTTCATGGGTTGAACCACTGGAAACATCGCCAATCCAGATGGCCCACGGCTCTGGCACATCTGGCGCGATAAAAAATCCTTCGGGATTATCGCGCGGCGCGGCCGGGCGGCGAATGAACGCGATGAATTTGCCGTCTGGCGACCAGCGAGGAGTCTGGTCGGAATCGACGGATGGAGATAAATAACGCAGGGAATTATTTGAAGGGTCATACACGGCGATAAAAGCGTGATCGGTGCGGCCCGAAACGAAGGCAAGCTTTGTGCCGTCTGGCGACCACTGCGGGTCTGCGTTCTTACCGCGCACGACAATTTGAAGCGGCTTGTCGGATGCGTCGAGTTTGGCAAGCCATACCTGGTGATCTTTAATGTAGGCAACGACACCCGAAGCGGAAATGGCCGGCGAATCGCCGGCGTCGAGTTTTTTTGGCTCGCCACCGGTCCAGGCGATGGACCACACGGATTGCTCAAAACCCGCGGTGTTGCTGGTGGGATTGGGAGATTGGCCGGCGGTGTTCTTTCCCTCGCCGCGCACGAATACGATCTTATTTCCATCCGAAGAAAAATGCAGATCAGACAGGGGTTGGCCTTCGTCGGTGTCGTATTTAGTCAGCTGGCGAACACGAAATCCGGGCGCTTCGGCGACCCAGATATTTCTGCGGCCCTGTTGATCGAGAGTCCAGGCCAGGCGGCCACCAGTTTTGGAAGCCGTTAAATTGGCGGGAAATGGCGCGCTCATCACCTGTTCGAGGGTGAACGAGGACTGTGCGGAAGTACGCGACACGCAAACCAGGGAAATTACGAGCGCGAGCAGTGGCTTACGAATCATTCACGGGGCTCCTGGCCGAACATATTTCGGCTGCTGGATTTTTATCGTTGATATATTTCTCTTTCAACAAACTCAATCCGCCGGTTGACGTGGGACGATTTTTTCTCGTGTGACCCGCGGACCAGCCAAAGGCCCAACAATCTTCAGCACCTGACCGGGCCCACTGGTGTTGTGAACCGCGCGCTTTCCGGCGCTGGTTTCGACAGCAAGATCGGCTTCGCGGTCGAAACTAACTGTTCCGTCGATTAAAGTGAACTGCGTACCACCATCCAAGCGAACATCGTCTAAAAAGACGTTGCGGTCACGAACGGTAAATGTCCCAACGCCTGACGGCCAATTTGAAATCCCCGGGTGGGCTTCACCATCCGTCACGCTGGCATTTACATCCCAGCCACGAAATTCAAGATTGTTCAAACGAACCTTGCCGGCGCCGGTTAATTTTTGCAGCAATTCGTTACGGCCCACACCGGTTGTCTTGAGGTGTATAGCGCCCGAAGCAAAGCCCGCCAAACGATCAGCCACCGACGCATCAATGGGCAGTTGGGTTAAATTCACGCCATCCAATTGCGCATGCACGTCGTACGTTGGACGAGGAAGAAATTTCGCAAGCATGGTGGCGCGAACGCCGCCGCCTGCCCATTGTGCGCGTCCATCAGTCACACTTAACTGCAAATCATGCAACGAACCTTGCAGATGCAGTTGCTGAAGCTTTAATTTTTCGATGGTGAACTCGTCTACTTGAACATTTCCGACGACGTTTAAGCGGCGCACCAGTTCGCTCGCGGAAACCGTTTGCGCTTTACCGCTGAATAGGGACGGCAACAGGCGTTGCACCCAACCGGGGCGAGCACGCGGTCCGACCCAGCGGTCAAGCTCGGTGGCGTCGAGATGATCGGCGTGAAGTTGAACGCTCCATACGCCCTGCTGCTCAGGATCGGGTGATTTTATCTCGGAGATGTTGCCGGACCAGGTGGCGCCGAAGCCTTCGACTCGACCAATCTGCGCGATCCGGTTTCCGTTTTTCCATTCGAGCCGCGCTTTTTGAAGTTGCACGGTCTGGTTTAACCCTGCGGCTGCGAGTTGCGCGTCCGTTACTTCCGCTGCACCATTCCAGACAGCGGTAGATGCAGAACTCCATTGGCGCCGCATGTCGATGCGTGCCGGGCCGGTGAGATCCCAGCCATGATTGAGGGTGTGTCCAAAATCGGCGGCGATCTTCAAAACTTTTTCAGCGTTATCAACATGGCCTTGCACGCCGAGTGCGCCGGAATGCGAAGCAAAATCGTGGATTAGAGTAAGGCTGGCCTCGCCACTGGATTCGCCAAGGGCGCGGAGTTTCGTCAGCCGACCGACCTGGGTGGGTGGCGCTGCCGAGGAGTTGCTAACGAGAGCAACGTGGAGGGGATCTATCACCAGCCTGTTTCGATTCAAAGCAGCGTGGAATGCGCCAATTTTCAGAACATCTTCGCTGCCCCGCAAATTCACCGTACCGCCCAAACTCGTCACCGTTATTTCTTGAAGTTGCAGGGGCCAGGCCTGCAGCTGCAGCGTGCCGGTAAAAAATTGGTCGGCGAAGATTGAGTCAGCTACGTCAGGATGAAATGCACGGTACCAGGAGAGAATATCGGCAGCCTGCAGACCGGCGGATTCGAATTTAATCTGCATGAAGGGATTCGCTGCGCTGACAAATTCCGCCGTGCCATGCAGATTCGATAGCGATGTCTCGAGAGTCAGAGTATCCGCGGCAAGTCTTTTTAACGCGACATTGCAACGCCCCTGAACGTTAGCGGTAATAGCGGGATTGTCGGATCGCTCAGTAAGGTCCCAGCGATGGATTTCAGCGGCAGAAGCCCTCAGTGTGTAGGACCAATCCCCGCCGACAAAAGAATCGTTGGAGGAATTAGCATTCACAGGATCAACGGTATCGGGAGGAACGCCGCTTTTTGCGGTAGCCTCCAGCTCAAACGTGCCTCGCACCCCGTAATCTTTTCCGTGCAACAGCCGAAACAAATCCGCGAGTGACACTTTATTCCAGCGCACCGCGAAGGAGGCGGGCTGCAAGCGCGCGGAAGTGCCGGCAATGTCGCCACGAACCTGCACGGTTCCGGCTGATTGCACAGCCACGCCGCTGCGCCAGGGTTGAGCCTTAAGTTCCAGCTTCCAGCGGCCGGGTGAAATCTGCTCCACGGTGCCGCTTACCGAAGTCAGAGCAAAGGGCTGTTTGACATCGATTTTTTTGAAATTGATCCGGCCGTCGTCAATTTCTATTTTTTCCAAGCGGTTGGCGATGGTGGGAGCGCGGCTGGGTCCGTACACCGGAGAAGTTACAACTCCGGTGCGTTTGGCTGGCGGGAGCCAATCTTCCAAATTCCAACGGCCTTCGGTGTTTCTGACCAGGGTGAGGCTTGGCTGAGCCAGACTCAAAGTGCCTAATTCAAAGCGGCCGCGCAGAAAACCGGACCAGCGAAGGCCAGCAGTGAGCTGCTCCGCGTGCAGGAAATATTCATAACCAAATGCGGGATCTTCGCCTACGGTTACGCCGCTGGCATAGATCCGAGGACTGGGCAGAATTTCAATGTCGAAATGTTTCACCTGCACGGGGCGGCCGAAAGCATCTTCCAGACGTTCGCTGAAGTAATTACGAACGCCAGAGGTGCGTACGGAAATAGAGGCAGCGATTTGAGCGGCCACCAGAATGGCAGTCACCCAAACGGCAATCTTCCACGAACTCCGCAAATTGGTCACGGTCAAAAGTCTGGCAGACTAAGGCCAAAATGTGTAGGGCGCGAGGTCTTGAAAAGTTCAGCCCGGCCGGCCTTCCCTTTGGTCATTGAGAGCGAGTCACACCGATGAACTGCTAATGGACGGTGTGAAACATTCTATGCCAGCGGGTGCGCGCGGGAAGATGCATAAGGGTATCGAAAATGCCCAACAGCCGCTGCCAGAAAGTGCTGTCGCCAGAATAATCGGCGCTGGTGGCGTCGACAGACCAATAGATAAAAAAGGGATGACCCATAATGGCGTCGCGGTCGACAAATCCCCAGTAGCGGCTGTCCTGGCTGTGGTCGCGATTGTCTCCCATGGCGAAATATTTGCCGGGAGGAACAACCATTTCATCGCCTTGAACATATTTGCGTAGCTGGGGACGCCACTCGTTGATGACGTTTAGGGGAATCATCTGGTCGCGTAGCGGCGGAAAAGAATAGTTGAAGGGATCGTACGGCACGGAGGGATCGTGCACGACGTACGGCTCGTTCAAAAGCTGGCCGTTGATATACACCTGCTGGTCGACGAGCTTTACATGATCTCCCGGCAATCCGATGATGCGTTTCACATAATGCGGATGATCCAGGTATGGATATTTGAATACAATGATGTCGCCGCGCTGCAAAGAACGGTATGGAAGGAACTTTTCATACCAGGCGCCGTGGCCGCCAAAGATGAATTTGTTGACCAGAAGATGGTCGCCGATCAACAGGGTTTTTTCCATGGAAGCGGAGGGAATTTTGAAGGCTTGAACGATGAAGCTGGTGCCGAAGAGCGCAAGGATAATGGTGACCAGCAGGGATTCGAGGTATTCGGAAAAAGTGGTTTGCTCGCGGTAGATGGAGGAATGTGTGGTGCGCGGAGAGGCTTTTTCTTCCGGTATATTGCCAGCCGGAAGATTTCCGAGCGGTACGTTTTCAGGCAGTGCGCCTTCGACCGGAACTTCTGTACCGTCCGCCATCAGGTCCAGCCTCCAGGGTGAATCGTTGAAAATTACCGTATGTGCAGTGCTATCGAGCAATCACTGTGGCAGCAAGAGCGATTATTTCGCAAGTTCTAACAGCTTAAGAGCTTTGCGAGCGGCGCGTTGCTCGGCTTCTTTTTTTGTGCCGCCCTCAGCGCTGGCGACGCGCGAGCCATTCACCCACACTTCAATCTTAAAAATTTTCTGATGATCCGGGCCGGATTCGCCCACCACACGGTATTCCGCGGGGAGCTGGCCGCGCGATTGCAGAAGTTCCTGAAGCGCAGACTTGCGGTCGGACTCGGCCATGCGCGCGCCGGCTTCTTCTAACGCTTGCTCAAATAGCGTATGCCGCAAAACTTCACGCGCGGCGGACAAGCCGGCATCCAGATAAATGGCGGCGAGTACCGCTTCGAAGGCATCGGCTAGAAGCGTCTGCTTTTCGCGGCCGCCAGTTTTTTCTTCTCCGCGGCCGAGGCGCAAGTGATCTCCAAGATGCAAGCGTCGCGCGGCGGCTTCAAGCGAGTACGCATTGACGAGGCGCGCGCGGCTTTTGGAGAGTTGACCTTCGGTCCAATCCGGAAAAGCATCCAGGAGGTATTCGCTGGTAAGCAGCTCCAGCACAGCATCGCCGAGAAATTCAAGGCGTTCGTTATTTACCGCAGCTCTTGCAGTGTACGGTTCGCCTTGGCTGGCGCGCATTTCGGGGACTGCCGAGCTGTGCGTCAGCGCGTCGTGCAAGAGCGCGGGACGCGCGAATTTGTGGCCCAAACGCTGTTCCAGAAGCGCGTCATCCGCGGGAGTCATCTCACCTACAAGTCAGAAATCCGGTCGAGTGCTTATTTTGGCGCGCTAAGTTGCGTGGCGCTAAGTTTCTTGGCTTCCTCTGCGCCTTTTTTGCAGGTCTCCTGCATGGCGCCAGCGATCGCAGCACATTTGTTATACGCAGCCACGGAATCGTCGAAATGGGAGGTCTTCACATTGGCCATTCCGAGCAGGTAATAATTTACGGGATCGGGCGTGGGATCAATCGTCACGGACTGATTCAGCTCGGGAATGGCTTCACTGAACTTGCCGCGCCGGATATACACCAGACCGAGACCACCGTGAGCCATACCCAAGGTCTGGTTCTTTACCGTGGAAAAAGCTTCGTCCGAGACCGCGGCAGGCTTGGGTAACGTGGGAGTCAGTTCGATAGCCTTACGATCGTACAGCTCGGCTTTGGCCAATACCTTTTCTTGGTCCGGAGTTTTGGAATTCATGGCTCGCGGAAGTGTCTGGCCGACTACTGCCAAAACCTGTACGTCGTTAGGATTCAGCGCAAGCTCCTTGTCCGCGACCTCTTCCATTTTTTGCACCTGGCCGCTTTGCACATAAGCCATCACCAGCGTGCCATACACCGGCGAGCGGTAGCGGCTGTTCGGATACTTCTGCAAGAAAGCTTCGCCGAGTTCAATGCGCTTGGCTTGATCGTTTGCCGGGTCTGAAAGAGCCTTGTAGGCGGCATCTTCTTCGGCATTGACCGGCGCGGCATTAGGATCATCGAGCGTAAGCGAATTATTTGCGGGAGGCTTTGATTTGTCCGTCGATGTAGCAGGGGGCGGATTCTGGTTATTGCCTGACGCGGGCGCGGGAGGATTCTGCGCTACAGTCCCTGCGGCTGCCGACATCATAAACGCCACCAGCGCGCCCGTTGTGAGCCATATGTTGCACTTTACCTTCATATGCGTTTTCTCCTGTAGAGTTCACCATCGGATCCGCGGGCTCAAACCCGATTGGTGTTGCTGCTTCTAAAATCGATGAGCGCGGCGAAATTCACGGGCGCTCCACGGGCTTTTCACGAGCCGTATCGGCCAAACCTTTTTGCGCGGCCTGGCGAGCCTGTTCCGGGCTGCCCAGCACCGTTAAGGCGGCCTGATACTCGGCCTCGGCCTGGCGTGGCTGGCCTTCACCATCATAAATCCGTGCGAGGTAAATATGCGACCAGGCCAGGACCATGGGATCGGAAGTAGCGGCATGCTCTCCCGTGGTCAGCCGGCCGAATACTTCTTTGGCGCGTGGACCATCATGATCGAGGAGAGCAACCAGGCCAAGACCATACCAGGCACGCGGCTGGTCCGGATACTTCGCTACGACTTTTTGAAATGAAGCTTCGGCAGCGCGGGCGTTCTTTTCGGCGATGCGGCGCTCCCCTTCCGTGAGTGCGGCGATCGCGTCGGCATCATTCGGGACCGTACCGGGCATGACGGCAGCACGGCGGCGAGCGACCTCTTCGACGCTCAAGTCACTGGAATTTCGCTGGCTACCAGCGGGCGCAAATTGCAACGTACTGACTCGCTTGAGTTCAGTGGCGACGTCGATGGAGCGCACCAAGTCGGGGAAGAACAGCTCCATGGTTGGTTCGGCGCCTTCAAATTTTGGCAGCGCTGCGAAAAGCGGGCGCACCAGAACGTAGCCATCGGCGTCATTGCGCTCGAGAGCGGCATCACGTTCGCCGGGCGACATTCTTCTCAATTTCAGTTCCACGGAGCGCACCATGCATTCCGCGAAGTAAGAAGGATAGTCGTCCTTCAGGTCGGGCGCGAGTCGCGGCGCGCTGGCGGCTTTTTCAAACAACGGCTTTTTTACCGCGATAACGTGAGAATAACGCAGCGGCAAGGGATCGAGCATGAAGTGCAGATACGCGTGGCGCACCACATCTGCGGGAATATCATCCGCGCCGCTGAGCACGATGGCGTAGTGATCGCCAAAATTTCGAACGTTGGTGAGGTGACCGACCAGCGGCTCAACAATTATGGTGAAGGTGCGCTGTTCGGATGGCTGGTTCATGGCGCGCAAATATCCGGTAGCGACAAACACAATTTGCGACACGGCCTCGTGCATGCGCTCGATTTCAGCGTTATAAGCGGGCTGCATTTGACGCCAAAGCTGGTGAATATTTTGTTCCTGATAATATTTGGAAAGCAGCTCGCTGAAACCTTCTAGAGCCAATACTTCGGGCGGTAGATCCTCACGCCGCATGGTGGGTTTGAAATCCGGAGCGGGGCCGGCCACCAGACCAAACCACAAATAGCGGGAAAGCGCCGCACCGGGATCGGCAGAATCGTGTTGCTTGTAGTATTCGCGAACGGCTTCGACCGCCGGGCCTTGTTGGTGTTGCATACGATCGCGAAGCTGAGCGCGAAGTGGACGCCAATTTTCCGCGCTGATGTCGGCTTCAAATCCGGCCGCCAGCAGTGCGCACATGGTCGTGAACATGGGCTCGCTGGCATCCACGTTGATGCTTGTGGCTGGAGCGGTTTCCCGTTGTGGTCGAGCGGCCTGCGGAGGCGGGGGAGGCGTCGATTTGACCTTTTGCGCGTGGCTGGACGGGGCGGCGGAAAGAAACAAAAATAAGCCGGCGGTGATGGCGAGGCCAGGCTTCGCATTGAAGGTTCGCGCGCGCCGCTGGGAATGGTTGAGCCGATCACTAACAGCGTTGAGCTTGGCGTTTTTCTTGCTCAGGTGCATACATTTCCAATCTAACGTCGGGCCTCCCATCCGTCAAGGAAGCCCAGTGCTCGGTAGTTGGTCGGTTTCCGGTTACCCGATTTCTCAGGCGCGGTCTTCCGATTCTCTCAGGTTCGCGACGACGATTTTGCTTGCGTTCGCTTCTTTCGTCGCTTTGCGGGTCGGGCGTTCTTACCGCGTGCTGAATTTACCTCATTGTTCGGTGAAGGTCTGTAATCAAGCGAGGGCCGTTGGTCAGCAGGAATCAGGTCGCGCGGATAGACCGCATCCAAAACGTAGCCAGTCTGGTTTGAAGTCCAACTTCCAGAGCCGTTCATTTGCCAACCGGACTGCGACGGGAAATTTCCGACTAGCCTTTCGACGTACAGCCCCAAGTTAACTTTTTTTGCCTCAAGGCGAATCGTCTTTGGCGTGACGATAGAGCCCACGACACCAGCAGTGGGCGGGTACGTCAGCGCAAAATCCAAACATATCATTGCCGTGCGCTTAGCCCTCAATGCCGGTCGGGTCCTGGTTAACGCGGCATCAATCGTCCATCTCTAACAATGCCGACCCTGTCAAATCTTTTTTGAGCACACTTCTTCCTTTTCACCTAAAAGAGTTTTTCTCTTTCGTTCTTTTTCGTTTTCTTGCTTCTACGCATCGACGACCACGGCTCGTTCGTAATCTGT
>DATHRB010000014.1:0-33057 GCA_035482155.1 Verrucomicrobiia bacterium | reverse complement strand
ACTGGGGCTTCCAGGAAAAACGAACGAAGCACGGCTCATACAAGATGGCGGAACCGGAGAAGGCACTCTTGGATTGGATCTACCTGTAGCGCCAACAAGGATTGCCCGTAGTGCTTGACGAACTAAATCTGAAGGTGGCGGATACGTTGAAGCTCCTCAAGTATGCATCCAAGTACCCCAACCCCGTTCAGCAAACGCTTCAGTCGGCTCTGTTGCAGAAAGAGTAGTTTCCGGATCGTCGAAACCCAGCCGGAAAAAACCGCGGGCAAAGTCAAAAACCTCTGGTCCGCCCGACACTCTAGCGAGCGTGTTGTACCTCTGGGCTCTGGGTTGGTAACGGCTCTCGAGCGTCATATGGGAACACCAAGTCCATGACAAAACGTCTTTGGGATTCCTTTGCAGTTTCGGAAGCCGTTTGAGTCCGCAAATCTGTTGAAGCTCGTTCTGCACCCAAGGCCCTCTGTCTACCAAAAGCGGGATGGCGAGTATTTCGCCGCTCATCCTCGGACTTCCTCAGCGCAAACGACGCTCGCGTACTATATCCAGTCGGTGGAAGAGTCCCAGCGCAGTGCGATGACGCGGTTGGAGGAGAGGATGATGCCTCCGACCGGTTAATATTTTCGTCCAGTTGTACCCAAGTTGTTCCCACAGATGTTCCCATGTGGGAGGGCCGTCAAGCTAAGTGATTGAAAAGATTTGGCTGGGAGGCCTGGACTCGAACCAGGATAGCCAGATTCAGAGTCTGGAGTCCTACCAATTGGACGACCTCCCAGCCGGGAGGAATAAAAAGGAATCGTGACACATCCGGCTGTGCCGGCAGCCACGATTCATCTTACCTAATTTAATCGGGATCGCTGAGGGCGTCAACCAATTGACAGGCGCTGCCCACAGTTATCTTGATGATTCGATGATGCAGGCTACAGCAGTATGCTCGATGGTCGAGATACCACGGGCAATGTTAATCATGGCACGACTGGTTTCATCCGGCCGCGATCGACCACGTACTCAACGTTGCCCCACACTACGTGATTGGACGCGAAGCTCGCGGCCCACACTACAAAATGTATGGCGTCCCACAACGGTACGAGCCACAAGCGGCGGCGCACCACTCCGTCACCAACCACCGACACGCCCACGAGCCAGGCCATTGTGAATCGCAATACCAAATACGCAAGTAAGTACGAAGCGGCGATCCAGTGCGCGGGCGCTAGCACAGCGGCGGCGATGACCCAAGGCAGTCCCTGCGTAAATAGCAGTACGGCATACGAAGCGGGACGGCACAAACGGACAGTGCGAGCCCAACGCAACTGATGTTGCCAAAAACTACGAAGCGTTTGCGCCGGATACATGGTCGAGACGATTTCATGAGAAAGCACCACTCGTCCGTGGGCCTGCGCGACGCGGCGTCCGATCTCGTAATCATCCGCCAGGAAAGCGGCGATGGCTTCGAAGCCGCCAATTTTTCGCATCCACGTTTTTGTCGCCGCGACCGAAGCTCCGAGTGTAAATTTGACGCCTTCCGTCCACGCGGCCATCAAGACACCGGCGAAAAAATCGCTAGAAGCTCCGACAGCTTCGAGCTCGGCATAAGGATTATTCTGTGCGATGCTCCGGTAAAATGACGTTACAGCTCCGACATTTTCATCGCGCAACGGCGCCACCACATTGCGAAGATAGTTCCGGCCCACGCGCACATCGCCGTCACTCAGCGCCAAAACTTCATACTTAGCTTCACGGGTTAAGCGCACGAGGTTGTTGACCTTTTGATTGGCACCGAAGAATTCCGCGCCAATCAACAGGTTGATATGCCTCTGTGGATAGTCAGTAATCAACTGGGCTACAACGGCTATCGCCGGGTCGCTTTCTTCGTTAACGGCAAAAAGAATTTCGTACTCGGGATAATCCTGGGTGCAGAAACTCGCGTAATTCTCGTAGGAGGCGAAGTCGACGCCGTGCACAGGCTTCAAGATACTCACCGGGGGCTCAAATGTTGGCATTGAAGGAGCCTGCGCTTTGGCTCTGCGAGAAAAGGACAACGCGGCAAAAATAGCCAGCAGGTAATAGATCAGGGGAAAAGCAGCGACTACGAGTAGCGCGACGACCCATCCGTGGTGGAGATGAATCATGGTCGCTTGCTCATGTCGGAATTATCCGGCAGCCACGACAGCCACGCCTATGCAAACCAGAAGCACGCCAGCCCAGCGGACGCCGTTCACGTCTTCCTTTAAAATATATTTTGCGCCGAGCGTGCCGACTACATAACTCAAGGCTGAGGCAGGAATCACGAGGCTGATCGGCTCCCACGACAGCAACACCATCAACAAATAAAAAGATAAGGCCATCAGCGGGACGCCCACCCAAAACCATCCGTTGCGAAAAGCGCGGCCCAAAAAACTGATGACCTGTTGGATTCGCAAATGGTCCGGAGCGCCAGCTTTTTTCATGCCGTAGGTTACGGCCAGTTCACCTGCGGAGCCGGACAGCACAAAAATCGCGAGCGTAGCAGCAGTGCGAATCATTGCACTGCCTCAGCGACGGCGCTGGTGCTGGGCTTGGTTTGCCCCACCAGAAAAACGCCGACACAAATGAGCGTTACGCCTACCCAACGCCGGGGAGAAACGGTCTCGCCAAGCAGAGTCATGCCGACAAAAGTGACGGCTACGTAGCCAAACGCTGACGCAGGCATCACGTAGCTGTAGTCCGCCCAACTGAGCACGGTCATATTGGAAAGCATGAAGCCGATCAGAAAAAGGATGGCGAGCCAGATCGTTGGGCTGGTCATGGCCAACCGAAAGGCCTGGAAGAGTCCGGCATGGTCCAAAGTGACCGGACCGATCTCGGTCATACCGCGCTTTAGCAAGGAATCGCCAGTGGTAGCACACACCATCATGGCGAAGACCATTACGAGCGTCTTCAAACGGAGCTTTCGCTCTTGAGACATTTTTTATTGGTTAGTCGTTGCCGGAGGCCGACGGTGCCTGCGAGACTGCGACCAAGGGCTTGCTGCCGTCGCCGCCTTCACGCGCCCATTTCAAACGTTCCGCTCGGAGTTTTAAGAATTCCGTGGCTTCGTGGTACAAGCGCTTGCGTTCGTGACCATCCCAGAGAGCTTCTTTCACGATGCGCCATACCACTTTAGGACGGAAATAATATTCATCGTAAAAGCGATTTACTCCGGACATCATCTCGGCCTTTGAGAGATGCGGATATTCAATGTGCGGTAACTGGTGTCCGCCCATGTCCGCAAGTGCTTCGACCTTCAGGAAGCCTTCCTTGGCCATGGAGGCATACAGTTCCGTGCCGGGCATGGCATGGGCGATGGAAACCTGAATGGTTTCGGGATCGAGTTCCTTGGCGAAATCGATGGTTTTCTGAATGGTCTCGCGAGTTTCACCGGGCAGCCCGATGATGAAATCGCCGTGAACGCGAATACCAACTTTTCGGCAATTCTTCATGAAGGTGCGGGCCATTTCCACGGTCGCGCCCTTTTTGATGTTTTTCAAAATTTGCTGATCGCCGGATTCGAATCCGACGATGAACAATCGCGCGCCAGCATCCGCCATGGCTTTCAGGGTGTCGTAATCACTGTGCACGCGGGCCGTGGAGGACCACTGAAATTTCAGCGGCTTGAACTTGGTGCAAAGATCGAGGACGCGGTCCTTGCGGATGTTAAAGGTGTCGTCGTCGAAGAAAATTTCTTTCATTTGCGGAAAATATTCGATGGCTTGCTTTACTTCGCGCGCTACGTTTTCGGTGGAACGGGTGCGCCACGCGTGTCCGGAAATCGTTTGGGGCCACATGCAGAAAGTGCATAACGCCGGGCAGCCGCGAGTGGTGTAAAAGGACACGTAAGGATTCAAGAGGAACGGCACGTTGTAGCGCTCAATTTGCAGGTCGCGCTTGTAAATATCTGTGGCGAAGGGCAACGCGTCGAGCTCCGCGGTGTGCAATTGCTCGCGAGGCGGGGTGTGGACGATCTTGCCGTCTTTGCGGTAGCTGACGCCCATGATTTCACTGAGCGGTTTGCCGCACGCGTATTCGACAACGGAATGGTCGAATTCGCCACGGGTGACAAAATCGATGTCTTCGCTGGCCATCAGGGTTTCATCGGGCTTGATGTGGCCATGCGGACCGACGAAGGCAATCTTCATGCTGGGGTTGGATTCTTTAATCTTGCGAATGAGCTTGATGTCGCTCTCGAATCCCACGGTGGAGGTAAACAAAATGAGGAATTCGTAGTCTTTGCAAATCTGCACGGTCTGCTGCCAGTTGACCTTGTGCGGCGAGGCATCGAGCAGACGACTTCCGGGAATCATGCCGGCTGGATAGGTGAGCCAAACAGGATACCAATAGGATTCGATCTCGCGGGTTGCGGGCCAACGAGAGCTTGCGCCGCCGTCGAAATTTTCAAAACTCGGCGGGTTTAACAGCAACGTTTTCATTACATCAGGCATTCTTAACCCTCAGCTTCCAGATATCGATCTAGATTGCGCAAACTTCAGCGCCGCAGCGTTCCCAAGTAAGCTGGACAGGACGCAGGCCCAAGACACTAGCTATGAGTTTAACCGAATTAGAGTGATCCCCTCAAAACTTTCTCCCATTGGGTGCTATCGCGCATCAAGCGGTTAAATACAGCAGTGAGTGGGACTTGCGGGGTGTAGCGGCGCAAAACATAGGGATTATTTGCTGCTGCTCTAAATTGCTGTTTTTGAATTTACGACGTCGGCGACGGATATCAAAATTCGCTGCCAAATCTGGTCCAGCCAGTCAAAATGCGCAGGCTTCATCAGAACCGAACGGAGGCAGTTGATGGTCTGGCGATCGCGCTTCATGTTGGACGGGAGGTTCGGAAACAAATCGACGGGCAGATCAGCCAGGGCCAGATGTAGATCTCGCTTGGCAGCAGCCTCGAAAATCTGCCGCGAAAGAAGCGAAGTAGTGCTCACGCTTTCGGCGCGTAATGCAAAAATCACTATGTCCAGCTCTGGCGGGAAAGGTGTGATGAAGCGCTTGTCGGCGTGTAGTCGGTCATGCAGCGTTCGCGCCGCTTCCCTGCCCTGGGCTAAACCTTGAGCAAACTCCCCTCGCTCCGTTAGCGGCAAGAGCTTTTGCGTAGCCCACAAAGCCGCCGCGGCCGCACCGGGACGGGAGCACTCCAGACTGATCTCGCCGAGGTGCAAGTCGGTCGAAGTGAAGTAGGTATAAGGAGAATTGTGCTTGTACCAGCGGCCGACTGCGGGATCTTTAAACAAAATACACCCACATCCATAAGGCTGCAAACCGTGCTTGTGGGGATCAATGGCGATGGAGTCAGCCTCACCCATCGCAGCGAAGGCCTTTTGAGTATCCGGCTCCAAATTTTCCAGCAGGGTGAAATATCCGCCGTAAGCCGCGTCGGCGTGAATGCAGAAATTGTGTTTGGTACGCAGGGCAACAATTTCATGCAGTGAATCGACGGAGCCGATCGCGGTCGTTCCCATGGTCACTACCACGGTCCCAACGTCGCTGTGAGTTAACCGTTTTTCAAGAAGTTTCAAATCAATGCGCCCGCGGGTGTCGGACGAAATTGTTTCGAATGGTAATTGTAAGACTTTGCTGATGCGCTGGTGAGTGTAGTGCGATTGCGAACTGGCCAAAATTGTTTTTCCCGGCGCGGACTGCCCCGCGACCCACAGAGCCTCCAGATTGGCCATCGTTCCCCCGCTACACAAATGGCCGAGAAATTTTGTCCAGCCAAACATGGCCGCGATTTGCGCGACGGCCTGTTTTTCCATGGCCGACGTGGCGCGCCCGCCATCGAGCGCATGATTGTTAGGATTGATGGTCATCGCCAAGGCATAGGCAAGTTGTGCCACTGGGTGGGGAGGCTTCAACATCTGGCCGGCGTACAAAGGATGAAAATAGGGGTAATTGTCTCGCAGACGTTCAGCAGTTGCGGTGAGAACGTCCCCGAGCCGCTGCGAGCCCGGCACATCATTTTTAAATGCAGGCAGATGTTCGAAACCTTTGTTCAACATCAGCAGGGCGTTCGACAGAAATTCAAGGTGATCGCTGTTCAGCGGATCCGATTTTTTCTTGGTGTTCGATTTGTGAGCGGCGGCTGATTTGGACGCAGATTTACTCGATGAGACCTTGCGCGCACTGATTTTTCTTATGGCCACTTTTTTTCTTATTGCCAGACTTTGTTGAGTTGCCCAGCGGTTCGCAACAACTCCAGTTGCGCTTGTTGCCGGGCGAAGTTGGCATCCAGATAAGCCATCCAACGCTCGCTCTCGGTGAGCCGCGCCCGTTCCACTTCGCGCAGATTCAATTTGCCTTCGGCGTATTGCGATTGAAAAACCGCTACATCCTGCTGCGCCAGGTGCAATTGCAGCCGGGCCACTTCTTTTGCAGCATCTTTTTCCCGCACACTTCGGGTCTTCTGCCGCACATCGGCAGTAACCTCGGTTTTTTTATTGCTCAAGCTGGCCTTTGAAGCTTCCAAATTCACGTCGGCAAGGCCTATATTTGCTTTGGTCTTCGCGCTAAAGATGGGCATGTTCACCTGAATGCCGGCGTTGAAATTATTTCGTTGGAAGGTCTTGAAGAATTGATCGTAATTGTTGAACCTGCCGAGCAAGCTGTATATGCTCACCAACTCCAAGGTCGGAAAATAACCGCGCTTCTCGCCTTTCAAGCGAAATCCCTTGGCTCGCACATCCGATTCGGCCAGTCGCAGGCTGGTGTTATCCTGCATGGCCATCGCGACAAGATTGGCACCCTCTTGTTCCGCTTGCCCGGGCAGATCTTCGGGCAAAACCTCTATCGTGGAATCCGCTGCAAGCCCAATTTGCGCGCGCAGAAATACTTCCAATTCATCCTGCCGTCCCTCCAACTGCAAAATGCGTTGTACTACTTGCGCTTTAGTAAGTTGGGCGCGGGTGACTTCGATCGACAATTCAAATCCTTCGCTTTCTCTACCGGTGGTCACTTGCAAAATTTTGTCAGCGCTTTCCTGTTCGGCTCGCAACAGTTCCAGCGAGTGCCGCACTTTGCCGAGCTCCAGAAAGGCCATCGCAGTGCGCACGATTACGCTATCTCGCACTTCTTCCAGCGCAATTTTCTGTGATCTGGCCTGCTCCTGAAGCTCTTTGGCCTGACCGCGTAAAGGCTCGTTCAATACCTCCTGCGTATAGGTCACATCAAAAATAGCCGGTGCGCGGCCGCCGGGGGTTTCAGGAATTCCGTTGGTATATCCGAGGCCCGAACCTATATACAAATTCGGCATGAACTGTGCTCTGGTGATCAGCGCGGAACGATCGGATAAACGCGATTGGATCTTTGCTAATTGAAGGTCTTTACTATTCTGAAGCGCGAGCTCAATGGCCCGTCGCAGCGTGAGCGCGGGGGCATCTTGCGCTGACGTGGATTGTTGCGTGGAATCGCCCAAAGTTTGTTGCGTGCCATTACTAATCGCCAATGTGATTTTGGCGTTGGAAGCATTTTGCGCGTAGCAGGCAGCGACACCAAATAGGCCCAGTGCAAAAATCGCGCATGGGGGTCCGACAATTCGGGCACGCTTTGACAGACTGTTTAGTTGAGCCACGGTTGCACCTCATTTGCGCATAACTTGATTTCTAATGGGCCTTTTTTAATCGCAGACTGTTACTCATACCGCAAAGACTCGATGGGCTGAAGCTTGGCGGCCTGGCTGGCCGGCAAATATCCGAAGAAAAGCCCTGTCGAGCACGACACCACGAACGCTACGATTACGCTAGTGCCCGAAACCGGCACTCGCAAATTTCCCGGTATCAGAGGTTGAATACTTACCGGTATTGCCAAGCCGATCAAAATACCCAAGACGGCGCCACCGCCACTGATCAAAAACGCTTCAATCAAGAATTGATAGAGAATTTCTTTGTAGGCCGCACCGATGGCCTTGCGAATGCCGATTTCGCGGGTGCGCTCTTTCACGGTTACGAGCATGATGTTCATGATGCCGATTCCGCTGATCAACAGCGCAATGGCCGCAATTACCAACAGAACGACGGTTAGCGCAAGAGAGATGGTCCTCGCAGCACCCAATATGGCCACCAGGGTTTGCACATCGTATTCCGCATCCAAGGGGTGCCTGTTTTTTAATACCTGCGTCATTTCGCGTTCGACGCCAGCCACCGCTTCGGGACTCACGGCCTGCGCATACAACACCCGCAAAACATCTTCGCCGGTGTAGTACTTCATTAGGCCCAGCGGGATTATTACCGACTCTTTTTGAATTTCAGATAGTCCAAAGGTGGCCACGCGCTCGCGAAAAACTCCTATCACTGTGAATGTCAATTCACCCATGCGAATGGGACGCCCGATGGGGTTTTCCAGGCCAAAAACACGTTCGGACAAGTCCTTGGTGATCAGACAGACCTTGCCGCGCGATTTCATGTCTTCAGAATCGAAATAGCGCCCGCGGTAAATCACCAATCGACGGATGGTTTGAAAGCCTTCAGTCACTCCAATCAGATTGACCGGCCGCTCCACGCCCGAAACCACCACGGACATCGGAAGCTCTCGCGTTCCGGCAACCGCCACAACACCGGGCATGGCCCCCATCTCCTCCATGTCGCCCATGGTAATTTCGTGGCTGAGCGGCTCTGCTTTCCCCGCGGCATGCACCATTTCCGCCCAGACCAGGTTGGAACCAACGCCTTCAATTTGCGAAATTACGAATTTCTTGCTGGTCAGCGCCACGGTAACCACCAGTACGATGGAAGCACTGCCGATAATCACACCCAGGGAGGTCAGCGCTGCGCGCAATTTGTTGCTGCGTAGTGCGTCGAAGGCTACAGACACCGTTTCACGCAAATGCATTTTCAGGCCTTCCCAAGGCGTCGCAAAGCTTCCTGAGCGGTTTTGTCTTTGGGATCCACATGCAAGCTGGTCGCGTATTCCCGGGCGGCCGCGTCGCGATTGTTTTGATTTTCAAATAAGCGCCCGAGCCAGTCGTGGGCCGAAGCTGGGCGCGGGTAACCAGTACGCCTCGGAGCAGTACTCAAATATTCGCGAAGTAGTGATTCGGCCTCGCCTGGTTTTTGCTTTAGCAGGATCAAGGCAGTAGCGCGATAGAATTTCGTCCTCGGGTCGCCGGACGAAGCCTGCTGCCCGGCTGCGACTACGGCCAACAAGCGCTGCGGTTGATTGCGCTTCATCGCATAGTCCCCAATATCAAAGATCAACTCCGGCGATTTGGCGTTGACGAGAGCTTTATCGAATTCCACTTCGGCGGCGGGATAATCTTTTTTTTGCCGACGGCAATTGCCTGCCGCGTAGTGGCCCTCAGCTTCGTCCATTGCCGTTAACTGTTCGATTTTTAGTAGTGCCTTATCTTCTCCTCCGCCGACAATGCCCGGAGCGGCGCAATCAAATTCGATGAGCGCTTGAAACGCGGAATAATTTTTCGGGTTCAGTCGAACGGCGGTTTCGAACTCTTGCTGCGCTTTCCTGGCTAATGACAAGGCCGAGAACCAGGAACTCTTAGAGGCCTTTTCTCCAAACGACCGGCCCAGCAATTCGTGGTATATCGAATTTCCCGGCGCCACGGCGACGGCCCTTTCAGCGTTCGCCACGGCCGCGTCAAATTGTCGCAACTCGAAATGGCTTTTCGCCAGCAGGAAGAGAACTTCTCCATCGCGCGGGCTTTTCGCCACAGCATCCTGCAAAACCTTTACGGCTTTTTCGTAATCACTCAGTTCATAAGCCCGCCGCCCGGCTTCCAAACCGCTGTCTTGCAAGGCTTGAGCGCCAGCTACCGATACCCCAGTTACCAACGCCAGAATAGCTGCCCCCAGCACAATCCTTAGCCTACCGGCCATCCGAATGGCCCCGTACATATGCGGAATCGGTATTCACAATCTTTACCGCCATGCCGTCGTGCAAGACGGCATCGCCCGGCAGCGCCACCATCTCGTTTTCCTGCAAGCCGCTGATGACTTCAAAATTTGTCGAATCGGCAATTCCTAACTGAACTTCTCGCCGTGCCAAGCGGGATTTTCCGAGCGCACTTTCAGTCACTACAAAGACATACCTATGGTCGCTCTCGGCATCCACGGCGGCGCGTGGCACAGTTAACACGTTCATTCTCTCGTTCGAATGGATTTTCACGTCGACATTAATATTGGGGAGCAATTCCAACTTCTGGTTATCCACCGCGCACAGCAATTCTCCGACGCTGCGGGTTCCGTGCGGCACCACCTGTTTGGGAATGACTTCTGTTCTGCCCGTCCAGGTGCGATTTGGCAGCGCGTCCCAGGTGATCTTAACCGGCTCGTTAGGGACCAGCCCCCCGAGCTCTGGTTCATCGATAAAGGCGCGCACGCGGACGCGATGCAAGTCCGCCATTTCCGCCAGGAGATCGCCGGTCTTCACGTAGTCGCCAGTCTTCACCGGCAGCGAATACAAAGTTCCATCGGTAGGCGCGGTGACTCGCGCGCTGGCGACCTTGGCTTTCAAGGACGCAATTTCGCTTTGGATTTGCTGCACCTGTAACGCAGTGCGTCCAGCATCCAGCTTGACCCCGCGTTCGAACTCCTGTTTTGCGGCAGAGAGTCTCTTCACTTCGGCCTGCGCATTACTCAGCGCCAGGTCGTTAGCGGCCAGCTCATCGCTGGTAGCGGCTTGCTTGGCAATCAGCCTTTCCAGGGCGTCGTGATTTCTCAGGAGACGATCGCGATCTCCTTGCGCTTTTGCAAGATCTGCGGCAACCCGCGCCGCGTCGTCGGATTTGCCGCCGCTATGAGCCGCGCGCAATTCATCTCTCGCGCGCAGCAGACGGGCCTCGGCATCATCAAGCTGGGCCCGCGCATCCATCACGTTCAATTCCAGCAAGAGCTGACCCTTTTTGACTTGCTGGCCCTCCACTCCGGTTACTTTGTCCACAAAAGTATCCAGTGGGGCGCGCATCACAAACGGTGAGATGGGTTCAACTTTTCCATTGCTGGAAATGGAGGAAACGAGGTTGTCCCGCACGGGGGTGACAGCGGCAATTTTGGCGACCGGCTCCCGTCCGCTGAGGCGCACCAAAACGTAAGCCACAATCCCGGCGACCACCAGAAATAGCAATATCCGGTTGCGCAGCTTACGCTGATCCATTTTCCCTGTTCATCGCGTTTCGCCCAATTCGTTCGTTATGATTTACCCGCCAGGCTGCCGATTACTTTACGCCGAAGGCATTCAGCTGGCCGCCTGTTGAGTTGTGGTGATGGATGACACGGCAGAATACCCCATTCTAGCAAGGCGCTTGTATCTTTCTCCATAACGGTGACGGCAGGATTGCTTTACTGGCACCTGAGCCGACTGAGTGGGACCTCAGAATTAGATGCTGCGTTCGGTCCACAAGCTATCTAGCGCCAGCGGCGAGGTATTAGGTTACTAGCCGGCGTGCCAATGGCCGCATCACGATTTGCACACCGGAATGCGGATACCCCAAACGTAGCTTTCGATGTGTCCGCACGTAGTACACTGGGGTCCTAACCCTTAAACGCGAGGCCCCGGCGATGATCGAAGCCCGTAGCTTGTCCAAGCGCTTCCACGACAAAAAACGCGGCGATATTTGCGCGGTGGAAAACGTCAGTTTTACCTGCCGGCCCGGCAGCATTTATGGCTTGCTGGGCGCCAATGGCGCGGGTAAAACCACGACGCTCCGCATGCTCGCCACTATCCTCGAGCCCTCCGATGGAACCGCGCTGGTATTTGGCCACGACATCGTCGAAGATCCGGAAAAAGTTCGCGCCAGCGTCGGCTTTCTCTCTACCGCGACGGCCCTTTATCCACGGCTTACCGCGCAGGAAATGGTCGAGTATTTTGGGCGACTTAATGGCCTGGGCGAAGCTACGCTAAAGAAGCGCATCGATGACATTTTCGATCGCCTGGATATGAATTCTTTCCGCGACCGGCGGTGCGACAAGCTGTCCACGGGTATGAAACAAAAAACTTCTATTGCGCGGACCCTCGTTCATGATCCTCCGGTTATGATCTTTGATGAGCCCACGCTGGGGCTTGATATTATGGCCGCGCGCACGATCGTGGCGTTCATTCGCGAATGCCGCCAAACTGGCAAAACCGTAATTCTGTCCACTCACGTGATGAGTGAAGTGGAAAAGCTGTGCGACGTGATCGGGGTTATCCACAACGGATCGCTGCTCGCCGAGGGTACTCCCACGCAACTACGCGAAGAGTATCAGGAAAAAGATCTGGAAGAAATTTTTGTGAAAATCGTAACCGCGCATGTGGCTCCGCACGCGGGCGTGGAGGTTTCCTGAGGATGTCCGCGCGGGATATCGGCATTGTCTATCGCAAAGAGTTGCTGGAAGCCCTGCGCGACCGGCGCACGTTGATCTCCACCATTCTCGTTCCCATTCTGCTCTTTCCGATACTGACCGTGGGGGTGGGCTACGTGGTTGCCGGCCTCATCGAGGAAGCTGATCGAGAACCGGCAAGAATAATGATCCTGGGTGGAACTGACTCTCCGTCAATCATAACCAACCTGGTAAAGAGCAAGAATTTGATCGTGGTTTCAGAGCCCACCAACTACGTGGACCTCATTTCCAATAAAAAGATTCGCGCCGCGGTGGAAATTCCTCCTGGTTTACAGACAGGAGCGGGTACTGACTTCGCGCCAGTGAAAATTTATATGTATTCGGGAGACCTGAAATCTACGACCGCTGCGAAACGCATTGAAGATTTTTTCAATGAATACCGCGACAACCTGGCGCGTGACCGGCTCACCGTCCAGAAATTGCCGGCCAGCTTTTTGAAGCCTTTTGTCATCAAGCAGCAAAACGTCGTATCAGCGGAAAAGGTCGCGGGAGAAACGGTCGGTGGAATTATTACTTATCTGGTCATCATCATGTGCCTTACTGGCGCAATGTACCCCGCCATGGATCTTACAGCGGGAGAAAAAGAGCGCGCCACGATGGAGACCATCCTTTCCAGCCCAATTTCGCGAACGCACCTGGTGCTCGGTAAGTTTCTCCTCGTGCTGACGGCCTCGCTGGTTACGGCGGCGCTCTCGGTCACATCCATGGGGGTTTCTTCGTGGGTGATTCAACATTTTCAGGACCAGTCCTCCGGGTCTGCCATGCACATCAAGATTGGCCTTGTCGCGGTTCTTGCTGTTTTTTTGGTGGCTTTGCCGCTGGCAGTGATGTTTTCCGCGGCCTTGCTGACTATCGCGCTGTTCGCCAAGAGCTATAAGGAGGCGCAAAGCTACATTTCGCCGCTAATGATAGTGGTCGTCGTTCCGGCCATCGCGGCCATGCTGCCGGGAATAGAGCTCACTCCACGACTGTCGTTGGTGCCCATTCTGAACGTGAGTCTACTCTGTAAAGATTTGATTGCCGGAAACTACCACTGGAATTCTATTGCGCTGATTTTTCTCTCCACCTGCCTGTACGGGGGCGCGGCGATCTTTATCGCGGTAAAAATGTTCCACCGCGAATCCGTGCTATTCCGCTCCTGAGCTTTGAAGCTAGCGATACCGGAAGTCACCGGGGAAAAGCCGTGGGTTCGGAGAGTCTGCATCGAGCAGAGGCAATCGTGTGAACACAACTTTGTGTCGCGCTTACGTTGTCGCTCAAGCTTGCCGCACCGGATCGTTTCTCGTTTCCCATTCGTGGCTCAACTGTCTTACCGTTTCGCGCATTCTCATCGCCAGCGCCGCGATCGTCTCGACCCGCTCCAGCCCGCCATATGGAAGCTTTCCATCCTTTTTACGGGCGATTTCCGCGAGGAGGAGTTCGGCATTACCCAGAATGCCCGTTAACGGATTATTTAATTCGTGACGCAAGATTTCTGCAAAATCTTTGGAACGATCCTCGGCCGCCTTTGCAGGGATGCTTTCCGAGATTTGCTGGCGACGAGCGAGCCGGTGTTCCAGCAAATCCAATGCGTCGCTCATGCAGCCCTCCGAGCGGGGAACGTAATCCGCTATCCCCGCAGCGATAAGGGCCTGCAGAGACGTTTCACGCTCCGCTCGACCCATGACGACCACCGGCGCATACGCCGCCAGCGCGTGAACCGCTGAGTCCAGTTGCATGGGCGGGCCGCCTCCCTGTAAACCTGATTCCTCGGCCAGTAAAACGACGCCAGGCGCGGCTTCTTCAATAATTTGCAGCGCGGTTTCCACGCTGCTTACAGCTGCCACCTGAACATCCAACCTTCGGGACTCCAGCGCGCGGCGTGCCGCGGCGCACAGCAAAGCGTCGTTGCTTACAACCAGCAGGGTTTGTCGTGGGTCGAATCTGACGTTCATCGCACCTCATCCATTGGTTCCAGCTTCCCGAGTTCTGGACTCACCTGAAAAATCTTGGCTCAGCAGCCTGCGCACACTGTCTTTCAGCTCCTCCATGCGAAACGGCTTGGCTACGTGCGGCAATTGATGGTGTTCCAGGAACTGCTGGGTATGCTGCGCAACTACATCGCCGGTGACGAAGAGAAAGCGCTTGCTCAGCGGATTGCCGGCCTGGACCAAAGCCTGATAGAAATGCTGTCCGTCAAGCCCGGGCATTTTCATATCGCAAATCACCAGGTCATAGGTCTCGCGATCCGCTTGTTGCAGGGCTTCGTGTCCGTCGAGCTGCACATCTACTTGAAAGCCCTCATCCGCCAGAACATCCGCAATCAGCCGCGCTACGGTTGGTTCGTCTTCCACTACCAGAATGCGGCAGCCCTGATGCAAGGTTCTGGATGCCGCCAATCGTGGATCAGCGCCGTCTCCCGGCCAGGATTTCGAGATTACCGTCGCTCTGTTGACGTTCAAGAGGTTGGTAGCTCTGGATACGCTGCCGGCCGCACGCAAGGCGATAGAAAAAATTGCTCCACCGTTTGGAGGGCTCGCAACGTTTACATGTCCTCCATGCTCCCGCACGATGCCTAACACGATTGCTAATCCCAACCCTGTGCCGACACCCGCAGGCTTGGTAGTAAAAAATGGATCGAAAATGCGGCCTAAAGTTTCCGCAGGAATGCCCGGTCCATCATCGGCAACCTCCAGCAACACGCGCTGGTCGCCAATTTGTTTGGTGCGCACGCGGATGCTTCCGCTTTTTCCGGTATGGTTCAAAGCCTGGCGCGCGTTCCCAATTAAATTCATCAGCACCTGTTGCAGCTGCCCGGCGTCGCCATGCACCAGCGGCCAACTGGCATCGAGATCCATCTCGAGGTGAATGCGTTCCTGGGCCAAGCTGGCCTGTTGTACTTCGATGGCTTGCAGCACCACCTGGTTGATGGCTACGGTGCGCATCTCCATCTTGGTTTCGTGCGCATTCCAAAGCAGCTGGCGCAGGATCGCGGTCGCCCGTTCCGCCTCCTCGAAGATGTGGCGCACCTCGCGGTCCCTTCCCCCGGTGTGTTCTTTCTGCAGCAGCCGCTGCGAATAGCCGAGAATACTGGTGAGGGGATTATTCAGCTCGTGCGCGACGCCGGAGATAACCTGCCCAAGCGCCGCTAGTTTCTCGGTATGCAGCAACTTGGATTGGAAACCCCGCCGGGTGGTCAAATCGCGGTAAATTTCCACTCGGCCCAGGCGTTGCCCGCCGGGGCCCAGAATCGGCCGCGACAGGCGCTGCACGATCCTCGCGGAGGGACGCAGAAACTCCAACTCCTCGCGGATGCCGCCATCAATCCCACGCGCCAGGTTGCGCCAGCGTTGCGCGAAACTCCCAGGGTCCGCGAAGGATGGCGACAATTTCGAGATCAAATCCTCCAGGGTGGGGAGTTTCGCGGCATCGGAGCTATCCAGGCCGGCGACCTGCAGAAAGCGCGAATTCAGGGCGCGCACATTTTCCTCGGCGTCAAATAAAATCACCCCTTCATCGAGCCACTGCAAAATACTTTTTAATTCCGTTTCCGCGCGGGAGCCGTCGTCTGCCGCGCTTTCTCTTGGTGTTACTCGTGGCGTATTGAAAAGCGGCCTCGGCTCGACGCTGTCGCCGGCGATACCCCGCAGATCAAGAAAGGTGACCGTCCCGGCGCTCTCCGTAACCTCTTTTGCGCAGTGCCTCCGCAGCGCCGATTCCTGATCGCGGTTCCACGCTTCGAGGGCCGCGGCCGCTAGCGAAGCACGAAGTTCCAAGCGGGCCAGGCTGGATTGCGAAGTCGCGGCTGGGGCCAAGCCAACCACAAATACTCCGATCAATTTTTTCTGCGCTTCCAGCGGAATTGCCACAATACGCGCGGTCTCGTCGCTCCGCGAAGTTGCGACGGAGCCTTCGCTGCTGGACAAACGCCGCGTTTCTATCGCGTTACGCCAGATGGCTGCACAGGGATTGCTTCCTAAGGCGTTGATCCACACTGCATCGCCATTTTTCCAGGGGAAGCTCGGAGATGCAGGCGTCGAATCGCCGGGCGGTTTTTGTAAACAGCCAATGGCGGCAAATCTGATTGCCATGCCTCCGTCGCATCGCGGGCGCGCGATACAATCATCAACCAACGCAGCGAGAATCAGGCTCGGCATCTCCGAGCCGGTCAAACTGTCGAGAGTTTTGCGGGCCAAAAGCAAATCCACCTGGCTATCCCGGGCCAACTGCTGTTCCTCTTCGAGTTCGATCGCCAGCGCTAATTCCGAGGCGGCCGATTCCAGTGCTTCTGCCGGTAACTTTCCGTGCTTACGCCGGCTGCCCGCGAGCAAAATTCCCCGCAAGCGGCCTCGGCGCTTCACCGGTACCCACATGGCGCGTTGTAATTCCAACAATGGCCCGATGACCGGCAAGGCGCCATGATCCAGTCTCTGGTCTACGCTCTCTCCGGCGGACAGCGCTTCGTGAGGCAATGGCGGCTCGGCCGAAAGTCTCTGCCATTCCAGCGGTATGTTTTGAGATTGGCGATCCCAGACAATTCCGCGAAATGGTTCTGGGCCGGGGCCGATCGATGTTTCCATTCCTTCGGTGTCCGGGGCATCCAGCCACACACCGATACGATCGGTACTGCTGTCGCGTGCGAGCTTATATAAGGTTTTTCGCAACAGTTTCTCGCGCGACAGCTCTTGGCCGGCTGCGCAAGCCGCGCTAATTGCCGAGGTATTCGTTTTTTTACTCCACATTTTCATTTCCGGCCCAGACTCCCTGCCCAAATCAGGCAATGCTTGATGCTGTGCCCACTCATCCCTCGGAGGCGATGGATAAACTTCTCGTCCGCCGGAATAAAATGTACGCAGGCTGTGGGTCTGCTATTGCATCGCTAAGACCAACAGTGTGGATAGACTTAGTTAGGCAGGATCAGCGAGTTACGAGCGAGCGAGGCGAAGAAAAGAGGAACTTTATCCCATGTCGAAACTCGAATCTCCGGTTATTCCCAAAACGAAATCGTGACAAACGTTCACTCGTAATGATGTGTCGAGCTTCCGAAGTTTCAAATTACCGGCGATAGGCTACAACGTGAAGAGGGGTTGGCGGGAGCCATCGCACGAAATTACTAAAGACTTGTCTGACCAACGGCAAACGCATGGTACGCCCGCCATTCGGGGATCTGAACATTGGTGTTAAAAAGGCGCAGTCAAAAACGCGGTGCGCAAATAGAGATTTGATAGTCAGCAATTCAGAGGTGAAGAGTTAGCTGCTTCCAATCGTTGCTTCAATTGTTGCTTCCAATTTTGTGATCTTAATTCTCTTCGTGCTTCATGTTGTATTGCTTCAGTTTGCGGTACAAGGTGGTTTTTCCAATTCCCAGCATGCGCGCCGCAGCCAGTTTATCGCCAGAAGTTTCGCGCAGGGTTTTCAAGATGGCGCGACGTTCCAATTCGTCCAAGGGAAGAATTTCATTGCTATCGGGGACCCGTTCGCTGGTTCCGTAATGTAAGTTGCTGGGCAGATCGGACATTTCCACCGTAGGTCCGGAGCCCAACGCGACGGAGCGGGCTATGGCATTTTCGAGTTCGCGCACATTTCCCGGCCAGTCGTAAGTGATTAACCGTCGCATGGCCTCGTCGGTAATGGTTTTTGTGGTTCCGTGCATGCCAGAAAATTTTTCGAGAAAGGAAGTGACCAGCAGGGGAATATCGCTCTTGCGGTCGCGCAAAGCGGGGAGTTTCATCTGCACCACGTTCAATCGAAAATAAAGGTCCTGCCGGAATGCTCCGCTGCGAATGGCGGCTTCCAAATCGCGGTTAGTGGCGGCGATGATGCGTACATTAATCGGCCGCCTCTCGGTCGAGCCCACGGGCTTGACCTCGTGTTCCTGCAAAGCTCGCAACAGCTTGGCCTGCAAGTCCACGGGCATATCTCCAATCTCGTCAAGGAACAGCGTGCCGCCTTGGGCGGCCTCCAGTAATCCGCGCTTGGCTTGAATGGCACCGGTAAAGGCTCCTTTCACATAGCCAAAAAGCTCCGATTCGATCAGTGTGGGCACCAGTGAGGAGCAGTCCACCGGGGCGAAGGGCCGGTCTTTTCGCGGGCCAGAGTAGTGAATGCTGCGAGCCACCATTTCTTTTCCGGTACCGCTCTCTCCCAAGATCAGCACCGGGTATTCGTGCAGGCTCACTTTCTCAATCATCTTGTAGACCCGCTGCATTTTGGAGGAGACGCCAATCAACCCGCCGAACCCCGGCCTGGTTCGCAACTGCTCGCGGAGCAGGCGGTTTTCCTGTTGTAATTCGACCGCGTGGGCGGCGTGTTCCAGGCGGGAGCGTAGTTCTTCAACGCGAAACGGCTTGGTGACGTAGTCCAAGGCTCCAAGCCGCGTGGCGGCCACGGCGGAATCGATGGTTCCGTATTGCGTCAAGACAATCACAGCCACTTCGCGGTGTTGGTCGTGCACCCGCTGCAGCAGATCAAGTCCACTCGATTTCGGCAATTTCAAATCGGTCATCAGGATGTCGATGGCCGAATTCTCCAAAATGCTTATGGCTTCCTCGGCGGTGGAGACGGTAGTAACCTTCATACCGCTCTGCATGGCGACATCGGCGCACAACTGTCTAACATACTGTTCGTCGTCCACCACCAGCAAATTCATGGGCAGGACATCTGGACGAACAACCACTTCCTCGATCATCGCCACAATTGCCTGGCTTTCCGGCCGCACCATTGCTATAGCACTCTCAGTGCCAATTCAGGAAAATGGTCAACCATTCAAAAATCAGTACAATACCTATAATATCACCTTTTGGTAAATACCACTTCGGGATTATGCAGCTCTGCGAAATTATCGATTCCGCGGTGAGGCATTGATAAGCAATCAACTTGCCGCGTTTTCCCGAATTGATTTGCCTTCGACCATTATAGGAATTTGTGGTGGTCCAGCGAGATTTCCCTACTTTATATTTACGCTTTTTTGAACCGGTACCGGAAATCGGCATAGGGGGAGCGGTCGCCAGCTCTCCCCTGCCACATGCTCGGCACACAAAGAAACGGGCCTTCCCATTTCCGGGAAGGCCCGCCGTAAAACTTGAATCTATTACGCCGCCAGATTTCGGCGTCGTCATGCTTGTGAGTTTAGTAGGTAGCACCTTCCGGCACGAAGATGAACTCCACGCGGCGATTTTCCTTCTCCGCGCCCTTCTCCTTCGAGGCCGTCCCGGTGCGAGTAGTGATGCGCGATGCGTCGATGCCCTTTTCGCCCAGGAACTTTCTGGCGAGATCGGCTCGCGTATCGGCGAGTTTGGCCGCTCGTGGCTCACGTGGGTCCGCATAGCCGGTGATCACTAGCTTGGCGTTCGGGTCATTCTTCAGGCGAAGCGAAACGTCGTCGAGCACGCGCTTGCAAACATTGTCTACGCGCGAGGCGCCCGGCTTGTCGTAGTTGCAATCGCCTACCTTGGTGGCCTGTGGCGGTGGCGGCGGTTGCTGGACATCGACGGTCGTCGAGGCATCCGCATTGCCTCCTCTGCCGTCGCTGACGGAACATTTTACGGTGTAACTGCCAGGCTGCAAGCCAGTCGAGTCAAACTCGGCTTTAGGTCCATCGCCGGTGACCGTTCCGCCCGAAGCGCTGTAGCTGTAGGTCAGCGGATCATTATCCGGGTCGCTGGCGGTAGATGTAATTCCGGTACGCTCACCCGGCATAATCGGGCTGCGGTCGGTAGAGCATGAGATTGTCGGTGGGCGGTTAGGCCGGGGTTCTACTTTCACGTCCGCTGAGCATGTTGCTGTTCCGCCTCTGCCGTCATCGACCTTGACGTTCACCGTATACGTCCCTTCATTGAGTCCGTTGGTGGTGAAGCGGCCGTCAGCACCGGTACCTTCCACAGTCCCACCCGTCGCGCTGTAGCTGTAGGTGAGGTTGTCATTGTCGGGATCGCTGGCGGTCACGTGTATCGCCACGCTGTCACCCGAGCCGGCGTATACGGATGTCGGGTTTGCGGAGCAAGCAGCCACCGGGGGATGATTCGGCGGCGGAGGCGGGTTCGGAATGCCAAATCGCAGCACCACGCCAGTCGCGGCACGGATGCTATTTTGACGCCCATTGACGTTCAACGCGGGACCCGAAAAGTTGGTTTGCAGGTAATCAATCTGCGCGAAGCGCCACGCAAGATTTTTCCACAAAACGATATCCACGCCGCCACCAGCCGCCAGCGCAAACGTATATTGGGTCGGACCCCCGGTCATGGCTGATCCTGCGTGCGCACCGCCAATTAAGACTTCGGCGAACGGCACGAAGCGGTCTCTGCGAAGATTCAAGCGCGGACCAAACAGGTAAGTTATAAAGCCACCCTCTTGAGAAGGATTACCCGCGATAGGCGTCAGATCGCGACTGAAATCCGTCCCACCAACCTCCGCGGTCAGGCCCCAATGTCTCGATACGTTCACCGTAAAGGACCCGGTGCCGCCGTGATTGTTGAAATTTGAAAAAGGATCCTGGGGGTGAAAGTTTATATATTCATACATGAATGCCAATTCGAATCGGGGAACCAATCGTCCCGGTTCTTCCTCGGGGGCCTGTGCAGCCGGTCCGGGAAAAGGCGTAGCTCTGGGCATCGCAGGCATGGCAAAAAAATCGGGCGCAGGCGCCACATTCACCGCGTTGCTGGCATTGGAAGTTTCTTCTGCGGTCGCCGTGGTCACTGGAACCGCATCTGCCGCGCCGCTGTTATTGTGCCGCGCAAAACTCGGAAGCGCGAGAAGTGCGCTCACCACTACGGTTAGACACCACTTGGACATCATATTCCTCCCCTGAATTCGCCACTGCGCTTATGATGCGGTGCTTTAAAATGCCGGGTACAAAATAAGTTGAATTATTTAAGGCGGTGACGGCGCCGCCCGTCCTGGAATCCACACCCGTTGTAAAACAATTGTTGATCGCGCCACGACTTGCCTTTTAGATTTCCCGAGGGAGCCGTTCGACGCGCGTCAAACAATTGGGCTTCATCGTAGACCAGTACCCCCGGCTGGCGCAAGAGTATTGCTACCCAGGCTCGAATGGCGTATCCCCCAACTTCTGTAGGCCAAGCAAATTTTTACTGTAGTGGCAAAGCCAGCAGGCAAGCACTGGGAAAGTTAACAGGTACCGTGCCGTGTGGCGACGAGCGCGTGATGCGGGGCTGGCAGGGCAAGCAAAATATAATGACCAAGTTCAAGCTTGAGCGGCATATCCCAGCCATTCCGGATGCGCAGCGGTGGAATCAAAGATGGGCGTGGTCTTGAAGGGCTCATACTGGCCATCCGCCGCGACGGTGACGGTCTTTCTCAAGATTGCTTCTATGTCGCCTTTGCTTAGTGATGAATAAGTTTTCGCGGCCTCAAATGCCTGGTCCAGAATTGGCATGCTGTCGATGCCAGTAATTACCACCGAGGTTGGCAAGCTCAAAGCATATTGCAGGCACTCGAGAGGCGTCACCACTTTGGCTTTCAAGATGATTTTGTCGCCCATGGACTTCATGCCCAGGATGCCCATCTGTTTCTTTACCAAAACCGGCACCACTTCCTTGCCAAAGCTGCGGAAGTGCGCGTCCATCACGTTCAGCGGCATCTGCGCGGTGTCGAAGCTGAAACCGTGTTTGTCGGCCATTTCCAGCATGCGCAAATGCACGCTGGGATCTTTGTGGCCGGTGAAACCCATGAAGCGAATCTTTCCGGCTTTCTTGGCTTCCTGCATGGCTTCGACCGCGCCACCTTCGGCGAAAAACCTGTCGGGATCTTCGAGGCGGATATTTTCGTGAAATTGCCATAAATCGACGTGATCCACTTCCAGGCGCTGCAACGATTCGTCCAGTTGTTTCAGCGCCGATCCTTTGGTGCGCCCGTCAAACTTGGTCATCACAAAAACTTTATCGCGGTAACCATTTTTCAGGGCCTTCCCGACGCGCTTTTCGCTTATCCCCTGGTTGTAATCCCAGGAATTGTCAGAAAAATTTATCCCCCGGTCGACCGCGGAATGAAAAAGCTTGATGGCGTCCGGCTCCTCCAGGTGTGATTGCCCGAGATGAAATCCGCCCAGCCCGATGGCCGAAACTTTGATGCCTGTTTTTCCCAGCGTGCGGTAGGGCATCTCGCCGTTAGAACTTTGTCCACCAGCGCCGGGGACCTTGGCCGCCACCGACATGGCCGCCAGCCCGCCGATAAATTCGCGTCTCTTGATATTGTCCGCCGTCATTTCTTGTCCTCTTTCGTCATTCCATATTTTTCTATCCGGAATATTTTGCTGTCTAGCCAAGATCGCGCGTCGCCGCTGCGATGCCGCTGGACAAACCTGGTGGCTTCGAAGGTAGAAGAGCTATGGGGTCCTGCCCATCAGGTATTCACTTCATGCCTGCTTAGGCTGGGACAAAATTATCATTGCGGCAGCGAGCCAGGCGTTAATCGCCAACTAGCAATTTGTCTGAACAATGATGCTCCCGTACCATTCCATAAGATGGATTCGACGACGGTACTCGATCTCAACTGGATGGGCCGGCCGCACTCGATCGGCGCTGTACTTCTTGAATCGGGCGGCCACAACGCCGTTCTAGATCCCGGCCCGGCATCCACTTTGGAAGTGTTGCGCGCCCAACTGCTGTCTCGCGGACTCTCGATCTCCGATCTCGACGCCATCCTGCTGACGCACATTCATCTCGACCATGCAGGCGCAACTGGGACTCTTCTCCGCGAAAATCCCAATTTGCGCGTCTTCGTTCACAGCAAAGGGGCCGCGCACCTAGTTGATCCCTCGAAACTCCTGGCCAGCGCCGGTCGATTGTGGGGCGACGATCTCCAGCGCTTGTTCGGCGAAACACTTGCGGTCCCGGAACAAAATATTCAAATTCTCGATGGGGCAGAAACTATTTCGGTGGGCACGTGGAAATTTGACGTCATTTATACTCCTGGCCACGCTTCGCATCACATCACGTATTTTGACGAGCGAGACGGCGTGGCGTTCGCCGGGGATACTGCTGGGATTCGCATCGCCAACGGCCCATACATCATGCCGGCAACACCGCCGCCGGACATTGATCTTGCGGTATGGGAACAGTCCTTCGCTGCCATCCTGGATCGTCATCCTTCGAAACTTTTCGTCACCCATTTTGGCTATGCGGAAAATCCCGTGAAACATATCGCGGACTTCCGGGAGCGACTGCATCTGTGGGCGGATATCACTGAAAAAGCCTTGCAATCCAGCGCCGACGGGGAGGGCGCGCTGCAATTCTTTCTAGAGCAAACCCAGGCGGAAATGCTGGAATATCTGTCTGCGAAGGACGCCGAGCAGCACGCCTTTACGGCCGGACTCCCTCTCTCTTTCCTGGGCTTGGCGCGCCACATCCGCAAACGCAGCGCGACCGCGGAATAGCGACAGTCAACAAAATTCTTAGAGGATTAAGCGAATTGCCGTGTACACGCCCTTACTTCGTATGCGGATGGAACTATGCGCTTGTTTCGTGGGTGGACATTCCACTTGAGGATTCTTCGTCAGAGTTGGGCGCGTTACTCGAACTATTTTCTTCCGTGGATGCGTCCGATGCATGTGCAACTGGCGCGGTGACGTCCTCTGTTTCTGGAGCAACCGAGCTTGCGCCACTCGACGATGGGCTGGTTCCCGTGGTCGCCTCACTGTCCCCGATCGCTTGCAATCTTGCGGTCAGCGCTTCCGCCAGCAGGTCAACAAGTTTTTTTGCATCTGTACTGTCAGAGTCTTTGTCGGGGTTGTACTGTGCCACATCCAGGCCTAGCAAATTCGGATTTTTTACAAACTCAATGAGCGCACTGCGTACATCTGCGAAAGCTAAGCCCCCACTTCCCGGAACATTTACTGCTGGAAATTCTTCCTGTGCAATGACGTCGGTATCCACGTGCAAGATGAACTGGCGCGCATCCGCGTGCATCTGCATTAACGTGGCCTTGGCGGCTTCGCCCGCGCCTTTGGCTTGTACAACCTCGGCCGATACTCTTCGCATTGGGGATTTATCGAGGAATTCCTGTTCGGGCGCATCCACCCGTTCCAAACCAAAGAGAGTCACGTCCGGCTCGCGGACCAGCGGTGGCTCGCCCCAGAAACGCACCAGTTCCGGGGCGCCCTTGCCGATAATGTGTGCCACGACCATGCCATCGATGCGTCCGGAAGGAGTTGTGGCGGGGGTATTCAAATCCGCATCGCGATCAAACCACAGCAAGCTGAGCCGTTTATAATAGCGGCGCGCGCCGGTTAAAAGTCCAATGACTTGTGCGCAATCTCCGCCAAGAACCAAGACCAGCGCCCCGCTTTTCACCGCGACTTCAGCGCGCAATTTCAAATCATTCAATCCGGCGACAATTTCCTTGAGGTTTCGCGCGCGGCGGTTTTCGTCGTCCTCGGCAAAATGGCGAACCGCGCAATCACCGTGATCGATGACTTCGTATCCTGCGGCTTGCAAGCGCTGCAGTAGGCCTGCTGCACGCAAAGCTGCAGGCGCTTTTTCGGTGCCGGTCAAAAATGCGGCAGCACTCGACGGCGCGCCAATCAACGCAATCTTTTTCTGTTGCCGCGTTATCTTCGCCGCCAAATTTGCTCCTTACAGTTGTCGTTCAGCGAATTGCTTGCTGTGAATCGCTTGCCAAAGCATGCCCAACAGTTTCAAACTTTTCCTCAGTTCAAAATCCAAACTTAAGTCGCGAAATTACCTTCGCGGGGCGGCGGCGATGGTTGCCAACTCCGGCGGCAAGGTGAAGCGCACATCTTCGCGAATCAAATCCAGGTCGCGCTGATCGGTAAATCCAAACTCCGCCAGGCGCTGGCTTACCTGCTCCACCAGCACTTCCGGCGCGGACGCTCCGGCAGTTAATCCTACGCGCGCCACGCCCTCCAGCCAACTGACGTCAATATCCGCGGCGGAATCGATCAGTTGGGCGCGGACTCCGCTACGTTGCGCGACCTCCACCAGGCGATTCGAATTGGAACTGTTTGGAGAGCCGACTACCAGGATCAAGTCTACGTCTTTAGCGACCTGCTCGACCGCCTCTTGCCGATTTTGCGTGGCGTAGCAGATGTCATCGCTAGCGGGTCCTTTAATGGCGGGGAACTTTTGCCGCAGACGGGCCACGATTTCCTGGGTGTCATACAGGCTCAAGGTGGTCTGGGTAAGAAAGGACAGCTTATCCGGGTCGTCGACTTGCAATTGATCTACGGCAGCCACCGAATCCACCACAATGGTGCGGTCGGGAGCTTCGCCCGAGGTGCCTACGATTTCCTGGTGGTCGCGGTGGCCAATCAAAATGATAGTGCGCTTTTCGCGAGCGAACTTCAGCGCCTCGAGGTGAACCTTGGTTACCAGCGGGCAAGTCGCGTCGATTACTTTGAGCGATCTAGCTTTGGCTTCTTCCCGTACCGTGGGTGGCACCCCATGGGCACTAAAAACCAACACCGCACCATGGGGCACGTCATCGATAGACTCCACAAAAATCGCACCACGACGGCGCAACTGCTCTACTACGTAGGTGTTATGGACAATTTCATGGTGCACATACACCGGCGCGCCGTAGGCTTCCAGCGCCAGCTCCACAATATCCACGGCCCGAACCACGCCCGCACAAAACCCTCTGGGCCTAACCCTCAGTAGTACTTTTCCGTTGGTTGCTGTATCCATCGCCATCCTAACTCTAGAATTCGAAGACTCTATCATACCTCACCACCCATCCACCTGCATCGGTTTCCAAGATTACGCTACCTGATCTGCGATTGGGCAGGATTCAGCATTCCGCCCGGAACTTCCAACTTCCCGCAACTATTGCGCCTCTATGGGGTTAAACGACCAGGGATTAGTTTGGATATTGGAGGATTCTGAAATGTGGCATCCGACCTTGATTAAGGCACGAACTTCACCGCTGTTGCTGGGGGCTTTGGTGGCGTCCGGCCTGTTTTTTACGGGCTGCGACGCGCACGTCGATGTGGTGCGCGACCATAGTGTGATCATTCCAAAACATGCTACCTGGGCCTGGCGACCGGACACGGCGGAGAAAAAAGACAAAGACGCAACCTCTGACGACGTTATTTCGCGGGATGTAATTTCTGATGACGGACGCTCTGAGACCATCTCGCGCGATCCCCGGTCAGATAATGAAACTTTACGGTTGGCAATCCGCACGGATATAGAGCAGGAGATGCGTTCCAAGGGTTTCAAGCAAGTTGCAGATCCCGCGGCGGCACAGTTTCTTGCGGACTACCACTTTGCCATTCGGCGCCACACTGCGGCTGAAGGCGGCGGTTACCGCGAGGGCGGATACCGCGGTGGCTATCCGGGGTTTGTGTGTGGGCCGTTTGGCTGCTGGGCATCGTATACCTGGGGTTATTGGGGCGGGCCATATGGCTACCGCAATCCCAACTATCGCGAAGGCACTATCGTGTTTGACTTCGTGCAACAGAGTTCGAATAAAGTGGCTTTCCGCGCTGTGGGACAGAAGGAAATGAATAACGAAGCACTTTCGACCAACCATGTTCGGGATGCGGTGCATCGGCTGTTGCGTGATTTAAAACACGGCAAAGATTAACAGCCGATAACGTTCGCGGGCGGTTTTCCGCGAGTCAAACATTTCTGGAAAAGCTGGATGGCGATTGAACCATCCAGCTTTTTTATTTTGAGACAGCACGTAGCTGTCGCTTGCTCTGATATTGTTTCTTTCCATGCCTGAGGTCCCGGCGACTAGTAGCACAGAAAATTCGCGCTTCCCCCTTTTGGTGCCGACAATTGTCGCGGCTATTTATTTTCTTGCCCACATGGCAACGGCGACGCGTTATGGCTATTTCCGCGACGCGCTTTATTACTTGGCCTGCTCCGAACATCTCGCCTGGGGTTATGTCGATCAGCCGCCGCTGATCGTGTTCATCGCGTGGATTTCGCGGCACACAGTAGGAGTTTCACTCCCTGCATTGCTGTTGTGGCCGGCGCTGGCGGGTGCAGCGCGCATCATTTTGACGGCGGCCTTCGCGCGCGAGCTTGGAGCGAACAAATTTGGAACCGCGCTGGCAGCGGCACTGGCTGCTACACCTGCGGTTTGGTACGTCAACGACCACCAGTTTGCGATGAATGCCTTTGAGCCTCTGTTCTGGACTGGCTGCGCGTTTGCCGTCGCACGAATGATCCATACGAACAATTCCAAATGGTGGATCGCGTTCGGCGCCATCGCCGGGCTTGGACTCGAAAATAAATATTCGATCGCGGCGTTTGCGTTTTTTCTGATGGCAGGCCTGCTGCTAACGCCGCAGCGCAGATTCCTCTTTACTCCGTGGATTTTGGCGGGCGGGTTCACAGCGCTACTGTTCTTTCTCCCAAACCTGCTTTGGAATATTCAGCATCATTGGCCGTTTCTTGATTTAATGCGTAACATTCGCGCGTCCGGTCGCGATGTGATTTTGTCGCCGGGCGAGTTCTTGTGGCAACAACTTTTGATGATGACGCCGGCAACCCTGCCATTCTGGCAAGGCGGGTTGTACTTTTACTTTTCAGCTGAAAGAAAAAAGGTTCGCGCCTTTGGTTGGGCGTTTATTTTCACCATAGGATTCTTTTTGCTGGCACACGGAAAGAATTATTATTCCGCACCGGTATATCCATTGGTTCTCGCTGCGGGCGCCGTAGCGACAGAAAACTTTCTATTGAGAAAACGCCTTAACACAAGCCCTCGCATGCGATTGACACTTAGAGTGGCGATCTTTGCATGGCTCTTCGTGGGGATAGCGTTGCTTTTGCCGGTGGTGCTTCCCGTTTTGCCGATCGACGCTTATATTCGCTTTCAGGCGCACTTACCGTTCGGCGTACCGAAGTCCGAACATAACCAGGACGAAGCTATCCTTCCCCAGCATTACTCCGACGAGTTCGGGTGGGAAGACATGGTCGCGCGTGTGGCCAATGTCTATCGTTCGCTCACGCCAGAAGAGCAATCAAGGACTGCGATTTTCGCCAGTAATTATGGCGAAGCCGGCGCCGTGGATTTTTTTGGCAGCCGTTATGGTTTGCCCAAAGCGATATGCACGCACCAGAATTACTTTCTATGGGGACCGCGCAATTACACCGGCGAGATCGTCATCCGCATTGGAAGCAAACCGGACGATGCGCGCGATTATTATGAAAACGTGAGCGTGGCAGCTACTCTCGACAATCCTTACGCCATGCCCTACGAACGAAACCCGATTTTGCTTTGCCGTCATCGCAAGAAGAATCTTCATACCGATTGGCCTGTCATCAAGAATTGGGACTAGAGCAATTGCTCGGTTCCCACTCGCACTTGCATGGTATCCCCCGTACTTCTATTCTCCTTCCCTATGATTCTCCAGGGACAGTCTGCATTGATCACCGGGTCAGGACGCGGTATCGGCCGCGCCATTGCACTGCTCTTCGCAAAAGAAGGTGCGTCGGTCTTTCTGTGCGCGCGCTCGCACGATCAACTTGCTTCCACCGCAGCAGAGATTTCGGATGGCGGTGGCCAGGTTTCATTCGCATCCGCCGACGTAACGAGAGAAGACGATTGCCGCCGGATCGTTGACGCTGCGCGAGAGAAATTTGGTCCGGTCACTATTCTGGTGAACAACGCTGGTCATTACGGACCGGTTGTTCCCGTCGAAGAATATCCGCTGGCCGATTTCGATGAGGTGATTGCGGTGCATCTGCGCGCCGCTTTTCTGCTTACGCAACTGGTATTGCCAGAAATGTACGCGCATGAGCACGGCGTCATTCTCAACATTTCCAGTTTGTCGGCCAAGTCGGCGTTTTCGTGGGGTTCTGGGTACGCGGCAGCGAAAGCCGGCATGCTGGGATTGACACGGGTGACCGCGGCGGAAGCTGCGCGCAAAGGAGTTCGCGTGAATGCCATCTGTCCCGGCCCGGTAACAGAGACGATCATGTCCCAGGAACTGGGCGCGACACTGGCAAAAAAAACTGGTGTCAGTTCAGAAGAGCAGCTTGCCGGCTTCCTGGAATCCATTTTGCAGGGCCGCGGACAAACCGCCGACGAAATCGCCCATGCGGCCCTATTCTTGTGCTCCAACGCTTCGAGCGCCATGACCGGCCAGTCAATCAACGTGGACGGTGGCGCGGCATTTTTCTGATTCAGCCACAGGTCACGCGCCGGCCGGCGATTAATGCCCCTCGCTTTTGTAAACTACACCACCCTTCATCACAAATTTCACGCGCGACAATTCTGAAATATCCTTGAGCGGATCACCGCTCACGGCAACAATATCGGCCCATTTGCCGGGCTCTAATGTTCCCACCTTATCTTTCCAGCCCAACAGCTCACTAGCCATTGAAGTAGCCGAGCGAATGGCCTGCATGGGAGTCATCCCATACTGGACGTAATATTCAAACTCCTTGGCTTGATTTAATTCCTTCCAATCGAAGCCGCCGGCATCTGTTCCAAAGACAATTTTCACATTTTTCTTCAATGCCTTTTGAAAGGCGACGCGCTCCAGGTCCACCATCCTGGTCCAGTTTCCGCCACGGCCGGGCGCAACATACGCACCAACGGTGATCGTCGGAACCCAGTAGACGCCTTTTTTTGCTATTTCATCGATCAAACTGTCGGTGAGTCCGTCACCATGCTCGATAGTATCGACGCCAGCCCGCAACGCGGCGGCAATTCCGTCGGAACCAATCGCGTGGGCCGCAACCCGTTTGCCCAGACGGTGTGATTCGTCCACGATGGCTTTCGCTTCTTCATCGGTGAAATTAACCATACTGTGCAGCACGCCGTCGGCTTCAAAGTGATATTTGCGATCCGAATAATATTTGATCCAGTCGGCGCCATACATCACCTGCTCGCGCACTGCTTTGCGCGCACCATCGACGCCGTCGACATATTGCACCCCGGTGGGCACTTTCAGTTCCCACGAATATCCCAACAACGGATACATCCCGGTAGGAGTCATCGCGCGGGTGGCCACTTGCATGCGCGGCCCGGGCACTTCGCCGTTGGCGATGGCGGTCTTCACATCCACGTCGGCATACATCGCGCCCTCTGTTTCCAGATCGCGGATGGTGGTAAATCCGTGCTCTAACGCTATGCGTGCATTGCGCGCGCCCAAAATTGCGCGATACGGAATGGATTGTTTCAACAACTGCACCTCGTAATCTTCTGTGGTTATATCGCCGTTCAAAAGCACATGGGTATGGGTGTCCATGAAGCCGGGCAACACCGTGTATTGCGAAAGGTCGAGCACTTCGACGCCGGCAGACGGCTGGCCATCTGATGAAACCGAGGTAATGGTGTCGCCTTCAACCAGGATGAGGGCGTTGTCGATAACTTTGTCGTTCCGGCCATCAATCAAATGACCGGCGCGGATGGCAATCTTTTTCACTGAGGCGGCCGCTTTTTCCTGTGCATCGGCGACAGAAATTCTGGAACCCAGGGCAATAATTGCGACCATGGCCATCATGTGAAAACACTTACGCATCAAGTTCCCTCCGTAAAAGTGCAGAGCCTATCATTAAACAGGCTGCGTCTTCTGACGAAATTACGCCCAGTCGCATCTAATTCAATGAAAAACTGAGGCCGATCGGAAAGAGATAGAGCCGGTCCGGTAGCGTCTATCCGCTGCGCAGGCAGGCTTGCGGTCGGATATACAACGCAATAGAGTTAAGCTTGTCGCCGCCATCTTGACCGGGTTCGATTCGCGATAGTTGGAGGAACCATGGAATTGACAAAACCCAAGAACGAAGAGAGCCGCGTTGCCGCTCTTGAGAAATACGCGATCCTCGATACCGACCCGGAATTGGCATTCGATGATCTCACGCTGCTGGCTTCGTATGTTTGCGAAACCCCTATTGCATTAATCTCGCTGATCGATGGAGAGCGCCAGTGGTTCAAATCGCGCGTGGGAATTTCTGTCGCGGAAACTTCTCGCGACGTCGCGCTTTGCTCGACAGCTATTCTGCAGCCGGATGTATTCGTCGTGCCAGATGCATTGGCAGACGAACGATTTCGAGACAATCCGTTGGTAGTGTCTGAGCCGCACATACGGTTCTATGCCGGAGCACCGTTGATTACAGAGGACGGGTTCGCCTTAGGAACTTTATGCGTGATCGACAAGAAACCGCGAGACCTCGCTCCTGACCAGAAGGATGCGCTGAAGGCGTTGAGCCGGCTGGTTCTGGCGCAGCTAGAATTCCGGCGAAACTTGATGCTCTTGAAGGAAGCGCTGAACGACCGCACCAGAGACGAGCACGAACGACAGGCGGAGTGCCAGAAATTGCAAGCTACACTGATGCGCGTGTTGCAATTACATTCGGCCTAGCTTCAGGTTTTCAAGCGACCGCCACTGTTGATCCCTGTTCAACTTTCCTCGCGGCTTGCCATAAATCCAGGTAAGGACGCAGTTCCTGCATCATTTTTCGAAACTGAACTAGATCCAATGATTGCGCACCGTCGCTGATGGCCTTTTCCGGAGCGGGATGAACTTCCACAATCAAGCCGTCCGCGCCGATAGCTACGGCCGCGCGAGATAAGGCGGGCACCAGGCTGCGTTTTCCGGTCGCGTGACTAGGATCGAGGATTACCGGCAAATGGGTCAGCTCGTTCAACACCGGGATGGCGGCAATGTCGCAGGTGTTGCGTGTGGCAGTCTCAAAGGTGCGGATGCCACGTTCGCATAGAATTACATCGGAGTTACCGTGGGCGACGATGTATTCGGCGGACATCAAGAGTTCCTTGATGGTGCTGCTTAGGCCGCGCTTCAGGAGCACTGGGCGACGGCATTTGCCGAGGGCCTTCAGCAGAATAAAATTCTGCATGTTACGCGCACCTACCTGCATCACGTCCGCGTACTGAGCAATCAGGTCGACATCACGATCGCTCATCACTTCAGTGATGATGGCCAGACCGGTTTCCTTGCGGGCTTTCTGTAAAAGCTTCAGACCTTCTTCTTCCAGGCCTTGAAAATCATAAGGGGATGTTCGTGGCTTGAAGGCCCCGCCGCGCAGCATGTTGGCGCCGGCTTTAGCGACACCTTCCGCAGCCTGCATGATTTGCTTTTCCGACTCCACGGAACACGGTCCAGCCGCAACGAGAAATTCATTGCCGCCAATTTCGAGGCCATTAATTTTTATGCGCGTCTTGCCGGTGCGAAATTCTTTGCTGACAAATTTGTAAGGAGCCGAAATGGGCACCACTTTTTCGACCTGCGGCATGGCTTCGACGGATTCCAGGCAGGCGCTAACGTCGCCGACGCCCACGACACCGATCACGACGCGTTCCTCGCCTTCGATGGAGTGCACTTTGTAGCCGAACTGCTCGACTCGTTTGCGAACTTCAGCGATTTCTTCAGGAGTGGAATGAACTCTCATGGAGATAATCATCGGGATTTCCTTTCGGCTGTTGGTTATTTCTCTGTTGTGATCGCTAAAAATAAAAAACCCACTCTTACCGAGTGGGCCAAATCTCTTTTTGCGTGCACCCTAGAGAAAACGCCACTCGCTCTTAGTTGGGTGGCTTGCTAAATCGAAACCAATAATAGTGGTTCATGGCGTGGCGTCAGTGTATTTCGTTTGCCACTCAAAAACAACAATTTGTTGCGTAAACGACTGAACAGTCGACCGCACGAAGAATGTTTCCTCTCAGCGCACCGTGCTGCGTCGAGCACGAAGTGTTAAGGACGGGTCACCCTATACTGGTATCTCGCGCACATGCTGATCACCGAGACTCCGCCTCAAATGTCTTCAGCGACCCAACT
>DATHRB010000013.1:0-4329 GCA_035482155.1 Verrucomicrobiia bacterium | reverse complement strand
GTGGGCACCCACGATTACTACATACCCGCAGGCGGTCACCCGCGGTTCCACTTACAAAATTTCGGGCACGCAATTCAACGGCTTATCACAAGCTGCCTCTTTCGGAGACGAGGATCAAACGGCCACAAATTATCCACTGGTGCGAATCACGAATCAGGCTACGCATCACGTTTTCTATGCCAAGACGCACGACCACAGCACCATGGCTGTCGCTACGGGGAACGCCATAGTTTCAACTAATTTCGATGTGCCCGCAAAAATGGAGACCGGAGCAAGTTCGCTGGTCGTGGTGGCGAATGGAATCCCGTCGAAGGCGGTAAGCATTACGGTGAATTAAGGGATGATGTGTTGGATGTTCGCGAGGCGATCTGGCCAGCGTTATAAGGTAGTGATCTAGCGCTGAAGCGTCATATCAGTCTTTTGGACGGCCGGGTTTCGTCAATCCGGCTTTCTTTCTCAACTTCTCATAAACCTCGGGCATGTTCTTCCTTAGCCACTTGTAACACTCCCGGCGTAGGAGCGTGTGTTTCCGATTATGCTCCCGCCTGCGCAGGGCGATGCGCTTCTCTGCAGCAGTGAGTCTTTTTTTCATCCGCGATTTCTCCGTGTCAACGACTAGGTTAAGCACGATAATACCTGGTTCGCGCAATTACGCTCGCGCAATTACGCGAGCGCCTCCCAGGGTGGCAAAACGGGACACCTCGGTAGAGACGCAGCGCCCTACGTCTCTACCGCAATGCCCTGTGCCGTGCGTGCTTGATTTTTCAGGGACGTTGCTAAATGTCGGCCGCGAATGGCGACACAGCATCCGATACGCTTAGCTCCGGCGTACGCGCAGGCGCGACCGGCGGACGTTGTTCCAGTGTGCCAAGCAGTGGGGTGTCCATGACTCCGCGCTCTAACACAGAGACGAATCCGTAACGCGCGCACATACTCTCAATACGCCTTTGTTGCCGCTGGCTAAGTACCTTCACTGGCAAAGTTTCGAAGTTGCGGAATATCCATAACAAGTAAAGCCGTTGCCAGAATGAAGGATTAAGGTACCGCGGCCCCAACGGTGTGAGCACACGCAGCACACCGTAGGATAGCTTTTCCATCCACATGACCGAATCACCTGACATTTGCAGTTTTTAATAACGAATATCTTGGAGCTGAGCAATCCAAGGGCCAGCATTATTGCATCACCGAACCCAAAAAAGGAAGCAGAATTATGAGTTTTCAATAACTTTTCACAAACGCCCCCGGGTGTCACGCCGTTCTTTGTTACGTTTAGCCCTGGATCTCGGGCAGCGTCGCGATACTGCGAATGCTGGCAGCCACCCCAAAACGGCCGTCTTCTCCGCCAGGTTCCACGCGCAGAACCGACGCCTGACAGCAGACCCAACGCTTTTCCCCGTCGGTCAGTTGGGCTGGCAGCATCAGCACCATCTCCAATTCGCTTCCCACCTTCATTTCAGAGTTCGCGTAAAGGAAGATGCCGCTGGCACTCAAATCGCGACTATATCCGGTAGCTGGCTGACTCTTGGGCGATTGGATTGAGACGCCCACCCGCGCGGGTATCCGCTCCCGCGACCGCCGTTCTGACTTGGATTGGGACATGGAGTGCGAGGGTATCACAACCTCGGCTTCGGGGAAAACACTCGGATGGCCGACGCGAAATACGCAATCACCTGGAATCGGAAAACGCGACGAATGCTCCCAAACCAATCAACGTAAGTCCCGTAGCCGTGCGTTGTCTGCGACGCAACGTCGCGGATGATCGCAAACGCGCGCCGATCGGTGCTGCCGCAAACGTCACTATGAGATCGCACGATGTGTTCAGCACGACCGAGACGGTGCCCAGGAACAGAAATTGCCAGAACACTCCGCCGCTTGCGCGGTTCACAAATTGTGGGATAAATGCGAGGAAAAAGATCGCGGTCTTCGGATTCAGGACCTCTGTGGCAATGCCTTGCCAGAAGGGATTTTTGGGCGCCTGGCTCGACGTGATTTGGACTTCGCCATCAGAATCTCGCCGCGTGCTGATAATCATGCGGGCGCCCAAGTAGATGAGATAGGCGGCGCCCGCGTACTTAACAACCGCAAAAGCGGTCGCCGAGATGGCGAGCACAATCGACAATCCGGTTGCTGCCGCCAGGACATGAACGAGGCCGCCTGCAAATGTTCCCAGACAGGAAAGCACTCCTTCGCGACGTCCGCCCGCGAGCGTTCGAGCCAGCACATATAACATTCCCGGCCCGGGCGCAATCGCAAGCAGCGTGGCCGAGGCGAGAAAAAGCACGAACCGGTGGGGATCGATCATAGGATTTGGCGCGAGTGTTTACGTCTGCCGCATCAAGCAACGCTTTCTTTAATTGCTTCTCTCAACTGTTCTACAGCGCCGATAATTTGTTCTGCGGTGATGATGGCTGGAGGCGCGATTACCAAATGATCGCCCGCAATTCCATCCACGCAGCCTTGCACGGGATAAACCAGTAGTCCGCGCCTCATGGCCGCTTGAGCCACTCGAGCCGCGACATTCAGCTCGGCGTCGAATGGGCGCTTGCGGTTTTTGTCGGCTACGAGTTCGACGGTCCACAGTAATCCGATGCCGCGCACATCGCCGACGGCCTCACTCTCAAGCAACACTTGCAATTCTCGACGCAAGGTGGCTGCGATCGAATCTGGTTGTCCAGAGTCGGCGCATTGCACAAGGTCGTGCTCTTTCACAAATCTCAACACAGCCCTGCCAGCGGCCAGAGAAATAGGGTGTGAGTTATAGGTGAAACCGTGCAGAAACGCTCCCGAACCGCAGGCAATGGCGTCGGCCACCTTTCTTGAAACTATGACGGCGCCCAGCGGCGCGTAACCGCTCGACAAGCCTTTGGCCGTGACTAGAACATCCGGAGCGACGTCCCAGTGCTCGACTGCGAAGTTTTTCCCGGTGCGCCCCATTCCGGTCATGACTTCATCCGCCACGAAGAGAACGCCGTGCCGCTCACAAATCTCGGCCACACTTTGCAGATATCCGGGTGGTGGCACAACTGCACCCAGCGTCGCTCCGCTGACTGGCTCGGCGATGAACGCAGCCACTTCTCCGTTTGCGCCTTCGATTGCCTTCTCTAATTCCGCCGCGTACTCCTGGCCGCAATTGCGGCAACCGTCGGTGCAGTCAAACGCGCAACGATAGCAATACGGAAACGCGATATGCGGGAACTCCCGCAACATTGGAACATACATCTCACGCCGACGTTTGTTTCCTGAAACCGACAATGCTCCCAGAGTGGATCCGTGATAGCTTTGTCCGCGGCTGATGATCTGATGTCGCCCTTTTTGCCCAATCTCCACCTGATATTGCCGCGCCAGCTTGAGGGCGGTTTCGACTGATTCCGAACCGCCGCAGGTAAAGTAAATGCAGCCTCCCTCAAAGTTCTTGCCCGCGAACTCGAGCAACTCTGCCGCATATTCCTCGGCTACCGGGGTGGTGAACTGGCCGCTGTGGACGAATTCCACTTGCTTGGCCTGCGCCGCCATAGCGGTAGCAATTTCCGCCACACCATGACCCACGAAATTCACCGCAGCGGATCCTGAAAAGTCGAGATATTGCTTGCCGCGCGCATCCCAAAGATAAGCGCCTTGCCCGCGCACAGCCGGCGGAAAAGCCTTGCGGAATGAGCGCCGCAATAAGGCGGAAAACGAAGCAGGGCTGGTTGCGGTGGATTGCGGCACGATTCGGATTATGCGGCGGTTTGCGCCTAACTGTCAAAATTTACTTTTTCTGTCCGCGGCCACTTCTGTCCCGGTAACTATGGTCAACTGGAACCATCCGACCCAACCAGATGAACCGGCTTCTGCGTGTAAAATCGCCAGTTGATGTCGAATTTCACCCATAACGCTGAAGCCGGCAAGCTGACGGCCGCACGCCGCTGGCTTCGCCTCATCCGGCCCTCGCACCAGCACTCTGCATTTTCCGCAACCATCCTCTTGATGGTCGCCATGGTGCTCTCGCGCATTGTCGGCTATGTTCGCGAGGCCTATACAGCTTGGGCGTTTGGCGCGGGCTCGACCACGGATGCTTACATCGCGGCCTTCCAGATTCCTGATTTCCTGGCCTATCTGGTCGCGGGCGGCACCATCTCCATCACTTTTGTATCTATTTACACGCGCTTCCTGGCAGAAAAACGAGTAGAAGATGCGCAAAAGACTTTCTCGGTAATCATTAGTGTAATGACGCTGGTTCTCGGAATCGGCGTGATTCTGGCTGAGATATTCGCTCCGCAAATTACGCGACTGATGTTTCACAACTTCAAGCCTGCGCAGCTGGATCTGTGCGTGCGTCTCACTCGCGTG
>DATHRB010000012.1:0-73748 GCA_035482155.1 Verrucomicrobiia bacterium | reverse complement strand
AGTCAAACTCATCCACGGGCTCTAAAGCACCAGTAAGGCTGAAGACCTCTGGACCACACGTCTTAGCAAAGCTTAGTTAAACTCGATCCCGTTTTCATAGATCGTTGTGGCGCCAGAGGCGACATGCAGAACTCATCCCATAAACGCGCTTCCAGACAAGTGGGAATCTGACAAAACCTTACTGCAACGCCCAGTGCCCAATCATTTCCGTGAACGCGAATCCATACCGCGGATACTGTGTCCCCGCCCATTCCGCGCGCACTACTCTCGCTTTACCAACATGCTCCTGCTCAGTGCCCAGCATAAAAACATCCACGATGGCCCCGATAGTCAAGACCACCGCGCAAGCGCAAAGAAACCCGCCCTTACTCACATTATCCGTCGTGCTCGGCAGGCTGAACTCCGCGCCATTCGCGTCCTTGCCGCTCAACTTCAACGGCACCCGTAACCCTACGCGCACTTCTTTGCGGCGTTCTTGCCGGCGGCTATGCAACGCCTGCTCCAATGAATCGCGCAGCGCTTTAAAGTCCACCGGCTTCTCAAAATACGCCGCTGCTCCCAAATCCCGGCAAAAATCCTTCGTTTTGGCGCCGCCCTCGCCACTGATCACAAAAACAGGAATCAACTGCGTGGCGCTGAATGACGTTAGCGTCTTGCAGAGTTCGAAACCAGAATATCCCGGCATGCGCAGGTCCAGCAGAATGGCGTCAGGTTTGTGCTCCAGCGCCAGCGCCAGCGCTTCCTCAGGTTGCCCGGTATCAAAAACCTCATACAAATCCGTAAGATTCAGCCGTACCAGTCGCCGTATCGCTTCATCATCGTCAACAATCAGAATTCTTGCCATCCCCATGTCCTTAATCCTTGCCCTCTTCGCCCTTCTTCTTAAATGGATCGCTGTTTCGGCGCGCCGGCCAAGACCATCTCGCTGATACGCTGACCTTGTTTGCTGCTATCTAGAACGTCCCGCACTTTATGGATCAGCGCTTCTTCGGTGAATGGCTTATTCAGCAAATTCGAATCAGCTCCCAGAACGCCGTGCCCCGCTATGAACGAATCGGTGTAGCCGGAAATGTATAAAACCTTGATGCGCGGGTAGCTGGCCACCAGTCTTTCCGCTAACACCCGCCCGTTTTGTCCCGGCATGATCACATCGGTAACCAACAGTTGAATCGCCCCCGCATGCGCAGTTGCGATATTCACTGCTTCTTCCGCGTTCGAAGCGCTCAACACTTCGAACCCGTGACTCGATAAAAATTCCGCCGCAAGTTTTCGAATCGCTTCGGCGTCTTCCACCAGCAAAATAGTTTCCGACCCGCGCAGATTCTCTCCAAGATACGGCCGTGCCACCTTCGACTCCGAAACCTCCGCCACTCGCGGAAGGAAAATCTGGAAGGAAGCGCCTTTATTCGGCTCGCTGTCGACCCACACGTATCCGCCGCTTTGCTTCACGATGCCGTAAACCGTCGCCAGTCCCAGCCCCGTGCCTTTGCCCATCTCCTTCGTAGTAAAAAATGGTTCGAAAATGTGCGCCAGTGTCTCCGCATCCATGCCGCCGCCGGTATCGGTAACCGACAGGCACACGTATTGCCCCACTTTCGCGCCCGCATGCATCCGCGTGTAAGCCTCGTCGAGGTACAAGTTTTTCGTCTCAATGCGCAGTTCCCCGCCCGCCGGCATCGCGTCGCGAGAATTCACCGCCAAATTCATGATTACTTGTTCGATCTGATTGCGGTCCGCGCGCACTGACTGCAGCTCCGGCTCCATCCCCATCGTCACCGTAATATCCTCGCCGATAAGCCGCGGCAGCATTTTCTGCATGTCCGCAACCAAGTCATTCAGGTTCAGCACTGTGGGCGTAAGTATCTGTTGGCGGCTGAACGCCAATAACTGCCGCGTCAAAGCCGCCGCCCGGTCCCCGGCTTTTTCGATTTCATTCACGTGCTCCACTAAATGGCTTTCCGCTCCAAGCGCCCGTTTCAACAGCTGGCTGTACCCGATGATCACTCCCAGTAGATTGTTGAAGTCATGCGCGATTCCGCCCGACAGCCTCCCGACCGCCTCCATCTTTCCAGCCATACGCAACTGCCGCTCCAGAATCCGCCTATCCGTGATGTCTTCCACGAACATCTCGAAATAGGCAGCCTCACCGTCGTTATGAGCGATCCGTCGCCCGCTGCAGCGCACCGTGATCGGCGTGCCATCTTTTTGCTTCCATTCCGCCTCCGCCTCTTTGAAATCCTCGACCTGATTGAACAAATCCATTAACGTTCGAAATTCCGTTGGAAATTTAAATACATCCAGTTGCAGATTAGCGTTCAAGAGCTCATTGGAGCTCTCGTATCCCAACATCTTTTGCAACGCCGGGTTAACGCGAAAAAGCTGTCCGTCGCCATTCGCGCGGTAAATTCCGTACGGGGCATCCTCTACCACCGACTTGAAATCCGCATCCGCCAGCCGCAACGCTTCTTGCGCCGATTTACGCTCGGTGATGTCGCGATTCACGATGACAAATTTTTCGGGCGCGCCTTTCGCGTCGCGGATCACGCTGGCCGTCGATTCCAGCACCCGCCACGTTCCATTCTTGTGACGAATCCGGTATTCCAGCGTCTGCCCCACTCCCGAGACCCGCGCTTCCGCCGCCGCCCGCTTCACCCGCTCCCGATCGTCCGGATGAATTTGCTCCAGTGACGATGAACTCTTCAGCTCCTCGGGCGAGTATCCCAGTACCTTTTGATACGAAAGACTGTTGTAGATTCGCCGGCCTTCCATATCCACCACCGCAATCATGTCCGTCGCGTTATCGCTGATCAGTCGAAACAGTTCCTCCCGCTTAAATAACTGACGCCGAATCCGGTGAATCTGCCATTGCTGATAAATGGTGTAGAGGTCAAAAAGAAGTACCACCGCCACCAGTCCACGCACCGCCGGAGGAAAACCCAACCAGGAAAGTCCCTGGCGCTCGGCAAGTTCAGGAACAATAAAGGAAACCACTCCCACGGTAAGCAGCAGCGTGACCGCGATAGCTGCTACCCACAACCACCACTCCCGGCGTTCCGCGCGTCGCAGACTCTTCCACGCGCTATCTGACGAAGGCGCGGTCAAGTCATTTTCTCCGCCAGTTGCATCTCCCGTTTTCTTCACACCAAATGCAAAGGCAATCGAACCGCCACTCCAATCAGCGCAGAGTCACACGAAACAGCAGTCCTGCTGCGAATTCCTCGATGTCCCCTGTGCCCTTTTGAACCGAGTTCCCTAATTGGTTTGTACGTCGCGGCAATGTGCGGCGTGGCTTGGTAGCTCGGCTTTGTAGGGCGCGGCTTTAGCCACGACATTAATGCACAGGCACCACTCGGGCTTTAGCCCCTGAAGACTGCAGCCATGGCCCACAAGGGTCCGCCCCGCAACCGACGACTTCCGCAATTGACAACCCCCACCGCCAATGCTTATAGTCGCCTATCGATATATCGATTATCGAGCATACATGCCAAAACGAAAACTTGACCCCCTGCCCTCCGCCGCGTTTCAGATTCTCCTCGCTCTCGCCGGCGAAGACCTGCATGGTTACGGAATCATGCGGCAAGTGGCCGAACAGACCGACAGTCGCATGCGCCTGGGCCCTGGAACCCTTTACAGTTCCATCCAGACTCTGCTCGAGGCCAAACTTATCGAAGAATTGGACCAACGTGAGGACGCAAAACTCGGCCAGGAACGTCGCCGTTATTACCGCCTCACTTCCGGTGGACGCAAACTGGCACGGTCTGAGGCCGAACGCCTTGCTGATTTGCTACGCGTCGCACGAGCCAGGAAGATCTTAAGGGGGGACTATGTCTGAGAAGATATACGCCCGGAATAGGAATTCCCGAGACGAAGGCGATCAATCCCTTCTCAAAGACCGACTGGGAGGTGTGGGCGTGGAGCCCGACGTCAAGGTCAACTCAGCGGAAGCACTAGAAACAGCCCAGAAACTTGCCGAGAGCAGGCTGGAAGAAGTAGCCGGGACTCGATTCAGAATCGCAGCTCCCGCTGATTCATTCACTGCTCCCCCATCAGCAACAACGTCCGTTGCGAAAACGGCAAATACAAAAGCGCAGCCGCCGTAGCAATCGCCACTCCAAGTCCTATCTGCTGTACGCACAAAAATGGTGTCAGCGCCCACATCTCATCCAGCACCAGCAGAAACGGGAAAAGTTTTCTAAATTTTCCAGTCAGCCCCTGATATCGGAACGCCATCGCCGTAAGCAAATATAACCGCACCGGAATTCCGATTGCCGCCGCCAGCACCAAGACCATTAACACCGTAAACGCATATCTTCCCCAGTCATTCAAAACCTCCTCAGCAAATCGCAGCCGCACCAGAAAAATAATATAGAAGATCAAATACATCAGCTGAATCAACGAAAAAAGAATCCGCACGGACTCCTTGCGTACCGCCGGCAGGTCTCTCGGGTCGCTTAAGATCGAAGAGCGCATTTCTGCACCAGCTGTAGGGGTCAGCAGTTCCACGGGCTGTTTAGATCCCCGGTCCGCAGTTGAGTCACGAACGTGGGTTTCCGGGTGCGCCAGGTTCGCAGTTGAGGTATGAACCTGGTTTTCAGGGTGCCCCAGCTTCGCCGTTGAGGTATGAACCTGGGTCTTGGGGTGCCCCTCAATGCTTCTACCATTATTTTCCGAACCAACCGCCGCTCCATCCCGCCCCACAATTTGCACCGGCCCAATAAACCGGTATCCCCGGCGCAGCAAAGTCTGAATAAATTTTGGATTCGCCGCCGAATCCCCTAACGCCGTTCTCACCTGATTAATCGCCGTATTCAATCCATGATCAAAATCGACAAACGTGTCGGCAGGCCACAGCCGCTCCCGAAGTTCGTCTCGGCTAACCACCTCATCCGATTTTTCCAGCAGCATAATCAGAATTTGCAGCGCCTGGTCCCGAATGCGCGGCCGCGATTTTCCGTCCTTCCGCAATTCTCCCGTGTCGGAATCCAGTTCAAACACGCCAAATCGAAAAAGCCGGGGCTGGTTGTTGCCTTCGCTCAAGCAGGATGTCTCCTAAACAAACCCATTCTATGGGAGATGTTCGCCTAAAAGGCGAAGTTTCATCCGCTTACGGAATGAGCTGTAGCTGATCACGATTTACCCGCAAACCATTGCATACTCGCCGGCATTTCCGCATATTGCCCACATGCACCGCGCGACGATTCAAAAATGCACCCGCATAGCTCTCATTCTTCTGACCAGTTCGACCCTCGTCTCGCCACTCCTCTCAGTCGACACTCCAGTTTCTGAAACCACGAAGGCTTTTGATACCTATGTCCAAGCCGCTGAAGTTCGCAACAATGACGAATTGGCCGCCAGAAAAACTTTCCTGTGGGTCGATGCTTTGCCGCAGCGCGAGCGCGAACGCACTTACCAGCTATTGAAGCGCCAACAAACTATCATTCGCCATTCTCCATCCTGTGCTTCGCGAGAGTGCTCGAATATCCCGGGCGGAATGATTCACGACTGGATTGGCATAACTTTTGTTCCCGGCGTCACTCTGCAGCAAACCCTCGCAGCCCTTCAGGATTATGATCGCGACGCCGATTACTACCGCCCCACCGTACTCCGCGCCAAACTTCTGTCGCGCGTGGGAAATTCCTTCCACGTTTTCCTGCGACTAAAAGAAACCCACGTCCTCACCGTCGTCCTGGATACCGAATACGAAATCCAATACCTAGCCCTGGACAGCACCCACGCCGCATCCATTTCGCACAGCACCCAAATAACCGAAATCGAAAGCGCCGGCTCCCCGCAAGAGCATGCGGCCTCGCCGAAAGATAACCACGGATTTTTGTGGCGCTTGAATTCCTACTGGCGCTTTTACCAAGCCGATGGCGGCGTCTACATCCAATGCAACGCCATTTCCCTGACCCGCGACGTTCCCGCCCGCCTCGGATGGCTGGTCGGACGGTTCATCGAAAATGTTCCGCGCGAATCCCTGGATTTCACACTTACAGCCACACGCGAAGCATTGCTAAAACAATTCCCAAGCAAGCTGACCAACAGTCGCTGAAAGGAAAACCATCATGAACCCGCCACAAATCGCGCACAGCTCAGCAATGCAGAAAATCAGCACCTCCGCCAACGCTGCAAAACTATTTTCTCGCCCGCGAAACTTTAAAACCGCGACCCGTCTTCAAAATAGCTTTACCGCCGCCTCAGAACGCAAAGCATTGCTGTGGCTCGCGGTGCGCGTGCCACCATACATCAATTCCGATCACCTCACGATTCTCGGATTCGCCGCGATGTTCCTCGCCGGTTGCAGCTACGCCTTCGCCCGCTGGACTCCCTGGGGATTGTTACTCGCCACCCTGTTCCTCGCTTTAAATTGGTTTGGCGATAGCCTCGACGGCACGCTGGCCCGCGTCAGAAATCGCCAGCGCCCGCGCTACGGATTTTACGTCGACCACATGATCGACTCTTTCGGCGCTCTCTTCCTCATGGGCGGCCTCGCTGTCTCGGGCTACATCGACTGGCGCATCGCCATGGGCCTGTTAGTCGCATTTCTACTGCTCTCCATCGAATCCTATCTCGCCTCCTACACTCTAGGAATCTTCCGCCTGTCTTTTGCCAAATTTGGTCCAACCGAAATTCGAATTCTCCTCGGAATCGCCAACACCGTTTTGTTTTTTCTCCCATCCGCGCGAATTCCTGGATGGTCTCATCGCTTTCTCGATATTGGCGGCGCAATCGCCATCGTGGCCATGACCGCAATGGCCATCTTGGCCGCGGTGACCCACACGTTCAGTCTTTATCGCCAGGAAACTTTGTAGCTCGTTTAAAAGCGCTCTGCTTCGACCAAAATATTTTCGCCGATGAAGCGGAAAAACTCCAAACTAATTACGAACATCGTAGTGCAGGCTGACCACACCATCTTCAAACTTCGTGGACGAAATCAGTTTTAGCGAAATCGTGCGACGACCAGGCCCGAGCAACGGAATTCCTTCGCCTATAAATACAGGAATCACGGAAATCATGAACTCGTCGATCTCTCCTTCATCAAGAAACGAACCAATGATGCCGGCGCCACCCATCATCCAGATATCCTTCCCCTCAGATTTCCGCAGGCGTGTTGCAAACGGTTTAATTGGTTCCTTCACATACTCCAACCCCGCGGGCGCCGCTGATTGCACCGCGCCGCGCGTGAACACATAGTTCTTCACTCTCGTATCAAAGGCCGCCTCCGCCACGCCTTTCTTTTGAAACTCGATCGCCATATCGCACGTCTTTCTGCCCCACAATATCGTGTCGATCGATTTATAGAACTCATCCATCCCGTAATTACCTTCCGGACTCGGTCGGTCCAGCCAGTCAAACGAGCCGTCGCTTCGCGCGATAAAACCGTCGGCACTCGTAGCAATACGGACAATGATTTTTCGCTTGTGCACCATAGCCAGCCAGATCGCAGCCAATCCTAATCCGGACGCCGTACAATTTCCATAGAATCGCTGATGTAAAAAGCTGTCGCTGCCACCTCTCTTAGCGAATTCACACCTTCATCAGCACCCACTAGGCCTTTTGCCTAAGCTGCACTATTGTGTCTACCTGGAGGTGGCATGCCATCCGATAAAAATTCGCCCAGCGCGGAAACTCCCCCGGGCCTGAAAATTGAACGTGTCGGCGACGTTCTCACGTTCACCCTCAACAATCCCGCTAAAGGCAACAACGTCACCGGCGCAATGCTCGACGCGATGCTCAACGTCCTTCGCTCCCAAGCCACCCACCCTTCAGCTCGCGTCCTGGTGATCCGCTCGACAGGCGATGTCTTTTGCATCGGTCGCGAACGCAGCGGACGCGACGTCGCGTCCATCCGCCAGGAATCCGCCCGCATCCTCGAATTCAAGCGCGCTCTCAGAACCACCAATCTCATTAGCATCGCCGCCCTCCAAGGCGACGCCATGGGTTTCGGATTCGGCCTGGCAATAATTTGCGATTTCGTAGTCGTCGCCCAAAACGCTTCTCTCGGCTTTCCCGAAATGCGCTCCGGCCTGCCCCCCGCTGCCATCATGTCGTATCTCGGCGATTACACTCTTCCCCGTTTCGCGTTCCCCATGGTTCTCTTCGGCGATCCCATCGACACACAGCGCGCTCTACAAATCGGCTTAATCTCTCAAGTCAGCACCAAGGAACGCCTCACCGAAGACGTAAATTCCCTCGTCCAGCGCATCTTAAAACTTGATCCCACCGCTGCCCGCAAATGCAAGGAATTCTTCAACGTCGCCGCGCAAAATTCCTTCGAACAAAATTGCCGCCTGGCCACCGAAGTCTTAACCATCGGCAGCCTTTCCGTCCTCGCCCGGGAGAAATAATCTGCCCGCTACGGTAAACGTAAACGCCGGAGCCCGCCTCGACCGCCTCCCCATCTCCGCTTTCCATCGACGCATCATGGGCCTCATCGGCATCGGCATGTTTTTCGATGGCTTCGATCTCTATCTCATCGCCACCGTCCTCGGCGCCATGCTTCGCAGCGGATTTTCCACCCTCGGCCAAAATGCTCAATTCATCGCCGCAACTTTTCTAGGCATGATGCTCGGCTCTTTCGCCACCGGATTTCTCGGCGACCGTTACGGCCGCCGCTTCACCTATCAAACCAATCTCGCCGTTTTCGGATTTGCCTCTTTAGCCTCCGCGTTCGCGCTCAACATTCATGTGCTCATCTTCCTCCGCTTCATCATGGGCCTCGGTCTTGGCGCCGAAAATGTCGTCGGCTATTCCACCATGACCGAATTCATTCCTCCTCAAGCTCGCGGAAAATGGCTCGGTGCCATGTCCTTCATCGTCGTCCTCGGCCTTCCTGCCACCGCGCTCGTCGGCACCATCGTCATCCCCATCTTCGGCTGGCGCGCCATGTTCGTCATCGGGGGTCTAGGCGCCTTGGTCGTTTGGTATCTGCGCAAAGCACTCCCCGAATCGCCCCGCTGGCTCGAGTCCGTCGGCCGCAACGACGAAGCCGAAGCCCTCCTGCAATCCATCGAAGCTGAAGTCTCCCGCCAACACGCCACGCTTCCGCCGCCGTCGCCCACACCCTCGACCGCGCCAGCCAGAAATCTCAATTCCCTTCTAAGCCCGCTCCTCTTCCCCCGCATGATCGTCGGCTGCATCACCCTCATCACCGTAAACACTCTGATCTTCGGCTTCGTCACCTGGCTCCCAACATTCTTCGTTCACAGCGGCCGCACAATCGCTCAATCCTTCAGCTATTCCCTGATCATCTCCATCGGCGCACCCATCGGTTCCGCCATCGCCGCATTAACCTCCGACTCCTGGGGACGAAAACCCACCATTGTCGGCGCATCGCTCCTCACCATCCTCATCGGCAGTTTCTATCCCTTCATAGCAAACCCGCTGCTGCTCTCCCTGATAGGTTTCGTCTTGATGATCCCCATCTACGTATTAGTCACCGTATGTTTCGCCGTCTACATCCCCGAATTATTTCCCACCGAAGTACGCTTGCGCGCCTCCGGCATCTGCAACACTTTCGGCCGCGGCGCCACCATCGTCACTCCCTTCCTGGTAGTCGTGCTGTTCCGCCATTACGGAGTCGGCGGCGTAATCAGCATGCTGGTGGGCCTGCTAATCATCGAAATCATCCTGGTCCTAATTTTCGGCATCGAACCCAAAAATCGCCGCCTCGAAGAAATTAATTTGTAACCGGGCCATGGTTCGAGCCGCTTCATACTCACGAGTGAAGGGCTAATGAGGCCTGAACGAATTCGTAGGAAACGATATCTAGTTGCGGATTGTACTTGCGTCGTCATGTACAATTCACCGGGCAGTACAAGGTCGCCGCGCTGCAACTTCCGGTCTCCAACGCCAGACCGCGCTTTCTGTGAAGAGGCTGCGGCAGTTTCTGCGCTTTCAGGCAAAATGATCTACGCAACCATAAGCTTTTGTGCGAGAGGAGCAACTTAAGATGGACATGACCCGCCGGCAATTCGCCCTGACTCTTGCAGCTGCCACCTACCTGCGGCCCTCCTTGTTCGAACCGCTTTCCCCAATAGGAGTTCCTCGCGGCGTCGTTCCCGGCCGAGTCACTTGGGCGCACGATCCGGCAGCGGTGACCTGGGATGGCACAGGTTCGTGGTGGACCGATGCCAATAACCACCAGTCTGTGATTGACCGCATGGTTTCCCGTTCCATATGCGGTCTTACAAATCAAAAAACCGATGCCCAGGCATGGAACTCCATCTTTCAATATTTCAATCGTACTCATGGTCGCGGCAACGCCGGATACGCGGCCGGCGAGAAGATCGCGATCAAGGCGAACCTGAACAACACAACGGATCATGGCACGATTGAACGCCTGAACTCCTCGCCCCATTTGATCCTTTCGCTCGTCCGACAGTTAACCGGCCCGGGACGAGTGCTGGAATCATCGATCACCGTGTTCGATTCCAGCCGCTTCATCCCGGGCAATCTCTACGACAAGATTCATCATGAATTTCCCAAGGTCACATTGGTGGACCATATGGGAGGCGATGGACGAGTAAAGGCCGAGTTCAAACCCAACGCGATTCCTTTCTCGGTTGAAAGCCACAACGCCACTGGGCTCGATACCACGGTGGTTGACGCCGCCTACTTGATTGATGCTGCCGTGTTGCGAGCGCATGTAAGTTCAGGGGTAACCCTTTGCGCGAAGAATCTCTTCGGCGCTACCAGTATCAACCCCGACTGGCGCAAGAACGCCCACGACGGTTTCCATCACAACAACGATGGTTCGGCAAGTTACTCCGCGTTTACAGATTATTTGGGTCATAAAGACCTAGGAGAGAAAACCATCCTTTTCATCGTTGACGGACTCTATGGAAACGACAACGTGGATGGTCCGCCTCATCGCAAGTGGAAGATGGCGCCCTTCAACGATGCTTGGCCGAACAGCATTTTTATGTCGTTTGACGGCGTAGCGATCGATTCCGTCGGCTTCGATTTTCTCACTTCGGAATGGCCCGATCTTCCGGATATCGCGAATGCCGATAACTACCTGCGCGAATCTGCTCTGGCGAATGACCCACCTTCGAAGACTGTCTATGATCCCGAACGCGACGGCATCCGATGCCGCAGCCTTGGCGTACACGAACATTGGAACAATGGGACCGATAAGAAGTACTCACGCAATCTCGGAAAAGCGCACGGGATCGAACTTTTCCAAGTCTGAAGCGCGGAACATACTTGAGCCGTCGCTGCCGCTGATTGGCGGACTTCTCAACTGCAGAGAGGTTATCGGTTCTCAGGGAGGCAGAATGAGCAGGAGAGCGTTTTCCTTATGCTTGGTAGCGGTATCGATGTTACCGGCAATTGCGTTTTCCGAATCATTCTTGAGCCAGTATAAAGGCCTGCCTTATCACGACACCCGCTATCAGGACGGCCCACAAAAAATACCCGGACGGGTATTGTGTGCTTACTACGACCTGGGCGGCGAAGGAGTCGCGTATCACGACACCGATCCCCAGAACCACGGCAGCGGAGAATTGAACCCGGCTGATGGGACCTACCTCAACGAATTTCGTATCCATGAGGGAGTGGATACTTCCTACACGAAGTTTCACCGCAAGCCAGATCCGATGGACGACAACCCCTTCAACACGGTTGTTCCTCCTGCAGACCTGCTCTATGTTGGCTGGACCGAACCCGGAGAGTGGTTCAACATCACTGTGGATGTGAAAGATGAGGGAACATATGCGGCTGATTTCTTGTACACATCGAATCGTGGCGGAACAATATCGGTCGATGTGAATGGAAAGGATGCAACCGGACCTCTGCAGATCGCTTCGACAAATGATCCCGCAGACCCGCTGGCCTGGCGTCAGTGGCACCACTGGAATCTGACCTCGCAACTTTTCAAGGTTCGCCTCAACAAAGGGAAGAATGTTCTCACCATCCACATATTGACGAATGGCAACATGAATCTGGCTTATTTCGACTTCAAACAGGCCGACAGATGAATGTACTAAGCCATGCCAAGCGCGGGCGCCGGGTGGCCTACCCTTTGCCGTTTTTGCAAAGGGTGGGCGCCTCTCCCCGATTAGCTATCTCACCGATTCGTTTTATCTTGCGTTTGATCCCTGACATTAGTCCCCGAAACTGCAGTGCTGGCGCCGCTTTGTGACAAAAGTACCATCAGCAATAGGCCCTCAGGGGGGCTCTCAGATTGAGCAGCGATGCCGGCCCTCTTTAACCCGCAGAAAATACAATGGAATCGGCAATCTTGTGGCGCAGTACCAGCACCCTCGTTTTCCGCCTTAGTACCACTGGCTAAGTCCCCCTTTTATGCAAAACACCCGGTCCACTCCTCACCTCCCGGGACCTCAGTTTTTCTCGCCCGTACGGTCTAGCCATTTCAGTTTTCCCCGCATCACCCCACAATGCTCACAGGTCTTACACCAGCTCTCAGGAGATACACATGGACGAAATCAACAGCCTTCTTTACGACATGCACGGGACGGCACACGTCATCCTAATCGCCGCTCTGTTCGTGATTTTGCTCATAGTCCACTAACACTGATATACGGCTATACGCTCGTCCGTTACACGCCTATCCGGTCGCGAACAATCAAAAAGCGCAGGTCGCAAGACCTGCGCTTCCCCTTGGGTCAATGGTTTTGACCAATGGTTGCAAAACCTCGGCTACCCTGAAATTTCACGCCTCAGCGGATAATCCACGATGATAGCCCGGCCATCGCTGAGCGCCTTTACCGAGTGCCGTGCATTGCTCGGCACAATCGCCACCACCCCGGGCCGCACAATCACGGCCTCCCCCTCGATAGTCACCTCAAGCTCGCCCTCAACCACCTCGTAGACTTCTTCAGGTGCGTGAGAGTGCTCGTGAATAGACGAGCCACGCTTAAAATCATAATGCGCGAATGTCATGCTCGCCGAGTGGAAATAACGCCCGTACCAGCCGGGCAACCGTTCGATAACATTGAGGCTGCTAACGTCAACAAACGGCATGGCCGTCTCCTCTCAACTGGACGCAGGCAAAGGTGATTGTGCTTGTTGCGCGCCCGGCTTTCTCCTCAGCACGGCCGCCGATATTACGGTAATCACCAACCCAACCGGAAATGGCTCGATGAACGTCATCGCCGCATTGGTCAGTGGGTTGTCGTATATCTCCTTATATCTCTTCGCTTGCTCAACTTGCGCCTGGACCGCTGCAGCACTCGCGCCAGATGCTTTAGCCCTCTCGACCATATGAGCGCCATATTTGTCCATGAAATCAGGCAGGAAGTTGAAATAGATAATCTCCCAAGTCACCACATAGCAAATACACGAAATCACCGTAATGGAGATCCCCACAGCAAAGGCTTTCGAAAACGTGATCTGCCCGTTGCCGTAATTGTCCCGATACGACCGGATGCCAAAAAATACCAGCAAAAACGACAGCACAATCCCCGTGTATCCAACGATCAAGCCCTTATCAAAGCTTATCTTGCCCGCGAACGGCACCGTCGCCGCCATCATCAGCGACGAAACGACGCCAGAAATCAGCCCAAACGTGATTATCGTCTTTCTCATCTGTGTCTCCAGCAGTGCAAAGGGTGAATGCCCAAGCACCATACCGGAACAAACCGGCTCTCGTCGTCATCCTTTCGAGTGATTTTCGCGGCCGCAAGGAAAAATCATTCGTTTGGGACCAACTCAAGGCAGCAAACCGAACTCCTTGCCGAACTGCACCGCCTGCGTTCGCCGCCTGGCCCCCAATTTGTCAAAAACTCGACTGGAATGTGTCTTGACCGTGTTCTCGCTCACAAAAAGTTTTCCAGCAATCTCCCGATTGCTCATTCCCTGCGCTATCAACTCCAGGATCTCCAGCTCTCGCCGCGTAATCCCCAGGTCCTCTCGCTTTCCCTCGTCCGCGATAAATGGCTTCCCGCCTTCGACCGGTACCTCCTTCACCACGATCCTCCCCTGCCTTCCGGTCAACTTAAGCCCCAGCCAAATCCCCAGCACCGCAAATGTCGCCGCGACCAGCCCCCCATAAATTTCAACAGAATGTTCAATCACCAAAAACCGGTACTCCGTCCACTTCAGCAGCGCTACCAGTAACCCGCCGATTAACCCGTAAATCAGCACATGCCGCTTCATAAAGCTCCTGCAGGAAAGAATTTGCGCCAAGAGTATCCCTGTCCGACCGTCTCCAGCAAGGGCAGCTTTCAACGGGCATTTGTCTCTCTGCTTCTCAGTTGATTCAGATCCGCTTTATGAGTTTTGAGCTATTCTGCGCGTACCGCAGCTGGCCGTTTCACGCGTCCCAATTGTAGAATCGCTCCTATCGGGCAACTATCAGGCAAGTGTCATGACCTTCCACGCCAGCCCTTGGACCTACGAATCTCGTCTACCTCGTTTTTTTCCATTGCGAATAACTCTGCCCAGCATCATTTTAATCACCGCAGCGATAACGGGTTCTGGCGGCTCATCCCTGCGAAACGGCACCATCGTGCTCCCCATTCAGCAAGAAGACTCCCGCGTACAGAATTACTATGCCAATGCGCATCCGTACCTCGAAGAGCCCCTGGATAAGCTGCGCAAACGCATTCCAGAGCTTGGAAAAATTCACCCCACGGAGGATTTGCAGCAATTACCTGCCATCCTGCAGAACACCGCCCGTAACGTCGACAGTTTTTTTCGCGACATCGTGGATGTTATCGCCAACGAAAGGATCACTCAGGAGAGATTGGACAGCAGAGGCATGGTCATGGCCAGCGCGCGAGTGCGAGACAATTATTTGATCCTTCGTCACCTCAATGCCGCACGCGCGGATATCATTGAATATCGCATGGACGACAAGGGCAATCGCATGGACCATCCTGGCCTCAACGAAGGCTACTTTGCCACCCTCGGATTCGCCTTGAGCTGCAATTACTTCTCCACCGCGTTTCAACCGGAGTTGAAGTTCCGCTACCTTGGCGACCAAAAGGTAGGGCCGCAAGATTCCTATGTCGTAGCGTTCACTCAACAGCCCGGGAAGGCCACTCTTTTTGTCACTATGGCCGGAAGAGGCGGCAGCCGCGTGCCTATGCTGATACAGGGCGTCGCTTGGGTGGGTAAGGCCAATTTCCAAATTATTCGCATGCGCATGGACCTGCTTGCCCCCCGCCCCGAAATTGGGTTGCAGCAGTTGACCACCGTAGTGACTCTCGGCAAAGTGCAACTTCTCGACGTTGCAACTCCCTTATGGCTGCCTAAAGAGGTAAAGGTCGACCTCAAATTTAGAGAATTTGACCCCGCCCATGCAAATTCCTTGGCAGTGGAGTTTCGCAATGCGCATCAATATGTGGACTATCGGCGCTATCGAGTGTCCGTAAAAATAAATCCGCAACACTAACCTTGATCAACCCTCCATTCCCTGCCAGTTCGAATCTGCCAGCACTACAGACGTCTCTCTCGGCGTTCTGATATCTTCCAATACTTTTTGAGTAGCCGGTCCTTCTCCGCTATGCCCACCATCCGGAACCCATGCTTTTCATAAAAGCGGATCGCCCACACCGCATTCGCCCGTGTCCCAATCAGAATTGGGTCCTCCGTCAACCCCGCAGTTGAGCCAGCAACCGCGCCCCAGTCCCGCGCTTCTGCCACTCACTCCTCACATACGCGTGTCGAATCAGAGTCACATCCTGAACCTTCTGAATCCCCATAACGCCCACTAACTCCCCGCCATCTTCGAATCCCCAGAACACCACGCCATCATCCATCTCCCCCTGCATCTCTTCCCGTGACATGTACGGCTCTGTCCACTGATCCGCAGGAAGCACACCTCTATAAGCTTGCGCCCCATCATTAATAATTTCCCAAATCCGCTCTGAGTCGCGCTTCTCACAACGTCGAATCATATTCGCTCACTCGTCACTGCGCCTTAATACGACTGCCCCCGACTTAAGAAAGGAGCCCGCACCTATCGTGAATATTAAAATTCTATAACATGCTGAGTTCTTAAATTACCTTATTGTTCATACATAAAACTATGTATATACTCCGCGTACGAGTTCTACCGGACGTCTTGGCTGCTCGAGGGTCTTTTCTTGAGAACACTTGTAGCGGCTGTCTGTTTCTTCAGTTTCTCTGCGCTTTCCCTGCTGATCTCTTCTCCCATATCAGCTCAGGGCACTACGCTTCAGATCAATGCCGGTGGCCCCGCAATGGCCCCATTTCAAGCTGACCAGGGCTTTACCTCCAGCAACGTCATCAGTCACTCCAACGCCATCGACACCAGCAAAGTTCTCAATCCCGCGCCCGTAGCCGTTTATCAGACGGGCCGCATCGGCAATTTTACCTACACTCTTGGTGGATTCGTTCCCGGATCGTCCGCAACCGTGCGCCTGCACTTTGCGGAAACCTACTGGACCGCCGCAGGGCTGCGCACTTTCAATGTAAGCATCAATGGAAATCAGGTCTTAACCAATTTTGACATTTTCTCTGCCGCCGGCGGCCAGAACATCGCCATCATCCAACAATTCTCAGCCCCCGCAAACGCCTCCGGCCAATACGTCATCCAATTCACAACACTCATCAACAACGCGCTGGTGAACGGCATCGAGATACTGTCTTCCAGTGTTTGCCACGCCCCCACCGTTCCGGCCGCTCTCACCGCGTCCGCGACTTCCACCACTCAGATTAGTATGAGTTGGTCAGCAAGTTCTTCGCCCTGCTCCGCAATCACCTACAACATCTTCCGCAGCACCACCACCGGCTTCACGCCTGCGAGTAACAATCAGATCGCCAGTGGTGTAACTTCCACCTCATTTTCGGACAGTGGCCTTACGCCCTCCACTACCTACTATTATTTGGTCGAGGCCGTTGGCTCCGGCGGCTCTTCCGCACCCTCCAGCCAGGCTAGCGCCACCACGCAGTCCGTCGTTGTCACCCCGCAAGTTGTCGCCATCGACGCCGGCGGCGCCGCAGTAGGGTCCTTTCTCGCTGATCAGGACTATGTCGGAGGCACCACCATCAGTCACTCCAACATCATCAACACCACCAAGGTGAACAGTCCCGCCCCCGCAGCGGTCTACCAGACAGGTCGCATCGGCAATTTCACCTACACCATCGGCGGTTTCAAAACCACGACAAATTATCTCGTCCGCCTGCACTTCTGCGAGACTTACTGGACAGCGCCCGGGTTGCGTGTCTTCAACGTCAGCATCAACGGTTCTCCGGTGCTCACCAACTTCGACATCTTCGCCGCGGCCGGCGGCCAGAACATCGCCAACATTCAGCAATTTACCGAACCCGTCAATTCCAACGGCCAGCTCGTAATCCAGTTCACCACCCACGTCAACAACGCCCTCATCAATGGAATTGAAATCATCCCTGGCATGCCCAAGCCCGATTTTTCCTTCTCCGCCGCTCCGCCCATCGAAACCGTCGGAGTTGGTTCGAGCGCTTCCTATACCGTGAACCTCACCGCGCAGAACGGTTTCACCGGAACCGTGGCATGGAGCGCCTCCGGCTTGCCCTCCGGTGCGACCGCTAATTTCGCTCCCACTTCCACGACCGCCCCCGGAAACTCTGTACTAACCATCACCACCAGCGCCTCAACTCCTAAAGCATCTTTCCCGATCACCATCACCGGAACAAGCAGCGCTCTGACTCACTCCGCTATCGCCACCATCACTGTCGCTCCTAGCGCCGCCGTCGCGCAACTCATTAACCAGATGACCCTGAGCGACGACATTATGGAGTTACACGGCATTCAGGACGCCACTCATTATCGCGTCGTCCCCGGCATTTCCACTCTCGGCATCCCGCTACTCAACGTCACCAATGGACCTGCCGGCGCTACCAAAGGTGGCCCAGGACACGAAGGCCCTGCCACTGCCTTGCCCGCACCGATCGCCCTCGCCGCCACCTGGGACGTTACTCTCGCCAATCAATACGGAAAGGTCGTTGGAGCAGAGTCCCGGGCTTGGGCCAACGGTCTCCTCGAAGGCCTCGACATCAACATCGCCCGAGTTCCCCAGAATGGCCGCACTTTCGAAGCCTACGGTGAGGATCCCTACCTCGTTGCCCAGATGGCCGTAGCTAATTTGACAGGCGCGCAGTCCCAGGGAATCATCACCGAATCCAAACATTTCGCCGCCAATAATCAGGAAACCAACCGCGACACCGTCAACGAAATTATTGACGAGCGCACTTTACGCGAAATCTATCTCCCCGCCTTCGAGGCCACCGTGAAAGCCGGCGTTGGCGCCGTCATGTGCGCGTACAACCAGGTCAACGGCTCCTACTTGTGCGAAAACAACACTTTGCTCAATCGCATCCTTAAACAAGAATGGGGCTTCACCGGTTTCGTCACTTCAGATTTCGGCGCCACTCACTCCACCGCGGCCTCCGCAAACGCTGGCCTCGATTTGGAAATGCCTACCGGAATCTACTTCGATACCTTATTGGAATCCGCAGTGACCGCTGGCCAGGTATCTCAAGCCGTCATCAACGATAAATTGATTCGTCGCTTTTCCACCATGATGAATTTGGGTGTTTTCAATACTCCCCCGGTTATCACCGCCATCCCCAGCCAGCAGGATGGTCTGATCTCGCGGCAGATCGCCGAAGCAGGAATGGTGCTGCTGAAAAACAATCCCGGAGTCTTGCCTCTCAATGCCGCCAAAATCCTGCCTCTCAATGCCACTACCCTGCACCACATCGCCGTTATTGGTCCTTATGCGGGCGCGGCCATGACCGGCGGTGGCGGCAGTTCGCAAGTGTCACCCATCTATGCCGTTGCACCAGTAACCGGTATCCAAAACCGCGTCGGTCCCACCGTAACCGTCTGTTACAACGACGGCAGCGTTATCTCCTCCGCCGTTTCTACTGCGCAAGCCGCCGACGTCGCCATCGTGATGGTAGGCGACAGCGAGACCGAAGGCGCCGACGACTCCATCTCATTAAGCGGCACCCAGGACTCCCTAGTGGAATCGATCGTAGCCGCCAATCCCAACACCATCGTCGTGATGAAGAGTGGCACCGCCATTCTCATGCCCTGGGCCAACAGTGTCCCCGCGATTCTGCAAGCCTGGTATCCCGGCGAAGAAGACGGCAACGCCGTCGCCGCCGTACTCTTTGGAGATGTCAATCCCTCCGGGAAACTCCCACTCACTTTCCCGCTGCAGCTATCTGATCTTCCCGCCAATACACCGGCGCAATATCCCGGAGTCCTTGTGAATGGCGTGCCCACCGCCACGTATTCCGAAGGCATCTTCGTAGGCTACCGCCATTACGATCAAGCCAACATTACTCCGCTGTTTCCTTTCGGTTTCGGCCTCTCCTACACCAACTTCTCTTTCCAGAATTTGGCAGTCACTCCCGCCACCTTCTCTTTCACCAACAACCCGACCCAAACCGTCACAATCACTCTCAGCGTCACTAACACCGGCTCAGTGAGTGGCGCCGAAGTCGTCCAACTCTACCTGGGCATTCCTTCTACCGCCGTACCCGAGCCTCCCAAATCCCTACAAGGCTTCCAAAAAATCACGCTGCAACCCGGCCAAACTCTCCCCGTTCAGCTAACCCTGAACAAACGCTCCTTCTCCTACTGGGACATCCTCAGCCAGAGTTGGAAGGTCGTCCCAGGCACCTACCAAATTATGCTCGGCAACTCCTCGCGCAACATCCTTCTGCAATCCCAAATCACCATCAATTGAGAAGGCTTGATCAGTTGACTACAGGCAACTGGAAATGCTGAGACAGCAAAGAGAGATGGAGCAAAAACGTGGGGACAAACAAAAGGAAGAGTTGAAAAGGACAAAGGAGCAATGTCAGACAAATGGAACGGCTTGCTAGATTGATGCTCCTACGACAGAAAGCCGGGAGAGAAGTTTTATGAGCAATCTTGTGGCTAGTAAAGTTGGCATACCGATATTGAGAGTTATGCTCTCGGGTCTGCGTGAACAGATCTCCTAAGCACGGCAAGAACGCACAGATCGCTTGGGTTGCAATATTCCTTACACTGATGATATGCGCCTTTCTACCCGAGGTCGTTGCGCTCGGTTGGCACTTATTTCACGGCAATTCTGCGAAGTTTCACGAGTGGGATGTCCCCGTTCCTACCGGATGGCGATCTTTTACGAAAGATGACGATCTCTACATACTACGAATGCATAGATTCTATTTTGTCGACCGAGGGCTCTCTCAAGTAGTGATTACTACGCTACGATCCACTCTCTCTGGCATTTCGAATTATCAAACCCGGAAAAAATCTCTTGTAGAACATGCCGGCGAGCAGGGCTATCAATTTCTAGGTGAACATAAAATTAGATTAAAATCCCAAGATGGTTATTGCCTCTCCTTCGCAACTGCGAAGAATTCGCAACGCCTCTGGATTACTTGTGATGTGCCCGGGGTTGGCCTGTCTCTCGATTTCATGGGGGACCATATCTATGCGCCCGTCCTAGATTTGGTCATCGACCGCATCCAAAGTTCAGACCCGGCAGCTGACTGACGATTGACCGGACAGTTGAACAAATCTTAGAGGCGAAGAGGAGGGTTGTGCAGCTTATGATTCTAGGTATGTGTTTCTATGCTCTTGCATTTTCGCGCCGTCCTCTGAGTCTGCTCATATAGAGCTTATTCGCCGCTACTCATAAACGCTGCAACTGGCCCCAACGCCTAGTCTCCGCGAATATTCAAGCAATCTTTCTCAGCACTAGTACAGTTCTTACCTCTCTCATCTGGACACCTAAATCCGCGCCAACACAGGTACCCATGCCTGCTCAGCAGCCTGCGCCTACGCAGCAGCCCACTCCTACACCTGCTGCCACACCGGGCCGAGCCCTTACCAATAAAATCGTCCCGCAGCCTTCCGCACAACCCACGCCCCAACCTCCCGTTCATTCCACACCGCCAGCCAACGCCGCACCCACCGGCGACTACCTCGACTGCGGCCCAGGCCGCCCCCTGCCAGCCACCCGCGCCGAATTCGCCGCGCAAGTCCTCAAATCAATAGCCTCCAATCCGCCAATCCCAACCCCACAAATCTCAACAAAACCAAACATGAACCCGCCGCTCCAACCCCCACCAAGCGCGAGCCCAAGCAACACCACAACCGAAACGCGACCAACCCGCAAACCAGCCCCCAGGCAAAAAAGCGCTACCAGGTAAGAGTGCCTACAACTGTAAATTGGCCCATAACCGGATCTCCACCCCCATGGGGCTGGACCACCGATCCATAAATATGCCTTCGCGCGAGCAACACCGCCGCCGGGCCAGATGAATGTGGCGGACGCGGCACTGACAGCGGCCGCAGCCTTCGTGTTATCTTCAGTGTTCCGCATGACGCGAATTACTGAAATTCTGTGGGGCGCATGAGCCCGCATCCGGCGTATGAAATCGCCTTGGGCGCGCTGCGCTTGGGTGCTGGCAATCCGCTATTTTTGATTGCCGGGCCCTGCGTGATTGAAAGTGAGTCGCACGCCTGCGGCATGGCCGAGAAGATCGCTCGCATCGCCGCCGATTGCGTTATGCCTTACATTTTCAAAGCCTCCTATGACAAGGCCAATCGCTCGTCGCTGAAATCTTTTCGTGGCCCGGGACTCGCGGAAGGCTTGCGCATTCTTAAAAAAATAAAAAGGGATTTCGCCGTCCCAGTGCTCACCGATATTCATGAAAGCGCCCAAGCTGCCCCAGCTGCGGAAGTGTGCGACATTCTTCAGATCCCCGCATTCTTATCTCGTCAAACTGATTTGCTGGTCGCCGCCGCAAAAACCGGGCGCGTCATCAACGTAAAAAAAGCGCAATTCCTTTCGCCTTGGGACATCAACAACGTCGTCGAGAAAATTGCGGCAGCCGGAAATGAACAAATTATTTTGACCGAACGTGGCGCATCATTCGGCTACAACAATTTAGTCGTCGATATGCGCGCCTTTCCCGTGATGCAAAAACTTGGCTACCCCGTGGTCTATGACGTGACTCATTCGGTGCAGCTACCCGGCGGGCAAGGCCACGCCAGCGGCGGCCAACCGGAATTCATCGAGACATTGGCGCGCGCCGGAGTGGCCGCGGGCGTGGACGGAATTTTTCTGGAGACCCACGACAATCCAAGCGCCGCGCTCTCGGATGGCCCGAACGCGTTGCCGCTTGCACAGCTGCCTTCCCTGTTGAAGCGCTTGAAACAGGTCGCGGAGCTCGTGCGCAGTTGGAGCCCGCGATGAGCCTCGATTGTGCGCGGCGCGTGCTCCGGATCGAGGCGCAAGCAATTCAGGACGTGCTGGCGCGCCTGGATGCCAGCTTTGAGCGCGCTGTGGATGTGTTGTTTGCGTGCAAAGGCCGCGTGGTAGTGAGCGGCATGGGCAAATCTGGCTTGATCGGACGAAAAATTTCTGCAACGTTCTCGAGCACCGGTACGCCATCGTTTTTTTTGCATCCCGCGGAAGCGCTGCACGGAGATCTGGGCATGCTGGCACGCGGCGACGCGCTGCTGGCAGTTTCCTACAGCGGAGAGACAGAAGAAATTGTGCGGCTGCTCGAAGCCTTGAAGCGTTTGGAAATTTCGCTGGTCACCTTGACGGGAAAAACTGACTCAGCGCTCGCGCAAGCAAGCGACGTGGTGTTGGACGTCAGCGTGAAAGAAGAAGCCTGCTCTCTGAATCTCGCGCCGACTGCGAGCACTACCGTCGCGATGGCCGTAGGCGATGCGCTGGCGGTCGCGCTGCTAGAGCGGCGCGGATTTCAGCCTGATGATTTTGCAGCGCTGCATCCCGCCGGCCGATTAGGGTCGAAGCTGCTGCGCGTGGAACATCTGATGCACGCGGGCGATGCGCTACCGCGTGTTTCTCCTGACACCATGATGCCCGACGTGTTTCATGAAATGAGCAAGAAGGGCCTGGGCATGACCACCGTAACGGAACCGGATGGAACATTAGCTGGCATTTTGACCGATGGCGATTTGCGGCGCTTGATGGAAAAGCATCGCGGCGCCACGCTGGAAATGCGTGCTGGAGACTGCATGACCCGTGGAGCGCAAACCATTGGCCCGCATGTGTTGGCCAGCGCGGCCCTGAATTTGATGGAGAAGCGCAAGATTACCTCGATTGTCGTGGTGGATGAAGTAAAAGCCGTTCTTGGCGTGGTGCATTTGCATGATTTGTGGACTTTGGAATTGATGTAGACATTTTCAGCGAGCAGATCGGAGGACATTTTAATTGGTAAAAGCAGCAAAAAAAATTGGCGCGGGGATAACATCACAAGTAGCAAAGCGCGCGAAGCAGATTACGGTGTTTTTGATGGACGTGGACGGGACCATCACCAATGGCGGTGTAACGCTGCTCTCGCTGCCGGATGGCTCAGCGCAAGAAATCAAAACGTTTGACGCGCATGATGGACAGGGGCTAAGTCTGGCGCATACAGCAGGAATTCGTACCGGCGTGATTACTGGGCGCGGAAGCGCGGCATTGCAGCGCCGTGCGCAAGAGCTGAAAATCGAATTTGTGTATGAACACCAGGCGCAAAAGATTGCAGCCTATGAAGAAATCCTCAAGAAAACCGGCGCCAGCGAAGCGATGGTCGCCTACCTCGGCGACGATTTGCCCGATATTACCATCATGCGCCGAGTCGGGTTGGCAGTTGCGGTAGGCGACGCAGCTCCGGAAGTAAAGCGCGTAGCCCATCACGTAACGCGCGCCATCGGCGGCAAAGGCGCCGCCCGCGAAGTAGTAGAATTAATTCTGAAGAGCAAAGGCATCTGGGAAGAGATGATCGACAAAGCGCGCGCTTAAAGGAACGACGACATGTCGTTTACTACCTTTGCAGAAAGACGCAGGGTGCCCCGGGTTCGCAGTTGAGTTATGAACCCGAGTCTTGAAGTTAGTAGTTATTAGAAAGAATGAGTTTGTCAGGAAAAAGGAAAGAGGATTGTATGTTGCATGCATGGCACGACGTTTCGCCGGGTGACGATCTCCCCCGAGATTTTCAAGCGGTGATCGAAATCCCGCTGGGCTCCAATGTGAAGTACGAGCTGGATAAAACCAGCGGCATGCTGCGCGTCGACCGCATCATCCATTCGGCGGTGTATTACCCCGCCAACTACGGTTTCATTCCACAGACTTACGCGGAAGATGACGATCCGCTGGATGTATTGGTGCTCTGTCAGGAAGCGGTGCAGCCGCTGGCATTAATTCAAGCGCGCGCCATTGGATTGATGACCATGGTGGATTCCGGCGCAAGCGACGACAAGGTAATCGCGGTCGCCACTGGCGACCCGGAGTTCAACAGTTACGTCGAAGCGCGAGATTTGCCTCCACACCGCTTGCTGGTACTGAAAAGATTTTTTTCGGACTACAAACAACTGGAAGGCAAGACCGTGCAGGTGGAAGATATCCGTCCGGCATACGCCGCGATTACGGTAATTGAGAAAGCGCTGGCGCGATATAAGAAAGTCCGCGAGAAATTACTGGATGATGATGGACGTGGGCCGATTAAATTTCCTCTGCCGAAATTCAGTGATAAGTGAAGTTGGAGGAAGAACATTGTTGAAGTGGATTGGCGCTGTTGTTGTACTCCTGACTCTAGGGGTGTTAATCGGGCTTTCGGTGATGGCCGGCGGCATCCGTGGCGCTTATGGCATGGTGCGTTACGCGCTGCCGCACATGCATCGCGGCACTCTGCGCGTGGGCGACAATGCGCCTGACGCTTCCCTGCTGGCGCTCGACGGCAGCAGCCGCTTTCATATTCGAGAACGCGCCGGTGCGAAGCCACTAGTCATTGTCTTCGGCAGCTACACCTGACCGCCATTCCGCCGCCAGGTTGGCGACGTCGTCCAAATTTACAAAGACTATAAAGATCACGCGGACTTTCTGACCGTGTATGTTCGCGAGGCTCATCCTACCGACGAATGGCAGATGAAATCGAACGTGAAGGAAGATGTTTGTTACGCGCAGCCAAAAACGCTAGAGCAGCGCGTAGCGATTGCCAATGATTTTGTTAAGCGCTTCAACTATCCAACGCAATTTGGAATCGACGATATGAGTAATGCCGCGAACGATGCATATGCGGCGTGGCCAGAGCGCATTTACATTATTGAACAGGGACGAATCGCATATCGTGGGGGCATGGGCCCATTTAATTATCATCCTGAAGAGGCGCGCTCCTGGTTAGCGGCTCGATATGGCGAAGTTAAGCACGAAGTGTCTGTAGCGCCAGCCGAAAAGAAAAATAACTGAGTGCCACTCGGCCGATTTCGCTCATCCTTTTTTAATATTTTTCGCAATGAAACGAAACCACAATCCGCGCCAGGACAAATCACGGATCGGGAACGCAAATTCTGGAACTCCAAAACATATCGCTGTGAATTCCAGCGAGCCGCTCCGCCCACAGCGCAAGGTTGGATTGGCGCGAGCGATTTCAAAGATGGGCTACTGCTCGCGGAGTCGCGCAGAGGAGGCCGTTCGCGCCGGGCGCGTGCGCGTTAACGGAGCGCTACGCCGCAATGTCGAAGCGCCAGTACATCTGGGCAAAGACCGCATTGAGATTGATGGCCACGAAATTAAGAAGGCGGAGAACATTTATTTAATGTTGAACAAGCCGCGAGGCGTAGTGACCACCGCTAGCGATGAGCGCGGGCGTGAAACGATTTATTCTTTTCTAGAAAAATACAACGATGGTTCTTTAAATTGGGTAGCCCCAGTAGGGAGACTCGACAAGGCAAGCGAAGGCCTCTTGTTGATCACCAATGATTCAGAGTGGGCGGCGAAGATTACCGCGCCGGATACGCACGTCGACAAGGTTTACCATGTGCAAATCGCCGGGCAAGCGGCGCCCGAGATGATGGCAAAGCTGCAACAAGGATTTACAGTGAAGGACGGCGAGTTTTTGCGAGTGAAGCGCGCCAGCGTGATACGTTCGGGTGAGCGTAATTGTTGGCTCGAGATTGTGTTGGATGAAGGACGGAATAGGCATATTCGCCAGATGTTTGAGACAATAGGTATAGAAGTCTTGAGATTGATTCGGGTGGCGATCGGGACGTTGAAGTTGGGGGATCTCCCGAAGGGCGAAGTTCGAGCTTTGAGTGAACAGGAAAGGCTGTTGTTGTTTAGGAAAGCCAACGAGGATTAAGAAGCGCCTCCTTTACGGTTGAGTGCATCACAATAAACACAGCTTTGTACGCCGCGCGTCCAGCCCGGTGGCAAAATCGAAAACTAAAGCGCACAGAGATTCGGGCGTCGACTAAAGTTAAGGCATCGCCCATTTACTCTATTGCGGGAGCTTAATGTTAATGAAGATTGGAAAGATGATGCGGCATGGCATCGAGAAACGAAGCAGGCGGCGGGCTGTGGGCAGCGCATTGACGATGGCGCTGGTCGCAGCGGCGGGGATGACATTTTTCGGGTCGCGCAGCGTGCGGGCAGACGCGCCGCCAGCGTTTGATTTGTCCGGACCGCGCGTAGAGATGAAGGTGATGCGCGCAGGAAAGACGCTACCCATCGCGAATGTGCCGAATTTACAGGCGGGCGACCGGTTGTGGATTCATCCTGATTTTCCTGATTCGCAGTCCGTGCATTTCCTTGTAGTCGTGGCTTTTTTGCGTGGCGCTACTAATCCACCGCCGGAGAATTGGTTTACGAAAGCGGAGGCATGGAATAAACAAGTTCGCGAAGAAGGATTTTTTGTGACGGTGCCGCAGGGTGCACAACAGGCGCTTTTGTTTCTCGCGCCAGAAACTGGGGGCGATTATGGATCGTTGCGAGCGACCGTGCGAGGTAAGCCGGGGCTTTTCGTCCGTGCGTCGCAGGACTTGAATCAAGCGAGCTTGGATCGTTCACGGCTGGATCGGTATATGACGGAAGTACGCGACAGCGAGGGAATGAACGCAAAAGAATTGCATGATCGCTCGGTGCTTCTGGCGCGCACGCTGAACATCAAGTTGGAAATGCAATGCTTCGATAAGCCGCTTGAGCAGCAACCGTCATGCCTGATGCAAAACAGCGATCAGAAAGTTTTGGATGACGGACATAGCCAATCCATGGTGGCAGCGCTGACTTCCGGGCCGTCCACCGATTTAATCGGCGCAGTGAGCACTACATCTTTGGCGGGTGGAGGAACTTACAGCCCGTACGTTGGAGCGATTGTGGACCTGGCAAGGCTCATGGAAAGTTTTCGCACTCCCGATTTTCAATATCTTCCGTCGCTAGCGCTGCCGAAACTGGAGCAATTGAATTTGCGGCTGAATAATCCGCCGTCATTTCGCAAACCGAAATCGGTGCTGGTGGTGGGCTTGCCTGCGGTAGAGGCGGTGCAATTGCCGCCGCTGCGGCCGGTGCATGCAGGCGAAGTTTTGTGTCTGCAGAAACCTTCGCTGGTATTGGCAGTGGAAGGGGCGCCGCTGGTTTTTTCGACGGACATTGGACATCACTTCGTATTGGAGTTTAAGGATAAAACTGGCGCGGAAGTGCGGTTGCCAGCCTTTGCAGATGCGGTAAATGGCGGATTTTTGGTTGATGCGAAGGAACTCGAAGGGCGGGCGTTGGAGCCGGAATTTACCGGAACCCTGCGTGGGTGGTGGGGATTTGAAACTTACGAAGGGCCGCGATTTGATTTGAAGACTGCTCGCACTGCCAAGTGGAACATTGCGGCTGCGGAACAGAGCGCACTGGTTGTGGGACGCGATGATGTGCTGCATGTGCAGTCGGGATGCGCGGTGTGTGTGGAGAAAGTCAGTTTTAAAAACGAAAAGGGAGTTGAATTGAAAACAAGTTTCAAAGTTTTGCGCCCCGATACGCTGGAAGTCGGCGTGGGATTGAAAGACGAAACGCCGGGCGCGGTGACGATGTCCGTGAAGCAATTTGGTTTGGCAAAAAGCGACGAGGTGCCGCTGCACACTTATTCGGAGGCAGCGCATTTGGAGCGCTTCACGATTAATTCCGGGGATCAGCAGGGCATTTTGCGAGGCACGCGGTTGGACGAGGTGGATAGTGTGGAGTTGAAGGGCGTGAAGTTTTCGCCTGCGAAATTGTCGCGTGCCAACGAGAAGGATGAGTTACGGCTGGCTGCGGCGACTGCGCCGCCGGCAAATGCGTTGCTGCCGGAGGAAAAAGTGGTGGCGCATGTGGCGTTGAAAGATGCGAGGGTGCTGGACTTGCAGACGACAGTGGAAGCGGCACGACCGAAGGTGACGCTGCTAAGTAAAAATGTGCAACCCGGGCCCACGCCGACGGCGCTGCGTTTCGGGAGCGCGGATGAGTTGCCGCAGGATGCCCGGTTAGCTTTCTTTTTGAAAGCGGTGATTCCCGAAAAGTTTTCACACGCGGAAAAGATTGAGGTGGCCACTGCGGATGAAGCGTTTCACGTTTCGCTGAGCGTGGCCGATGGGAATCTGGTGATGCAGGATTCGGAAAATGTGCTCGCGACGCTCGACCCGTTGAAAAGTTTTGGAGCCTCGGCGTTTGGTCCGCTGCGGTTTCGCCCTGTGGATGCTGAGGGTACGAAGGGTGATTGGCAGCCGCTGGCAAATTTGGTGCGATTGCCTACGCTCAAGGAAATTCGGTGCCCGGATAGCCCGGACAAACAGTGCAAGTTGAGCGGGACGAATTTGTTTTTGATTGATTCGGTGGCGTCAGATCCACAATTTACGCATACGAGTCCGGTTCCAGCGGGATTTATGGAGTCGACACTGAGCGTGCCGCGGCCGAATGGGACGCTGCTTTATATTAAGTTACGGGATGATCCCGCCACGGTGAATACGTTGGTGCTGCCGGTGATTCCAGAGGAACGGTAGGTAATTATCCAGTTCGCGATTTTGATTGGTGAAGGTAGTTGACGTCATGCAGTTCTAGGCGCGAAAAGGAAAGACCCAGGTTCATAACTCAACAGCGAACCTGGGGCACCCTTCGTGTGATTTTCGTTCGTGAAAATTTCTAGGCAACGAGATTATGAGGATTTGCGGCCGGCCATGACGGCGATGGCTTTGGCTGCAGATTGAATGCTGGCGTCGGCGGCCGGGCTGGCATACGAAGCGGTTCCGGTGATGGCGCGGCGGATGGCGGCTTCGGGAGCGTCATCGCGCAAATGAACGGCGGAGCCGTCCCACTCAATTCCTAATTGCTTCCATTTTTCTTGCAGGTCTACGGCTACGGGTTTGTCTTTCATTTGATTGTAGAGATCGGTGAGGACTGTGGTACCTGTCGCCTGGTCTCCTAGTTTTAGAGCTTTTGTGAGTTCCCAATCTTCGGTGATGTTGCCGCCGGCGTCTAGGATGCCGCGCAAGGCGTCCTGCAAGCCTTTTTTGTTTTGGGTTTGGCGGCGGATTACAACGTCGGCGTCAAAACAAAATAACGCGCCTCCCCAGTAAGTGCGTCCCCAGGTGTGCGTGTGGTCGAGGCCTTGGTCTCCCGCTTGCGGTTGCCCTTTGGGCATGTCGCGAATCAGATCGGCCCACATTTGTTCTTCCTGCATGTGGCTGGCGCGAATGCGCGCGATGGGCTCGACGTAAGTGGAAATTCCTTCCTCGATCCAGTGATGCTCATCGGCGACGGAAGGAAATGCCAGGTGGATCATTTCGTGAGTCAACATCCAGTCATTCATTAATTCGGCGCGAGTGGTTTCGCTGCCAAGACCAATTTTTATAAAGCCGCCGCGCATGCCGAAAGTCATGCCATGGCGAACACCGTGGCCGGAAAACGGCATGATGCGCAGCGTTAGATGCGGCACAGGAAAACGGCCGTAATAACCGGCCACGGATTCCGCGGCAACTTGAATCCAGGCGATGAGGTCAGCTTGAGGGGCGTTGAGTTTGCCATCGTCAACGGTGATGTCAATGTGCGAATTGCCGACGATAAGAGTAGAAGTCATTTGAGGCGCACGAGCACCAAGGGAGCACGATGTTGCGAGCAGAGCTAAGAGTACAACGAAGATTTGGAAATGCGACAGCGTGGCTTGCGGCATGCGGACCCCAAGAAGATTTTTCCGGCGGAGGTTCGGTCACCAGGCCAGAGGAGGTTTTTTTTCTCCGGGCAAGGCGGGAAACCAACGGTTCAGCAAGGTGTCTACTGCAAATTTCCCTGGGCCGAACAGTAATACGATGACGGATGCGACTAGAAAGGTGTATGGGGCGGCGGCATAAAATTTATCGGGGTCGGAGAAAATGGAGAAGAGGGCTTCGCGATCGGCGGTGATGTAGGCGACGATCAGGTTGATGGTAAGCGCGAGCGAGGTCAAGCGGGAGAGCAGGCCGATGGCAAGAAAAATGCCGCCGAAGAATTCGAGACAGGAAATGGCTACCGCAGTTTGCGCGGGCATGGGTAGATTCAGGCTGGTGAAGAACTCGGTGACCTTGTCGAGGTGATGGAGCTTGCCCCAGCCGCTTTGGATGAGTTGATAGCCCCAATAGAAACGGACGCAAAGAAGAAAGGGCGATTGACCGAAGGCGACGTAGTAGAAAAATAAGTTGTAAAGTTTTTTGAGGCGAAGAAGGAGGTCGTTCATGGCTTGATTGGGGCGCTCTTTTCAGTTGGGGCTAAATAATTTTTCGTTTTCGCCCTGCGCCAGTTGGCTTTCGATTCATAGGATTCGTAGACCGAGGAGAAGTTTCAGTTTTCTGGTCGGGTTGGCAAAACCAGCCGAGGGCGGCCCAATTGTGGAACCAGCGTTGAACGAGAGCGGGCAGCTCTCGCAGAGGGATTTTAGTTTCGATAAAGGCGTGAGCGACAGCTTTCTGGAGCGTTCTTCCCTGCTTTAATTCATTCAAGAGCGCGAATTCTTCGGGCTCCAGGCGGCGAAAATAGACGCTGTTGTCGATGCGATGGACGGCCAGGGCGATAGCGGCGGGTTTTAGTTTTGCCACGGTTTGCACACGCTTGCGTTTGCGGCGTTCCTGGAAGGCGTTGCTGGCGACTTCGTTTTCTTCGCTCGAGTTTTTTATTTCGAGCAGAAGATCGTCGACGGGGTAGCGAAGACTTAATAATTGGATGTACGGCTGAAGACGAAGACGGAGATTGGCGCCGGCGTTGGCGATCAAATCTTCAGGACGCAGAGGCTGTTCGGCTTTACCGTCGAAGGCTTCGATTTCGGCCCATTCAAGTTTAACGATGTCGAGGACCAAAGCTTGCTTCTTCCCTGCCCAGCGCGGGTGCTGATGCAACCAGGATTCCAATTGCGAGCCGAGATCGCGAAGCGTGAAGCTACGCGAAGGGCAATCGGTGATGTAAGCCTTGGACATGGCTTCGAAGCGCACGGCACCAAGAACGGCACGCAGGCCGGGAAAATCTTCGACCATGCTGGAAAGCACGCGAAACCAGTATTGGCGATTGTAAATTTCGAGGCGCTCGAAAGATGTGAGCCGATCGTTGGGCTTGATAAAACGCGCGGCATAAGCGCGCATGGGTTGGCCGTCGGGAGCGGTGCGCTGCATGCGCTCGGTGAAGGTGAGCGGCTGCATGACCGCGCGGGCCATGGTGCGCTGGAGTTCGAGCAGCTTCATACGGCAGTGGCCAGCGCGGTGGCGGCGAGGAAGCGATTGGCCTTGAGGGCTTCGTTGTGGACTTCTTTGAAGCTGGGGATGCTGTCGTCCCATTCGAGCAACGTGGCGGTGTGGCCGGCGCGTTGAATAGCACGCTCGTACAATTTCCAGACCGGATCGATGACCGGATGATCGTGAGTGTCGAGAATATATTTGCGGTATTTGGAGTGGCCGGCGATGTGGATTTGCGCGACGCGCTCGGCGGGGACGCTGTTTACGTAAGTGACGGGATCGAAGCCGTGATTTTGCGATGAGACGTAAATATTATTTACGTCGAGCAGGATGCCGCAATCGGCACGCTCGACTACTTCGTTCAGGAATTCCCACTCAGTCATTTCGGAGACGTGATATTCGGCGTAGCTGCTGACGTTTTCCACCGCGATCGGTACTTCGAGATAATCGCTGACTTCGCGGACTTTCTGCGCGGTGAGCTTGGCGGCTTCGAAAGTGTACGGCATAGGGAGAAGGTCGTGGGTGTAGCGGCCGTCGACGCTGCCCCAGCAAAGATGATCGGAAAGCCACGGAGTTTTGGTGCGCTTGACCAGTTCTTTCAAACGGCGGAGATGCTCGCGATTGGGTTTTTCCGCGGACCCGAAGTACATGGAGACGCCATGCTGTACGACTTTGTATTGTTCGAGGATCTGATCGAGGATTTGCAGGGGGCGACCGCCATCGATCATGAAATTTTCTGAGATGATCTCAAACCAGTCGACGACGGGCTTGCGGGACAAGATGTGGTCGTAGTGCGGCTGGCGCAGGCCGATGCCGATGCCGTACTCGGTAAAATTGTTGAAACGGTTGGTGCCCATGGGAAACTCCAGGATAAATCAGATTCACGAAGGCGGAATTAGATAGGCGATACGAAAAAGCGGATAAAGGGCCGGTCATGTGGGCCGGCCCTCTATCACACGGAAAGAGAGACGGAAAACTACTCAGGCATCTTGGAGCCGTCGGTGGCGCAGCCGCCCTTGCCCTTGCAGGAGTTCTTGCCCTTGCAGCCGTTGTCGCTGGACTTGCAGCCGCCCTTACCCTTGCAGGAGTTTTGGCCCTTACAAGCATGCTTTTCTTTTACTTTCTTGTCGGCCTTCTTGTCGGCGTTGTCGTCCTGGGCGGTCATAGCAGACTTGACGCCAGGCAACAGATTGGACGCCTTGATGCTTGCGCTGGTGCCTGCGAGCAAGCCCGCGACAGCCGCGCCAGTGATGAGAAACTTATTGGACTTAGTCATATGCTGAACAACCCCCATCGATTTGAGATTTAACTGCATCCCTCAGGCAGAACAGCTGCCATGAAGATCGTGAGCCGAGCGCAGCGAGCGAGCGAGCGGACTCCGGCTGAAATTTGTGTGCTACTTTGAGCGGCGCGTGGCCGGAGAGGCGCCGAGGTACCTGCCAAACTGTGGGATACGTTACCCCGATAGAGGCTATGTTGCCACTGAAAATTTGATGTGGCCGATTTGATTCTTGAATGAGTGGGGGATAGGCGGGGAGAGGGGCACAATGGGAGAATGGCAGTTTTTTGGATGCTGCGTGCAATTGCTTTGTTTCGCGCATATTGTGAACGCCAAACCACCAAATTTTCTGGTATGGCAACCAGCCCGTCAAGTTCGCAGATGTAAATTCTTCGGGTTAGACGGCCCACCGTGATATACGGTTCTCGGTGAGATTTGGATTTGATTAGGGCGGCAGCATTCGCAATTTACAAATGCGAGGGCGCTACAGACAGAAATGACAGTGGGGCCCACGGGGACAACAATGATGAATATGCTGGCGAAACAAGGTATCGCAGCGGCTGCGGCGGTGTTGTTCGGCGTTGGTTCGCTTGGCGCGCAGGTGCAGGTGCGCACGGAAGCGGGACTGGTGGCGGGAAGTAAAAGCGCGGATGGAAAGGTGGTGATTTTTAAGAGCATACCGTTTGCGGCTCCGCCGGTCGGGGAGTTGCGCTGGAAAGACCCGCAGCCAGTGAGCGCCTGGAAGGGCGTGAGGAAAGCAACAGAGTTTGGCGCGCGGTGCATGCAGGCGCGGATTTATGAGGACATGGTGTTTCGCGATGCGGGGCCTAGCGAGGATTGTTTGTATCTGAATGTGTGGACGCCGGGGACTTCGGCGAAGACAAAGCTGCCGGTGATGGTGTGGATTTACGGCGGAGGCTTTCAGGCGGGTGCGACTTCGGAGCCGAGACAGGATGGCGAGCACCTGGCGCACAAAGGCGTGGTGATCGTGAGCATGAATTACCGGCTGGGGATTTTTGGATTTTTTTCGCATCCCGGATTGACGGCGGAGTCGGCGCACCATGCTTCGGGAAATTATGGGTTGATGGATCAGGCTGCGGCGCTGAAATGGGTACACGAGAATATTGCGGCGTTTGGGGGTGACCCGAACAACGTGACGATTTTTGGCGAGTCGGCGGGGTCATTTGCAGTGAGCGCGCTGATGGCGTCGCCGTTGTCGAAAGGATTGATTCACCGGGCGATCGGGGAGAGTGGCGCATTTTTTGGGAAAACATTAAGAGCGAAGCCGTTGGCGGAGAGCGAACGGCGCGACGTGGTGCTTGCGGAATCGCTGGGGCTGAAATCGCTCGGACAATTACGCGGGGTGAGCGCAGAAAAACTTTTGGAGGCGTCAAGAAGCGGGAATGACAACGATCGCTTCGAGCCCAATATTGACGGATATTTCATACCCGCGCGTCCCTACGATATTTATGCCGAGGGTAAGCAGGCACATGTGCCATTGCTGGCGGGATGGAATCGCGATGAAGGGAGTTACCAGCAGTTTTTTGGGACGGAGCAAGTGAGCAAAGAGAATTACTCGGCAAAAATTCGACAGCTTTTTGGGGAAGCAGCTCCGCAGGCGTTGAGACTATTTCCGGGCGGGCCGGATGAGGAAGTGAAACGGTCAGCGGCATTGTTGACTACGGCAAACTTCACCGCTCTTGGGACGTGGAAATGGCTCGAAATGCAGCTGCAAACCGGAGAGGCGCCTGTTTGTCGTTATGAGTTTGATCAGGTGCCGCCGGCTTCGGAGGGACATGAGGCTGAAGCGGGAATGGCATATCACTCCGCGGAAATTGAATATGTTTTTGGGACGCTGGATTGGAAGAAGATTTCTTGGCGGCCCGAGGATTATAAATTATCGGAGCAGATGGGTTCGTATTGGACAAATTTTGCGAAGACGGGGAATCCAAATGGCGCGGGGCTGGGAGCTTGGCCGATATATATCCGGAAGAGTGGTTATCAGGTGATGCATTTGGGGGCGGCTTCGCGGGCGATGGCAGACAGGCAGCGAGAGCAGTTTGTTTTCTTGGATAGGACTGCGGTGAAGGTTAATTGAGGCACGGTTTTGATTATTCGGAGCCGCGACTCACCGAGAAAAAACCCGGGGGAAACCCAAGACCCAGGTTCAACCTCAACTGCGAACCTGGGGCACCCAGCACCCCAGTTCGTGGCGTGAATTAAATTTTGTGGACCATCGAAGACAGATGCTCTGCAACGATTATGCTGCGCTGCTACGGGTTTGGGCGGGTGCCGAAGATGGCGGTGCCGATGCGGACTTCGGTGGCGCCTTCCTGGATGGCGACTTCGAAATCGTGGGACATGCCCATGGAGAGGACGGGGAGCCGGAGGCCGGATGTGGCGGCGAGATTGTCACGCAGATTGCGCAGGCGTTGGAAATAGGGGCGGACTTTTTCTGGGGCTTCCAGGAAAGGCGGGATGCACATCAGGCCGGCGACTTGGAGGTTTTTTAGTTGGGTGATTTTTTGGAGTAATTGCGGGACGGTGTGTAGTTCGGCGCCGGTTTTGGTGGCCTCATTTTCGACGCGGACTTCGATGAGGACGCGGAGTTTGTCTTTGAGATTTAATTCTGATCGGGCGTGGTCGAGGCGCTGAGCGAGCGCGAAATCGTCCACGGAGTCGATGGAATGAAAAGCTTTGGCGGCGCGCGCGGATTTGTTGCTTTGCAGGTGGCCGATGAGATGCCAGGTGGCCGGCAGGTCTTCGAGTTGCGGGCGCTTCCCTTCCCATTCCTGGACGCGATTTTCGCCGAAGTGGCGGAGGCCGGCTTCATAGGCTTCACTGATGGATTCGGGGGAATGGGTTTTTGAGACGGCGATTAAAGTGACTTCTGCGGGATGCGGGGATTTTTGTTGCGCTTTGGCGATGCGGTCTTGAATGCGCAAAATATTTTCGCGGATAGTTGGCGGCATGGTTGAGGATCAATTGCGAAACCGGGGAACTCTTCTGTGACTTATGGCCGCAAGAGGAAGAGCGAAAAGAAAGACCCAGGTTCATACCTCAACAGCGAACCTGGGGCACCCTACCCAAACTTGATGGTCACCCCTTTTTAAATCGTAGCACGTGATTTGCGGGGCGGCGCTAGCGCGGTTACACTGGCTGATAATGCGGGCGCGCCGAAGTTTTTCTACGTTTCAACGATTTCTCCGACAGCTTTGATGACCACAACGAGCGGAAAACTGATTGCGATTGAGGGGATTGACGGGAGCGGGAAGCGCACGCAGGTGGAGTTGCTGGAGAGTGCGCTCACGGCGCGCGGGTATGAGACTTTTGTAACAGGATTTCCGATTTACGATTCCTGGTTTGGCGCGATGGTGGGGAAATTCCTGGACGGCGGATTTGGCCCGCTAGAGGAAGCGGATCCGCAACTCACCGCGCTGCTGTATGCAGGAGACCGATTCGAGGCCAAGGAGCAGATCGTGGAGGCGCTGGCGGCGGGGAAAATTGTGCTAGCGGATCGCTATGTTGGATCGAACCTGGCGCATCAGGCCGCGCGAGTTGCCGCGCCAGCGCGCGTGGAGTTTGTGAAATGGATTGAGCATCTGGAGTATGGAATTTATCGGCTGCCGCGGGAAAGCGCGGTGATTTATTTGCGGGTGCCTCCGCTGGAGGCGCAAAAGCTGGTGGGGCGGAAGAGCACGCGAGGATATACGACAGCAACACACGATTTGCTGGAAGAAAATTTGCGGCACTTGGAAGATGCGGCGGAAATGTACGATGAGCTGGCGAAGCGGGAGAACTGGATACGCGTGGAGTGTTTTGATTTTCAGGAGCAGGCGATGAGGGCGCCGCAAGAGATTGCGGCGGAAATATTGACGGCGGTGGAAGCGGTGATTGGACCCCTGGCGCATGGGGAGAAGGGGTAGTTATGGGCTTTAGCGATTTTGTCGGCAATGAGCGCATTGTGAATGCGTTGCGCGGGGCGTTGCGTGCGGAACGAGTGCCGCATGCGCTGCTGTTTACCGGGGCGAGCGGAGTTGGCAAGTACACGCTGGCGCGGATGTTTGCGCAGGCGGCGACGTGCGAGCGAATGAAAGATGATTTTTGCGGAGAATGCGAAACGTGCAAACGGGTGGCGCTGCTGGCTGACTCTACGGGTTTGGTGCAGGAAGGATTGGCAGAACGCGGAGAGAGCGCTGACGCGGCGATGGTGGAGCGGACTCCGCTGATTTTGCAAACGCATCCAGATGTGTGGGCGGTGGTGCCGGATCCGGTGAGACTAAAGACTCCGGTGGTGCGTCCGATGTTGCGCGTAGGGCAAATTCGCGCGGTGCAACGGGCGGCGTATTTTCAGCCGATCGGACGGCGGCGGGTTTTTATTCTGGATGGCGCGGACACGATGCGGTGGGATGTGGCTAACGTGTTTCTGAAGATATTGGAGGAGCCACCTCCTTCGGCGACGCTGATATTGATTGCGCCATCGCCCTATTCGCTGCTGCCGACGATTGTGTCGCGATGCATGCAGTTTCATTTCGCGCCGCTGCCGCAGGCGGACGTGGAACGCATTTTGAAAGAAAAGACGGATCGCAAGGGCGCGGAGATTACGTTGGCGGCGCAGCTTGCGGAGGGCAGCCCGGGCCTGGCGATGGAGATGGATGTGGAGATGACCGCGCAGCGGCGCAAAGATGCCCTGAGGATTTTGACGCGCGCGGCACAGGGACAAGGATTTGCGCAACTGTTTGCGGATACCGCGGCGATGGCGAAAGACCGGGAGACTACGTTCGAGCGGCAACTGGGGATTTTTTACGGGCTGCTTACGGACCTTTTGGAGTTGAGCGCGAAGATCAAGAGTCCAATGCTGCGGAATAAGCCGCTGGCTAAAGAATTGGAAGCGTTGAGCAAGATTGTGGATGTGGCGTGGGTGATGCGTGCTATTGCGGGGGTGGACGAGTTGCATGCGGGAGCGCGGAGGAATTTGAATCGGCAGCTGGGGTTGGATGCGTTGGCGGCTTCGCTGGCGATGAATGGGTGAAGCGGAGCGATTTTGAGGTGGAACTAAATGCGAGTTGGGCGGGAACAGGGTGGTAGACGGGGTCCAAAGACAGAGACGGGATCAAGGCAAGAGCAGATCCAAGGCAAAAGAAAGACCCACCCTTGAAAATCGAGGGTAGGGCACCCTCCGTGTTTTTTTGGTTTTTGGTGGTGATGAGTTACGCCGTGTCAATGGATGAACTCGGAACACAAATTGATCCAGAGCTAGCGGTTTTCTTGCTTTTTTTGGTTTTGTTGAGTTGGGCGGCCTGTCAAACGAAGGGTCGAGCTGTCACGGGAAGAATTTGCAAGACTACTGTGAAGAGCTGGTTTCCTAGGCGGTACTGTAACCCGTGCGAGACGGCACGCATCATACGCTTATAGGTACCTAAACCCTACCTAAACCCCCCAGTTGAATAGGAGCAGTCATGGTGAATCGCCGGTTGTTTCGTCCCGGCTTTCCGGATGTGAAGGACCCGAATACTTCGCGTCCCTCGAATAACGGGCCTGCGCCGAGTAAAAAGCCGGCACCCCCGGAAATGACCCATGCGGAGAATTTTTATTGGGTCAAGCAAATGCAATCGCACACGCCAATGGCGGTGGTGCTAGAGGATGGCGAAGTGCTGCGCGGGACGGTGGAATGGTACGACCGGGATTGTATTAAGTTGACGCGACAGGGTAGTCCAAATTTATTGGTGTTTAAGCGCGTGATTAAGTATGTGTATAAGGATGGAGAAGAATCGGCGCATGGTGGAGACGAGTAAGGCGATTCGAGACTTCTCGACGAAACAACTTGAGTTGGGTTGATTCAGGGACTAAGGCTAGAACCTAAGACAACACCGTAAATGCAACACCCACCCTTGCAAAGTGCGCAAGGATGGGGCACCTCCGCGTTTTTGTGTTTTTGCTAGTACTGAAGTACGTGACCTACCAACGACGTAAATCTCCTCCCAGGTAAAACGGGCCAAGCGCAAATGGCGCGTGTTGCGGCCGGAGAAAAGCGCAATAACACTGATGTCACGATAATGGGTGGTGGTGCGTCTAACAGGCTATTGTTAGCGATGGATTGCGGTTGTGTGTTCGCGGCTTTTGAAGACACGGATGAGGAGTGCAATCGAGATGCGCATCGGGATTACGTGCTATCCGACGTATGGCGGGTCGGGAGTGGTGGCTACCGAGTTGGGCGCGGAACTGGCTGCGCGCGGGCACGATGTGCACTTCATTAGTTATGCGCCGCCGATCCGCATGAATCCCAACGATCCGCATACTCATTTTCATGAAGTGGAAGTGGCGTCGTATCCCCTGTTTGATCATCCTCCTTATACGCTGGCGCTGGCGACCAAGATGCTTGAGGTGTTTGAGTCCGAGGCGCTGGATTTGCTGCATGTGCATTACGCGATACCGCATTCGGTGAGCGCGATGCTGGCGCGGTCGATGGCGGCGCCGCGGAGGCTGCCGTTTATTACCACGTTGCATGGGACGGACATTACGTTGGTGGGGAGCAACCGGAGTTACCTTCCCATTACGCGATTTTCGATTGAGCAAAGTGATGGGGTGACGGCGATTTCAAGTTATTTGCAACAGCAGACGGTGCGGGACTTTGAGATTAAGCGGCCGATTGAAGTGATTCCGAATTTTGTGAATTGTGATTTGTATATACGGAAGGATGATCCAAAGTTGAGGGCCAAGTGGGCGCCGAACGGGGAGCCGATTTTGATGCACCTGTCGAATTTTCGTCCGGTGAAGCGGGTGACTGATGCGGTGGAAATATTTGCGATGGTGCGGGAGAAGATGCCGGCGAAGCTGGTGCTGATCGGCGATGGGCCGGACCGCGGCGCGGCGGAATATCTGGTGCGCAAGAAAAAGCTGCAGAAAGATGTGATTTTTCTGGGCAAGCAGGATCAAGTTTACGAAAAGCTGGGGTTGGCAGATTTATTTTTGCTGCCGTCGCAACTGGAGTCGTTTGGCTTGGCGGTGCTGGAGGCTATGGCGTGTGAGGTGCCGGTGATCGCTACGAATGTCGGCGGACTGCCAGAAGTTGTGGAACATGGCGTGGATGGATATTTGGTGGAGCCGGGCGATGTGAAACGCGCTGGTGCGTATGCGATCGAGATATTGTCACGCGCGGATCGCGGGCGCGAGATGGGGCATACGGCGCGATTGAATGCCAAGCAGAAATTCTGCGCGAATGATGTGATCCCGCAATATGAGCGGTATTATCAACGGGTGCTGGAATCGGCGGCGGTGGCGACGGCTTGAGGTGTTTCGGATTCGGCTCGATCCCGTATGTGATTCAGGACGCGCATATGAATGCGATGAATCACGTAGTTCGACCACCAACTCCAATACGTAGCAGGCCACATGGTGTGTTGGCACCAAGTTGTTCCTTCGAGGCGTGTTCGCCCGCCAGGTAAAGCCGTCAATAAAAATTGTCCGCCGTGGGAAATGAAATAACCATGCAAATGTGGTGCGTGAATATTTTTGTAGGGGCTCAGCTCGTTTAGGGGAGCGGGATCTCTGGTGACGCTGAATTTTAGAAGGCGCGGCTCATCCCAAACGGTGATGGGCTCTTCAAACGGTCCGGTAGAGAAAATGCATCGGCGAGTGGCGCCGACACCCGAGCCGGACATTTCGGCGCGGATAGGATACGCTACGCCCACACGAAATAATAATTCTTGTGGCGGCGGAATTTCGGAGAAAGCGGTTACCTGGCGCCAGACCGCTTCGGGCGGAGCGCTAATTTCGACAGCGGAGTGGACTACAAAATCTGGCGGCTTCAGGGCAGCGGCGTGCTCGCGGACAAAGGCGGAGGGTAGGACAAATAGGATGAGGGCCAACATCGCGTGTTTGTAATGAGTGTCCCAGTAATGAAAGTGAATGGTAAAACCGATCGAGCCGCCAAGCAATGCAAGGACCAGCGCTATCGGCGCAGCCATCATCAGGCAAATGACACCCTCAATGGCGACGGCAAGGAGGATTACGGCCAAAATCAGGATGGGCATTATGGAAACTTCCAAGCAGGACTCAAAGGTTCTTGGCTCGTGACAACTATGCAGGAGTACTGCGAACAGGCCCATACAAAACGGCAGCGCGATAAACAAACTCCATCCGTAAGAACCAATTACAAGAGTGCTTAAAGAGAGGCAGACAAGGCCGATGACGGTCGTGATGCCGATAGAGAGCATGCTGCTGGCCAGCGCTCCTCTGGGAATGAACCTGTCGAGCGGGCGCACGCGCGGCCATGGAGCGGCTTCGTCTGAGGGGTCGTGGTGTTTGGAAGGAACCAAGCACAACACGAGGAAGAAAAGAACGTTTACGAAAGGGGTAAAAAAGAGGCACACGAGCCACAGAGGTAATGCCGCGTCGCGCAAGCGTCGAACGGTGAGAATGACGCCGATGTAAATAAACGGCAAGGAAGCGAGTGCGAGATTGAAGAGGAAATGTTTTTCACCGTTAGACGTAGCGATCGATGTTGTGCTTTATGGCGAAGCCAATGAAGCCGACTAAAGCGTAGCTTTGCCGGCTGACGGTGCCATCAAAGCGCCACAGACTAGCGATGGGATCGTATGGCTCGGGCATTTTTCCTCCAACGCGAAGCGAACTTGGGCCCCGATGACGCGTTAGTGTTTAGGTGTGTGAGCTGTTTGCGCGATACCGCAGGAGATTGCTGCTGAACATTTGCGGCGGGCGGCGATCCAGCGGTATGCGCGGCGCAAGAGTTGCATCATTCCTGGGAGCTTGGAGAACCAAACGAGCGGGCGGGTCCACCAGATTTCGTGAGCGAGGGCTACTGCGGCGTCTGCACCGCCGGTTTGTTGGCCGTTGCTGAGGAGGAGACGCATCTCCAGCAGCAATTCAGTTTGAGATAAGCCGAGTAAAGCGCCGACGCGAGGATCCTGCAATGGGGCTAATGCGAAGTTGCGTTTTTGTAGAGTTGGGGCGAGGGCGCGGACGATTTTTACGCAGAAGGCGCAGTCGGCGTCGTAGAACAGCCAGCCGCGGGCGTGGCGGGATTTGGTGTCGGTGAATTCGGAGGTTAGGGAGATCATTGGTTGGGCCTTCGGTACTGCGAAACAAATAACGGGTCAGAAAAAACCTTCGGGACGGACACCAAAACAGTCAGAACGTTCCTATCGAAAAGACCGGAAAAACATGCTTCGTTCAGTGCCAAAACCCCAGAAGCCTGGCCAAAAACCCCAGAAGCAAATACGGCGTCTGGGGCACCCAGCGCCCAACTGAGTGCCGGAACGTTTCAGCTCGAACCTGGGGATCGGCGAACTTCGATACCAAAACTTTCTAGCCGGCTTTTTTGCGGCCGGTGCCTAATAGCGTGATTACTTTGCCGCGCAGTTTGACGACGCCTCTGAGGGCGGCGTCGGGCATGCGGACGACTTCTTCGAAGAGGCCGGTCATGGCGCTTAGAAAATCGAGCATGCTTTCGAGACGCGCGAGGGTATAGGGGTCTTTTGTCGGGTGACTCTTAATTTCCTGGACGCATTCGGCTAATAGCTTCAGCGTAGGATCGATTTCGCGGCGCTTGCGTTCTTCGGAGACGATGCGAAAGATTTCGAAGACGTCTTTGGTGCAATCGAAATGGTCGCGGCGGTCGCCCAGCACGTGGACGACGCGGACGATGCGCCAGCCCTGGAGTTCTCGCAGGCTGGTGCTGACGTTGGAACGCGCGACGGCGAGGGTAACGGCGATCTCGTCGGCGGGCAAAGGGTGCGGCGAAACGAAGAGCAGCGCATGGATTTGCGCCACGGTGCGGTTGATGCCCCAGCGGGTGCCCATTTCGCCCCAATGCAGGACGAATTTTTGAGCGGCGGGGGAGAGCGGAGGACTTTGTGTGTGTTCAGTCATTTCTGTATAAACAGAAAATACAGTAGTGACGGGACGATGTCAAGAGCAAACTTGGAAGATATATATCGAACAGATTCGACGGGAGGATGCTGTCGCAGTTCCCTGCCCTGGGATTGAGCTTTCGTGCTGGCAGGGCGATGGGTCAGCCGACGGCTTGCATGGTGGAGACTAGTTCGGGGATGTCGATGCGGATGGTGGTGCCGTCGCCGGGGCGGCTTTCGATTTCGAGGTTGAAGTCGGCGCCGTACAAAACTTTGAGGCGTTCACGAACGTTGCTGAGGCCGATGCCTTCGACGTAGACGTGGGGCATTTTTTCTTCGGAGATGCCGACGCCATTGTCTTCAATTTCGATGTGCAGGCGGCCGTCGCGGTTGGAGGTGCGTAGCTGAATTTTGCCGCCTTCGATTTTGGGGGCCAGGCCGTGCTTGAGGCAATTTTCGACGATGGGCTGCAGGAGCATGCTGGGAACGAAGGCTTCGAGAGTGTCTTCGTCGAGTTCTTTGATGATCTCGAGATTGTCGCGGCCGAAGCGGGCTACTTCGATGTCGAGATAGTCGTCGATGAATTCGAGTTCTTCGTGGAGAGGAACGAAGGTTTCGTGCTTGCGCAGCAGGCGGCGCAGAATGTTGCTGAGTTTCAAGACGACGCCGCGGGCGGTGTCGGGATCGAAGCGGATTAAAGCGGAGACGGTGTTGAGAGTGTTGAAGAGGAAGTGGGGATTGATCTGGCTGGAGAGCGCGTCCATGCGGGCTTTGAGGAGCAGTTGCTGGTGGCGCTCGAGATTCATTTCGATGCGAGTGTTGTTCCAGATTTTCAACGGTGCGGCGACGGACATGAGCGTGGCGATGACAGTTAAAGCGAGCCACCAGTTCCACCGCGGATCGATGGCGAAGAGCCATTTGGGCTTGGTGGCGTAGACGAGCGCTACGCGGCCGAGTTCGAGACCGACGCAGGCGAGAAGCGGGGCCATTTCCCAGGAAGGTTGCGCCCGGCGCACAAGACGGACGATGGCGCGGGGGATGTTTAGAAAAGTGAAGGGGCCAAAATTCCAGATGTCTTCTTTGTTGGGAATGGCTTGACGGATGAGGCCGCCGATGAGGCCTGCGGCTGCGGCGGCGGGCATGCCCAGCCATTCGTGACCGATGAGGGCGGGGAGAGTGATAATGGCGCCGCCGAGCGGGCCGACAACGCGTCCGCCGAGTAGGCCCATCAAGAAGGCGCCTTCGAGCGAGAGATCGGCGAAGCGGTAGGGGTAGCCGACGAGACGCAGGGTGACGCCGAGGATGAGCGGCGGGGTCATGAAGAGCATGAGTTTGAGTTTTTGGTCGGGGTCGCGCTCTTCGGTGAAAAGCACGCGACGGAAAGTGTTCCAGCGCGCGAGGAGAGCGGCGATGGAGGAGGCCACGCCGACCTTTAGCAGCAAGGTGAAGAGCAGGTCGCGGGTTGAGGTGGTCGGGTCCATGGCGCGTTGAGGCGGCTTTGCTTACGCTAAGCTAATGTTACGCGGGATGTAAAGTATGTGCTCGAGATTCGAGGTTAGAAGTTGGAGGTTGGAGTAGCGGGAATGTGCCTGTACGCATCAAAGCTGGAGGCTGGAGGCTGGTTCGGAACCGACAAATGCCAGAGACGAGAAACAGCACCCTCAACAGTATGCCTTTGGAAAAGAGCAAGGATGTGGAGTTGCAGATGGTGGCGCAGGCGAAATTGCCTACGCGTTATGGGGACTTCACGATTTATGGATTTAAGGGCGCCGGGGCGTTGGATGAGGCGGTGGCGCTGGTGCGCGGGAATTTGAAGGGTAAGGTGGCGCCGCTGGTGCGGGTGCATTCGCAATGCTTGACGGGGGATGTACTGGCATCGATGCGTTGCGATTGCCGGGCACAGCTGGAATTGTCGCTGAGGGCGATTGGGCGGGCGGCTGCGGGCGTGCTGCTTTATTTGCCGCAGGAAGGGCGCGGGATTGGATTGATGAATAAACTGCGCGCTTATGAGTTGCAAGATGGTGGCATGGATACGGTGCAGGCTAATGAAGAGCTGGGATTTGCGGCGGATTCTCGAGACTACGATTTTAGCGCGGCGATTTTGAAGAAGCTGGGGGCGCAGAGGATTCGTTTGCTTTCAAATAATCCGGAGAAGGTGCGGCAACTTGAGGAAGCTGGGATTCGCGTGGTGGAACGGGTGCCGTGCCAGCCGAGGGTCTCGAAGACCTCGCGGGCGTATTTGAAGACCAAGAGATCGAAGATGGGACATTTGTTGAAGGGCGTGTGAAGGTCAAACGAACGGTTGGTTTCTGGTTAGCGAAATCGACGCGGCTTACGTCATCAATTCGATCAGAATCAAAACCACATCTAACTCTTCGGTTCAGATACGCCGACAGATTCTCACGAATAAATTTATTTCTGCAGCATGGCGGGCCAGTTGAGCAGCAGGCTGATAGAGCTGGACTCGGCGCGCGCGGGGGTCACTGCCAGAAAGCGCTGGCCGTCGGGGGTCACGTCGAACAAAGGTGCTGGCACGTCGGCCAAGTTCATCTGGAATAGGGGACGGAGAGATTTGACCTGCAGCGATTGCGTGCCTAGATTTAGTTCCGCTTTCGTGAGCTGGTTGCCGGTGGTTAAGAAGAAGAGGTCGCCCTTCTTGTCCCAACGAACCAGCCATCCGCCCCTCTGAGAAATCTGGTATTTTCCGCCGGGGCCCGGAAAAGGAACGATATACACTTCCGGCTGTCCAGTCTCGTCGGAGAAATAAGCTAACCAGTGACCGTCCGGCGAAAAATTCCCATCGAACTGATTCCCGCCACTTGACGGAGCGCACTGAAATGATTTTCTGTCGCCGAACAGCGGGAGAATCCAAAGCGCTCTGCGCCCTTCATTGAGATTGTAAGCATCGTAGGACAAATACCGGCCATCAGGCGACCAATCCACAACCATTGCGGCCGAAATCTCCGGTCCCAAAGTTAGCAGCGTCTCTTCAGCGCCCGAGCCGTCCGAAGGTTTGCGGACAATTCTCACTTTGCCGGCAGTTTCCACCATATAAGCGATGTATTTTGCATCGGGTGACCATACGCTCCAGCCTTTCCAGTCTGGACCGAAGGTCATCCGGCGGGTGACTCCGCCGGTGGTGGGCAGCGACCACAATTCTGTCGTGCCGGGATTTAGAGGGTCCCATTCCAGGAAAAGGATCTGCTTGCCATCCGGCGAGAATTTTGGAGCAAGGTAATAAGCCGCCTGACCGATCGTGCCGGTCAGGTCTCCACTGAGATCAAACCACTGTAACCGTGCGTCATGCGAAACAGATTGGAACGCCAGGACCGAGGTACCAGTTAGCGAATACCAGTCGGCATCCGCGATAGGAGTCGCGGTGCCGGAAAGTTTTCCGGAACTGGGCTCAAATGGCTGCGCGAATATTTTCTGGTTCCGAATGAAAAACAGAAAACCGGCGGAATATTCGGGGTGCTGGGCATCGTCGAGTACGATCTTGGTCTCTGGCGAGGTTACCGACCTGAACTCGATACGCTTGCGTTGCGCTTTGTCGCTGGCAACCATGAGAATGTGTTTACCGTCGGGAAGCATTGCGGGATCGCTCTCGGAATAATCATTGGCGGCTAAAGCATGCATCGGCGCGGCCTGGCCCCCGGCTGCGGAAACACGGAAAAGAGGCGAACTTGCCGCTGGCCGGAAGAGTATGGTGCCGTCCGGGGTCCACGCCGCCGCTCCAACCCAGGAACTATCGGCGATTGTCTGCAGATTGCCACCGTTCAACTCGACGGTTTTCAACTTTCTTCCCGCGAAAAACCCGAGCGAGCGGCTGTCCGGGGACCAGAATGGCGCACCCGCTCCCTCGGTGCCTGGAACGGCGGTGGCATCGTTGGCTTTGAGTGAACGGGTCCACAACTTAATCACCGCATTCTGATCGATGGCGGCGAATGCCAGTTTGGTTTCGTCGGTAGAAATCACGGCAGGTCCTGAGTCAAAACCGAAAGCAAGGAAACGGGTATCGCGTGGCGGAGGAATGAATGCCAGAACCGGGGGCGATGCTGATCTAGTTGGATGAAGGTAAGTCCAAAAAGCAACGGCCACGGCGAGAATCGCGAATAAGCACATCAACGACCACGCTAATTTTTCACGGTTTTTTCGCCGGGCGGCGACGGGAGCGGGTACGCCGGCTTGCGAGCCGCCTTCCGCGATCCACGTCAGTTGGAGCTTGACGTCGTGCACACTTTGGAAGCGCTCGTCAGGATCTTTGGCGAGACAGGTTTTGATGACGCGGTCGAATGCCGGGGGCGCCATGGGCTGAACGGTTGAGACGGGCGGAGGATCTCTTTCTAATACAGCGGCAATGACGCTGGCGGTGGTTTTGCCGTCAAAGGCTCGCTTGCCAGTGGCCATTTCGTAGAGGACGGCGCCAAGCGCAAATACATCGCTGCGCGCGTCGGCGTCCTTACCTTCGACTTGTTCGGGTGACATGTATTGGAAAGTGCCGAGGATCATGCCTTCGGCGGTTATTGGGTGACCTGGCGATGGCCCGGCCGACGTCATGGTCAAACTCGAAGCAGGTGGCGATTGGGCGATGATGGACTTGGCCAATCCAAAGTCCATAAGCTTCGCGCCGGCTTTGCTCAGCAAGATGTTGCCGGGTTTGAGATCGCGATGGATGACGCCGGTTTTGTGGGCTTTCTCCAAACCATGGCAGATTTCAATTCCATACTTCAGCAACTGTTCGGAAGTTAGCGGACCTTTGCGCAGACGGTCGGCGAGAGTCTCACCTTCGAGAAATTCCATAACCAGGTAGTCGACGCCAGCCTGGTGACCTACATCATAGAGCGTGCAGATGTTGGGATGGTTCAGCGAAGAAATGGCGCGGGCCTCGCGGTCGAAGCGCTGCTTGGCCTCATTGTTTTCAGATAAGTGAGAGGGGAGAATTTTGACGGCGACGGTGCGGTCGAGGCGCGTGTCGCGTGCGCGATAGACCTCGCCCATGCCGCCAGCACCTAGGGGTGATTGAATTTCGTAAGGACCGAGTTTGGTGCCGGAGGTCAGAGCCATTCGTGCGCGCATTATAGCCTGTGCGGCACGCGCGACAAGATGCAACCGTTTGCAGGTTTTCGACCGGGCTGAAGTCTAGGCGCTGCGGTCTACATTCAGGGTTGGGCCCGCTAAGCTTTAATAACTCTAAAATTCGAGACGATACTACTTGGCCGGTGGTTCTTTCTTTTTCTCCGGTGGCGGAGGTGGATTTTTCTTTTCTTGCGGAGGCGGAGCTTGATGCTGCGCGGGCTGAGCCTGCGGTTTTGGGGCCGGCGCTGGCTTGGTTTCCTGTCGCGGAGGAGGAGGAGCGGGTTTGTTTTGAGGTGGCGGCGCTTGCTGCGGGCGCGCTTGTGGCTGAACCTGTTGCTGGCGCTGCGGCGGCGGAGTTGGGGCCGGCTTGTTCTGCGCTGGTGGCGGCGCTTGCTGCGGATGAGCTTGCGGCTGAACTTGTTGTTGGCGTTGCGGCGGAGGCTCTTGTTGCTGACGCGGTGGTGGTGCTTGTTGCGGGTGCGCTTGTGGCTGAACTTGTTGCTGGCGTTGCGGCGGAGGCGCTTGTTGCTGACGCGGTGGTGGTGCTTGTTGCGGGTGCACTTGTGGCTGAACTTGTTGCTGGCGTTGCGGCGGAGCCGGAGCTGGCTTGTTCTGCGCTGGCGGAATGGTTTGCTGCGGACGAGCTTGCGGCTGAACTTGTTGCTGGCGCGCGGGCGGCGGTGTTACCGGTCTCGCTGCAGGCTGGTTGGCCGGCGGTTGATTGCGATTCGGCTGAACATTTTGCTGGGCCGCGGCCGGTTGACCGGTACCGTTGAGCTGTTGTGGCTGCACGGCATTGGGTGCGGCCGTTGGCGCGGGGCGCGGAGCCGGAGCCGGGCGCGCTGGAATTACTGCGGCGATGGGTTTGCCTTGCGGGATCGGCTGGGCTGCGGCAACGACGGCGGGCTTGCCGTGATTGACGGAGGCGAACTGCTGGCGATTCTGCGCGGCTTGTTCGCGATGCTGAACTTGAGTGGTCATCGGGGGAATACGCTGTTCGCGGGTGGCAGCTAGTTCCGCGGGAGCGGGCTGACGAGTGACGCCGCCCGGTCCGTTGTAGCTGACATTGTTCACAGTTGTGTTGTTAATGGTGGTGTTGTTGATCGTGGTGTTGGTTACGGAGCGGTTGTAGACCTGTACGTTGCGGTTGCTGACGTTGTTGACAGAGCGGTTGTAATCGAAGCGGTCGCCATTCCAATATCCGCCCTGGTAACCGGCTCCAGTGTAGCCGTTCCCATAGTTAATTCCGCCGTAGTAGCCGATGTGCCTGCCCCAATAGCCATTATGGTAGCGATAGCGGTGGCTGTCGTAACCCCACCATCCGGGGGTCCACAAATAACCGGTTTCGGGTGGACGGGCCCACGCGCCGGGAACCCAGTAATAGCCGTCTGATGCCCAGCTCCAATAGCCGGGAGTCCAGATGTAACCGTCGCCGGGGATTTCGGGTTGAGAATATTCCGGGAGCGGGGGCGGCGGGTCGTTGGCGTATACGACCGGCTGGCCGTAGTCGTCTTGGGAGCTATCGTAGTTGTAGCTGTTATCGTATCTGCCGGAATCGTAGTTGCCGCCGTCGTTATAGTTTCCGCCATCGTTGTAGCTGCCGGAATCGCGAGAATCGCGGTTGGGATAATCACGGGAGTCACGGCTGCCGGAATCTCGACTGGAGTAATTGCGTGAATCGTTATTCGAATAGTTTGGGGCTTGTTGATAATTGGAATCCGGAGCTTGCTGGTAATTGGAATTGGGGGCTTGCTGATCGTAGGTCGCTGGCTGTGCGGCAACCGGGGCCAAGTTGGCTGAGGCGGCGGGGTCTTGATTAGCTGGCGCGGCGCCTGGCTGCGTTTGGGCAATGTTGTCTGGAGCGGTTTTATTGCATCCTGCGAAAGCAAGGGTCAGTGCGGCGGATGCGATTGCCAGAGTTAGAACAGATGCCATTTTGCTGATTCGGCTCATAGTGATTTTTCTCCGCCAACTCCGGGTGGTTGGATTCGCAGTAAAGTTTTGAAAGGTCTTCGCCGAGACGGGCCATCTCAGGTTTAATGGGGTGAGTGTACATTCTGTTTGCCAGCTAAAACATACGGTGAAGGCATTAGAGGGAAGAGTTGTGGCGGTGCGATCGGAGGCTGTAAATCCGTGGCGGATAGCGGCTTGCCGCGAGTTCGAAAGAAAGCACTGTAGAACGAATTACGCGGCGACACTTTACTGCTTAGGAGACTGCGAGTTCACGCTCGCGTGGGCGCTTGCGCTTCCATTGATAATCTTTTCTTAACAGGGCCTGGTGTTTCTTGACCTGGGCTTCCAGCTCTGCGAAAGCCATTTTGCAACTGGCGCGTTCATTTTTGCCTGTGCCGGTGGCGTGAATTGAGCCGGTGGGCAACGAGAGATTTAAGGTGCAGGAATGCTGCTCCTTGTGGGTGTTTACGGCGAAGACGCCGTGGAGTTGCACGAGGTCTGGCGCGTAGGCTTTGAGGAGTTTGTTTAATTTGGCGACGTGCCGGTCGACGTCCTTCTCGATTGCGTCGTGCGCATCGACGTGCTTATAACTGACGGATAATTTCATCGCGAGCACCTGTAGTAATTCTTCGGCGGCAAGCAGCAGACTAGCAGGTCGGAAGGTTGCGCCGCAATTGAGTTTTTGTGATTTGTGAAGTGCGTTGACAGTGCGCGGCGCGAACACCTAAGCTCAATTTGAAATCTGATTGAATTTGGTTTGAATAACGATGAATCCACGATCACGGGCTTCCAAAATTTCGCAAACACCCAGTGGCAATAATTCCGTGCCGTCTGCAAGTTCCGGTGGCACGCCGCTGCTGCGCATTGGGCCGGCGGGGTGGGCTTATAAGGACTGGGCGGGGTATGTTTATCCGCAGCCGCGTCCGACAAATTTTCATCCGGCTACTTTTTTGGCGGAATATTTCGACACGATTGAGATCAATACTTCGTTTTATCATCCGATGCAGACGGATCACGCTGCGCAATGGATTGAGCAGGTGAGTGGGAATCCGCGATTTGTATTTACTGCGAAACTTTGGAAGAAATTCACGCATGAACATGACGCGACGGCTGCGGATGAGCGCGAGGCGCGGGCGGGGTTGGATGTTTTGCATTCGGGTGGACGGCTGGGGGCGTTGCTGGTGCAGTTCCCTTTTTCGTTTCATCGCGAGGCTGCGACGATTGAATATTTATCGCGCTTGTTGAAGCGGTTTGCTGCTTATCCGTTGGTGGTGGAGGTGCGGCACTCGTCGTGGAATGTTCCTGACACGTTTGAGTTGTTGCGGGAGCATTGCGCGGGATTTTGCAACATTGATCAGCCGATTATTGGGCGGTCTTTAGAGCCGTCCACTGCGGCGACTGCTGCGGTGGGGTATGTGCGGCTGCATGGGAGACGCTACGATACTTGGTTTACGGATAATCCTGAAGTGTCGCCGCACGAACGGTACAACTATCTTTATTCCGGAGAAGAGTTGAAGCCCTGGGCTGCGCGGATTCAAAAAGTGAGCAAGCAGGCGGGGACGGTTTTTGTGATTACCAATAATCACTACCAGGGCAAGGGCGTCGTGAACGCACTGCAGTTGATTAATATTCTGACGAAGACGAAGGTTAACGTGCCGGAGCCGTTGCGGCAACATTTTCCGCAGTTGGATGCCATTGCGGCTTCGCGACCGGCTGAGCCGACGCTTTTTCCGTTAGCGACGGCGATCACGCCTGACGCTCAATAATGACGGATTGGCGACCGTCGAACTATTTCGTTGAACTCTTAGGCTGCAAATTCCGCGAGAAAAGATATCCCAAAACCAAGCCGAGAGCCGCACCAATCACTAAGTGCTGTAGCGGATGCTCAGAAATAGTCTTGCCATCGGTGATTAGGTAGACCCCAATAGCCATTCCCAAGGTCCAAGCGACGATCTTCCATTCTTTCGAATATTTCCGTCGAGAATTAAGCAGGTTTGAAAGTTCAGACATGCGGTTCGGAGAAGTGTTACATTTTTTTGAAGAGGTTTTCGAAGGCTTGGCGGGCGTCGGTGGGGCGTGATGGGGATGGAGGCGGGCTGGTGGCGGTGGAAGGCTGGGAGTATGACGTGGGGGCGGTGTCTTTTTCGATGGTCATGCGGAATTCGTAGAAGGTGCAATTGTTTTTGGCGTCCTTGGGAGTGATGCGCTCGGGAATGGGCTGTGTGCATTCGAACTGGACGCCGGAATCGAAGAAGCGGCACTGTTTGCAGGAGTGAAGTTCGAATTGGCATTTGGGGCAGGTGCCGTTGGGGTCGAAGCCGGGGGTCAGGACCGCGCCGCAATTTGCGCAGCGGCCGCGGGTGACGGTGCCGACCATTCTGGGGGTGCGGGGGCCGAACTGATCGGCGCCACGCGGGCCGCCAGACGGCGGTCTGCTGCGATCATGATGAACTTTAGATTTTTTTTCGTCTTTTTCCGCGTCGCGATACCCGCGGTGGCTGTACTTGCGATCCACTGATGCCTCCGTCCGTCGCATCGACGGACTACTGCTAACGCAAACCTGCTATTGGCGCTAATTGCGCACAACAACTTGGCTAGAGTCCACTCGGATTGCTACACTCGGCCGGCCTGCGCGATTGTTCCCAAAGGTTGCGATGCAGATTGCTAGGACCGGGGAGCAGAAGATGGGGCCTATATCTTTTTAGCCCTCTGGGAGTTCGAAGTCAAGTCAGGTTGTGAAGAGCTGTTTCTTTCGGTCTATGGGGCTGACGGAGAATGGGCGCGACTATTTCGGACGGATGAGAATTTTATTGAGACGCGGTTGGTGCGGGATGCGGTGCAGGCGAATAGATTTGTGACGCTGGATTTTTGGGAATCGCGAAGTGCTTATGAGTCGTTTAAGGAATTGAATCATGCGGCTTATTTGAGGTTGGATCGGGAGTGTCAGTCGTTGACTACCTATGAGAGGTGTTTGGGGTATTTTGATGGTTGAGTGTTGGTGAGTGTTAATAAAAAAGCTGGGAGCTTCGTGGTTTTGGTTTCGGTGTTTCCGCGTTACAAGACCCACCTTCCAAAAAACTGAAGGTGGGGCACCCTTCGCGTTATTTTGGATTTTGCTTGGGCAGAAACATCGACATCAGGCCGGTGGGGGGTAGGTCGGGTTGGAGGAACTGATGCTCGGAGGCTGACACGGAGCCTGAGGTGCGGAGGACGGCTTCGGCGGCTAGGTAGCCGCTGCGGACGGCGCCTTCCATGGTGGCGGGCCAGCCGGTGGCGGTCCAATCGCCGGCGAAGAATAGGCCGGGGACTCTTGTTTCTTGTTGGGGACGCCAGCGGTCTACTCCTGGTTGCGGGGAGAAGGTTGCGGCGACTTCTTTGATTACGGTGGACTTCATGAGTTGGGCAGCTTGCGCGCGAGGTAATGCCTGACGGACTTCGCGGAGGCAAATGTCGATAATTTCCTGGCGGGATTTTTTTAGTAAGTCGTAGGAAGCGCTGATCACCATTTGTAGATATTGTTCGGAATTATTGGTGGCTCCGTTTTGTTCCCCGTACAACATGGTTTTATTGAAAATCCACTGGGTGTTGGTGTCGAGGAGGGTGACGAAGGGTTCGTCCATGACGGGGCGATCGAACCAGAAGTGGACGCCGGTGATGGGAGCGGTTTTAATTTTGCTTAAATTTGCGAGAGAGGGCTCGGCGCGGCGAATACTTTCGGGCATTAAGTCGAAGAGAGCGTCGTGGGTTACAGCGAAGACATAAGCGTCGGCGGACTCTTCCCTGCCGGCATCGAACTGAACAGCTTTAATGGAAGTGCCTTCGGCGTGCAAACTTCTTACTGGGGAGCGCAAATTCACTTCGCCGCCGCGGGATTCGATGGCGGCTTTGCAGCCTGCGTATAATTCCGCCAGCGGGACGATTGGGACGCCCATGCGGTAGCCGGTGCTATTCATGAGGAAGGCTTTCCAGAAAACGTCGACGCCGTAGCGGGCATCGGTGCGGTCAAGTTCTTCGTCGAGGGCGCTTACGAGCACGACGCGCCAAAATCTTTCGATGGCGCCTTTGGTCTGACGCCTGCGGCGCAGCCATTCGAGCATGGAGATTCCCCCAGGAGCGGCGAGGTCGGCGGTTTTTCCTTTGGCGGCGACGATATCGAGCATGGCGCGAGCGATGGATAGTTTGTCGCGCATGGTGAGCGGAGCAAAGGTGAGAAAAGAACCGGTCATGTGGAAGGGGGCGGGCAGGAGGCCCGCTTTCATGGTGCCGCGGCGGCCCTGGGGATCTAGGAAGACGAGTTCGTCGAAGAATTTTATTTTGTCGGCGGAATCGACGCGGCGATAGAAATCGGCGAGGTTGGTGCAGCAGCCGAGGGTTACGTGCTGGCAATTATCGACGTGCTCGCCATTGGGTAAAACGTAGGAGGTGGCGCGACCGCCGAGAAAAGGTTTCTGTTCGAACAGCCGTACGCGCCAGCTCGCTTCAGCTAACGCAACGCCGCACGCCAGTCCCGCCAGGCCGCCGCCGATCACGATCGCGCTTTTCAATAATATTCTCTTCCGTCAGGCGGCCGAAGCGCGCCTTGGCAATGAACACCATTTTTTCCGCGCGCGAAAGACTCACGCGTTCACCAAACACGGCAAACTCCTGGGACTCGATGCGGGCGAGAAGCGCGCTGTAGGTATGCGTGAGCAGCCATAAGGTGGCGCGGCTGTCTTCGTCGATGAGGCTTAATAGCTCGGCGCCTTGTTTGTAGAGCAGCCAGGCGCGCTCGGCCTCAAAGCGCAACAGTTCGCGAACGCCTAGGGTGGCCTCGCTCAAACCGAAGGATGCGGGGGATACGTTGTAGCGCGTTAAATCTTCTTCGGGTATATACACGCGGCCCAATTTATAGTCTTCGTGAACGTCGCGAATAATGTTGGTGAGTTGAAAGGCAAGTCCAAGTTTTTCGGCGAGGTCCAGCGCGTGCGAATCGCGAAATCCAAAGACGTGAGTGCAGGTGAGGCCGACGGTTCCGGCGACGCGATAACAATATTCCTTGAGGCGTTCAAAGGTGGGATAGGTGTGGACGGTTAAATCCATTTCGGCGCCGGAAATTAAATCGTGAAGGTAGCGGGAGGGCATGCTGTAGCGCTGCATGGTGTCGACCAGCGCCGGCAGAACGGAGACGCCGTGCGGTTCGTCGTTTATAGGCGCATCCGAACGCTGGGTGAGGGCGCGGTCAAAAGCGGCCCGCCATTTAGCCAGGCCGCGCTGCTTGTCGGCGACGTTGTCGCCCTCGTCGGCAACGTCATCGACGAGGCGCATGAAAGCATAGAGGGCGGTGAGCGCATCGCGCTTGGGTTTGGGCAAGAGGAAAAAGGCGTAATAAAAATTACTGTGCGCGGCTTTGATGATGCGATGGCATTCCTGATAGGAATCCGCGAGAGAATTGATGGCGGCGGAATTTTGCAGGTCCTCCGGCTTGCGATTTGTTGCCACGGCGCGGGTGACCAAGGCGCGGCCGAGCAAGCGGACCTGCTTGGTTTTGCTGATGGAGGGGCGACGGTGCAGTGTGTCGTAACCCATGTCCTCGATGGCATCGAGGACGGCGATCCCGCCTTTGCTGAAAAGCTCAAGGTCGACCTTTAAGCGGGCGTCCACCATTTTTGACAGCGGGGCGCCTTCGGCAAACAAGGTGCGCGTTCGGGTGATGAGCGATTTCATCAGCGCGACGTAGCGGTCGTCGAAGTGGCGCTCGAGGATGTCCTTTTCAGTGATGCCGTGAGCGGCGGCTTCGTCGAGCGGAATGTAGATGCGACCTTTTTCCATGTCGCGCGAAACGTCCTGCCAGAAATTGGCGAGTTGCAGCGCGGTGCAGGTGGCGTCGGAAAGACGCTGGCGGTGCTCATCGCGGTATCCGCAAAGATAAAGGACGAGGCGGCCGACGGGATTGGCGGAATATTCGCAGTAGTGGAGTAGCGTGGACCAGTTGGGGTAGCGCTTGATTTTCTGGTCCTGGCGGAAGGCTTTTAACAGGTCGGCGAATTCCTGTTCGGGAATATCTTTGGCAACGATGGTTTCGCGGAGAGCCACGAAGACAGGATGCGATGGGCGGCCGTCATAGCAGGCGTTTAATTCGTGTTCCCACCAATCGAGCAATTGGAGCGCGCGGCTGGGTTCGGGAATTTCATCGCCAAGATCGTCGGCCCAGCGGCAATAGGCGTACAAGTTGTAAAAATGCTGGTGAAGCTCGGCGGGGAGAAGCCAGGAAGCTACATTGAAATTTTCGTAGTGATGAGTGGCGAGCCAGCGGGTGTATTTCTGAGCTTGTTCAACGGAGCAGCCGGAGGCGGGTGCTCGATCGGCGAGTTGTAGTTCCCCACGGCGCAGCATGCAGCGAATAAACCTCAGGATGACTTGCAAAGTCTACGAAAAAATTCCGAACTTCAATTTTCTAAAGAAGCCGGAATAATTCCGCAGTAAACAAAATGAATCGTGCTTTGATGCAATTCCGGCGCGGTAACAATAATTATAGCCGGACGAAATTATTATGGCCGGACGGCGAGCTTGATCTGGCCACTGCGTGCTTGCATGCTTTCAAAGGCTTGCGGTAAATCGGCCAGACGGATTTCCTCGGTCACGAAATCGTGGGCAGAAATGTCGCCGCGTCGAATGGCTTCGAGCGCATCGCGAAAGAATCTTGGGGTATGGTGAAAGGGAGAAATCAATTTAATTTCAGAATAGTGAATGGCAGCAGGCTCGATTTCCACTTGCGTGCCGCTGGGTAGTCCACTGAAGAAATTTACTACGCCGCCGCGGCGAACCATATCGAGGGCTTGCTTCCAGGTGACGGGATTACCGGCGGCTTCCACGACGGCGTCGGGACCGCGCTGGTCTTCGGTTAAGGCTTTTACCGCGGCGACGATGTCGGCGGTCTCGTTAACGTTGACGGTTGCTACCGCGCCGAGACGCTTTGCCAGTTCCAGAGCTGGGGTGCGACGCGCCAAAGCGATTACACGGACTCCACGGCGTGAAAGCATACGCACGAATTTCAAACCGATGGGACCGCAACCGATTACGGCGGTGGTGTCACCAGCGCGTAATTCCATTTCGTGAACGCCACGCAGGACACAGGCCAAAGGCTCGGCCAGAGCGGCGCTGGCGTCATCGACGGAATGCGGGACTTCCAGCATGTTTTCCGTGGCGATGCGACTGGGGATGCGCATGTACTCGGCGTAAGCGCCATTGTTGAAGAGCAAGTCCTCGCAAAGATTTTCCTGTCCGCGGCGGCAATGGAAACAACGCAGACAAGGAGCGGAATTGGCGGCCACCACGCGCATGCCGATCTGCCAGCGGGGATCTACACGCTTGCCGACGGCGGCAATTTCGCCGACCACCTCGTGGCCGAAGACGGCCGGGGGCTGAATCATCTTGGCGTGATAGCCGCGCTTCCAAACTTTGAGGTCGGTGCCATCGGTCAGCGCGAGGAGCACGCGGATGAGAACTTCATCGGCTGCTAGCGAGGGCACATCAATCTGCTCGACACGCAAGTCTTCGCTACCGTAGAGAACGGCGGCGTTCATTTTGGCGGGGACGGCCATCCAGGGCGCAGCAGTTTTCACGGCCGCACTGATCTCCACTTTTCTTGTAGTTGTAGATCTCATTGGTGGGTAATCAGTATCTTAAGTGATTCTACTGTCGGGCGCGCGGCGAGTTCCAATCCTTCTTGGATTCTGGCCAGCGGGAACCGATGCGTCACGATATTCATAACAGGAAGCTGCTTCTTTAATATTAAGTCTGCCGCAGTGTCTTGGATGTCCGCCGCCGCGCTGTAGCTGCCCAGAATTTCCTTTTCGTCGATGCCTACTTCGGCGGCCGGGAATTCAATTCTGGTTACCGGGTCATTGGCCGCGAAGAGCAGGACTCGACCGCCTGGCCTGGCTGCTGCCAGAGCGTCGGCGACAACGGAGGGATGCGCGACGGCCACCAGCACTACGTCGGCGCCGCGCCCCTCAGTGCGGTCCTTAATTTCCTGTACCAGCTTACCACTACTGTTAGCGTCGAAGGACTCGATGGCGCCGAGGGTCAGGCTCTTGGCACGTCTGACGGCCATGGGATCGCTGGTGAAGATTCGCGCACCTTGAAGTTTGGCGACCATGAGTAATTGCAAGCCGATGGGTCCGCAGCCGAGCACGAGAACGGTTTCGCCGTTGGTCACGCGAGCCTTTTGCACGGCCTTGAAGATGGTGTTGATGGGCTCGATGAAAGTAGCTTCTTCAAAGGTGACGTCATAGGGGAGAGCGACGATGCCGCGGTCCGCGACCCAGGGCATGGCTTTTACATATTCGCCGAAGCCGCCGCCGTTGGGTGTGAAGCCGCCGGTTAGTCCGGTGGACTTGTATTGTTTGCATTGAGAGAAGAGGCGGCGCTGGCAATAAAAACAATTCCCGCAGGGGACGTGATGAAAACTCATGACACGGTCGCCTAATTTCCATTTGGTGACGCCGGGGCCTACGGCGACGACCGTGCCCGCGAGCTCGTGACCCAGGATTTGCGGGGGGTTTACGTAGGCTTGAAAAATTTTTTTGATGTCGGTGCCGCAGATGCCGCAAGCGGCGACTTTAATCAGGACTTCACCGTCGGCGACGTCGGGGACGGGAACTTCTTCCACGCGCACGATGCCCTTTTCGCGGTAGACGCCCGCGTGCATGGTTTGGGGGACTGGTCCCAGAGTGGCTGCGGGATGAAGCATGGTTCGGGTGTGGCTCATGAGGCGGCCACTTCCTGCAATGCGGTTGGGTTACCATGCGGGGCGGACGATAATTTGTTTATGTAGGACTCAAGAAAATGCGCCAAGGCTTCGGCGGCATTTTTGCTGTCGCGTCCAAGGCGCATTAACGCTGGAACCGTTAAAGGGTGTTTGGCGACGTAGCGGACTACGCCAGAGATTTTTACGTGACCTTGTGGATCGACGATGGTATCGAGTTCCGAGGGCATATTACGATCAAACGAATCAGAGATTACGCGCACGACTGCGCAGGGCACCTTGGTTTTGTTTGCGGCCTGCAGGATTGTGAAGCTTTCCATATCAACGGCTTCGGCAAGTTCGGATAAGCGACTTTTTTCGGCTGCGGTGTTCACAACGTGATCGGTGGTCAGTAGAGTTGCGATTCGCGTTGCGCCATTTCCGGAAGCGTGGGCGAGCAAGTCAGGATCGCAGATTTCGGTTTGGCGGCTGGCGTGATGTTGAACTTTTTCGCTGGCCACGATGTTTCCCAGTTTAACTGAGGGTTTCAAGGCGCCGGCGAAGCCAGCGATGATGCAAAAAGAATATGCTTTGGAGATGAGCGCGTCCGCGACGCGCGTCGCGTTTGCAGCGCCCGTGCCGGTGATCACCAAATCGACCGTGACTTGGCCGATGTGCGAGCGATGTAAGATCACGTTGCCGACGGTCACTTTTTCCATGTTTAGCGCGCGCCAGGGGGCGAATTCTGCTTCGACCGCGTAAGTGATGAGAATGTTCATCGCAATATCTTTTGGCTACGCTGGCACGGCGTGGGCCATGCGTTTGATGCGCCGACCGCTTACGTAGCCATTTTTTTCGTACCAACGGACGGCGCGTTCGAATGCTGCCGATACTGGTTCGGCGCGCAAGCCCAATTCTTTTTGCGCGCGAGTGCAGTCCACAAACATTAAATGCTGTGCGATTTTTACGCCTTCTACGGGAATTTGCGGCTCGCGACCGATGAGCCGCGAAAACGCGGTCTCTGCATAGGCTACACCCAAGGCCAGACCGTGAGGAATTTTGAACTTGGGCGCAGGCAGACCAGTTAATTGGGCGAGTGAGTCCAAAACTTGTTTGAGGGTAAGGTTTTCTGCGCCGAGTAGATAGCGCTCGCCGATTTTGCCTTTTTCGGCGAGGAGTAAATGGCCTGCGGCGCAATCTTCCACGCCTACGAAGTTCAAGCCGGTTTCCACGTATCCAGGCATTTTCCCGTTCAGAAAATCGACGATGATTTTTCCGGTGGGGGTGGGTTTCCAGTCCCACGGACCTACCGGGGTTGTGGGCATGGCGACGACGACGGGGAGGCCGTCTTTGGCGGCTTGCAAAACTTCTTGCTCGGCCATCCACTTGGAGCGTTTGTAATGACCGACCATTTCGTCGAGCCTGGAGTCGGTAAATTCGTTGGGCAGTGCGGGGCGGTCGACGGCGATGGTGGCGACCGTGCTGGTGTAGATGAGTTTTTCGACGCCGGCCTGGCGAGCGGCCGCTAACAGATTTTTTGTGCCGCCGACGTTGGAGTCGTAGATGTCCTGGGGATTTTTGGACCAGAGGCGGTAGTCGGCGGCTACGTGGAAAACGCGCTGGACGCCGCTCATGGCGCGCGCGAGTGAAGACTGATCGCGCAGATCACCAGTGACGTATTCGAGGGACAAGTCAGAGATGGCGCGGTTGGAACTGGAAGCGCGGACGAGGACACGGACGTCTTGACCGCGGGCTACGAGTTGACGAGCGACATGGCTGCCTAGAAATCCAGCGGCGCCGGTGACGAGAGTGGTCATAGCGCGCGGAGTCCTTCGTCGTGGACCTCACGAGGTTCGCGGGTGGAAACTTTTTCAACTTTTTCAGCGACTGGATGGGCGATGCGTTTTTTTCCAAAGCTTGGTTCAGCAGAGGCAGCGGTCAAATCGAGAAGCGCCGAAAAAGATCTCCAATGCCGGCTTGGTATCAGCACGCGCGCAGACTGCAACGCTTCGCTGGTGGTTGCGTCGTTAGTGCCTGCCGTTGGGCGTTTGTGAATCCAACCATCGACATCCATAGTGGAAATGAAGTTCGCTAGCTCGAGAAGTTGGTTGCGGCTGAAGTCTGGGAAAATTGTTGTCTCAATACAAATATGAAAGCCGGAAAGTTTTGCGGTGCGGAAAGCTTCCATGGTGGCACGAAAATTTCCTGAGTGCTGAGCGCGGGAATCGTGAGTGTCTTCCAGGCCATTGAGCGGCAAGACGAGGTAAAGGCGCGAGACGGGACGGAACTCGTGGATACGCCGACGTAAAAGGGTGCCATCCATTTCGACGAAAACCGTTCGGCCGGTGTCGACCATTTCGCGCGCCAAGTGGCCGATGCGTGCATGTCGCAGGGGACTATCGCCACCGATCCACACGATGGGCGCGGAGCTGGCTCGTACTTGCGAGAGAACTTGCGAGTCCCTAGAGGAAATATTCGCGGACGAATTGACGCCGTTCTGAGGCGTAACATCGGTTCGACCACGCAATTGCGATAAATCGAGACGAAAGGCCCAGGGATAACGCGCAGGGCCAAATAATTTTTGTGCGATGCGGACTTTGTTCAACTTCCAGAGGAGTTGCGGAGGAAAGCGCATCATGCGCGCTAGATTCCGGAACGCAGCCGGAACTCGTTGGGCTGGAACTTCAAGGCGCAGAATTCGTCGGCTCTGCGGGCCTGATTGTGGTAACGCGACAATGCGTATACCGGGAAGGAATTGCGATACAGGTGATATTTCAGATAAAAGACGCAGGGAAAACCGGTGCCGGTGAAATCGTGCTCGCTCCAGGAACCGTCTTCGTTCTGATTGCCGACCAAATAAGAAACGGCGCGAGTGATTGCGGGGTCGCTAGGATTTGAACCCGCCAACAAACCGATCAAGCCCCAGGCGGTTTGCGAAGGAGTGCTGGCGCCTTGGCCTTTCGAGGACACGTCGGAATAAGTTTTGAGCGATTCGCCGAAACTGCCGTCGTCCTGCTGGACGGATTTGAGCCAAGCAACGGCGCGCTGGCAATATTCCTGCGCCGTTAAAGAGACGGTTTCCAGAGCGCGGAGGACACCGCTGGTGCCGTAGACGTAATTAACGCCCCAGCGACCGAACCAGGAGCCGTCGCCGCATTGATCTTTGAGCAAGAACTTGACGGCTTTTTGAATGGCGGGATGATCGGTGGGCCAGCCAAAGCGTCCCAGACACTCGAGCACGCGTGCGGTGACGTCGGCGGTCGAAGGATCGATCATGGCGTTGTGATCGGCGAAAGGAATATTGCAGAGGAAGCGGCGATCATTGTCACGGTCGAATGCTCCCCAGCCGCCATCGCGATTCTGCATACTCAGTAGCCATTGAACGCCACGGCGAGTTGCGGCTTCCATGCGCTTGGCGTCAGGGAATTTCACGCGTTGCAAAGCCATCAGGACGAAAGCCGTGTCGTCCACGTCAGGATAAAAATCGTTGCGAAATTCGAAGGCCCAGCCACCGGGCTCGGCGTCTTTGTTTTTTACTTGCCAATCGCCGGGGCCGAGAATCTGTTTTGACAAAATCCAGTCAGCGGCCTGAACTAACGCGGGGTCGTCGGGAGTTACGCCGGCTTCTTCGAGGGCGACCATAGCGATGGCGGTATCCCAGACTGGGGAAACGCAGGGCTGCAGACGAATGGTTTCTTCGTCTTCGACTTCGAAGCGGGCAAATTCGCGGGTTTCGCGGCAGGTCAGAGGATCGTCGGGACCGTAACCCATGGCTACGAGCGAGAAGATGCAATTCATCATGGCCGGGTAGATGGTGCCCAATCCCTCGGAGCGCTCCATGTGCTCGAGGACCCACGATTTCGCTTCGCGCAGGGCGCGTTGGCGCAGAGGCTTCCAAGGGAGGCGCTCGTAGAATTTCAGACCGCGATCAAGTGCCAGGAAAAAATTCCGCCAGGAGATGAGCTGCTTGCTCCAGTCGAAAGCCGCTCTTTTGCGGGTGGGATCCTTGAAAAGTTCGTCGACCTGGGCGCGCTCGGGGAGCTTCCAGTTGGGTCGCAGCGCGGAGAGAATCATCATGGGGATGACAATGGCGCGCGTCCAGGAAGAAAATTCGTAGATGTTGATATAGAACCAGTTGGGCAGGAGCATCAGCTCGGGCGGAATGGCAGGGACTAGTTCCCAGCCGACGGCGCCGACTAGCGCTAGATAAAAACGGGTATAGGAATTGGTTAATTCGAGGCCGCCCAAGGCGTGCACTGAGGCTCGCGCGCGGGTCATGTGCGGCGAGTCGATAGGGTCGCCGGCCAATTTCAAGGCGAAGTAGGCTTTGCAAGTGGCATTCAGTTCAGGGGGACCACCGGGATAGATACTCCAGCCTCCATCCTCGAGTTGGCGACGACGGACGTAGGTGGCAAGCTTGGCGATGCGTTCGGGATCGGCTTTGCCGAGTACGAAGAGGTAATAGATGTAGTCGGATTCGAGGGTGGTGTCGGCTTCGAGTTCGCCGAGCCAGAAGCCTTCTTCCGTCTGGAGGGACAAGAGGTGATTGACGCCGCGCTCGATGGAGCTCTCGAGTCGTTCAGCCCAATTCTGCTGGCGCCAGGGTAGCGGCGCCTGAGCAACTGCAAATTCATCCTCCATGCGGACAGAAGACGCCATCAGGTGCTATTCCCCCCCCATCGCGCAAACGACGGGTAACCCTACTTAAGCTTTGGAAAGCGGAAAATCTATTACCGTTGCCCAGAACAAGCCCGAATCTGGACTACGGGGCCCCAACACTTATACAGCGTCTACACTAGTACTAGTAGATTATCGCTGGGATTGGCCCCAGCGGTCAACGACATTGTCTTATTTGGAGATGAGAATGGCACGGTAAAGGTTATAAATTGACGTCAGCGGGGGCTTCGAGGGTGCGCCGAATCAATACCTGAAGTGGGAGAGGCAATGGGTCGCCTTCCTTTTGGTGAACTGAGGGGGTTTGATTCAGCAGCTGCCGAGGCAGCTTCATCCAGGACGCTTCGCTGGGTGGCGCGTCGTTGCTTTCGCTGGCGCCTCGCAGGACGAGGACGTCGGCGCGGTCCAGAACTATGCGAGCGGAGTCTTTAAAGTCGTCGCGGCTGGGGTCGATTACCGCAAAATATAAACTGGGCTGGACGAATTGTAAGACGGAGTTGCTCTCAAGGATGAGTGTGGGTGGTTCTGAGGCGTTTGTGGGGTGAAGGTCGGCGAGGGCCTCGCGCAGGAGTGGGAGGCCTTCGGCCAGAAAGCCTTGCTTGGTTCTGAGCCAGAAAGAGCATTGCGCGCCGGCGGCCAGGAAACGGGAGCTGTCGGTGCCGGTTGTCGCGCTTTTTTCCCAGCTGATCGCGTAGCTGTGTTCGTCAGGAGCGCAGCTGCAATTCTCGCCGTTTTTTGCGCATACGCCGTGGCCGTATTGAGTGATCTTGCCGGCGATCCAGTTTTCTTCTGGGAATGCGCGGATCACATCGCAGACTAATTGCGTTTTGCCGATGCTGCGAGTGTGGCCGCCGACGACGATTAGGCGCCAATTTTGTTTCTGTTGTACGGCTGGTGATTGCAAAGGTGCCTGCCTCACGGGCTTCAACTCCACAGGGTACGCCTTATTTTCTCACATTGGCCTCGAGGTTTTTGATTCTTGCTGCTAATTCGGGCAGGCGAGTCTGCCATGCAAACTGTTCCTTGAATTTGTCCAGGGAACGAGCCGGGGTGCCCCAGACGGGCTCACCGCTGCGAACGATTTTGCCTCCCAGGACGCCTGACTGGCCGCCGATGATGGCGCCGTCTTCCAGTTTGCAGCGTTCGCCAAAGCCGGCCTGGCCGCCGACGACAACATTTTTGCCGAAGGTGCAAGAACCGGATAAACCGACTTGGGCGGCAATCACCGAGTGTTCGCCGATTTCGCAGTTGTGGCCAATGTGAACGAGGTTGTCCAGCTTTACGCCGGTGGCAATCCTGGTGTCAGCAAGGGAGCCGCGATCAATGGTGGTGTTGGCGCCGATCTCCACGTCGTCGCCGATTTCGACAATTCCTGTTTGCGGAAATTTCCAATGCTGGCCCTCGCCGAATGCGTATCCAAAACCATCGGCGCCGATTACGGCTCCGGCGTGAAGTTCTACGCGGTCGCCGATGCGGACGCCGGTGTATAGAGTGACGCGCGCGTGAATCCTGCAATTTTTGCCAACCCAGCATCCGGGGCCGATTACGGCGTGGGGGCCGATTTGTGTGCCTTCGCCAATGTGGACGTCTTCGCCGATCACGGCGTAGGGGCCGATGCTGACGTTGGGGGCAATTTGTGCGAGGGCCGCGATAATCGCGGTGGGATGCACGCCGGTAGCAATGGGCGTGCGGTCCATGAGCAAAGCGGCGGATTTGGCAAAGGCTAGTTTCGGGGTGGCGCTGCGTAGGATGGTTTTGCCGGCTAATTCGAGGCCTGGTGGGGCGATCACGCAGGTTGCAGCGGATGCTTGGGCACGCGGGGCGTTTTTGGCGGAGTCCACGTAAATTAAATCACGGGGACCGGCGCGTTCCGGCGAGGCGACTGCGCTCAACTCCAGAGCGCCATTTCCATCGAGTGTAGCCCCGACCGCAGCGGCCAATTCTTTAGCGGATCTTTTCATGATGCGTCCTCGCTAATTTCGGTTTCAGACAAGCCACAAGTCAATTAAATTTGCACAACGGCGGATCACCCGGCGGCCTGGTGTTCCAGCGGCCATGCAGCCACACCCACTGGTCGGGATATTTTCTGATAATTTGTTCGAGGACCTTGGTGAATTTTTGGGTGTTGTCGAGAATATCGCGGTCTATGTTTCCTGTGCGCGTTAACTCGACAGGGGGCTCAAATCTGAGGCGGTATTTTTTGATTTGAGGGTCCCAAAATACATAACCGGGGACTACTGCGGCGCCGGTGTGCAGGGCCACGCGCGCCAGTCCGGTGGTGGTGCAGGCTGGCGTGCCGAAAAAATCCACGAAGACTCCCTCTTCAGGCATGGTGTTTTGGTCGGCAAGGATTCCCACGGTGCCGGCATCTTTCAAGACTTTCAGCATGGTGCGCGCGGATTCGTTTTTGAATATGGGACGATTGCCGCTTAAAGCACGGTAGTGGTTGACCAGTTGATCGAGCCTGCGGTTGTCCAGCGGGCGGGCCATGTAGTGAAGCGGGTAGCCGTACAGAGCGTGGGCGAAAGAAGAGAGTTCCCATGCACCGATGTGCCCGGTCAAATACAAAACCCCTTTTCCCCGTTTATGGCCCTGCAAGAAATTTTCATGGCCATCGAGAATGACTAGATCTTCGATGTTTTGTTTTGAATATTTTGGCAAATGGGCAAACTCGGCGGCCATCCACCCAAGATTGCGGGTCATCTTGCGAATGACGGCGGCACGTTGTGTATCGGTCCAATCCGGAAATGCCAGGCGGAGATTAAATTCGGCGGTTTTGCGTAACTTTGGGGATAGGAGAAAGAGAACATGCGCGGTGGAAGCGGCCAGCGGTCGTGCTATTCGGCGTGGCAAGACTTCCAGAATTTTTAACAACACGCGTACCACCGCGTACTCTGCCCATTCCCTCATCACTTTTCTGAGACGACGCCCTCCGCTGCCTCGACAGTATGCCTGCGGGCGCGGCTACAATGCCATGGACATTCCGCACGATGTTAGACTCACGTTCTTAGTCTCTTTCGAATGAACGATACCGCACCAGCCTTGGCGACTAAACCCGGCGACGATTCTTACCGCGAGGTTTCTTCTCGCGGCCCTTCTATACGCGACATGGCGTTTCGCGACTTAACCTTTCGCAAGTTCAGTTGGGCGGTGCTGATTCTTCTCACGCTGTACGTTTGCTACTTCAGTCACCTCGGAGCTTTCGGCTTTATCGGGCCTGATGAGCCGCGTTACGCGTGGATTGCGCGGGATATGGCGGAAACGGGCGACTGGGTCACGCCGCGACTTTACGGCAAGCCGTGGTTTGAAAAGCCAGTTTTTTATTATTGGTCGGCCGCGCTGTGTTTCAAATTGTTCGGTGTGAACGAAACCAGCGCGCGGTTGCCGAGCGCGATATGCGCGCTGCTTGCGACGCTTGCTCTGGCGTGGCTGGCGCTGCGCGTCGGGGGGTGGTCGAGCGCACGGTGGGTGCTGCTGCTTTTGCCGTCCACGGTCGGAATGATCGGTTTTTCGCATGCGGCGTCGACGGACATGCCATTCAGTGCGGCACTGAGTATTGCGATGGTTTGCGCGGCGGTGGCGCTGGGGGTGGTGTCGTCTGAGGAATTATTCCCGGAGGATTCACGTGAGGGGCAAAATCTCGTTCGGCGTGCGAAAAAAAATGTTTATCTCAGCTTGGCGCTTTTTGGATTTTTCCTGGGTATAGCGGTTCTGGCTAAGGGGCCCGCAGCGTTAATCCTGGCCGGGGGCGCAATACTTTTGTGGGCAGCATCAACCAAGCATTGGCACGAGGCGCTGCGGTTGTTCCACCCCATCGCGATCGCTCCATTCTTTCTGACGTGCCTTCCCTGGTACGGGTGGTGCGCTCATCGAAATCCCGAGTTCTTTCGAGTTTTCATTATTGAACACAATTTCAAGCGCTATTTGACGCCGGAATTTCAGCACATTCAACCGTTTTGGTATTACGTGCCGATTACTATCATTGCGCTTTTGCCCTGGTTATTTTGGCTGGTGTGGTTTGCTGTTAGAGAACCCAGCAAATCAGAAAGCACCGCTGAACGGTCGCAAATACTCTTTGTGACAGCTTGGGGAGTCTTTCCCATTTTGTTTTTTTCTTTATCGAAATCGAAACTGCCCGGCTACATTCTTCCGGCGGTGCTTCCTTTAGGGTTTCTGCTTTCAGTGGCGGGCGCGCGCGCGCTGAAATCCAGGCATGCTTTCGGGCGATTTGTTCTGGGGTTGACCGGCGCGCTGTTATTCGTGTCGCCGAGTTGGATATTTTTTTCCAACGCCCATGTTCGAGGGCCGTTGGTATCGCTTTACGTTATTGTGGCGGCGGTGGGTGGGTTGATTGTGACTGGAGCGGCAGTGCTACGCCAGACACGCGCGGGCCTAACGTTTTGTGTTGTGCTGGTACTGTTCCTGTTGAATTTGGTTTATGTGTCGATCAGTAAGCTGGATCCGCTCCTTTCCGCGCGGAGTTGCACCGGACAGATTGGCATGGAACGCGCGGCCAATACTTATTCGTTCAAACTGCAGCGCTCGTGGCAGTACCAGCTTAATTTTTATCTACGCCGTGAAATTCCCGAATGGAGTCCGAATGTCGCCGGCGAGGCGGTGGTGGTGACGGGCGCGAAAAACCTTGAGGAGCTCGAGAAGAGTGCACAGGTCATTGCGGTGGTTTCCGAGCAGTCGCCACAGGGGAAGGTTGTGTTGGTCAGGCCGCGCTTTTAAGGAGGCCGGTGCTTTAACGTGAGTTGCGCATGGTGGCGGGCAGATTAGCGAGGAAAAAAGATACGACGCGATTTTCATAGGCGCGTTTGTCCTCATCATTCATGGCCACAAAATTTCCAAGTCCGATATTGGCTTGCTCGCGAGGCCCGGAGGCCTTTAGATACATATTGCGCGAGATAGCGCCGAGTTCGGGGTCATCCGACGCCTGAATAAAAAGTATGGGAACGTCCGCCACGGTATTCAGCCGAGTGGACAAAGGCGGCTCTTTGCGAAACTGCGCATTTAGCAGGTCGAAACTGAACTCCGCGGAACGGATCATGAGTGGGAACCCGGCGAGGCCGGTGCGCTCCACGCCAATCTTCACCATTTGCGCGGGAGTGTCGTAGACGGAGTCGAGCACCAATGCGCGGATGCGCGCGTCACGCTCGGCCTCGCGCAGGGCCGCGTAGGCGCCGAGGTTGTAACCCCACACGCCGAAACTGTGGGGATCCACGTCGTTACGGGCGGCTACGGCATCGATAGCGGAACGTAGTTCGTCGGCTTCGCGATAGCCGAAGGTAGTGGTGCCGGAATTGCCGCCGTGCGCGGCAAAATCAAACAAGAAGACGTTGTACTGATGGTCTTGCAAGGCGGAGACGAGAGTGAGCAGTTCCGCGCGGCTGGAACCGTAACCATGGCAAAGAATGATGGTGGCCGCGCCGCGGAGCCCTGGAAAAAACCACCCTTCGCGGGCTTGCTGACCCAAGACAGTAAACTGCATGGCATCTGGGCGGCCGGGGAAACTTTGTAAATTGATTTCAGAGCTGGTGCGTTCTGGTTTGACGATGCGATAGACGAGGAAACCGGCAACGCCCGCGGTGGCGAGTACGGTGAAAAATACCAGCGCCAAAACAGCGGTGAGAAGCCTGGTGTACCAGCGTGTGGGATAACGTAGCTCAGAGAGAATGGACATGCGTAATCTGCGCAACGCGGACGTCTAGAGCGCCGTTTTTTCCGTTCTTCATAATAAAGAGATAGAACAAAGTTAACAATTCGCATGCTAGCACACCCTTGCGCCCGGGAGTTTCGCGGCCAGGCGGTTATGTGTCGCATTTATATCGCAGCAACGCGGGGCCGGAGGGTTCCCGCGCCATTGCGCGAATCGGCTATCATAGGAACGTGAGCGGCGAGCCGTTCGCATTCCACTTCGCCCATGAACATTGTCGATTTACGGCAGACCACAGTCCGGCAGCTGGAATCCCTTCTTGATGAAGAATCTCGCCACTGGCGCAAGGAATTGCACTGGGATTATCGCGGGGCGCTGGAACTAATCAAACGGTTTCTGGAGGCGCGCGCCCTGGCGGGCAGCGTTGCGTTTGAAAATGGAAATGCCGCGGGGTATTCGTTTTACGTGATGGAAGAACAAAAAGGATTGATCGGCGGGCTGTATGTGTCGGCGCAATTCCCGCAGTCGGTTATTGCACAAAGATTGCTGGAGGAGACGCTTTTCGCCATGCGGGCCATTCCGCACCTGGAACGCATTGAGGCGCAGCTGATGCCTTTCAGCGGACCGATCGATACGCCGCTGCGCGATCAGGGATTCAGCCTATACACGCGGCAATTCATGCTGCTGGACTTGCAGAAAACGGCGAAGGCAAATTCAAATAATTCCGGCGGACTGCGGATCGATCGCTGGAACGACCGGTACTTCGAGCCGTGCGCCAAGTTGATTTATTTGTCGTACGCGGATCATGTGGATGGAGAGATTAACGATCAGTATCGGAGTATTACGGGGGCGCTGCGCTTTCTGAAAAATATTATTTTGCTTCCCGGTTGCGGGCAGTTCGTCCCGGCGGCGTCATTTGTTTTGCGGCAGCCGGGGAGCGACGAGCTGGTAGCGGCCGTGCTGACGAGCGAAGTGTCGCCGGGAGTAGGGCACACCACACAAATTTGCGTGGTTCCGGGATTTCAGGGACACGGGCTTGGGCGCATGTTGATGCAAAAATCGAGTGATGCGCTGCGCGCCTTAAAGTTCAAGGAATTGACGTTGACGGTCACATCGGAGAACCGCACTGCTGTGCAGCTTTACGACCGGTTGGGATTTCACACCATTAAGTCGTTTACAGCGGGGGTCTGGCCGCGCTAACTGTAAACTCAACTGCGAAGAATTGAAATTGCCTCGTAGTGTCTCGCCCGCGTTCCATTCCTGTAATCGCTAGTCAATTCCCGATAACGTTCTGAGGGCATTCCCGTTTTGAAAATTAGCGAGCCCACTGTGGGAGAACGGTGGATCGTTGCGCGAGAAAAGACGTGTAAGTGCCGTTTTGCGAGTCGCACGGGAGTGGTGGCCTAAGTGCATCCAGTCCAAATCGGCGACTACTCCTCTGATCTCTGAAGCTACGGATAAAGCAAATCACTGGGACGAAGCGTGGGCTACGCGATGCGGCGGCACCCTCGCTGGACGAACGGGTTCGCAGGGCGGTAAGCGAGATGAAACGGCAATTAGACACTGCGCCCGACGCTGCTCGAGAGTTGCAGAGCCACGACGGCGCGGACTCAACGCCGGAAGTGCTGATTGCGCCGGAGTCGTTCAAGGGAAATGATGTGGGGCTGGAAGCGCCGGGGATGTTGCTGTGTCTGTGCTGGAACGGCAGGCGGTGCGAAGGCATCCCGGCGTTTTGCTGATGTTGCAGCTGCTGTGGACAAAGCGGCAGGTCACGATGCAGTGGGCGGTGGCTAGGTTCTGGGGCGCAATACTGCTGACATTGGTAATTCCCAAGCAATATGTTTCGACGTCCAAGTTGATGCCTCCAGAGGTTCACTCGGCGAACAAATTGGCGCTACCGGAGCTGACCGGCGGGCTCGGTTCGGATGGCGGGCGATTTATTGGGAGTGAGTAGTAGTGGCGCACTGCTGATTGCAGTTATGCGTAGCCGAACAGTGAGGATCGAATGGTTGACAAGTTTGATTTAAAGAAGGTTTATGGCGTCGGACTGCAAGAAAAAGCACGCACGCGACTGGAAGTAAAAACAAACTTCAGCGAAGAACCCAGAACTGGCATGGTGGTTTTAAAGGTCACGGATAGTGATCCGCAGCGTGCGGCGGCAATGGTGCGCGCCTATGTCGAAGAACTGGATACGCTCATGTCCAAACTGAACAATTCTTCAGCGCGTCGCGAGCGCGAGTTTCTGCAAGACCGGCTGAAAGTCGTAAAGGTTGATATGGAAAGCGCGGAAAAGGAGCTCAGCGAGTTCGCCAGCAAGAACGCAGCGGTCGGTATCAGCGATCAGGTGAGGGCGATGGTGGAAAATGCGGGAAAGCTACAAGGGGAGCTCGTCGCAAGGGAGTCACAACTGGGAGAGGTCCGGCAGATTTATACGGACAGCAGCCCGCAAGTACGGTCCTTGCAGGCGCGCATCACTGAACTTGTAAATCAGCAAAAGAAATTACTGGGGACGTATAGCGGGAAGGCATTTGTCGATGGGAAGGCGCCCATTTCGTTTCCAACATTGCGGCAATCGCCAATATTAGGTGTGCCGTATGAGAGCAAATTCCGGAAATTGAAAATGGAGGAAACGGTTTACGAGATACTGCGGGCGGAATTGGACACGGCAAAGGAACAGGAAGCGAGGGAAAATCCGGCCGTGGAAGTTTTGGATTCCCCCGAAGTGCCAGAGCGCCAATCGATTCCACCACGGCCGTTGATCATCGGCACGGGGACAGGATGCGCGGTAGTTTTGATTGCGGTATGGATTCTCGGGGTAGCACGTTGGCGGGAGATTGACGCGCAACGTGCAGGCATGGTGTTGGCACGGGAGATTTTTGGAACGGTGCGGTGGCGCACTGTGGCGGCAGCGGTGAACGACGCTGAGCAGAACGACGAAGTGGGCAAATGTGATGCAAGAGATGAGGAACGGACCAAAGCACAATCCGCATGATTCGCTTGGGGTCCTAGCGTGGGGGAACAACTCTGGAGCGCGGCCTCATAGTAGAGTGCTCAAGGCATGCCACGCACACTCACTTCAGACGAGCACCTGGATTATGTTGCGTCGCTGCTGGACGACATGTTTCAAATTCCTGGGACCAAGATTCGATTTGGACTTGACGCACTGATTGGATGGATACCGGGGATCGGCGATGCGATGGCGGGGACCGCATCGTTTTTAATTGTGTTTGCGTCGTGGCGGCGCGGCGCGCGAACTGTGACGTTGATGCGCATGCTTGCTAACGTGCTTCTCGAAACGGTGGTGGGAGCGATTCCTGTTGCCGGCGATATTTTCCACGTGGCTTGGAAGGCGAACCGGCGGAATTATCGATTGCTGATACGGGAGCGGGAGCAGCCCGGACATCACACTTGGCGGGATTGGATTTTCCTGGTGATTATGTTGGTTATGGTCATCGCGGCAGTGGCAATTCCCATTGGCATTTTGATTTGGGCATTGCGGTTGCATCCGGTTGTCCAGACTTGAATTCTTTTACGCGCCAACGACAGGAATCAGATCACTAGCTGCACGGACTATTCTGCGAAACTTCAGACCCACGAATTCGAGGAAAATTCAAAACCTAGGAAACTGCAAGACCCACCCTAAAAATCGAGAGTGGGACACCCTCCGCGTCTTTTTGATTTTCGCTACGATTTATTGGCCGGCCTTTTTTCTGGCGGGCTCGAATTCGTCGCCTGCTTGCCATTGGACCAAGGCGGGTTGCGATGCGGCCTGCAGGCCGAGGTCGTAGCCGAACTGCGCGACTTTTGCCAGGCCGGTGAAATCCATTTCGGGGCGGTATTCATCGCTGGGCTGGTGATAGTGATGCTCCACGTAGTCTTTGGCTTGGGCTCGGCCCCAAGCTTCATCGTGGCCTTTGAATTTCATTCCTTCACTGATTGAAAACGAAGGAATTCCCACGCGGGCCAGGCTGAAATGATCGGACCGGTAGTAGTGGCCAGCTTCCGGTTGCGCGTCCGGGCGAATGGCCAAGCCATATTTCTGCGCGGTCTTTTCCACCTGGGGATAAAACGTGGTGCGTTCGGCGCCGCTGATTTCTATCTCTTCAGGATCGCCAATGGGCGCGACGGCGTCGTAATTTAAATCCAAGGTTACTTTTCCAACTGGAGTTGAGAAATGCTTGCCGAGGAACTCTGAGCCGAGCAGGCCTTGTTCTTCGGCGGTGACCGCCGCGAATAAGATGGATCGCGGCGGGGCCTGCTGTGCCTGCGCCCAGGCTCGCGCCAGTTCCAGGATGATGCCGCAGCCAGTGCCGTTGTCTACCGCGCCGTTGTAAATGTTGTCGCCCTTCGCGCTGGTGTCGATGCCCAGGTGATCGTAGTGGGCGGTATACATGACGGTTTCGTCGCGACGATTGGGATCGCTGCCTGGAAGCATGGCGAGAACATTTCTGGAATTAAACGGACGGACGGCGCTGACCACGTGAGCTTTCAGGCGCACTGGTAATTCCACGGGTTTGAAATCGCGCGATTGGGCTTGCTGAAACATTTGGTCGACGTCGGTGCCAGACATGGCTGCCAATTTTTTGGCTACGTCGAGTTGAATCCAGGAGGCGCCTTTCAAGTGTGGGGTTCCATCCAGGCGGAGGTAGGATTTGTCTTTGCCGTTCGAATTGCGCACTACTTCCCAGCTGTAGCTGGCCAGATCGCGGCGATGAATGATGAGTGTGGCGACGGCGCCGTGGCGCGCGGTTTCTTCGTATTTGTAAGTCCAGCGGCCGTAGTAGGTGAGCGCCTTGCCTTTGAAAAATTTGGGATCGTCTGACGGCGGCTCGTTTACCAGCATGAGCAGAACTTTGCCGCGCACGTCGACGCCTTTGTAATCGTCCCAGTTATATTCCGGAGCTTCGATGCCGTAGCCGACATAGACGATGTCGGCGTCCACATCGGACTGCGATTGCTGAGTTTGATCGTAGGCGACATATTCATCGAGCGGCTTCAAATTCATGGCCGCGCCTTGCTTCGGCAGCAGCGAGAACTGTGTTTCCGGCAACGTGGTAATCCCCACGAGGGGCACTTTTTGCAGGTAG
>DATHRB010000011.1:0-2814 GCA_035482155.1 Verrucomicrobiia bacterium | reverse complement strand
GTTTCTAATGCGCTTTGACCGGCGTACGTTTGTTAATCGGAGCCTGACGGTTGCGGGGGCGCTGATGACAGGATCGGCGATGTCGGCGGCAGTTTTCAACACTGAGGAAGGAAACGAAGATCTCTTTTCGCGGATGAGCTGGATGAATGAACCCGCATCGTACCAGCGACTGGGCGAAACGATGGTTGTGCATAGCCGCCCAAAAACGGACTTTTGGCGAAAAACTTTTTACGGTTACATCACGGACAATGGACACTTGTCCTATCTGGAGACCACCGGAGATTTTACGTTTCAGGCGCGGGTGAATGGGCAATATGCTGCGTTATATGACCAGGCGGGCCTCATGGTGCGTCTGGACGCTGAAAACTGGATGAAGTGCGGGACGGAATTCTTCGACGGACGCCGCCACGCGGACGTAGTCTTCACCCGCGACTTCTCGGATTGGTCTACCATGCCGGACCTCTCCGACACGACTGCCATCTGGTGGCGAGCCGTGCGTAAAAAAGATTCCATAGAGACGCTGTGCTCGCTTGCCGTGCAGAAATTCACTTCGGTGCGCCAAGGATATTTTGTGCCGGGGGTAAAGGTGCGCGTGGGAATCATGTGTGCCGCGCCGGAGGGACCCGGCTTCGAGGCCACCTTCAGCGATTTGAAACTTGACGCCGCATAATCGACGAGATTAGTTTCCCCACCCGATCGTGGAAGGAGAACACCTATGAACGAGGGAACCGCGAAGTCTTCAGAAAATTCGACGAAACTCCCGCCTTATGTGCGACCTGGTTTTAACAATATCGCCCCTTACATGGTAGTAAATGGAGCCGGCAAGTTTATTGAATTCCTTAAAACGTCTTTTCAAGGCACGGAACGTTTGCGAGTGCCGCGGCCCGATGGCGGGGTGATGCACGCCGAGATCGGCATCGGCAATTCGGTGATTGAGTTGGCTGAGGCCAGCGAGCAACATCCGCCGCGGCCAAACACGTCTCACTTGTATGTTGACGATGCCGACGCCGCGTACGCGCGGGCCTTGCGGGCCGGCGCTACATCGATTTACCCGGTGGGCGAACACGTCTCGGGGGACCGCCAGGGCTGCGCAAAAGATGAGTGGGGCAACGTGTGGTACATCGCGCAGGCAAAGGACTGGCCTGGCCACGACCGAGCGCCCAGTGTGCAGCCCTATCTCCATCTTCGTGGCGCAGAGAAGATGATTCCATTTGCGGAGGCGGCCTTCCGCGCGGAGGCTCTGGGCGTGGCGAAGTCGCCGGAGGGCCAAATACTTCACGCCACGATAAGAATCGGCCATGCCACGTTTGAAATCGATGAAGTTTACGGCGAGTTCCAACCGGCTCCCTGCTATTTGCACGTTTACGTCCCGGACACAGACGCGCGTTACGCAGACGCAACAGGCGCGGGAGCCGCGTCGGTTGAGGCTCCGGCAACCAAGCCTTACGGCGAGCGTTCAGCTGCAGTTAAAGATCCGTTCGGCAACACCTGGTTTTTAGCCACGTATCTCGGCGATGCTGCGGCTTAAGGCCGCTCTGGTCGGCGCATCAGAGGTCATGTCGCTCACGGTTCAGCTTACGACTAGAAGGAAACACTGATCTTGTGGCGTTAGATGGCGATCCCACCAGCGACATAAGTGTATTTTCCAAGTCCTTGAGGTGGTCCGCGATGGGGAGTTGATTTTTCGCGCGCCCTAGTAATAGACGGATTGCGAACTCCCTCTAGAGGGAGGCTTCAATTTGCAATTCCTGGATCATATTCTCCAGCTGGTCGTTGGCTTTATCGCGTTGGGCTTCGGTAGCCTGAATATTTTTTCGCAACGACTCCAACTGGGTTTCCTGTTCATCTAATTGTCTGGTGTAGCGTTGGACTAGCGCCTTTTTCTCGGCGGTCCCTCGCAGCGCCTTCATGTTTTCGCGCAGGCGGCCTTGATCTTCCACGATGCGATCGATGTCCTTCTGGCGGCTTTCCATGTCTTCCTCCAACCTCGCTACCTCGGCCTTCTGCGCTGTAATTTTGGCAAGAGCTTGCTCCATTTCACGGGTAATGGTGCCTTGTTTTACAAAAAGGCCAATCTGATTTTCGTCCAGACTCGCCAGCTGATAAGTAGTGGCCAGAGTTCTGACCTCTTCGACTGGCATAGAGGCGGTGCCCTGGGGTGGGACCTCGAGACGGAACCGGTATACGCCAGGTGCTTTTTCGTCGGGTTCCTTGGAACCTTTCGGGAGTCCCCATTCCGGGCGAGCGGTGTGTTCGATCACCAGTGTTGCGCGGTCTCTCCCTGATTGCGTGCGGTATACAGGTACGTTCTCGCAGTTCGCTGATGTGCGTCAGCACGCCGTGTGAAATCTTTACTTGCGAGACATGCTGCGGTTGACCATTTTTTACCGCTTCGACCAGCAGCCCGAGGTCGGTCGCATAGGAAATGAGCCTGCGTTCACCCGGCTTGATGGGATCGGTGAGTCCTTCGCCGGCGAATACCTCTTTATCCAGAACGCTGAGACTCCCGCCATCCAAAGTGAGCGCGCTGGTGTTTTTCAGCCATAGTCCGCGCAAAGGCCGGCCGGATCCGGACGTGCCGCTCCACAGCGATATTTTCTCGGCCTCAATGTCGGTCTGCACAATGGGCACGAGACCGGATATGAGCAAGCCACTTGCCTATTTCGGGATGATTTACCTAATTGTTAAAATTACTTTGAGATTAAATGCAGGCGGCAGGTCTTACAGCGCGGAGACCATGCGGGCGATGGCGTCGTCAAATGTGGAATTGCCGTCGAGGTACGGTTGCCAGAATTGCGTAAGCAGCTTGAAGTA
>DATHRB010000010.1:0-82438 GCA_035482155.1 Verrucomicrobiia bacterium | reverse complement strand
ACCGCTGCTGTTCATCAAATAGATTTGCTGCTCGTCGCCGCCCCTGTCTGATAGAAAAGCCAACTGGCTGCCATCGGGTGACCAGCGCGGATTCGTTTCCGATTTGCCGGAGTACGTAAATTGGCGGACGGCGTCTGTTTTCTTGTCGTACATCCAGATGTGTTGAGCCCTTCGCTCCCCTTTAGGCGCTTCGGAAACGACAAACGCGAGGCGCGTCCCGTCCGGCGACAACTGCAGGTCGGTCAGAAAATGAATATTTATAGCGGCTTCAGGCGTGAGTGACGTTTTGCCGTCGGTGCCGCCATTCTCTTGCGCGTTCAGACGGTGTCCGTACCCCAAAACTGCCAGCAAAATTAGGGCTAATTGAACATTTTTCAAGAACGGCCTCCCCGGAACGAAGCAGCACTTTAGCCGCCGCGATGGCGGGTCGTCAATGTATGACACAAAAATGAGTCGAACGAGAAACATGTCAGCGCTTCTACATTGCTCCGCTTTTGCGCCGTCGGCTACAATCTATCGTTTATCTATCGCGCAGACACACTGGCAAAGCGCGGAGGCACAGGGAAGACATGGCCGAGATTCAGCTGCATAACACCCTGGGCGGAAAAATTGAGCCCTTCATGCCGCAAAAAGCGGGCGAAGTTCGCATGTATAGCTGCGGGCCGACGGTGTACGACTACGCGCACATCGGGAATTTCCGCACCTTCGTGTTTCAGGATATTCTCCGGCGTTTCCTGAAGTCTCGCGGATTCAAAATGACGCAGGTGATGAATCTTACGGATGTGGACGACCGGATTATCGCCAATGCCGCCGCCGCTGGAGTGGGCATCCGGGAGTATACGGAAAAATTCGCGCAGGCTTTTTTTGATGATTGCAAAACATTGAGTCTGGAATCGCCCGAGCATTGGACTCGCGCGACCGACAACATCGATAGCATGGTGCGGCTCATTGAGCAGTTGCGTGAGAAATCGTTCACGTACGAGAGTGAAGGATCAATCTACTACCGCATTTCGAAATTCCCCGATTACGGGAAGCTATCCAACATTGACGTGGCGGGCATCCAGGCAGGCGCGCGGGTGGACGTGGACCGCTACGAAAAGGAAAGCGCGCGCGATTTCGCGCTGTGGAAAGCGCCTAAGGAAGGTGAGCATTTCTGGGAGACCGGCATCGGGCGCGGCCGGCCAGGCTGGCACATTGAATGTTCGGCGATGGCTATGAAGTATCTGGGTGAAACGCTGGACATTCATACTGGAGGAATCGACCTGGCGTTTCCGCATCACGAAAATGAGATTGCCCAGAGTGAAGGGGCCACAGGCAAACACTTCGTTAAATACTGGTTGCATGCCGAGCATTTGCTAGTTGAAGGCGAAAAGATGTCTAAATCGCTGGGGAATTTCTATACCTTGCGCGATCTTTTTGCCAGGGGCTATAAACCATCGGCGTTGCGATTTGCGTTGGCGAGCGTGCCCTACCGGCGACAGTTAAATTTTACCTTTGACGCATTGCAGCAGGCCTCCAGTTCGGTCGAGCGCCTCAGAAATTTCGCGGATCGCCTGGCGCAGGGCAAGTTTCCCGCAGGCGCGCAGAAGGGCATGGCCAAGAGAATTGCGGAGGCGGCCGAAGAATTTGATGCCGGCCTGTCGGACGATTTGAACACGGCGCGCGCTCTGGGAGCGGTGTTTGAATTTGTACGGGAAGCAAACATTGCCATGGACAAAGGGGAATTTCGGGGCGCGGACGTGCCCGCCGCACGAGAGTTTCTACAAGTAGTCGACCAGATTTTTGCTGTGCTGGTGAATAATGATGCGCAAAAACTTCAGGATCTGGGCTATGGCCAGGAAAACAGCAATGCCGGAGATGCCGAAATCGAAAAACTGGTCGCCGAACGGCAGGTGGCGCGTCAGACACGCGACTTTGCAACCTCCGATCGTATCCGCAAAACGCTCTCTGAACGTGGTATAATTCTCGAAGATTCGCGAGACGGCAGCGTCCGCTGGAAACGCAAATGACTAATAATTTCAAATTCTTCCCCAGCAATTTTTCGCCCGCCGAAACTCGCCCCAATCTTTTCAGCGTTGACTAACAACCCCCTCCTTTTAGTGAAAATTCAGTAATTGCGTTTGACTGCACTGTTCGTCGCCCTCCGGCAAGCTCCGCCTAAACGTCGACCACTCTTCTTTAAGGAGGAAGACATGATTACCACATCGGCATCCAAAACGAAATCCTCTTTAGCGCAATCTAAATCGGAATGGAAACTTCCTCAATTGGTGACGGAACTGCCCGGACCAAATGCCAAGCGGGTGCTGGAGCAGGATGCCAAATTCATGTCGCCATCGTACACGCGCGATTATCCACTAGTAGCTAAGCGTGGACGCGGCGCGGTCATCGAGGATGTGGACGGCAATAGGTTTCTGGACTTTGCCGCGGGGATCGCGGTTTGCTCGACCGGTCACTGCCATCCAAAAGTTGTCGCAGCCATTCAAGAGCAGGCTGCGGAATTGATTCATATGTCGGGAACGGATTTTTATTATGAGAATATGCCGCGGTTTGCTGAAAAGTTGGCGGCCACCGTGCCCGGTCCTGAAGCCAAAAAAGTGTTTTTTACCAACTCCGGGACCGAGGCAGTCGAAGGCGCGGTCAAGTTGGCGCGTTATGCGACGAAGCGCGACAAATTCGTCGCCTTTTATGGATGCTTTCACGGACGCACCATGGGTTCTCTGTCGCTGACGGCGTCAAAAGCAACACAGCGCAAGGGGTTTGGCGCGTTGTTGAGCGGCGTCGAACATATTCCTTATCCATATGCATACCGCTGCGCGCATGGCCACACCGCCGAAACCTGCGGCGCGGAAATTCTCGAGCAGCTCGAAGGACAAATTTTCAAGCGGCTCTTTGACCCGGAAGAGGTGGCGGGAATTATTATCGAGCCCATTCAAGGGGAAGGCGGTTACGTTCCGGCGCCCGATTTTTTCCTGCAGGAGTTGCAGCGTATCTGCCGGCAGTACGGCATCATGTTGATCGTGGATGAAGTGCAATCCGGCATGGGACGAACGGGGAAGTGGTGGGCGTGCGAAAATTCCGGCATTGAGCCTGACATTCTTTGCTCCGCCAAAGGGATTGCCAGCGGAATGCCGCTTGGGGCGTTCATCGCTCGCGAGAGCGTGATGAACTGGAAGCCCGGCTCGCACGGCACCACGTTCGGAGGCAATCCGGTGTGCATCGCGGCCGGTTTGGCTACATTTGACCTGATCGAATCGGAGTACCGCGCAAACGCAGCCCAGGTTGGCAATTATATCTTCCAGAAAACCGCGGACTGGACCAATAAGTACAAGATCGTCGGCGATGTTCGCGGACGAGGCTTGATGATCGGAATCGAGATTGTTCACGATCAAAAAACCAAGGAAAAGGGCGCCGATCTGCGCAATCACATCGTCGACTTGGCCTTCCGTCGCGGCTTGTGCATACTTGGTGCGGGCGAAAATACTCTGCGGCTTTCACCGCCGCTGTTGATCGACCGCGAACAAGCCGATGCATCCCTGGCAATTCTTGAGCAATGCATTCAGGAAGTGGAAAGCAAGGCATAACGAAGGTTGGGGGCCGAAAGATATTCGCCATCCCGTGGCCGCCCGTAGAAGTTATGGGCGCCACGGGATTTTTCTTTATATACTGCGTGTACGGTTCGCGTCCCACCCAGGCAAGTCATGCCAATATTTTCACGTTTGATGTTTGCCGTAGTGCATTGGAGCGCGCGCCGTGGCCTGCGCGACTCCCCTGCTGACGCTACGCCCCAGAAACAAAATGATGAAACGCAGCTGAGTGAGAAATTCGAGCGCAAGGAAAAGGCGCGTCGTAGCGGCCTGCTCGGAGAAACTTATGGTTACTGGTATTTACGCAGGCAGGGCTACGTTTTCATTGCCAAAAATTATATGCCGCAAGGTGCCAAGGGAGAACTAGACCTGGTGGGATACAACGGGGAAACAATCGCTTTCGTGGAAATCCGAACGCGCACTGTGCGTGGAGAAATTTCTGGGCTGCCGGAGCTGAGCGTCAATTATGCTAAACAAAGTGTGCTGGTGCGCACCGCACAACTTTTCTTGGCGAGCCGCCATCTGAACGATTGTCCTACGCGCTTCGATGCGCTGGCCATCGACAATATTCCCGGCCGTCCGCCGGAGATCAGGCTGCACAAAGACGCCTTTAGCCCGCAATTGCGCCGCTCCAGATAATTTTCTGAGCGTTGTTGCTCTAAATGGCGATACCATCCGCAGCGCAGGTGTGGGCCGTCACCTAGCTGTCCATCGGCGCAATCGCGGTACAATTTACCAATTGCGTTAGCGGCAGCGCGCAGTTTTCATGTGTATCCGCCCGCTCTGTAGTAGTAATTAGTCGAGGAGGAATCTTTGCCTGAGTTGCGGAAGGATCCAATCACAGGTCGGTGGGTCATTATTTCCACCGAACGCGGCAAGCGCCCCAACGAATTCCTGCGGGAAAGCGTCGTCGCCTCCAACGGCAAGAATTGCCCGTTTTGTCCCGGACAGGAATCCAAAACGCCAACGGAAATCCTGGTATACGGACGCAATGGCGGCAGCAAAAATACGCCGGGGTGGAGCATCCGAGTGGTTCCCAACAAGTTCCCAGCACTGGGGATCGAAGGCGATCTGGATCGCGAAGGGGAAGGTCTGTTCGACAAGATGAACGGCGTGGGTGCGCATGAGGTGATCGTCGAGACTCCCGACCACGCCTCCACGCTGGCAAGCCTTCCGGAGCGCGCGGTGGAAGACGTGTTGTGGGCCTATCGCGACCGCATGCTGGATTTAAAAAACGATAAACGCTTTCGCTATATCCTCATCTTCAAAAATCACGGCGAAGCGGCGGGAGCTTCACTGGAACATCCGCACTCGCAGCTGATTGCCCTGCCCATCGTTCCGCGCCGCGTACGCGAAGAGGTCGACAATTGCTGGCACTATTATGACGAGAAAGAGCGTTGCATTTTCTGCGACATTATTCGCCAGGAGCGCGACACCGGCGAGCGAGTCATCGGTGAAAACGAGCATTTCATTACTTTGGCACCGTATGCTCCGCGTTTTCCTTTTGAAATGTGGCTGCTGCCGAAAACGCACGGCTCTTCCTACGAAAATAATCAAAGTTCCATCTACAGCAGCTTGGCGCGCATGTTGAAAGATACGCTGATGCGCCTGGATTCCGTGCTTGATCGCCCGGCGTACAATTTCATGATCCACACTTCGCCGATCGGTGAAGAAATTAACGACCATTATCACTGGCACATTGAGATAATTCCGAAGCTCACCAAGGTCGCCGGCTTCGAATGGGGCACCGGCTTTTATATCAACCCGACGCCGCCAGAAGAATCAGCGCGTTTCCTGCGTGAAGCAAAAGTCGATTCGCCCCTGGTGAACAAAAAATAAATAACAAGAAATAGTAAACGAGAAATTAGCCGGCACGGTCTTCCCGGTGTTACATCGTTGCTCCAGACCTTGACCCGCAAAGTGCTTGTTTGGGCTTAAACTGCGAACGCCCGCAATTTTGGTCGCTAGCAGTAACGCCGGTGTTTGCGCGAGTTTTGCTATACTCAAAAGTTCGGCGCGGTACCCAAGTGGCCCAAGGGAGAGGTCTGCAAAACCTCCATTCGTGGGTTCGAATCCCACCCGCGCCTCCAAATTTCACGCTTTAGAATCTGTGAGTTAGAACTGCGCTTTTTCTCGTGTACCTGCCGTGTACCCCGTGCTTGAGAAGTTTGGGCAGCGATAACCGGATCAAGTCCCCACGCACGAGTAAGGTCCGCTTCAAGTTGTTCCTGCCGAGAGCGAACCCAAGGGGCGTAATTTCTCTCGGTGGTCCGTACGCTTTCGTGTCCGAGTAGGATCGAAACCCTCTCGATGGGAACACCTGTTAGAAGAAGCTCTACGGCGAACGTGTCGCGGAAGCGGTGTGGGTGTCCGTTACTAATCTCCGCGAGTTCAAACAGCTTGTTCAATCGCTTTCTCCAACTCCCGATAATTGTTTCCAGCTTTGATTCGCCATCCCAAAAGTAGAAATCGCCAGCAACCTTGGGAGTAGCCTCCAGCGCTTTCAAAACAAAATCCGGCAAAACGTTATTGACGGGAACACCTGTTTTTTGCGTGTAGAGAAGCAGGCGATTCTCTTCGATCCTATTGGCAGAAAGACTCACGGTGTCCCCTATGCGCATTCCACCGTACCGCAACAGCACAACTAGTGCCTGCCTACGCCGAGCTTTTTCCGAACCGCGGCCAGAAAATTCATTTTCGTACTTATTGATAGCCGACAGTACGCGAAGCATCTCATTATGGGTGAATGGCAGTGTGGGGCAGAGAGTGATTTTTGGCGCTTTCAAATCGCTGGCGGGGTTCTCGGGTATCCATTTACGCTTCTGTCCAAAACTGAAAAACGTGCGTAGCCGTTCCAGTTTCTTGCCGCTTGAGCGCTGACCATCAGACCATTCGGAGCGAAATTTGCTTACATCAGCTAAAGTGAATTCATCCAAGAAACGGAGGCCGTGACGTGCAGCAAAGTCCACCATCTGACTTTCCAACGTTTTGTACTTCCGAATAGTTTCTATGTGGAGTTTGCGGGCCTGCATATCAGCCCGACAATCAGCCCACGCGTCTTCCAGCCTCTTTCTCTCTGGTTTCACGTCTCTCCGGTCATTGGCTTCCCACTCGCGGACAGTCTCTTGCGCTCGCTGCCAATCCCGGAGTTTCAAAGACTCCCTCAGTTCTTTGCCACCCAAGAAGCCGTCCACCCAAATGGGGCACTGGCAGTGCCGATGCTCACGGCCCTTGTCGCGGTGCTTACATGCTTTGCGATGTCTGCGATAAATCGTCAGCATTGTGGGAGACTCCTAACGGACATTTGACTTCGATGATAAACGACGATGCACGCGTTCGAGCACAGTCTGAGGAATGCGCAGCGTAACGTTCCGCCTCTTATGGCGAGGACTCCGCTCCCCGATCACAAGCACACCCGGCTCATTCTCGGTGCCTTCGGCACCGGGAGTTGGACTGACACGTCACCCCTAAACGGGTGCCGCAGAACAACCAAGGTTGCTATAGAGGAACTTGCTGAAAATCCAGTGGCTTGCGGCGAGCCACTTTAAGCAGAGCGCCGCGCAGAAACTTTGGTTCCCGTATGGGAACCTGTTCATTTTATGGGGTGAATTCGATGCCCTCCCTTCGCAGCAAATCTATCAGCACGAAAGTCACGGACGAAGAGTACGCGCAGTTTGAAGCCTCAGCTGGCGAGCAAACGATCAGCGAATGGGCGCGAGATGTTTTGCTGAGAGCAACCAAGCCCAACGCAAGCGAGCAAACCGTTCTGGCCGAAGTCTTGGCCTTGCGGACGATCCTGCTAAACGTTCACTTCGCTGTATCACAAGGGCAAACGCTGACCGCAGAAGACATGCGGCAGCTCATCGAGCGGGCGGACCAGAACAAGTTTAGCAAGGCGCAAGAGCGCCTTGCCGACGCAACAACAGGGGGTATGCCATGAAACAGAAGTGGGGCCGAGAGTACGATGCGGGAGACTTTCCGAGCGACCGGGCGGTATGGAGTATCGGGGCGTTCTGCGTTGCTCTGCTCAGTGTGTTCGCTATCGCTGGTTACCGCTACATGCAGGTGTGGACGCCGCTCCAACGGCATTACCTACTGACTTACGCGGGGACGCCAGTAGCAGGAGCGTTTCGGACGGATGCGCAGTACACGCTGTTGATGGTGGTAACGCGGAAGGGTGCACGACTGGCACTCGACAATGAAGTAGAGCCTTTCCAGAGAAGGGCGAGAGCACATTCACGCTGACAGAAGCGGCGATGAAGACCGGCGACTTGAAGCTCGAATGGCAGCGTGCACGCTATGACAATGCGAAGCTGTATGAGTTCCTGGGGCACTGGATTTATCAGGACCAGACGCTCACCGATCTAGCGAAACCTGCGCTCTCGGGCGGGTTGGGTGTGTTGCTTGTGAGTATCGTCGTGGCGATTCCGAAGGACGCGGCGCGAAAGAGAATATGCAAACATGGGCGCCGGCTGAAAGGACCGGAGCTTGTGACGGCTCGCGCATTTAACCGCCGCAACCGTTCAGATGGTATGGGCTTCTTGCAGCAGCAGAACTTCACGCAAAAAACACTCCGCAGGAAAACTTGGCTGCGCCTGCCACGCGAGATTGAATCGAGCCACATTCTCGTCATGGGCGATTCGGGCAAAGGGAAGAGTGCGCTCATCCGCCAAATCTTGTTGCAGATCGAGGAGCGCGGTGAGACGGCCATTGTGTACGATCCCGCGACTCCCGCCGACTACGTGCCCTACTTTCTTACTGCTTCGCGCGGTGATCTCGTCCTTAACCCATTAGACCAGCGGATGCCCTACTGGACTCCGGGGGATGAACTGAGGCAAGGGGCAGATGCCCTGACTTTGGCCGCGTCGCTTTTCCCCGACCGACACAACGAAAATTCGTTCTTTGTAGAAGCGCCGCGCAAAATTTTCGCGCACTTGTTGGGCTTTCACCCGACGCCGCAAGAGTTGGTATTGTGGATGTCGCACCCGGAAGAGATCGATCGGAGAGTGAAAGGAACAGAGTACGCGGCGATGATCGACAAGGATTCGCCGCCACAGCGCAACGGCGTGCTTGGTTCGTTGAGCATGGTAGCCGATGCCATGAAGCTGCTGCCGAGTGAAGCAGAGACGAAGCAGCGTTGGAGCACGCTCGATTGGTCGAAGGAGCGGCGCGGCTGGCTTTTCCTCACCAGCACACCGGACACCCGGAAGAACCTCGCGCCGCTCATCAGTCTGTGGCTGGACATGCTTGTGCTGCGCTTGATGAATCAGGGCCGCATGAGTTCGCGTCCGGTGTGGTTCATTCTGGACGAACTGGCAACCTTGCAGCGGTTGCCCCAGTTGCACACGGCGATCACCGAGAATCGCAAATCCAATAATCCGGTTGTGCTCGGTTTTCAAGGACGCAGCCAGTTGGAAGTGCGTTATGGGCACGAAGCGGAGGCGATGATGTCGCAGCCCTCGACGAAAATCTTCCTGTGCACGAGCGAGCCGCATGCAGCGAAATGGATTAGCGACACCATCGGAGAACAGGAGATTGAGCGGATACGTGAGAGCCGCACAAATGAACAGTTTCCACAATCGCGCAAATCGAAGGGCTATAACCTCGAACGCGAGATCAGGCCGCTGGTGATGGCAAGCGAGATCAGCGGCCTTGAAAAGATGCACGGTTATCTCAAGTGCGGAAATCTCGTGGCGCGGATGAGTCTCCCGTACATAGGGCTTGAGAGCAGAGAGCCGCAATACATCGAGCGGCCAGCACAGCAGCGGACCGAAGAACCGCCGAAGGCTGCTGCGGCCGCGGCTGGAGCGGGCAGGCCGTCGGGAAATGGAGGATCGGGGCAGAAACTCGTTCCAAATGAACAGCAACAAAGTGCGGAACAGAAAATCCGACGAGAGCCAGCACGCCAGCAAAGGGACTTCTTCGAGTAGGCCAACACAATGCTGACAATCTCGAAGCCACTGAGCGCAAGCCAGGCACATTCGTATCACGCGGAAGAGTTTGGCAACGCCCGCGAGAACTATTACACCGAAGGAGAGCAGATTCGCGGGGAGTGGCACGGAAGGCTCGCCGAGCAATGGGGACTGCGCGGTGAGGTTCGCGAAGAGCATTTCCAGCGGCTCTCCGAAGGACAACATCCGATCACTGGGGAGCAACTAGTCCGCCGCCAAGCGGCCCGAGAATACATGAACAGGCACGGCGAGAAGATAAGCGCGATGGAACACCGCGCAGGATGGGATGCGACTTTTTCGGCTCCGAAGAGCGTTTCGCTGACCGCCCTCGTAGGTGGGGATGAGCGAGTCCGAGAAGCACATCGAGAAAGCGTCGTCGTCGCACTTGATGAGCTAGAGCAATGTGTCCAGGCCCGCATCGGCGGGAATCTTCCGGCAGAGACGACCGGCAAATGGATAGCGGCGAGGTTCGAACATGACAGCGCCAGGCCGGTAGACGGCTATGCCGCACCGCAATTGCACACGCACGTTGTCTTCTTCAATCTCACCGAGACTGACGACGGTGAGGCACACGCGCTACAGCCAAGGGAACTCTACAAGGCTCAGCAGTATGCGACAGCGGTATATCGCTCGGAACTGGCCCGTCGGTTGAAAGAACTTGCCTACGAAATCGAGCGCGGTGAGAGCAGCCAGCCGGAAATCAAAGGGTACAGCAAAGAGTATCTAGAGGCGTCGAGTCCGCGCCGCCAGCAGATCGAGGAACATCTCGCAAAGGAAAATCAGCGCGGAGCGGGAGCCGCGCAAATCGCTGCGCACCAGACGCGGGAAGGAAAGCTCGAACTCTCACACGAAGAGATGCAAGAGCGGCATAAGGCAATGGCCGCGCAGTTCGGCAATCAACCAGAGCATGTTGTTAAAGCAGCGCGTGAGCAAAAAGAGCGATTACAGCAAGCACCCGAAGAGAAAGCCATCGGCCAGGCCGTTGCCTACTCAAGAGAGAAAAATCTGGAGCGTGAAGCAGTGGCCGAGGAGCGCGACCTGCTTAGGGATGCCCTGAAACGCTCAATGGGTGACGCCACGGTTGCGGAGGTTAAAGCGGAGGTCGAGAAACGTGTGCAAGCGGGCGAGTTCATCGAAACGAGCCATCGCGCGCCGGCCCGCGCGTTCACCACCAAGGAAATGATTGACTACGAGCGCGACACCATCCATGCGATGCGCGCGGGGCAGAATCAACACGCACCAATCGCGAATTTCGAGACACGAAGAGCGACCGAGCAAGACCACTCGCATTTGAGCGAGAGCCAGCGTGCAGCGGTCGAACAAATCCTGTCGAGCCGCGACTCCACGCTCGCCGATCTCTACGATGCAACGGCCATGCCTGCTGATCTGCGCAAGGCTCACCAGGCTCTCGACGCCGCCGTCGATAAGCTCTATCGCAAGGAAGCATTCTCAAGTGATCGTGAGCGCGTGGAGTTTCTTCTGGCGCGATACGAGAGGGAACGCACGCCTCTGATAGTGGCCGCGCAGCCCACTAAGAAGCGGCGCCGCAAACAAACTTAGCGGTCAACCGAGATTGATTGCCGGGAGTAAACACTGACGCTCTCGCCGGACCAGAATTGCGAAAGGTGAACTTCGGGACCAACTCGATCAGCCCGATGCGCTCTCCATAGCAGAGTGACGAATCCCTTAACACCAACCTATGTATATCGTCTCCGCGGTCTCCCGCTTACCGGAGGAGGCCTTCTTCGCTCATCGCGAGATTTTTTTCGACCCGGTGCCGGCAGCCTGCCCCGCTGCCGCCTGCCGTGACCCGCGAACCGGCCCCGGAAGGCTGGTGCACAAACGAGCGCGCTCCACTCCGATTAGCTCAATGACCCAATCTACGTGTTGGGGAAACACCCGCATCCGTCCGTGGCAAAGGGCATTGAAGACCGTATCCGCCAGCACTTCTCTGCCAAGCTCTCCCTGCACGTCGGGATGCATGAAAATATCTACAGTGCACGCAAGCCGTAATTCGGGAAAGCGTTGAGCACAAATCCTATTAGCTTTTTTTTCATCGATCAAAGCGATCCCGCTGTTAGCAACGGCATAAGCGACCGTTGCCGCCTCGCCGTCGTCCAGGGTCATCTGGGCTGCGCCCACAACAAGCTGCTCGAAATACTCTTCTCCCTTAGCGTTGAGTCGCACGATTTCAACATGCCCTGCGTCGACAAGTTTCTTCAGAAGGTCAGCATCCTGCCTGTTCTTCTGCCTCCCCTCTTCCAGCTCTCCGGACACAATATCGACGACGGCCACACGGTTAGGCAGAGCCTTGATCACCCTCTTGCTGCAGCCCGTCGCATTCACGCTTATGATCGTGCTCGCGTCAGCGACAAGGAGAGCCTGCGCGTCAGTTAGACTCGATAGTGATCCCATCGGCCTCAGTTCCTTCGCTCTCCTGGCTGTCCAATAATTCGCGCAACTCCAGTCGGTCTAGCTGCAAGAGGCGAGCAAGCTGCCCCTCACTCAGAAGATTCTGCCGAGACGCTTCCGCCGCGAGCAGATTCAGGCGCAACGTCGTCGGATGATCTGCCTCGGCCTTGTCCTTGTCCGGCGGCGCCAATTCACCCAGAACCTGCCGGGCATGTTCGTCCGTAATTCCGCCATTGGCTTGAAACCAATCCCAGGTGCCGACTTTGGTCAGGCCCAGCTCCTGAAGACGCCGAACCAGCGCCTCCCGCGACACGCCGAAAAAATGCGCAAGGATAATGACATGCCGGCGCGTGAGCCGGTCAGACCCTGCCGTCAACTCATGGAATTTCTGAATCACACCGCGGGCCGGCGTCAGGAACGCCCTGCCAAACGCGTTGGCGTAACGCTCCTCACGGGTATCTTCCTTTTCTTGCCGGTGTAGAATCTCGGCATTCCGGCGCGTCGAGACAAGATGTCCGGTCTCGTGGCCTGCCGACTGCGTCCGGCGTTCGCGCGGATGGCTCGCATTGAGCAACATGCAGGGGCCGAGCGCCTCGTCATACGCAAACAACCCTGAAATTCCGCTGTCGAGCCGTCGGACGTAAACCCGGACGCCGAGTTCCATTTCAAGTAGCGTCACGATATCCGGCACCGGCCGGTTGCCCAGACCCAGGCTGTGCCGCAACTCCATCGCGTCGTGTTCGGCTTGCGCCCGCACGTCCCCACGCAAGATAGGCCGCTCCGCCGGGTAGTTTTGCACACGCCTGACTCCGAGCAGGTTTTCCAGTTCAACTTCTGCCCGCGCCAGACTGGCCATCAACTCAGCGGCATCAGCGGCCGCAGCGTCCTTGCTCCCGATCAGTTTCCGGAAACGCGGAGCAAAGTCGACGTGAATGGCTTCCTGGCGCAGCAACGCATTGACGGATGTTCCGTACGCCTTCGCGAGTTTCTGCAGCTCGCTCATCCTCGCGCGTCGCTGTCCCTGTTCGATCGCGACGAGTGTCGTGCGCGCCACATCTATCGCGTTCGCCGCGTCCTCCTGCGTGAACTTTGCGTTTTCACGGGCCACACGCAACCGCTCACCTACATTTTCTGGGCTCATCTGCTCGAGGAGATTCATGGCTGCACCCCCTTGGCCCAATTGCCCAAGAATGAAGTCCGTCCGAGAGAATCCATGAAATCCTTCCATTCCTTTTCGTGTTGAGCCAGCACCCGGTCCAGCTTCGAACGGACATCCGATTCCGCAAGGCCGAGACACTCGCCTAGCTGAAACGCGCAGAGGCTAAGCATTCCGGAATTCGCTGGCGATTTTCGGAGTTGAGCCAAATGGTCAAGGTGCAGGGCTCCCGCAATGGCGTATTGCCGCAGCGCCGTCGTTACTTTCTTTTTGGCAAACGATCCGGCCGCCCCCGCTTCGAAGCTCCCAGCCGAAAGATTCTCCCAAACGTAAGTCTCTTTTGGTTCCCTAAGGCCTGCCCCATGCACGCTCAACCGCCTCAACAGACAGGCGGCACAAATCCCGCATTGCCGCTTTTTCCCCGCGACACTGACGTGCCGCGTTTGCTGCCAGCACGACCACGTGCCCTCCCACGAAGAACCATCCTTGCACTCATCGACGAACTTCCTCAGCGTCTCAGCCTTGGTCAGCCAGAGCTGCGTGAAACTGAAGCGCACCTTGTGATGAAGCAATGCCCCCAGAAATCTTTCCATCCTTTGGGTGAAAAGCGGGTGACTGCGATAGTCCTCGCAGCCTTGCCCCACGGTGACGAGCGCAGGCCCCAAAGCCCCCTGCCCGCTCTCCAGAACGATGACCTGACCCGCTTTCGTGAGATACGCCGCGAGGCCACTGATCAACGCGAACTTGAATCCCCGCGACCGCGCGCTCGATTCAACGAACGGCTTCTTGCCCGCACGAACATGGTAAGGCACCGACGTGAATGGTTGTCTCATCCGCGACAAAGCCTGGCCATCGCAGGCTTTGGTTCCGAGGCGCACGCGAATCAGCTTGTCGCCCATTTCACGTCCAAGAATTCCGGCCACGCACCGCGAATCCAGGCCATCACTGAAAGGGATTACGGCACTCAAGTCAGCAGGAAGATTGAATTGCCCCTGCGACGGCGCGCTCACCGATTTCTTGCGTTTACAAAATTCGATCTCCCACCGGTCGGCAGTCAAGAAATTCAGAACTTCATGCAACGCGTCTGATACCGGCTTGCTGTTCCACTGGCGGGGATCGTGGACGGGGATGACGAGATGCAAATCTCTTTGCCAGCTCATCTGCGGGCGTCTCTGCATCCTGTCCGCGAATTCAACAGCCGCCGCCACGAGCATGGCGTCATAAACAACCGGTTCCCACTTCGCTATGCAATAAGTTTCGAGCCGTGCGGTTGAGAACTCTACGTTGCGACCAACCTGGCATCGCATCCAGCCTTTTCGTCCGCGCGTTGCATTCTCCACCACATGGACATTGAGCGATGGACGCGGGAAAAGTTTGCTCCTCTCCTCTACCCTCACAGCTTCACCCCGTCATCCAGGCCTTTCCGTCTGGGCGCTTGAGTTTCTGACTTCGATTCAGGATCTAGAATCCGCCGGGCAACGCCGTCGATGTCGGCGCTGCCAATCGCCTGTTCGATTCTTTCCCTAACCCTGTTTGCCCGTGGCGTCGTAGATTCGCGGCAATAATGCTCTTCGACTTGCCGGGCTCCCCGAGCTGCGCGGTCCATCAGAGCGTCCTTCAAAGCACTCTCCGGAATGTCTTTTGCGCTGTTCCTGCGCGCGGCCTGCTGAAGCGCGTAATTCAGAACCGAGCGCGCAAGCCCGGCGCCGGTCGCGTTTCTGAGAGCTTCCAGCGAAGGCGCTACATCGCTTTTGAACAGTAAAGTCTCTTGATCTGCACAAACTCTGCGGAGGCTGCCAAAGAATTCCGGGCTGATTTCTCCCCGGCAGTCCTCCTCCAATGCAGGGAGGATTGCATCGCGAATTTCATCGGTTCCGAAAGCGTCATTGTCCGCGCTTTCCGCGACCCGCTTCCAGCCCCGCCGCATCGGCAAACTGCGATGTGGACCATCACTCATGGAGCTACTCCGATGTCAGAATGCTACTACAAAAAGTCTGACAATGTCAAATGTCAGGTTTTGTTGCAAGAAAACTCGACATGGCACCGGAAGGAGACTCAGGCCTGCCCTTTGCCCACTGATTAATGGGCTCTTGACCAGCATGTCGCCGTTCGCTGACATTCCGGAATGTCGCCGATCGCTGACTTTTTGGGTTGTCGTCGATCGCTGACTTTGATACAATGTCGTCGATCGCTGACATCTAGCGGAAGGAGCTAGACATGCGCATTCGAACACCGGCCGACCTTGGGGCTCTCATTCGTGACAGCCGGACAAAGCTCGGTCTTGGCCAGAAATCACTTGCGGACAAAGTGGGCGTCAGCCGGCAGTGGATCGTCGAAATCGAGAAGGGCAAGTCACGGGCTTCAATCGGCCTGCTGTTACGCACTATCGGTGCGCTCGGCATCGCCCTCGACGCAGAAAAAGAAGGTCCGGGAAAACCGAAGGACACCAGCCTGTCTCACGGTGCGGACGCGCACGTGGACATTGATTCCATCGTTGCCTCCGCACGCAGGAAAAGAAAATGAGCGGAGAACTGGTCGCCATCCTCGACGGCCGCGAAACAGGCCGCCTCATACAAGACGACAGGGGAAGACTATCCTTTACATACAACGAGGCGTGGCGCGTCGCCGCCGATGCCTACCCGCTGTCGATCTCGATGCCGCTCGCCCTCGCGGAGCACGGCAACGCGAAAATCGATCCATTCCTGTGGGGACTCCTGCCCGACAACGAAATGGTACTCGACCACTGGGCGCGCAAGTTCCACGTTTCGGCAAGAAACGCCTTTGCGCTCATCGCCTGCGTCGGCGAGGACTGCGCCGGAGCTGTCCAGTTCGTCCGGCCCGAAAGGCTTGAAGCAATCCTGGGAGAAGCTCCGCCACCGATCGAGTGGCTCGATGATGCCGCGATTGCGCAGCGTCTGCGCGCCTTGCGGGAAGATCATTCCGCGTGGCGCATCCCGCGCGACACCGGCCAATTCAGTCTTGCCGGTGCACAGCCGAAAACCGCTCTTCTCTACGACAACAACAGATGGGGTGTTCCTTCAGGCCGCGTGCCGACCACTCACATTCTCAAGCCGCCGACGGGCGAGTTCGACGGCCATGCCGAGAACGAACACTTCTGTCTGGAGCTAGGACGCGCGCTCGGTCTTCCCGTCGTGGACTCCAGAATCATGCGATTTCAGGACGAGGTTGCCATCGTCGTCGAGCGCTATGACCGCGTCCGCACCGCCGCAGGTCTGCGCCGCGTCCATCAGGAGGACATCTGTCAGGTGCTCGCCATTCCCCCCACCCGCAAATATCAGAACGAAGGCGGACCGGGAATCCTCGACATCGTCGAACTGTTGAGAACCTACTCGGCAAACGCACCAGAAGACGTACGTACCTTCCTCGATGCCGTCGCATATAACTGGCTGATCGCCGGCACCGACGCTCACGGCAAGAACTACGCCCTGCTCATCGGCGCGCAAGCCCGCGTCCGTCTCGCTCCGCTCTATGACGTAGCGAGTGTCCTACCCTACCCGGACATCGACATCGAACGTGTCAAACTTTCCATGAAGCTCGGCGGCGAATACCGCCTCCGCAATATCCGGCTTTATCACTGGCACAGGCTAGCCGAAGAGCTGCATGTCAATCCCGATGCCATGGTTCAGCGCGTAGATGAATTCGCAAAACAGCTCGCCGACCATGTTCCCGACATCAAGCGCCGTATGACCGAAGAAGGCCTCACCCATCCCGTCATTCCGCGGCTCGCCGACGCGCTTATAGAGCGTGCCGCCGCCTGCCGCAGAATTCTGAACGCGGCTTAACCCGCCTCTGACCGCGCCATCTCCTTCGCATACGCCAGCATCGCTCCGCGCTCCCACTCCAGCGCCGCTTCCGCAATCCTCTCCGCCGCCGGCAGCCCCAGCGTCGTCATCAGCGCCATCACCGCACCGACCGCCACCCCATCACCATCCACATCACCGTGGCGGTCATCATGGTCATGGCCATCGTACTGATCATCGTCACTGGGGAAGCCTTCCTAGTTCTGAGTATCGGGATAGCTGCCGGTGCGGTTATCGCTGGTAGCGCGAACGATCTTCGAGCAGTCGCCTCAGTATCCGAACAACCATGGTGGGTTTTTGAATTGCTGGGCAACCCATTTCAAGTCGGTGAGTGGATCAAGGTAATTGGCGTGCCGCAAGCCCCACTCAACCATTTTCTCCAGCTCCTCTTTTAATTCTGCCGGAACCTCAGCCCCAGCCACCGTGCCTTGCAACGCGAGAGCGAAGTCTTTGACCAGTTTGCTTTCCTTCCATGCGTGGGCCAATTTCTTTAGGGCTTCGGCCTTCCGGTCATACTCGGCCTTTCGTGTGGCGGCTTCGGCTTGTCGCTTTTGTTCTTCAATACGGCGCCGCTCTGCCTCAGCACGGTCCACACGTTCCTGTTTAACCGCGTTTGCGGTCTCTTCGTAGGCATACAAAATGTCTCCTACGCAGCTTTCGAGCTTTCGTCGTTTCCCATCGCTCCAAGATTTCGAGACATTTGGATATTCACAAGAAGAGAGTGAGAATCGCAGTTGCCCGCTTGGGGTAATGTCCCATTTTGGTAGCCGCCACCAGGTGTCCTTCTTCTGACGTATGCGTCCTTCGCTCGTGGGTTTGTGTTCCCTTCGGTTGGTGGACTCGGAGACAAAGAAAGTCAATTTCTCTCCCAGCACGATCATCTTCATGCCAGTGTTGTAGGGTGCTGGCCAATCTACTTTGTATCCGGCCCGGTCCGCTGCAGGAAAAAGTGCGTCTAGTATTCTTAGCGCACGAGCAAGCCCTGTCGGCGAGGCTTTGATGGGTACGATTGAGCCGGACCTAGCAAGAAGCATCCCTCTCTCGTCAAAGTTTGCCTTCGTTATGTTTCTTTCGATTCGACGGGCAAAGACGTGATTGATTAGTCCGTCTACGGCGACATCGATAGTCGGGATTTGTTCCTTCTGTTCTGGCGTCAGTGTAACTCGTTGTTTCGGCTCAGACGGAACAATCGTAACGCTTTCTAAGCGCGGCTCCGTGGTTTCAGGAAGTGGGGTGCACTCTGGCTTTTGACCGAACTGAAGCCGTGCCCAATAGCCTCTGCCAGGCAAAGGGATTTGATGTCGGCGACAGAGCTTTGCCAAGCCAACGTCCGAGATGCCAAACTGTTTGGCTAGCGTTCGCATTGGCGTAGCCCAAGCTCTCTCGAAGAGTTCGGTGCGTGTCATTGAGAGTTTCTTGGACGACAAGGGGCCGCCTCCAGTTTCCTACAAGTCACACGCAAGAGTCCAAGACACAGGTGGAAGCCACGCCAAAACAATTCAGCGATGATCCTGCAGGCGTGGTCACACCTCATCCATCGCCCGCGCAGCGCTTTCTGAAAACAACGCATCACAGGTCGGCCGCGCCATTTATGCTGGCCGTGTTCAAGGCCCCCAAGGCAGAATTTGATTCCCTTGAAAAAGCACGTTCTGAATATATTTCTTCTCGATTAGGTGCTTTCCGTCCACTCTGACAGTCAAGACCAGGGCAATCGGAATTACCCTGCCGTCTGGAAAATTTGGGTCTGGACTGCGGACCAAACTTTGCAGCATTGATCTGGGATCGTACTGCGGTGCCCAGAAAAAACTCTTGCTACTGCCGGGTTCAAGCGTCCAGTCATCCGTTTTCCGAGGTTTGACCTGCTCGGTTAGAGGTGATTCGTAACTGGTATCGCCGCGCAAAATCTGGATTGTCTCGATAGAGACCTTGTGCATCGATTCATTTTTTGCGTTCCCGATATAGCTTCCCGGCGCTGCTTGTTGGAGTGACATGGCGAGTGGGAAATGCTTGAATTCCTCTCGCGGCACCATGCGTAAAAGCTCGTCGCCCCGTTTCACAGCGGCCCGGTTCATAAGGTCGCGCATTGCTTCCGCGTCCGGCACAACTTCGGAAGCTGCTCGGTTGGTTCTAATGTATGTAGCCCCGCGCTTTAATATCTGACGACTGCTTGGATCATTCGCGTCAGTCTTGCAAATGATGGGCACATCGTTAAATTCTGGAACCTCGATGGTGACGAACTTTTTGCCATCGATGACGAACTTCTGGATGGCGCACTCGAACGAAGGATCGGCGTAGCGATTCAGGAAATCAGCAAACCGTGTTACATCGAAAGACTGGAACTCCTCATCTGCCAGCCCAATGGCTTCATAATCGCCATCACGCACGCCAAGAACGATCTTGCCGCCGTCCTGCGTATTGGCCATTGCGAGAGCATCTTTGACTACGGCTGCCTTTTGTTCCGCAGTTGCCGTGCCCCAGTTCATTGACTCCTTGTAATCGAGATTCTTGCCCTCGGCTCTCAGTCCAAGAAGCTCCCGCACGTCCTTTTCGGTCAGCAAATCGCACCTATCGTTTTCCTTTTACCTATTTCGAGCGCATGGACGAACAAATCGACATCACCACGTCGCCTGAGACGGATATGATACGAATCCATCGTCCGGCAGGGGGAAATCGTCTCGTAGTCCCAGCCAAGAGAATAGTGCGGCTGTGGTCTTTAGCGCAGTCATAGCGCCTGCCAAGTCGAGCCGCAGGGGTGGGTTCGTCTCGTTCTCAACCAGTCCTCCAGAGTGGACCAATTGGTTGCGGGTCGAATAGAGACGCTTGGCGTCCGCATACAGCGCTTGATCCTCCGCGAGTAACGACCGACGCAAGACGTATAGTGACAATTCGTGGAGGAGCACATTGAAGTCAGAGCGATGTCGGAGCCTTTCATAAATTGGGTCTTTGCGAACCGTTACGCCACCGCCTTGCGAAAGCGCAATCACTCGGAATCGCTCGTCGTCCTGGGCCGCCAATACTCGGTCGTAAGTTTCATCAATGACGGTTCCAAACGCAACTTCTGTTGAGATCGTCGAATATAGAACGGCCCTTCGATAATCGTAGCCCCGGAAGGCCGCAACAGCGTCCAGAAAAAGCGCTTCGTGCGTGGGTGGAATGAACTTGGTTACGAGCGCTGTTGCTGCTGCAATTCGCTCCGAAGTTATCGCAATGGCCCACAAGTATTTCTGAAAGCGGGAGGGCGACAGTCCTTTGGGCCACGAACTATCGGCGGACAACGACGGCAGCTCATCTATATTGGCGTTGCCTCCGCTGACGAGTGATTCCGGGCGCGGCAATGTAGCTTGTCCCGATGCGTGGCGCAGTCGCGCGAGAAGGTCGCCCACAATCGGCACCAGGTTTTCGAATATCGACCTATCAGGCTCGGGCTCCTGAGTCACCTGTTTGCCGTTAAAAGCAAAAACAATTTCCGAATTCACCCAAAAATATTTCCCGAGTGCAACTGGAATAACGGGATTGCGCTCAAAGCTGGGAATCATCGGAAGTTGGGGATATAGAAGCGGATTGACTAGAGACCAAACGGGGGTTCCGGGCAATGGAAAAAGTGCCGGGCCGTCGCCACTGCGCCTCCACGTGATCCGGTCTGCGAAATTGAAGAAAGCAAGCCACATTGTCGCAGCATACCAGACCAAACACGAGCCGACAGGTTGCCGGGGAATACAGGAGCGTGCAGTGGGGCCGTGTACCTGCCGTGTACCTCAATCGGTGAAATCTGCCCAATCTGGCGTTTCTGGCGTCCTTGAAAATCTGTAAGTTACGCGCTATCAATGGACCTTACGGGTTCGAATCCCACCCGCGCCTCCAAATTTTCGGTTTCGTCTTAAACGATTTAGTGCCGTAACTCCCCTCGTGTTGCGGGAAGTTGGAACCTCGTCTTGTAAAATTTAATCGCGCCAGCCAAACTTTCAACCATTAGTCGCCTGGAAAACGAATGATATGAAGGATTACTCATGCGGTCGCCTGGTATTGTTCGTTGCTCTCTTCAGTTTGTTCCCTTCATATTCTCCAGCGCAGGAAAATCCAAGACCGCCTGTTGAGCAGAAATCCTCCGATCAATCCGCAACTTCAACACAGGCACCGGCAAAGTTCACCGATGTGACGGCGGCTCTGGGAATAAATTTTGAATATCTCGCGTCCCACACGTCCAAGAAATATCTAATTGAAACCATGGGTTCGGGCGTGGCTTTATTCGATTACGATAACGACGGCCGTCTCGATATTTTTGTAGTGAATGGCGCTCCGCTCAGCGACCCGACGCCCAAGGGAACTGTTCCCCAAAAATCCGGCCCCAAATATTGGAACCGCCTTTACCACCAAAAGCGCGACGGCACATTTGAGGATGTCACCGAGAAAGCCGGGCTTGCAGGCACGGGTTACGGCATGGGAGTTGCCGTGGGAGATTACGACAATGATGGATTTGAAGATTTGTATGTGACCGCCTACGGCGGAAACAAGCTGTATCACAACAATGGAGACGGCACCTTCACGGATGTGACGGAAAAAGCTGGAGTCGCAGGTAGTGGATGGTCCACCAGCGCGGCGTGGGTGGACCTGGACAACGACGGGCGGCTCGATTTAGTCGTGTTGCGATATCTTCAGTGGGATTTCGACGATATCTGGTGCGGCGAGCGCAAAGAAGGGCACCGCGCGTATTGTCATCCTGACGCGTTCCATGCCATCTCGCCGCTGGTCTATCACAACGATGGCAATGGACACTTCACTGAAGTTTCGCGGCAACTGGGTCTGGCCGCGCCCGGCAAGGGATTAGGCATCGGGCTCGCCGATTACGATCGCGACGGGCACATCGACATTTTTGTTGCGAACGATTCCATTCCCGAATTTCTTTACCACAATAAAGGTGACGGCACATTCGAGGATGTCGCGCTCAGCTCCGGCGTCGCCGTCGATGGCGAAGGCCACACCTACGCCGGTATGGGCGTAGACTTCGCGGACTATAACAACGATGGTCTGCCGGACCTGGTAGTGACGGATCTCGCCAGCCAAATGTATGCGTTGTATAGGAACAATGGTGACGGAACTTTCACCTACGACAGCTATCCTTCCGGCCTCGGTCGCATGACCATGGCGCATTCGGGCTGGGGAGTTCGTTTCATCGATTATGACAATGACGGCTGGAAAGATCTTCTGATCACCCAGGGACACGATCTGGATACCATCCAACTCAATTCTCCGAATCTTCGTTACCGGGAACCCATGCTACTGGCAAGAAATACCGGCCAAAAATTCGTGGATGTTTCCTCGCAGTCCGGAGACATCTTTCAAAAAGCCTGGGTGGGACGGGGATTGGCGCTCGGCGATATTGATAACGATGGCCGGTTGGATGTGGTGGTCACCGGCAATGACGGAGCGTTATATGTTCTTCACAACGCCACGCCGGCGCAGAACCATTGGTTAACTTTGCTGCTTATCGGGCACAAAAGTAATCGCGACGCGATTGGCGCTGAAGTGAAAATAACGACCGCAATGGGCATTCAGATGGCAACCGTCACGACCGCTGGCAGCTATCTTTCATCCAGCGACAAACGCGTACATTTCGGTTTGGGGCCGGAAAAAACTGCCACGGTCGAAATTCGCTGGCCCACTGGTATCCATCAAACGATCAAGAATGTTGCTGCCGATCAAATTCTTCGAGTGGATGAACCTTCAACTGAACCCGTAGAAAAACATAACTCCCAGTGATCTTACAAAACCGTGAGAGCGAGCGCGTCTGTCTATAGCGTTTCTGGCCGCCCGCGCGCAATGTCGGAAACGGCTACGGATTCTTAATCTCAGGCGGCATTTGCCATTGAGGAACAAAAAAGTCGCCCAGTAGATCTGCTTCAACATTTTCAGGAGCATTAGCAGAGGTCGCGGCAAAGGCCAGTGCATGTTCCTTATCGCCGGCTCGAGCATAAGCCTGGCTGAGGAGTCGCCTGGTTTGTTCGTTATTTGGGCTAAGTCGAAGCGCTTCGTGCAGCTCGGTAATCGCGGCGTCGAGACGTCCTAAACTCATTTCCGTTTTGCCCAGACTGAGATGTGCTTCCGCATTAGAGGGATCCAGTTTCAGCGCATCTTGAAAAGCCGCAATGGCTTCTTCTCGTTTACCGCTACGATCGAGCGCCAGACCACGAAAATAGCTGATCAGAAAATTCGGTCCCAACTTTCGCTGCGCGATAGAAAGCTCGCCGGCCGCTTCCTCGGCGCGGCCCGTTCGCAAAAGCACCTGTGCCAATCCAACATAGCCGGTAGGAAGCGGATCGCCCGCGGCCACCAGGTCGCGAAAATTTTTTTCCCCTTCGGCGTAATGTCCGGCAGCAAGCTGCGCCGCGCCCAGCCGTAAATGCAAAGAGTAAGACTTTGGATTAGCCGCGAGTCCATCTTGAACCGCGGAAATCGCGTCCGAGTAGCGGCTCAATTCCATCAACTCGCGTGTCAGATTCAGCCAATTCTCTTCGCTGCCCGGAGCAAGGGCCGCGGCTTTGTGAAAAGCGTTGAGCGAGCGATCATTTTGCTTCAAGTCAGCGGCCGCAATGCCCAGAATGGTCCAGGCTTCGGCGGATTCATGGGCGTTCGCATCGCCGCGCGTCAGAGCGTGTTGATAAAAATCAACTTGGGCAATCGCTTTGCTGAAGTTTCCAGCGAGTAGATAAGCGAGCGCCAGGTCGAATTGGCGCCAGAGATTTTCAGGAGTCGACGGAGCGGTGCTCAATTTCTGGATGATTCGAATCGCTGAGTCATTCTCTCGAAGCGCCAGAAACAAGGCGGCCACATGAATGGATTGCTGCTCGTCTAAAGGGATTGTTGCGAGCTGCTCAAGAAGTTTGCGTGCTTTATCTTTATTGCCTAACGCAATGTGCGCGGTCGCCAATTGAATCGAGAAACTCGTGTCGGCTGGCAACGGCACCTTGGAGGATTCAATTTCGCGGATGGCCTGGGGATAAAGCTGTTCATCAAGCAGCACCCGGCCGAGATAGTAGTGAGCAAACGCATCGCTCGGAGAAAGTTCTACAGCGTGATCCAGCGCCACGCGCGCGGACTCAAGCTCGTGATTGTTCCATTCGAGAAAGCCGAGATTCCGGTACGCGTCTTCCATTTGCGGATCGAGGCGAATCGCCTCGCGGTATTCGCTGGCAGCTTGTTCGTTTTTCCCAAGACGGACCAACACAATGCCACGAAAATTACGAACGCGGGCATCTTCAGGGTGCTCGCGCTCTGCTTCGGTGAGGTTCGCGAGAGCGTCCTCTATGCGATTTTCTTGAAGTGCCGCAAGACCCTTTTGAAGGGAATCTCCCTGGCTCAGTTGTCGGGGCGCGGGCCTGCTAAGGGAATCGGCAAATAGAGGATCAGCATTGCCGAAAAAAATCAAAATCGCGAGGTAGCCCGAGAAAAGTCGTAACAAAAGGTGGAAAAATCGATTCATTTAATTTTCGGTGCGCCCTACGGATCCTGGGTTGTATTTGTGATGGCCGCCAGCCGTTCCGTTTGCTTTTCCAACTTGCTGTGTGATTCGCGATTCAGCGACGTCGACAATGCGAATTCGCGGGTGGCATTCTCTTTCTGTCCCAATGCCTGGTACGCTCTGGCGAGTTTGTAGTGCACCGACCCATCGTGATCGGCAGCCACCGCGATTTTTAATTCTTCTTCGGCTTTGCGGTAATCACCAAGTTCGGAGTACGCCGTCCCCAAATCTCGATGTATATCCGAATTTCCAGCATCGGCAGCGAGCGCGCTGTTCAGGTAAGGCAAAGCTTTCTCAGGCTGGTGCTCCAGCAGATAGGTATCTCCAAGATCGGTCAACGCTCCGGCGTGATGGGGATTGGACGCCAGTTCGGCCTCGAGTTCAACTCGCGCTTCCGGCACTTTCAGGTCCTTCCAAAGCAGATGACCCAAACTGTAGTGCAAGTTTGGCAAGGATGGCTTCAACAAAACCGCCGCGCGATATTCTTCTATAGCTTTCCCGTCGTCCCCCTTCGCGGCCGCAATATCGCCCATCAGTTGATGCCAGCGGTAAGAGTTCGGATCCGCCTGGTAAAGTCTCAGATATGCGGCGGTGGCCAATTTTTCGTCACAGCGCGCGTGCCAATAGGAAGCTTCTAACGATTTGCTTTCCGTCGCCGGCAGCCCGTCGAGTGTGCGAAGAGCCGCCTCATACTCTCCGGCTTGCAGTAACGCGTTCACGACTTGGCTGCGCAGTTCAGCAGAGGTCCGCGGAGGCAACCCGGGCTGTGCGCAAAACGCAATCTGAGAAAATCGATCTTGTCGCAACAGAAGATTCATATCCGCTTCCGAACAGCTTTGGCCAGCAGATGTTTCCAGCGTCTGCACACCTGCCGGACTATCCCCGCCAGCCACTTGCGCAGGATTCCCGCTTTGCGTCGCCAGAAAGGCAAGAGCCACACGCGCGGCTGGAATCTCTTCATTTCGCAGCTCCGCCGATAACGGCTCAATTTTCGTGAGTAAGGAGCTGGGCAGTTGTTCGACAGATGAACCGCCGAATCCGCTTTCCCGCAAACCGAGAAACCGTTCCACTTGTATCTCATCGATGGCGATCGCCTGGGTCCAATCCTTCAGTGCCGCGTCAATATTTTCCTGAATCAATTCGATTTCTCCGCGGCGCACCAGCGCGCGCAGACTTTGCGGATTGAGCTGCAATTCCGCCTCAAATTCCAGCGCAGCCTGTTTTACTTTTCCCGCGTGCAACAATACTTCCCCGAGCTCCACGTGAAGCCCCGCTTGGTGTGGTGAAGCCGCCAGAGCATTCTGGAAATGAATTACCGCAGATGGCCATTCATTGCTCGCAGCGTAACTTTCCGCAAGGAATTGTTCCTTTCGAAAAGACTCCGGAGCAATTTTTTCCATGTGTGCCACTTCTTGTTTCCCCAACCGCTCATACGCGTGTCCAAGCAGGTACAGCAAATCTACGTCCTTGGGCTGCGACGCCAGCGCTTCTCGCATGGTGGCCACTTCGGCATCTATGTCGCCGGATATTTCCTGCGCCATCGCTAGCCATAACCATATTTCCGGCTGGTTCGGCGATGCTTTCAGCGCCGTCTTCAAATAGGGAACGGCCTTAAGCCCTTCGCCCATTTTGCAGTAATCGACTCCCATAAAAAAATTAGCGCCCGTTAGTGCCGGTTTTAATTTCAAAGCGCGGCGGAATTCGGTCATGGCTTCGGGATAGCGATTCTGTAGCTGGTAAACCAAGCCGAGATTCATGTGCACTTCCGCAAATTCTGGCGCGAGCGCAATCACACTCTGGTATTCCTTCTCGGCCGTCGCGTAATCCTTCTGCCGCTGAGCTTGCTGGGCCGCAGCGAAGTGCGACTGAATCGCTGCATCCGAATCGGGTTTTTGCGTTGTGGTTTGCGCAGCGGGGTTCAAAGCTGCCACTGCTAGAGCTACGAGCGCGGGTAATCGAAGCGCAAATCTAGGGGCGATAACCGATAGACAATGCATGACAGAACTCAGGCTCAGTCGAGATTTGTCCATTCTACTTGGGCAACCCACGCGACCACGATTTTTCTTTGAATGGATGGAAGCACTCCGCTGTTCGCAAGAAGAGATTAGCAATCCGGAATCGCACTCTAAGCGCTACTGAATGCGGCGCACCGCAACGAGCGTCGTGGAATTTGGGGCTCCCGATACCGTGCGGGATCGGATCAGGGCTTCAAACCAGATGTTTTGCGAAGCTCCTTGTGCCGCGGAAATTCCCAAGGCACTCATCAGCTGGCGCCGATTTTCTTCGTCGGCAAGAAAACGCCCCGCCGCTTCTGTACCTTCTTGCTGAAGTCCTTGCAGTGCCAAAACGCTGCCGTCGTGCGTGGCATTGGGCAGCAACGAAATCGTCGCGTAGTCTTCCCCTTGCGTTCCGGTCCACCGCAGGCCTTCGTATTCCGGCTGTTCTCCGAGCAAAGGATTTTTGTTGACGAATACTTTAACGCTCTTACCGACAACGGATTCGCTCTCGCGGAAGTTCAGCTTGTCCTGCAGCAACGCCACCCAGGGATTGGAAGCGGGGCTACCAATGAAAATGTAGTTGTTGTGGTCGAGATCCCGCATGCGTAGATCCCGCGGATAGCGCACGGAGACCTGCGATTGCCATGGCCCAGCCATCTTATAGAGAGAAACAACATCCGCAACATCCGCGAAGGAGGTCAATGTGGAATTCGAGATGTACTCGCTCAGCCGCGAATCGGCTGGCCCGTCCTTACTGGCGCTCGCGCTGTGAAGAAAATCGCGGCGGAGGTATTGATCCAGCGAGCCCGACTGGCTCGCCAGAATGCGAGACATACCATAATTACTGTCGGCCACCACAATGAGAGTCTGGTGCCGCGCGTCGAAGAGTTGAGAAAACGGCCACGGCTCAGCAGCGGCGGCCACCGCTGTGCTGGCCAATCCACCGCTCGTCGCTGTCCGGTATCCCAGGATCACGCACAAGATCGCCAGCACCGCGCAAATGGCCCATGGCACCATCGTTCGCCCCGGCCAGACCGTCGCCGGAACGACCTTCGGCGCCACCTCGACCGGCGGTGGAGTTGGCGGCTTAGTGACCGTTCTAAATGCCGGCGCGTAAGCACCCTTGGGTATCTCAAGTATCAGCGACTCGTTGCGCCCATCTTCGTTGAAATATTCGTGCAACTTCAGCCGCAGTTGCCTGGCGTGCACCCGAACGGAGCTATCTTCCAGAGGACTGTAATCGGATGGCTTGTGGAACAGCGCGTTGCCAATGTGTTGCTCGGTTAGTTCGTGGGCATGGCCGCGAATGGTCTGTTCAGTGACATATTGCAGTAAATCGCGCAAGCGGGTGCCCTTTTGAAACGGTGGGCTGGAGATGATCCGTTGTACGAGCTGCCAACGCTCGTCGGATAGAAGGTTGTCGGCGTTTAACGGTGGCGGAACGGAAGTTTGCGCGGAAGCCATGCTGTTCGGTGCATTCAATTAAGGAATTGAATGCATGAATACTAACACACGCACAACTCAAGTCAAGCACCTAACTCTTTGTCTTACAGTACTTTTGAGGGACTTGACGGCTTTTAACTTACCTCCGACTTCGGTGAATCACAACGTTTTCACGTGTGAGGCCCTTTCGTCACGGCGCATAATAACCCCTATCTTAAAAAAGAAAAAATCAACCCTTACCCCAACCAGTTTCACAAAGGAAGCTCACAAATAATGGCACTCAAAACGGTCTCTCGGCGTCGTTTCATCCAGCAGTCGCTGAAGGGCGGCTTGGCCGCCGGTATCACCTCACCCTCTGGATTCGCGATCGTTGGGCCGGCGAGCGCCTCAAGCGATGCCCCCGGACTCTCACTTTCTGTCACGGGCGATGCCAACAAAGGGTTTTACGTCACGGTTCTCCACGATGGCCAGGCCATCGCGCAGCATAACAAGCGCGGGGAATTCTCTGCATATTTTCAGAACGAAGAACGAAGCGTGGAAGATCATGTGGCCTGCTGGAAGGCCACCTCCTGGACTGGTGATTCCGCGCACGTCACCCTTCGCGGCAAATGTAAGTTACAAAATTTAAATACCACGGTGTATGCGCAGGTGGAGTACGCGGTGGTGACACCCCAGGTAGTTCGAAAGAAAATCCGGCTCCAGCAGTCCGACATGTTTATGCTGCACTACCAATTGAGTAACCGCCTGGAGGCGGCTGACCAACCGACCAAATTTTGGAGCTTTGATCAACTGGACTGGCTGGGAGAATCGTCGCGCGAATATTTTCCGGCGGCCGGCTTCCGCACCAAGAATGGATTATGCGTTGGCCTGCTGACGGACTCCGGATACCGCAACCAATGGACCCGGATCGTTCGACGAGACGGCCGTCCTGTTAAACCTGCGCCCGCGCGCATCCCCGACGCTAATTTATATTCCGCCGCGCGCCGCGAACAACGCGATCAGGGAGAATTTTTTATTCAACAAACTTTTGGAGAGTTATTGGAACAACTTCCCGGAGATGTGAACGGCAGGGCAGTCTCGCTGCCCGGTATTTCTTCCTGGAAAAAACACGGCGATGCGGCTTTGGAAACGGTTGGCGGCGCGGCGGTGTTGTCCGCGAGGAATTCCGAGAACGGTGTTCTCATCCCTTTTACCGCCGAAAGCCCGGCGCTTTACTCGCTTAGCGTGCAGTATCGTTCGGCAGTGCCCGTAGCGATTGAAATCTGGAACGTCGATGAGCAATTGCGCAAGATTACCGACATCACCTTGTACAACGACGGCCTTCTTCCATCACCGGACACCTGGAATGATTTTAAAACCACTGTCTTCGTTCCGGGGTTGCCAAGGAATCGTTGCGCCCTGTTTATTTCCGTAGCGCCGTCGGAGCAAGGCCAAACGGTAAATCCTCCCGAAAGCTCCGTAAAAATCGAAATACAAGGTCTGCGAATTGCACGCGTAGCAATCCGAAGTCAACCTTATCACCGACTGGAAATGGGGCAGGCCAGCGAAAAAACAGTTTTTATTTTTGCCGATGACAAAGTCAAGGACACCATTTGCGGCCATCGACTGGCCAGCCAGATCTATCTCGCCGACGCCTTGGGCTTCAAGGGAGGAGACACGGAAAAGGTCGTTTACGCGGACCTGATGATGCTTTGTTGGATTGCCAGCCCCGAGAGCTTTCGGCCAATCCTGGCGCCCAGCATTTGGTATTCGGCCGCCGGGGAAATGTACATGCGCGACAGTTTTTTTGCGCTGAACGGCATTCATAACCGGGAATTGAATGAGGGCGTGTTCAACGTGTGGGGCGAAAATCAGGGAGAAGATGGCGCGATTAACACCTTAGTCGAACCCAATCTGGCCAACGTAGAGCGCAAATCCAATGACTCCACTCCGCTATGGCTGATGTGGGCTTTGCTGAACAAGCGGCGCTTCGGCACCAAGTTGCCTACGGAAAAAGTGCGTAAAGCCGCTGAATATTGCCTCAGCACATACGATCCACACGGCGACGGACTCTGTTGGGCGCAGTTCGTCATGGGTCAACTGGACGTCATCCGCTATCCAGAAGGCACGTCGGTAATCTGCGAAAACCAGGGAATCTTGGCGGTCACTTTGCGCGTGATCAAAGACCTTCAAATTCCAGGTGTGAGTGAAACGATTCAGGAGTCACGTCTTGCCCGAGCCGAACAGCTCTATCGCGGCTATTACGACCCCGCCAAGAAGTTTCTTCGCCCGGCGCGCGACATCGACGATGCCATCGGATTCGCCGAAATCTTCCCCGAGTATCTTTCTCTGTGGCTCTTCAATCGCAAACTTCTTTCCGACGAGATGGTGGTTAATCATCTCGATCGCATACCGGTGATGATGCCCCGGGCGGAATGTCCGTTTCCTCAAGCCAAAGGAACCGTGCGCCCGATACTCATTGGAATTCCTGGGGGCGATAAGAAGTGGAGTTATTTCGACGACAAATGGCACCCCATGATCAGCGATTCCTTCGCTGCCACTTATGCGAACCACGGCGCCGATGGGATTTATTACAACGGGGGCTCCTGGATGCGTATCGAGATCTGCGGATACGTAGCCGGCATGCTTCATGGATGGATGCCTGCGAAAGAGGCCATCGCAAATCGCCTGTGGGCTGAGGTGAACATCGCCCCGGAATTCCCAACCAGCCAGGAATACATCGCTACCGATTCGGCGAACGCCTACTACGGCCATCACCGGGTTTTCGCATGGAATTCCTTTGTTCTGCAAGCACTGGAGTTTGCAGGACTGCGAACTCCGAGGATGGATCCTGATAATTTCTCAAAAATCTCTTAGCCCTGTTCCGGAATACGCCATGTAACGTACCAAAAAGCACACTTAGCTTCTGGTCCGATTAAATCAAGTCGCTCACTTAACTCATTTAGGTTCAGCGTGGTGGTCCGTTTCGGGTTTTCGCTTTCTGTGAATCACAATGATTTCACGTGTGAGACCCTTGCCTTTATCCCCTAACGGGCCGAGTATGCATGCAAATACCGCTCTAGCATAAAACCACTAGACGCGGCAGGCATATTTTGGGGTGCTCGGTTCTGGGTCATTTACTCCGCGACTTCTGCGTCCACGTTCACCAGAGTCAAATCACGACAGAACCAGCCAAGGGGAATCCATTGAAGATACTTGTGTGCACACTCGCGTTTTTCTTGCTTTTTTCGGCGGCAAGCCTTCCAGCTCAAACTACAAATGGCAGCATTCAGGGAACCGTAACTGACCCCAGCGGCGCGCCCGTCGGCGGAGCCAACGTCACCGGCCGCAATCTGGACACTAGCCTTTCCGTCGCCACCGTGAGCAGTGATGCTGGGCTCTACTCCCTCGCCAATTTGCCCCCCGGTCGCTACTCGGTGACTGTCGAAGGGCCCAATATGAAAAATTATGTGCGCGAAGGCGTAACCGTGCAGACCGGCAGCACGGTTTCTCTAGATATCCAAATGCAGCTTGGCGGAGTTTCGGAGAACGTCACGGTTTCTGCCGACGCCAGCCAACTCGAAACAGCCACCTCTGATATCGGTGCAACCGTACAGCAAGTCCTGGTGGAGAATTTGCCGCTGGAAGTTTCTGGCACCGTTCGCAACCCCGTACAGTTCATTACTTTAATTCCCGGATTCGTTGGGAATGTGGGGAACGACCCGGGCAGCAACTCTACCGATGATTTCAAGGTTGACGGTGGCCAGGAAAATAGCACCGACGTACTTGTCGACGGCGTTTCCATTTCGCTGGTTTCGCCCAATACCCAGTGGAATAAGGGAGTTTCGACGGAAGGCGTGCAGGAATTCAAGGTCCTTCAAAGCAACTTCTCCCCCGAATATGGCGAATCGGGCGATGGAATCGTAAGCCTGACCATGAAGTCGGGCACCAATGATCTCCATTTTTCCGTTTACGATTTTTACCGCAATCGCGCGTTGGATGCCAACAGTTGGGTTAACAATACTGCTGGTCAACCCAAGTCGGTGAATACTCAGAACGACTTCGGAGCTACCTTTGGCGGCCCCATTCGAATTCCGCACGTCTACAACGGCCGTGACAAAACTTTTTTCTTCGTGGACTACGAGGGCTTCCGCTTTCGGACAGGCGGCACTTCGCTGCAGAGCGTTCCTAACGAAGCGTTTCGAGCGGGGGATTTTTCAGCCTTGCTGCCCGCCACGCAACTTTACGATCCGGTCACGCATGCTGCGATCCCGGGAAACATTCTAACCAACGACCCCAATTTCAAGCCCAGCAAGGTGGTAGGCAATATCTTTGCTCTCCTGCCCAAAACCAACGGCGGCCTCACCAACAACGTCGTTGACACCACAGTCTCGAGTACCACAGCAAACCTGTTCGATATCAAGATCGACCATATCATTTCGGAAAAGCACAGAATTTCCGGCGGCTTCGACTACGACAACACCAACACCGGCGGCACTTCCAATCTGGGTCCGCTTTTCGGTTCCACTACCCCGCAGAACACCCGCTATGCGCGCATCAGCGACAACTATATTTTTACCCCTTCCCTCGTGAATCAACTTCTATTCGGATTCAGCCGCCGTTTCCGTGGTGAGATTTCCAACAGCCTTGGCCAGAACTATCCCTCGAAGATCGGTCTCACCGGAGTTCAAGAGACTACATTTCCGTGCGTCAAGTTTACGAGTACGCCCTATGAAGGCCTGCTGAACAATTGCGGTGATTCGCAATTCGCCGACAACGTGTATCAGATAAATGATTCCGTCAGCTGGGTCAAAGGCAAGCACAACATGAAGTTTGGCGGCGAAGTGCGCATGCTGCAGTTTAACGTCCGCCGGCTCACCCAAGCCTCGGGTGAATTTGATTTCAACGCTCAGGAGACCAGCTTGAATGGGATCGGCGGCGACCCGGTAGCCAGCGCGCTCTTCGGCTTGGTTAACACCTCTACGCTGAATTACGGCGCCTTCAGTGGCGTGCGTTATAAAGACTTTTCGCTGTATGCCCAGGACACCTACAAAATTCGTCCGCGCCTGACTCTGAATTACGGCTTACGCTACGACATCGACTTGCCCGCTTCGGAAGCTTTCGACCGCTTTTCCGCGGTTGATCCCACTCTTCCAAATCCCGGCGCGGGTGGTATCCCCGGCGCCTACACTTATTTTGGAACCGGCCCCGGACGAAACGGCCAGACCCGCCCTCAAGACATTTATACCAAGGCGTTTGGCCCGCGCGTGGGCTTTGCCTACAGCATCAACGATAAGACCGTCATTCGCGGCGGCTATGGAATATTCTACGAACCACTTAAAGAGGGTTCGTTCGCCGACCAGGATGGTTTGGGATTCTTTAACAGGCAGACGATTACTCCCACCAACGGCGGCCCAATCCAGATTGATAACGGCGTTACGCGCATTTTCCCGAACTCAGGGCCATTTACACCCGATGGCCAGAACGGCAGCAACGGCGTAATTCTTGTTCCCGCGAATAGCGGACGCCCCGCCGACGTCCAGACCTGGAATCTCGACATCCAACGGCAGATCACCTCTAACTTGATGCTTAGCATCGCCTACGTGGGCTCAAAGGGAACTCATCTTCCCGCGTTGAACATTATTCCCAATCAGGTGAATCCCTCTTTCCTCTCGCTCGGAAACGATTTGACCATGAATGCTACGTGTCTGGCGGCAGGCACTTGTCCGGCTGCAATCGCGGCCGGTGTAAAATTGCCGTACCCTGGATTCACGGGACAAATCAACCAGGCTCTTCGGCCCTTTCCGCAGTATGGTGACTTCAACCAGGAAGACAACTCTTTCACTCCTGATCGAACCGGCAACTCCACCTATCACGCGATGCAATTGCAAGCGAACAAGCGACTCGCGGAGGGTTTGAGCTTTCTGGTCTCTTACACCGTTTCGAAAAACCTTACTGACGCCGACTCTTCGGGACCAGGAGTGGCAGGCTTCATCGGTACCAACGAATTTATCGGTCAGAATTCCTACAATCGTTCCGCGGAAAAGGCGGTCAGCCAGCTGGATACGCCGCAAAGCCTCGTCGCCAGCTTTTTCTATGAGCTGCCTGTCGGACGGGGAAAGCGCTTCATGAACCAGGGCGGAGCGAGCGATCGCGTGGTGGGCGGTTGGTATGTCGCTACGATTTTAAATTATCACTCTGGACTTCCCACGGAAGTGTACGGCCCATGCAACGGCACAGCCGGCGACGTCTTGTTCGCTGGATGCCATTTCACCGGCGCTGCTCGCGTAAACGTTATCCCCGGCGTCGCTCAGACGAACAAATCTAATTTCAACCCGGATACAATGCCGTTCTGGAATCCTGCCGCGTTCTCGCTCGCTGCTCCTTTGACGTTCGGCAACGAACCCCGATCGCTTTCCGATGCGCGCACCTTCGCAGGGAAGAACGAAGATTTCACCCTAGGCAAAAAGACCAGGCTCTTTGGTGAAAGGGCGGTCATCGACTTCCGCGCGGAATTCTTCAACATATTTAACCGCCACATTTATGAGCCTAGCGTTGGGAATCCACAATTGAACAGCCCGTTTATTCCCTTGGGAGCGCCGGGTTGCAACGGCCCCAATCAACGATTTGCGTGTGGATTCGGCGCCATCACCAACGCCAGTGGTCCCCGAACCATACAGTTTGCTCTGAAGATCGCATATTGAGAGAGCTATGGCCCGGCATCTCCCCGGGTTTATAACTTCACATTATTCTCGTTCCAGGTCTGCACACATGAGGGCTCTCAATCGGCGATTCTTTGTCAAGACGCTTCTGGCCAGTGCTGCAAGTGCCGCACCGGCTTGCGCCGCTCTTCACCAGCGAATTACTTTTCCTGCTACGCCCAGTGATGGCGATCACTCTCAATCCACAGGTGATTTTGCATCTTTAAATATTGACGCTGGAACTCAGCAGCTGCGGATTGCACCAATTGGCACGCCGCTTTCCTTCCAGAATTTTCTTCGCATTGGTTCCGAGTGGAAACCCTCCACCCTGGCCGGTGTGCCATTTGTTACCGGTGCGTCGTTTCCTCTGATCACCGAACGCATAAAACGAAACGGATCCAGCATCCGATGCGAAGGAAGCGCCGAAGCCGAGAGCGTTGACGGAAAAACTCTGCGCTACGAGTGGAATGCCGAGGTCAGCGCTTTAACGGGTGACCAGTCCTATCCGTGGATGCGCATTCGAACGACGCTGAAACTACCCGCGCCAATCAAGCTCCAGCAAAAAAGCGGAGTCGAACCTCAAATAATTACCTGGTTGAGTTCGAATTCGACGTTGATGGAGGGCCAATCCGGCAGCTGGAGACGCGTGTTGCTCAGTCAGCCCACGCGCAATTCGCTGGGAACTGCTGGCAACGATCTTCCCGCTGTATACCTGCTCGACCAGAATCTCGGCATTGAGACCATGATGTTTTTCGATATGGACGACATGGGCTGGATGTCTGCTGAAAATTTGCCACGCTTCCTCGTGTACCGCTGCTCCAGCATTTCTCGATTTGAAAAAGACGGCACCCAGCGGCAGGGCATTGGCTTACTAGCCGATCAGGCGACCGGAAATGTTCTACCCGCCGGCGAGATTAATTTCAGTTACTACTTACTGCAGCGGCCTCTCACACGCCTCATCACCGAGCAGGAGGCGGTCAGTCGCTGGATGGAAGCGCTTCTCCCGCTCTTCGAAGAGGAACTCTCATGGCCGCAATGCGCGACGAGCTGGTCCGAGTTTGCCACTGGCACCGTTCATGATTTGCAGGATAAAGACGCCACTGTCGCGGAAGCCGCCGGCCATCGCGGATTGCGCGCCTACGTCAAGGAAAGCTCTCAGATCTGGAAGCAAGCCGGTGACAACTTTGAACTGATGACCCTTGCGGATGTGCTGTGGCCTTCGCTGCTTTACTTGCGGCTGCATTCTTCTCCCAGCTTCGAACTTGAATGCCACGATCTTCTTAGCGATCTCCCCGGTTTCTATAATCCGGCGACTCGCAGCATCAGCAATGATTTCAAGCGCCCGGCCGATGAGCGAGCCGACTCCTGGTATCCGTTCGAAAACGCACTCGTCAAGTATCCGATGATCGGTTCGCTCTCAGGCTCTAAAGAACTCACCGATCATTTTCTCGCAGCCTTCGGTACGGCGCAGAAAATGGCTCAGCAGTACAACTATCTCTTCCCCATTTATTACCAGGTCGCAACTCTTCGCGCCGAAGGCGCTGGCACAAATTACGCTATCGGTGGCTTATATGCCTGGGCTGCGATTCTGGCGTACAGATCGACTCGCGACGATCATTACCTGAAAGAGGCCCGCCGCGCGGTTCGCGTTTTGTACACCGTTCCGGCCGACAGGCTCTTTCACGAGCCGCAGGAACTGGCCTACGGTGCGTTGGCAGCCGTCGAACTCGGCATGCAGACAGAGTGCAAGTACCTGCTGTACGAGCAGTTGCGCATGTTTTATTGGTTTTCTGACCCCAGCCAAAAATCGCACGCAATACGCGGAATGGTTCAGGCCGCGGCCTCCATTCTCTATCCCGCGTTCAAGGAAAACGTCGAAGCCATCCTCCCTTGGACTGGCATTATGAAACGCGGCATCGTGTTCGAAGGGCTTTTGCGGTTCATGGACCAGCAGCGCCGCAATAATTTTTATTTTTTCCAGAACTGCTCTGGCGCCCGCGAAAAAGCATCCACGCCTTTTATCCCATTTGAAAATTTGGGCACTCTCGAGCTTGGCGGTCAAACCGGCAATGTAGGTAAGGAAATTTACGGAGCCGGCGAATCGCTCTGGATGTACCTGATGTTTGAAGCGTTAGGAAAAGTGGACGACCGCGAATTGATGCTCGTGAATCTCGATTTGCTGGACATTACAGACGCCAAGACCTTCCCGTCACAAAAATTGAATTTCATCTTGTTCAATCCCACGCCTGCCGGCCGGTCCGCGACCATCACGATTCCAGCCGAGCGAGAGCGAACCGCGCGCTTGACTGCCAATGGCAAGTCTATCGGTGGGACTTTTCAGATTGCGGGACGGTCCTTCCTGCAACTGCAGGCTGAATTCTGATACACGATTCTTTTTTTTGGCGCGCCAAGACAAATTTCTGGAATTTCCGGGGTTTTAACGAGAGGAATTCTGCTAAATGCTGAAACTTAATTCTTTTGGAGCCTACTCGCTACGAACGTCGATTGCCGCCGGCGTAACACTAATTTTGCTTGCAGTGGGCGCAGCGGTCGCCTTCGCGCCGCCATTTGGAAAATGGACTCGCGTTGTTTCGGAACCCATCCTTTCTCCCCAGGGCAATGGATTCGAATCGGCCGGAACGTTTAATCCCTCGGTGGTAAAAAAGGATGGCCAATTCGTGATGCTATACCGAGCGCAGGATCATCAAGGCACTTCGTCGCTCGGTTACGCCACCAGCGAAGACGGAATTCATTTCAACCGCCGGCCGACTCCGGTCCTGACTGCAGAAGCGCCCTATGAAAAGGGCGGCGGGGTGGAAGACCCCCGGCTGCAAAAATTTGGCGATACGTATTATTTGACCTATACGGGTTACAACAACGTCGATGGTGTGGCTGCCGACAAGAAAGATGCACAGCTCTGCCTGGCAACTTCCAAGGATCTGCTTCATTGGGAGCGCCAGGGAATCATCATTCCTGCATACCAGGGCAAGTGGAATGTGAAGTGGACCAAGTCCGGCGCCATGGTTCCAGAAAAAATTAACGGCAAGTATTGGATGTATTATCTGGCCGACGCCAAAGGTAAAGATAGCCAAATGGGCGTGGCTTTCTCTGAAGATTTGTTGCACTGGACGGAAGCATTGGACCATCCCATCCTGGCCAGCCGACCCGGATCGTTCGATTCGCAAGTTGTGGAACCAGGCCCACCGCCGGTAATCACAAAAGAAGGCATTTTCCTGATTTACAACGGCGCGGCCGACAATCTGGTTTATTCCACTGGCTGGGCACTCTTTGACAAGAACGATCCAACCAAAGTTCTGGCGCGCTCTGATAAACCCGTATTTGGCCCGGAGCAAGAATGGGAAAAAGTGGGTCAGGTTCCCAATGTCGTATTCGTGGAAGGAGCAGTTCGCGACGGCAAGCGCTGGCTGTTTTACTACGGCGGCGCAGACAAATACATCGGTGTCGCTACTGCTCCCGAGCGCTAAGTGGACGTCGAAGCTTATAATCTGAACGCAAAGGGAATCAACGACTCCATTACAGCTAAGGAGTCTCCACCCCTATGAATAAGAGAGCTTTCCTCAAACTCATTTCCGCCGCCGTGTCGATGCCAGGCATCTCTCCTCTTCTGGCGTGGGCCGGAGCGGAAAAGTTAAAAAATTGGGCGGGGAACGTTGAGTACGGCACCGACCACCTCTACTCTGCCACCTCAGTGGGGCAGGCTCAGGAATTTGTCAGAAAGCACGCGCGGCTGAAAGTGCTCGGCACCCGCCACTGCTTCAATCACATCGCCGACAGCACGGATGAATTTCTCTCGCTGCGTCCCATGGATAAGGTGCTATCGCTCGATGCTCAGTTGATGACGGCAACGATTCCCGCGAACATGAGCTATGGCCAGCTCTCTCCTTACCTTCATGAAAAAGGGTTTGCGTTGCACAACCTCGCGTCTTTGCCGCACATCTCCGTTGCCGGCGCCTGCGCCACCGCTACCCACGGATCCGGTGAGAAAAACGGCAACCTGGCTACATCTGTATCGGCTCTAGAAATGATCACAGCTTCAGGGGGCATCGTGAAGCTTTCGCGCAAACAAGATGGCGAAGGATTTTCAGGCGCTGTCGTCGGATTGGGAGCACTTGGTGTCGTTACGAAGATCACGCTGGATCTGCTGCCCACCTTCATGGTCAAGCAATATGTCTACGAAAACCTTCCGCTCAGCGAGATGCAAGAACATTTCGACGCGATTGAAGCGAGCGGTTATAGCGTCAGTCTTTTTACCGACTGGCAAAAGAAGCGCGTCAATGAGGTCTGGATCAAGAGCCGCGTGGAAGCCGGGCAATCGTTTAATGCTACGCCCGAATTTTTTGGGGCCAAGTTGGCGACCAGGAATCTTCACCCCATCGCCGAACTTTCCGCTGAAAACTGCACCGAACAAATGGGCGTGCCGGGTCCCTGGTACGAGCGTTTGCCGCACTTCCGCATGGGCTTTACCCCCAGCGCTGGGAACGAACTCCAGGCTGAATATTTCGTCCCCCGGCGTCATGCCGTCGAGGCCATTCTTGCCATAGAACGGTTGCGCGACCAGGTTAGGCCTCATTTGCTGATTTCGGAGATCAGAACGATCGCCGCCGATGATCTTTGGATGAGCCCCTGCTACAAGCAGCCATCCGTGACCATCCATTTCACCCTCAAACCCGATTGGCCTGCGGTCAGCCAGCTGCTGCCGGTCATCGAACGCGAGCTTGCGCCATTTCATGCCCGCCCCCATTGGGGAAAGCTTTTCACCGTCTCCCAGGAACGATTGAAGGCGAGCTATGAGAAATTGCCGGACTTCATTGAGCTGACCAAAAAGTATGACCCGCATGGCAAATTCCGGAACGACTTCCTCACTAAAAATATTTTTGGATAGGCAATTTCCTGTTTAGCTGCGGCACTGGTCCTACTCGCTTTCATCGGCCCGTCCACTCACGATGACTTTTCTTTCCGTCTGACTTCGTTTCAAACTGTATTATGGTGTCGCTTACGGCCAAGAGGGTTGACCGTTGGACCACGCAAAGTATGGATTAGGATGCTGCAGGATTTTTTTGCAAAAAGGGAGTGAATGGAAATGGAAACGATTAATCGCCGCCAGTTCGTCAAAACTACCGCGGGGGCTGCTATCGTAGCGCCCTTTATTAGTGCTCTGGGGCGGGCGCATAGTCCGAACGACACGATTAACCTCGCGGTGATTGGATTGAGGAGTCGAGGCCAGGCCCATTACCAGGGCTTCGGCAAAATTCCGGGTGTGAGGATCGCGACATTCTGCGATGTCGACGAGCGATTGTTTCCGGAGGCGCTGGTTAAGCTGGGCAAAGTTACGCAGCAGAAACCTGCGACGGAGACCGATCTGCGCCGCGTGCTGGACGACAAAAACATTGACGCAGTTACGATTGCCACCCCGGATCACTGGCACGCGCTCGCGGCCGTTTGGGCCTGCCAGGCAGGCAAGGACGTCTACGTAGAAAAGCCAATCTCGCACGAGATTTGGGAGGGCCGGCAGATTGTCAAAGCCGCAAGAAAATATAACCGGCTGGTGGAGGCTGGGACGCAGAATCGCAGCAATCCTTCCGTGCAAGCGGCGATGAAGTTTTTGCATGACGGAGGCATCGGCGAGGTTTACATGGCCAAGGGGCTTTGCTTCAAGCCTCGCGACACCATCGGCCACAAACTGGATAGCACCGCGCCCGCAGGCGTGCATTATAATTTGTGGCTTGGACCAGCGCCGCTCAGGCCCTTCAACGAAAATCGCTTTCACTACAACTGGCATTGGTTTTGGGACTACGGCTGCACCGATCTCGGTAATCAGGGGCCTCATCAGATGGACATCGCACGGTGGGGCCTGAACAAATCTGAGTATCCCGAAAAAATTTTTTGCGGCGGCGGGAAATATGCCTTTGACGACGATCAGGAAACCCCCAACATGCAAAACGCCACCCTGAAATATCGTGACGGCAAAATCATTCAATTTGAAGTGCGCGGCCTGTACACCAACGGTGAAGACGAGATCAAAATAGGTAATCTCTTTTATGGAACGAAAGGGTGGATGCATCTGGACGGTTCCGACTGGAAAACCTATTTCGGCAGGAAAAACGAACCCGGTCCATCCATGAACGGGGAAAACGCCGCCGATCCCTCGAATCCCACCGGAACCGGAGATCAAAATCACTTCGAGAACTTCATTAAAGTTTTGCGTTCGCGCAACCACGCGGAATTGAACGCCGACATAGAAGAGGGGCATCTGTCGACGGCGCTCTGCCACTTGTGCAACATCGCTTACCGCGAGGGCAGGGAATTGCAGTTCGACGGCCAAAACGAGAAGTTCATCAACGACAGCAAAGCCGATCAATATTTAAGGAGAAAATATCGCGCGCCCTTTGAAGTGCCGGCGCTTGCCTGATCCCTGAATGCACTGAGAAGCCGCGTTTGGAGGGCGAATTTCCAATCCCCAAAGGACAGCAGTGGTTCAATCAGTCGGTGATGAAGGCGTTTCAACTTGGGGAGTCTGAGTGAAAAGTCACTTCGATTCGTACACGGCACTTTACGGGTTTGTCATCCGGCCCGCGCGCCGGTTTCAGTTTCCAGGTTCGCACCTGTTCCAAAGCTTTTTCATTAACACCCATGCCTGGACCTTTCACCACGATTGGGTCGGTGATTTTGCCGTCTGTCATGACTGTGACGTCAAGCAACACCACGTCTGAAATCTTGGGCTTACGCGTCTTCTCGGGTCGGGGCAATAAACGCATTGCGGCTTCCCCTACACCGTTCACGCCGGTACGAGGTGGGTCAACCTTCGGCTCCGTCGCCTGCGTCGCCTGAATAACGCCGGGCATGGCCATTACAACCCATAATAAAAAAGCCAGAACAATGCCGAAGTTGTTTTTCATTTGTATCAAAATTCCCTGCGACTCGGAGACATTACCACTTTAGTTTAGTTACAGGTAAACTTTTGTCTCCTTGTTTTACGTTGGTTCATCTGAACTCGAAAAACAATTTGACCACAGATCACTCAAATCTGACTCAAAATGCTGACCACCTGCCCGTTCCACGGCGGCGCTGGCTGATCGCTTCCTTGCTAGGCTTCGGCGTATTCGTGAATTATCTGGACCGCGTCAATATTTCAGTTTCGCAGCAGGCGTTGCACGACGCCTTTGGCGTAAGCACCATCACGTTTGGATATTTATCGAGCGCGTACAGCTGGACCTATGCGGCCATGCAGCTTCCGTCCGGCGTATTGCTCGATCGCTTTGGAGTGCGGAAAGTCGGCTGCATCAGCACGCTTTTATGGAGCGTAGCTTCGTTCTGCTCCGCGGTGGCCTCCGGCATTGGAAGTTTCTTTGTGGCGCGGCTGCTCTTGGGAATTGGCGAAGCGCCGACGTTCCCGGGAAACTCCAAAGCGGTGGGCTATTGGTTTCCGGATCGTGAGCGAAGTTTGGCTACAGCTTTTTTTGACGCCGCCGCCAAGCTGGGGCCCGCTCTCGGAGTTCCCATCGTGGGAATGTTTTTGTTGCACTTTGGCTGGCGCTGGAGTTTTGCCGCCACGGCGCTGACTAGTCTCGTCTATTTGGCGCTGTTTTACTGGCTGTACAGAAATCCCAGCGAAGACAAAAAACTTTCGGATGCCGAGCGTCAATTCATCGTGCGAGGAGGCGCGCAACCTGAAGGCCTGGCCCCCATCGGCAAAGGAGCGTCAATTTTATATTTGTTGAGTCAGCGTAAGGTGATCGGCTTGGCCTTAGGCTCCGCGGCCTACAACTACACGTTTTATTTGCTGCTGACCTGGCTACCGAGCTATTTGTCTACCGCGCAGCATGTGAACCTGCGCGATTCCGTGTTGTACTCGAGTGTTCCGTGGATTTTCGCGGCGCTTACCGATTTCGTTATCGGCGGTTGGATGGTGAATGAATTAATTCGCCGTGGGTTTGATTCGTCGCGGGTGCGTCAGATAGTCCTCGTGCTCGGAACGGCGCTCGGCCTCGGCATTTTAGGCGCGGCGTTCGCGCGCACCCTGACGGCAGCAATATTTTGGATTAGTGTTTCCATCGGCGGCCTGGCGGCAGCCGCGCCGGTCGGTTGGTCCATTCCGTCGTTGATTGCGCCTGCTGGTAGCGTTGGAAGATTGGGAGGAATTCTCAATTTTGGAAATCAGTTGTCGGCTATCGCGGCTCCGATCATCACCGCGTACGTGGCTTCCGTTACGCGTTCCTTCGCATGGGCTTTTGCCGCGGCCGCGTTGTTCTTATTAATCGGCATTGCAGGCTATGTTTTTTTGCTCGGCCGGATCGAACCGATTCCTGGCCCTGCTTGACTCTAGAAAAAGTGTTTGTCGCTACACGTGGAAAAGAGTGTTGTAGTGGCGTACAACGTTGAGGGCACTTTTAGATTGCAGATAACACAGTCGGATTAAGTCGGCATTCAGGAGAGGCAAATGAGAATTGGAATCTGCATGTTACTGTTGATGGGATTAACAATCGCTGACGGGCAAGCCGCGGCACAATCGCCAACCCCCGGGGTAAAGACAAGCGTGTTCGGGAAGACCAAAGATGGCCGGGAAGCGCACCTGTATACGCTTTCGAATAAATCCGGGATGCAGGTGATCATCAGCGACTTCGGCGGCACGGTAGTTTCCATCAAGGTCCCCGACCGCAACGGAAAAATTGGTGATGTGGTCCTGGGCTACGACACCCTGTCGGGATATCAGGAAGGCACCGCATCCTTCGGGGCGACAGTCGGACGTTACGCCAATCGTATTGGCGGGGCAAAGTTTTCGCTGGACGGAAAAGAATATACCCTGGAAAAAAATAACGGCGAAAATCATCTGCATGGAGGATTCAATAAGGTGCTGTGGGATGCGCAGCCCGCCACAGGAAAAGACGGCTCTTCGTTAAAAATTCATTATTTAAGCAAGGATGGCGAGGAAAATTTCCCCGGTAATTTATCGGTGACGGTGCTATTTACTGTCACGGACGCCAATGAGCTAAAAATTGAATACACCGCGACCACCGATAAAAAAACTGTGCTGAATCTCACCAATCATTCTTATTTTAATCTGAAAGAATCGGGCAGCATTCTTGACCACCAGCTCACCTTAAAGGCCAGCCGCTTTACTCCTGTTGACGCCGGAATGATCCCCACAGGTGAGCTCCGTCCTGTTGCCGGTACGCCGTTTGATTTCAGGAAAGCCACCGCCGTTGGCGCGCGCATCGACCAGGATGACGAACAGCTAAAACTTGGCCACGGCTACGATCACAACTGGGTACTGGATGCCGGCATGAAAGCGGAGCCGAGCCTGGCCGCAGTGCTTTACGAACCCACGACCGGCCGTGTCGTGGAAGCTTGGACCACTGAGCCTGGCATCCAGGTCTACACCGGCAATTTTTTGGGGGGCCCCCCTCCTGGCAAGGGTGGCAAAATCTACGAACCCCGTTTTGCAGTGTGCCTGGAGACGCAGCACTTTCCGGATTCGCCGAATCATCCGGATTTTCCAACAACAACGCTCGCGCCCGGTAAAGAATTTCACTCCATCACCATCTACAAATTTTCCGTTAAATAAGGAGCGTATGTCTTCACGAACCGTTAGTCGTCGTACGTTTGTTTCTTGCCGCGCCATATTTTTGTTACTGATTTTTGCCGGGGCCACGCGTGCCCAGACTAACGATACGTCCCAGCCCGCTAAAAAGCTGACCGTGGAGCGCATTTATTCCGAACCCAGCCTCAGTGGCCATACCCTTCGCGGAATAACGTGGACTCCCGATGGAAGACAGATCACTTTCCTCGAAGCAAAATTAGCGGAAGACGGCGCCGAAAATGAGCACCAAGGCAAGCGCAAGAAAGAAAACGATGCGAATCTCTGGATCGTGGACGCCACGTCCGGTGACCGCAACGTGCTCGTATCCGGCAAGCTCCTGTCGTCCATGTTGCCAGCAAATTCGTCGGCTCCCACGCAGGCGACCGGCCTTGGCCGACACGCGCCCGCCGATTATCAATGGGCTCCTGACGGAACGGCCCTTTTATTTCAGGGACCCAACGCGCTGGTGTGGTTTGCATTAAAATCAAAAACACCGCGTACCTTGGTTTCTGGCAAAGCAAATTTGGCCGACCCCAAAATTTCGCCGGACGGCAAGTTTGTCAGCTTCGTTCGCGATCACAACCTCTGGCTCGTAAATGTTGCCGACGGCAAAGAGCAACCTATTACCCGCGATGGAGTCGAAGAAATCCGCAAAGGTGAGCTGGACTGGGTGTATCCGGAAGAGTTGGACATCAAGACCGCTTATTGGTGGGCCCCGGATTCATCAGCGATAGCGTATCTGGAAATGGATGAACGTAAAGTGGCGCTGTATCCGCTGGTGGATTTCGCGTCGTTCAACGGCAAGGTGGAAATGGAGCGTTACCCTCCGACTGGCGGTGCCAATCCGGTCGTCCACGTGTTCGTAGCGACCGTAAGTGGCGGGCCGGCGAAGCCGATGGACACCGGCTCGGAAACCGATCAGTACATTCCGCGTGTGAATTGGCTCCCCGATTCGAGGCATCTGGCCATACAACGCTTGAATCGCGCACAGACAAATTTGGACCTGCTGATTGCGGACACAACGATGGGTGCGTCGCGTGTGGCGCTCACGGAGAAAGATCAGTACTGGATAAATGTCAGCGATGATCTTAGATTTTTGCAGGATGGACAGCGCTTTCTGTGGTCCAGCGAACGATCCGGATTTCGGCACATCTATCTCTACAATCTGGAAGGGAAGGAGCTTGCGCAGTTGACCAAAGGCGATTGGGAAGTTTCGGCCATCGATGCCGTGGACGAGAAAGCCGGTTTGATTTATTTCACCGCTACGGAAAAATCTCCCATGGAGCGCCATCTTTATCGCGTTGGCCTCGACGGCTCTGGATTTGCGCGCATCACGAAAGAAGCGGGAACACATGCCGTGAACTTCGCGCCCAGCGCGGGTAGCCCGCCTGGCCTCAATATGGCGAATAATGTAACAACGTCCGTAAGCGCGTTCATCGATACCTATTCGAACACTAGGAATCCTCCACGTCAGGATTTACTGCGGCCGGATGGTTCGCGCATCGCGGTCCTCAACGAAAATAAAGTTGCGGAACTCGCGAGCTATCAGCTTTCTCCGGTCGAATTTCTCCAGGTTAACACCCATGACGGCGTGATGCTCAACGCCTGGATGATCAAGCCCCCGGATTTTGACGCGCACCGCAAATACCCCGTGCTGGTCTATACCTACGGCGGCCCCCACGTGCAGGTGGTGGTGAATGAATGGGAGCGTTCGACTTTTCTGTGGCATCAACTGATGGCCCAGAAGGGCTACATTATTTTTTCGCTCGACAATCGCGGCTCGGCGGGACGCGGCCACCTTTTTGAGGAGCCCATTCATTTCCGGCTCGGTGCGCAGGAATTGTCTGACCAGCGCGATGGCGCCGCGTATTTGAAGTCGCTGCCTTATGTCGATGGCAATCGCATGGGCATTTGGGGATGGAGTTACGGCGGACACATGACGCTGCACGCCATGTTTGAGGACTGGGCCGATTTCAAGGCTGGTTTCGCGGGCGGCCCGGTGACCGACTGGCATTATTACGATTCGATTTACACCGAACGCTACTTGGGACTGCTACCGCAGAACGAAGATTACTATAAGGAATCCTCACCGATCGACAAGGTCAAACAATTTCGTGGAAAATTGTTGATCGCGCATGGCACCGGTGATGACAACGTGCATTTCGCAAATACCCTTGCACTGATCAACGAACTGATAGAGAACGGAAAATATGTCGAAGTGATGCCGTTTCCTGGCAGAGGTCACGGCGTCAGTGACGGCCCTGCGCGGCGGCTGCTGATGGAGCGGGTAACCCGCTTTTTTCTCGATAATTTGTAAAAAAATCTTGCTACTCCCTGGGAAACCCTGGCAGTAGCAAGAATCTCGCGTGAAATGCGCGAACCGCCCTGCGTTCTGCGGCATCCAAAGTTAGTCACTTAAATCAGGTCCATGCGTTGCAATTCACGCAACCACATCTATTTGTACTTTGCGAACGACGAGAGGATTCGTGTTGCAGTCGGGCAATGACAAATCACCAAGTAATGCCGGTTGGGGCAATCCACCGTGGACAATCGATTTTCGCTCGACCGCTCGCGCCTTGCCGTCCGAAGTCGATTTCGCCATTGTGGGCGGCGGTTTCAGTGGTTTATCCGCCGCGGCGAGACTCCGACAAGTTCAACCTGACAAAACTACCGCGCTATTCGAAGCCGATTGCGTTGGTGCTGGCTCCAGTGGCCACACCGGAGGAATGACGCTTGCGGAATCTGCCGCCGGCGATTTACCGGGTCTGGGCGATGTGCTTGAGGGCTTCGCGGAAATCCTGAAGGAATTAAGGATCGAGTGCGATTTTAATTTGCCCGGAGTGTGGGAACTAGGCCGCAAGAACGTAAAAAAAGATTCGCCCATTTCCTGGAGCGATTCCGGAACACTTGGCGTCGTAAACGAAGTTCCCGGAGGCAGCGTCGATCCCGGAAAGCTTGTCAGCGGCCTTGCACAAGCGGCGCAGCGATTAGGCGCCGCCATTTTTGAGAATGCGCGTGTCGAGAATATTTCCTATCAGCATCCGCTGGAATTAGAAGTCGCTGGAAAGCGTGTCCGTGCCGGACAGATCTTGATTGCTACGAACGCGGAATCCCTCGAGCTCAGCGATTTGTCCGGCGGCGCTGAGCCAAAATTTACTTTGGCGCTAGCGACCGAGCATTTGAAGGACGCGCAATTAAATGGCGTCGGTCTCTCCACCCACAAACCGTTTTATACCGTGGACATGCCTTATCTTTGGGGACGCCCTCTCAATCGCAACCAGGTGATATTTGGCAGCGGCCTGGTGCACCTCGAGCACTGGAGCGAGCTGCTCAATCTGAACATTGCGAGTGGCGAGGCCGCGGGACTGATGAGGCTGCTGGAGTCGCGAGTGCGTTCCTTGCATCCAGCGTTAAAAAATATCCAGTTCACGAATCGATGGGGCGGCCCGATTTTAATCGCCGATGCGATGACTCCGGTGTTCAAGCATCATTTAGAAAGTAAAAATATAGTTGTACTGGGAGCATACAGCGGGCATGGAGTCGCTCTCTCCGTTTATCTGGGGCGCTGGGCAGCCGATGTTTTGGCCGGAAAAAGAAAGTTGCCGTCGTGGAATAAATCCTTGGGAGCTAAACACTGAATGAATCTTTGCACTGCGTGTCGGGCGGTTTTATTCGGCGCAAAGCGCCACGTGGTTCGATATGTCGTGGGCTTTGGTGTGGTACTGCTTTTTTGTGTAGCTGGCGGCTTCACGCAACAACAGCAACCGTTGGACAGTGACGCAGTCATCAATCATTTGAATGCCGTCATTAAGTTGTATCGCAACGCCTCCGCCGAACTGCAAGCCGGCGGCGCGCCCAGTGATGTTATTTACCAGGACAGTGAAAAGGACTACACAACGCAAGTTGTACAGTTGGCATTTCAAGCGGCCAGAGCCGAAGCTGCAGCGATCCGCGCTACCGAGAAAAATGGCGCACCCAATACCAACTCAGCTCAAAGTTCGGTGCAAGTGGAAGCCCGTAACAAAGCACGTATCGCTGACGTGCAGTCAAAAATCGACGCTCTCGGTAAACAGATTGCTTCCGCTCCCAAAAGCAAACGCGACGCGCTGGTTGCCCAAAAGCAAGCTCTCGAAGGCGAATTGAATCTCGATAATGCCGTGCAAGATGTCATTCAAAAAAGAACTGCTTTCATGGAAAACGGCGGCGATACTGGCGCGGAGGGGCTGGATGGACGCATCAATCAATTGGCTCACTCGGTGCCTGGCATCTTCGCGGCTGCCAGTGACCAGAAGTCTGCAACGCAACCCAAACCAACCACACAATCGGATGCCAACAAGCAGACTCCATCGGGTCTGGTGTCGCAAACTCTCGCACTGTATGGAGCCATCAGCAGTGTTCACCAGATCGACCAATTAAACGAACAGACCGCTGGTGTGCGGCAGACGGCAAACGATCTGCGGCAGCCTTTGCGCGATGCACTCGTCGCGGACACCAAGAAAGGCCGCGATCTTACTGATCAAGCGGTATCCGGCAAAAGTCCTCCAGCGTCGCCGGAACAATTTCAGGAGTTGACCGATCGGTTCAATCGGTTGTCGGCAGTCGTGCTGCCCCTGAGCCAGGAAATCGTGGTGCTGGATCAAGCCAGCGCCAATCTTGTGGAATGGCGCACTTCGATTCTTCGTGAGTCGAAATACGCGGCGCGCGCATTGTTTGTGCGTGTGGGCATGATCCTTCTCGCCCTGGGTATCGTTCTGGCTTTCTCGGAAATGTGGCGCCATCTCACCTACAAATATATCAGTGACGCTCGGCGCAGGCGCCAGTTTCTTTTGATGCGCCGGTTTGTCGTGGGATTTCTTATCGGCGTCGTGCTGATTCTCGGATTTGTGAGTGAGTTCAGCTCGCTAGCCACGTTTGCGGGATTCGTTACGGCTGGTATCGCGGTAGGACTGCAGACCGTGCTGTTATCCGTGGCTGCTTATTTCTTTGTGGTGGGCCGCTATGGAATTCACGTGGGGGACCGCGTGAGCGTTTCCGGCGTCACCGGCGATGTGATCGATATCAGCCTAGTGCGACTTTACCTGATGGAGTTGGCAGGCACGGGCATCGATCTCTTTCCCACCGGCCGAGTGGTGGTGTTTTCGAATTCGGTGCTCTTTCAAGCCACCACTCCTTTATTCAAACAAATCCCCGGCACCGAATACGCGTGGCACGAAGTGGTTTTCAATCTCGTTCCTGGCGGCAATCACAAACTCGCTCAAGAAAAATTGTTTCAAGCCGTCAATGCTGTTCACGATCAATACCGCGAAGGTTTCGAACAGCAGCGCGGCTTTATTGAACGGCGCATTGAGGTGCAATTGAAAGCTCCAAGTCCCGAAACACGGCTGCAATTCGGGGATTCGGGTCTGGAGTTACTGGTGCGCTACCCCGTTGAAATTCGCAATGAATCGGTCACCGACGAGCAAGTTACGCGCAAGGTGTTGGAGGTGATTCAAGGTGAACCTGAAGTACAGGCTGCGGTGGTTGGCTCGCCAAAGATTCGCGCGGCGATCAAAGGCTAATTGTATATTTGAGTGTGAAACACCAGCGTGGCAAAAAAATCCGAGGGCAATCGACTGTCGTTACGGAGCGATGATGTCCCTTAACTTTGCTTTCACTTGAATGGCCGCCAGGCTTGACGCATCCCATCCGCCGCCCAACGCCTTGACCAGCAACACACTGGTAGTCAGCCGCTGGCCCTGAATGTTCACCAGTTCTTGCTGGTTGGTTAAGAGATTCTGCTGGGCGGTCACCACATCCAGGTAACTCACCAAGCCGCCCGTGTATCGGTTCGTGGATATGTCCAGTGTGCGCTGGGCCGCATCAACTGCCTGCTGCTGCGTCTGCTGCGCTTGAATGAAGACGTTTAAAGCCGTCAAATCGTCCTGCACTTCGCGAAACGCATTCAACACCGTCTCCCGGTAGTTCGCGACATTGGCATCGAACCCCGCCTGAGCAAATTGCACCTGCGCGCGCCGTGCTCCACCGGTAAAGATGCTTTCCGACACGTTGGCGCCGACGGCCCAAAACATACTCGATAAATTCGCGAGCTTCGCGAGATCCGTCACTTGCGGACCCGCGGTCGCGAATAAATCAATAGTCGGATAGTAGGCCGCCTTTGCTACTCCGATCTGCGCGTTGGCTGAAGCCATTTGCCGCTCTGCTGTCGCTACGTCGGGCCGCCGTTCCAGCAAATCGGAGGGCAACCCCGCATTTATCGGCGGAGGAGCGGCGGCGTTCAACTCATTCGACGGCAAATGAAAATCCGGCGCGGGCTTACCGATTAAAACGGCGATGGCATCCTCAAAACTCTTTCTTTGTTGTAAACGCAGCTGCGCCTGAGTTTGTGTTGTGCGCAACAACGTTTCTTCCTGCGCCACGTCCAAACCCGAGGCTACGCCGCCGTCGTGCCGCGAATTCACCAGGTTCAGTCCTTTTTGCAGCGCCTGCACCGTGCGATTCAAAATGCCGATCTCACTGTCGAGCTCGCGCAACGAAAAGTAATCTCCTGCCAGCTCCGCAGTGACTACCAGCCGGACGTTCTCCAGATCCGCCGCGCTGGCTTGATATGCCGCTTCCGCCGATTCAATACTGCGCCGCCGTCGGCCAAACAGATCGACCTCATAACCGGCTACAAACGGAAGCGAGAATGAATTCTGTTGCACTCCTCCATTCACGGGAAAGCCAGAATTGGGACGATTGCCGGAAAGCCCCTGACGTTCAGCCGTTGGGGTCGTGGTGCCGGGTGTCAAACCAAGAGTGGGGAAGAGTGTGGAGATTTGGACGGCTGCCGTAGCCCGGGCTTGCTCCAGCCGTGCGATGGACACTTTGATAGTTTGGTCCGCGTCGATGGCCTGTTTTTCCAGCCCGTTCAGCTCATCATCATGAAAAACCGTCCACCACTCGCCTTTGGGTATCAGGTCCTTAGGCGCACTTTCCCGCCACGGCTCCTGTACATCCCAGGTGGCCGGGACTGGCGCCGCTGGACGGTGATAATTCGGTCCTACGGTGCAGCCAACGAGGCACGCAGCTAGAAACAAAACCCCAGCAACCGCGCTCGCGCGGCCAACAAAATAATTTTGTTTGAAGTTCCAGCTACTCATAAATGAATATTGAGTGCATCAATCGAAATTATTGGTTTTTAGGCGCGGACTGGCCGTTGTTATTGTTGCCATTCGAATTTGCTGCCGGCGTTCCACTGGGAGGCCGCGTTCCATTATTCGTAGTTGGGTTGCCCTGTCCGCTAGCAGGGCCAGTCCCCGTACTCGCCGGTGCAGGCGCGGCAGGCTGCTTGATTTGCTTTACATTTACCTGCACACCTTCGTCGAGTGAATCAGCCGGGTTGATCACGATCCAATCGGTGGGTTTTAATCCCTGCAAGACTTCCAGCGTGGTGCCATAATCGCGGCCAATCATCAGCGGTTGCAAATGGGTTTTGTGATTATCATCAATGACCACCGCGCGCAAACCTTCGGAACGGAACAACAACGCGTTCACCGGAACTTCCAACCGCGACCCGTTCACTTTTACTTCCAGATGCACTTGCGCATATCCCCCCGGCAGCAATTGACCCGACTTGTTTGGAACGTCCACTTCGGTCAGTAGCGTCCGGGTATTCAGATCGATGGAATCAGCCGTGCGGGCAACCTTGCCGTAAAACTTTTGGCCTGGGAATTGTTGCAATTCCAGGTACGCCCCAAGTCCCTGATGAATCGCTGGGGCGTAAATTTCTGGTACGTTAACGAACACGCGGATGGGATCGGTCTGCGCGAGAGTGAACAATAACTGCGCCGAACCGCCGTTCCCAGCGTTGATCAGATTACCGATATCCACGTTCCGACGAGTGATCACACCGCTGAATGGCGCATAAATATGCCGGAACGATTCGGTCTCCTGCAACCTGCGCACATTGGCTTCCGCCGATTGGGTATTGGCCCTTTTTGCAGCCAGATCGCCGGAAGCGTTATCCACCTCTTGCTTCGATACGCTATCGGTCTTGAGCAGCCCTTCGTAACGCGAAGCCGTAATTTGCGAAAGATTCTGATTGGCCTGGGCGGTTCCCAACTCCGCGCGCGATTGCTCCAACTCCTGCGCGATTTCTGGCGTATCGATGTCCGCGAGAAGTTCACCTTTGTTTACCCGGCTGCCGATGTCGTGGTACCACTTTCTCAGATAGCCGTTGGTGCGCGCGTAAATCGGCGATTCCACATAGGCCTGCAGCGTGGAAGGCAATACCAGATCTTCGGAATCGGACTCCGCAATCGGATGAACTACCGAGACCGTAGGCACCGCGAGAGTTTCCGTCTCCTTGGCCAGCGCTTGGTACTGCGAGCGGCGCATCAACAAAGTTATTCCGCCGACAACCACCAATAAAACTGCGATCACCACCAGCACCAGGAACAGTCGGCTGCGCTCGGGTTTCCGTGGAGACTGCTGCGCGCGGGGCTGCTGTCTTACTGGCTCGCGCTCACTGGTCGTGCGCTGATCTTTTTGTTCCATTACGTCCTGACTCATACCCCGCTCCGCTGCTTTCCCTTGTGCCCCATTTTATGCTGTAGCCGCCTCTTTTCCGTGAGCTTTTCTTTTTTCCAGCCAGCCGTGAATTACGGAAAAAACGCAGGGCACAAAAAATAGTGTCGCGAAGGTGGCAAACAACAATCCACCGATTACCGCGCGGCCCAATGGCGCATTTTGTTCGCCGCCTTCTCCAAGCCCGATGGCCATTGGCACCATGCCGATGATCATCGCTAGCGCGGTCATGATAACCGGGCGCATGCGCACAAAACCGGCTTCCACCGCGGCGTCCAACGGATTCTTACCTTCGTCCATCTGCTCGCGTGCGAAAGAGACCATCAAGATGCTATTCGCGGTAGCCACGCCCATGCACATGATTGCTCCGGTCAGCGATGGCACACTCAGCGTCGTATGTGTAATTAATAGCATCCAGCAAATTCCTGCCAGTGCGCCGGGCAACGCAGTGATGATAATGAAAGGATCCAGCCAGGATTGAAAATTTACGACAATCAACAAATAAGCCAGTGCGATGGCTCCCAGCAACCCAAATCCCAAGCCAGTGAAGGACGTTTTCATGGTTTGAACTTGGCCACGAATAATGATGTGGCTGCCCCTCGGCAACTGATTTTCGATGTCTTTGACGCGCTTCTCCACCTCGTCCGCGACACTCCCAAGATCGCGTCCCGACACAGAGGAGTACACATTAATCATTGGCTGCACATTGTAGTGCGAGACCACCGCGGGCCTTGCCGTCGTAGAAGTGGTCACCAGGTTAGCCAGAATCTGCGGAGGCAAATTAGGCGTGCTCGCCGTCACCGGCGTGTTCTGCAAAGCCTGATAAGTGTCGACGCGGTATTGCGGCGTTTGCACCGCGACGTTGTAGCTCACTCCGTTTTTGGGGTCGAGCCAGAAGGCAGGCGTAGTCTGAAAGCTGGAGCTCAGTGATACGAGCAAATTCTGAGCCACGTCTTTGGCTTGCAATCCCAGGTTCTGCACACGCGTGCGTTCAATATCCATATGCAGCGTTGGCTGATCGAATGCCTGTTGCACATGCACGTCTGCCGCCCCGGGAATATGCCGCAACTCATTGGCAAGTTTTTCTCCCACCACATAATTGCCTTGCTGGTTGTTGCCTGTGACTTGTATGTCGATCGGTGCAGGCGATCCGAAATTTAAAATTTGTGTGACGATGTCCGCCGGTTGAAAGAAAAACTGCACGCCTGGAAAATCCTGCGGCAGCCGTTCCCGCAAATCGTCGATGTATGTTGAGGTTGGTTTCTGGCGTTTGGGTTTGAGCTGTACCAGAACCTCGCCATCCGATGTTCCGAAAGTGCCGGCATTGCTGTAACTCAGATTAATTCCACTATAGGGAACGCCAAGATTATCCAGCAGTGTCTCGATTTCACCCTGCGGAATCGTCTGCCGGATGACGCCATCGACCTGATCCGCAAGCCGGGCGGTTTCCTCAATCCGCAGCCCGGTGCGCGCGCGGAAATGCAATCGAATTTGCCCCGCATCCACGGAGGGAAAGAAATCCCTGCCCAGGACGAAGACCAATAAAGTCGAAAACACGCAAAATGCCAGGAAGCAACCTGCAAATAGCATCGGCGTGGCCAGAGCGGCGCGTAGTGCATCACGATAGCGTTCACGCATCCGTTCGAAGGCGTGCTCGAATTTCTGTTGATACCGGCGCAGGAACCCCTGCTTATTCGCGTCGGGGACTACCTCGTCCTCCGCACTCAGGAGATACATGGCCATGGTCGGTACAATGGTGCGCGACCACATGTAAGAGGCCAGCATGGCGAAAATCACCGCTTCGGCCAGTGGTACGAAGAGAAATTTCGCTACTCCCGAAAGAAAGAACATTGGAATAAAGACGATGCAAATACATAGCGTGGAAACAAACGCGGGCACAGCGATTTGCTGAGCGCCATCCAGAATGGCCTGCACCGTTTCCTTGCCCATCGCCAAATTGCGGTTAATGTTCTCAATTTCTACGGTGGCGTCGTCAACCAGAATGCCGACCGCCAGCGCCAACCCGCCCAGCGTCATAATATTAATCGTTTCGCCCAGCGCACTGAGGCACAGCACGCTGACCAGAATGGATAAGGGAATCGAAGCGGCGATGATGATCGTGCTCTTCCAGTTCCCCAAGAACACCAGAATCATAAAGGCCGTCAGGCAAGCCGCAATCAGCGCTTCACGTAACACCCCGTAGATGGAAGCGCGCACGAAAAGCGATTGATCGAACAACATCGCAATGTGCACGCCCTCAGGTATCGATCCGGCGTAGTCTTGAATCGATTTTTTGACCCTGCTCACGATGTCGAGCGTTGACGCCGAACCGGTTTTATACACGGCCATCAGTACGCCGCGCTGTCCATTGGCGCGCACAATATTCGTCTGCGGCGAAAATCCATCGCGGATGTGCGCCACATCCCGCATATAAATGGTCGAGCCATTCACTGTTTTGATCGGCAAGTCGTTCAAGCCCGCCACCGTTTGCGGGCTCCCGTTCATTTCCACCGTGTATTCCAAGCTTCCAAGCTTCACGGTGCCGGTCGGAAGAATCAGGTTTTGCGCGTTCACGGCATTCACAATATCCGTGGCGGAAAGCCCTTTGGATTGCAGCGTGGTGGTGTCCAGGTCAACGGAAATCAAGCGTTGCTTGCCGCCATAAGGGAAGGGGAGTGCGGCGCCTTGTACGGTAGCCAATTGTGTGCGTATAAAGTTATTTCCAAAATCGAAAAGCGCTTGTTCGCTGAGACTGTCGCTGGTTAAACCAATTTGAATGACCGGTACCGTGGAAGCGGAGTAGATGGCCACCAGGGGAGGAGTGGTACCGGGAGGCAGGCCGCGTAAAATTGTCTGCACAATGGCCGTGGTTTGCGCCAGCGCCGTTTGGATGTTGGCCTTGGGCTGGAAGTAAATCTTTACTACTGCAATTCCATTCAACGATTGCGATTCGATATGCTCCACGTCATTTACAAGCGTCGTAACGGCCCGCTCGGAGTTGGAGGTAATGCGCTGCTCCATCTCCTGCGGCTGCAGTCCGGTGTAATTCCAAACCAGACTGATCACCGGAATATCAATGTTGGGGAAAATGTCGGTAGGCGTGCGCATAAGCACCACTGGCGTCAACAGAATGATCACCATGGCCATCACGATAAAGGTATAAGGGCGCGAAAGCGCTAGACGAACAATCCACATACTGTTCCTTGATTTCCCTTAGCAGGCCGGTTTCAGCCCGGAACACTCGTCACGACCACCCCGCTGTTACTTTCTTTAGATTCCGCGACGCGCTCTTTTGGGTACGCAACAGTTGGGTCCGTAACCGGCGATGACCTACCACTCACTGCCATTTGGATGCCCATAACCGCGCCCTTGTTACGGCGGAACATAAATTTAGACGCGGCTGGCGCAACGACGCATCGAGCAATTTGTTCAATTCACTTCATGGAAAATTCGCTGCCAGACCTACTTGTGCGTCATGGTAAAGACACCGTCCCACCCGAGCGGCGGCTCATCAAAAAGGTACTCCTGGCAGCGTTTCCAGTATGTCCGCGCCGGCCCGTCATCGGGCCACTTATCAATCATGACTTGAAACACGTACTGCGCTTCTTCCCACCTCCGCGCGCGATAAAGAGTTCTTCCTCGCGCGAACTGCTCTAGCCGCGACTCCACATCCGCGATGCTTCCGTACAAGGTTTCTTCACCGGCCCATCCAATCAATTCGTAAATCATGACCGGGTGGGTCTTTCCCTTTACGCGTATCAAGTCCAGTTCGCGATGCACAAATTTTGCGTCCCGCGTGGCCGCGTAGGTGGTCTCGTTCACGATGATATGCGTCCCGTAATCCTTGTTCAGCCCTTCAAGACGCGAGGACAAATTAACCGTGTCGCCCAGCGCCGTATATCCGTAACGCAACGCCGAACCCATATTTCCGACGCTCGCAACGCCGCTGTTTAAACCGATGCCGATATCCAGCTGCGGCTTGCCTTGCGCTTTCCATTGCCGCTGCATTTCGCGCACGCGTCGCATCATCTTCAGCGCGGAATTACAGGCGCTTATAGCATGATCATCCACTTCAAATGGCGCGCCCCAAAATGCCATCACCGCGTCGCCAATATATTTGTCCAGAGTTCCCTGATTTTCGAAGACCAGCCCGGTCATATCGGATAAGTATTGATTGAGGAGCAGGGCCAGGTCCTGCGCATCCAGGTTCTCCGAAATCGTGGTAAATCCGCGAATGTCGCTGAACATAACGGTAATTTCTGTTTTCTTTGGCTCCACCAGCTTGGGGTTCCGCAGCAGCCGGCGAATCACTTCGGGGCTGAGGTATTGCCCAAACGCGGTTCGAACGCGCCGTTTTTCTTTTTCTTCCACCAACGCGCGATAGAGCGAAACCAGTAAAACGTTTGACACCAGCGTGAACGCCGGGACGCTGAAGTTCAGCCACCTACCGCCCAAAAACGCGCCGTAATCTATTAATGCCAGAGGCACCAGGAAGCTGAGTCCGAACCACATCCATCGCGGCGCTACCAGCGCCATCCAGATTCCCACCGGTATTCCAAAAAACAAGATCAACGCGAGGTCCGACAATTCCTGCGCTGCTCCCCTGGTCAGCGCCTGGTGATTCAGCATGTTGTCGATAGCGTTAGCATGAACTTCTACTCCGGGATAAGTAATGCCGCCGTATGGCGGCGTGCGTAAATCTCCGATGCCCGTGGCTGAAGCACCGACTAACACGATTTTGTCTTTGAAAGTTCCCGGGGGAAGTTTGCGCCGCACAACATCCACGATCGAATAATAAGGATAAGTGCGCTCCGGACCCCGATAATTAATGGCCAGGCGGCCGATGTTGTCCGGTTTTACCTGCAGCTTGTCTGCAAATTGCAAGCTGACGATGCCAGTCTGGTTGTAGTTCACCGTCAATTGTTCGGAAGGCACGCCCAGGTAAACGCGTATAGTCTGCACTTCCAGCGAGCCGTAAAGCTCCGCCTCCGCGAGTTTGCCGGAGCGCTCAAATGGCACGACCAGCAGCGATCTGCGGAGCACGCCGTCGGCATCCGGGAGCACGTTGAAGAACCCCATGGTGCCGGCATTATTGTTATCCGGGCTCAACAGTGCCGGGATATTCGCCATCGTCGCGGTATACAGTATGTTGTTGGCATCATAACGCTGCATCAAATTTACAAAATCTTGTTTTCCTGTTGCCGGATTCAGCGAGTTTTGCCCCAGCGAATACCATTGCACCAGGTCCGCGTAGGAATCCAGCGTTGCCTGATCGGTTCCTGGCAGCTCCTCTTTTGGGAAAAAGAAATTTCCCAGCACTACATTGCCGAATCTCTGGATGGCTTCGCCGAATTGTTTGTCAGCGTCGTATTCCGCCGCTACGGCCTTCACTTCTGCCTCTAACTTTGGATCGATTGCCTGGCCGGCGAGTTTGCGCTTTTCCAGTTTTTCGGCCAGCGCGCGAACGGGGGCGCCGGTTTGATCAGGCTTGTCAAAAGTGATGTCGAAACCCACCACTTTCGCGCCGTCTCCGCGCAGAACATCCAGCGTGGTGGCAAAGTTGCTCCTCGAAAACGGCCATTTGCCCAGAACCTCTTGCGATTTTTGGTCAATGTCGACGATTACGATGCGCGGGTCAGGGGGAGTGTATTTCGCGGGCCTCAGGCGGAAGCGCGTGTCCAGAGCATCGAGTTCCAGCCGCTCCATAAAGACCAGCAGGGGACTAGGATGCTCGCCGATATACGTAACAACATAGAGACCAAGCGCGGTAAGGGTGATGACCAGGCTGATCAGAAACGAAACGCGATGCTGCCACCACTCCTGCAGCAGCTCGATGAAAATTGCAAACCCACGCAGCCGTTCTTTTCCGCTTGACGAATCTGCCATCCGTCTCTCGCGTTACTCGCGGAAGATGAAATTCAAGCGCACACCGCAAACTTCCACTTGGTCGCCATTCTTGAGCTGCACCGGGCCTTGAATTGGCAGGCCATTTACGGAGGGCACTTTTTCACCGGCACCCAGGTAGTAGCCGTCATCGTGTTTATTAATTTGCGCCGCCATTTTTGGTTTAAACCATCCCCTCAGGCGCACCGTGGCAAGGTGTGATTTCCCTATGACCGTCAACTTGCTGGTCAGTGTATATTCTTGCCGGTCGGTTTTGCTACTGCCGCCAAGAACCACCAGCGTGGGAACCCTCATGCGTCCTGCCGCCAACTGCGTGCGCTCGCCCAGGGCTGCCGCTTGTTGCAGCATCTCGCGCCGCATTTTGGTATCCAGCACCATGGTTTCGTTAATTTTGGGTGTCGCTGTTTGGCGTCCCGACCCGTAAGTGGCCGCCGCTTCGCCGGTCGCGTCTACCTTGATATGGTGCTTCCCGACGTGGATGGAATCACCGTGTTTCAGCGTGGCTCGCTCCACGCGCATTTCGTTGACGAAGGTGCCGTTCAGGCTTTTGAGATCTTCCACCACCATCTTGCCGGAGTCCACATAAACGCGAGCGTGATAATTGGAAACGGCCAGGTTGTCGACCGCCAGGTCGTTGTCCGGAGACCGCCCGATTCCCACAGGCCGTGAACCAAGTGACACTTCTTTAACGGTCTTTTCTTCAAACATCAGTGTGAGCTTTGCCATTTCACATCCTCATGCTGAGCCGTTTTTGCCCGCATTTTTCTGCGCTCCATGGCGCAACCACGACATAAATCCGCTTTCTTTCGGCTCCAGATGGACCACCACTACTGTGACGTTGTCTCCGCCGCCATTCTCATTTGCCTGCGCCACCAGTTTTTCCGCCGCTCTCCCCGGATCGGATTCCGATTGCAACGTGGCCGCAATTTTTTGTTCCGCCACCATCCGCGTCAAACCGTCGGAGCACAACAGCAAAATATCGTCGGGGAAAAGCGTATGCTCCTCGGCGTCCACTTCGATTTCCGGCTGGGTTCCCAGAGCGCGTAGCAGAACGCTCTGCAACTCGCTGTGTTCCGCTTCCGCGGCGGTCAAGATTCCCCGCCGCACTTGTTCAGCCACCAGCGAGTGATCGCTGGTGAGTTGCTGCAACACTCCACTGCGTAGCAGGTACACCCGGCTGTCCCCCACGTGCACGACGCTCAGTTTTTCTTCGTTGATCCATGCCGCCGTTAGCGTCGCACCCATCCCCTGTTGTTGAGGATTAGCTTCCGCTGATTCATAAATTTTCTTATTTGCGAGTTGCGCGGCTTTAAAAAGCAGCCTCGTTTTATCGCTCCATTCCGGATGCGTCTCCGTGGAGGCCGCCACTGTTCCTGTCTCTTCACCCATGCAAGTCTTGACCACTGTCTCAACGGCCATGGCGCTGGCGATTTCTCCGTGTGCTTCGCCGCCCATGCCATCGGAAACTACATACAGGTTCAGCGGCTGCACCATGCGAAAACAATCTTCATTGTTAGCGCGTTGCTGCCCGACGTCGCTCCGTCCACCGCTGACAATGCGCACAAATCCCCTTTACCGGATGGTCGCGCCAACGCTTGGTCACGATGTACACCCGGGGCGTGTTGGGACCAACAACCCCACTTCTCACGCTAACAGACCCTTGCGGTCCCGGTGAGCCTGTGAACCTTACTGATTAGCAGCGCTTTAGCAACAAGCGAAGGTCTGTGCACTTTGAACCTCGCTCGCGAGCGTTCACGAGAGATTGTTGGGGAATCTTCTCGGTCGCGGCCTTCTTCTTTGTCCGCCGGTAATCTACAATCCCTTTATGTCTTCACGTTACCGCCCTGTGATCTTCCCGGCGCTTTCTGCATTACTGTTTGTTTGCTCCGCGATCGCGCAGCAGGCTCCCAATCCTGCAGGTGCTCGGATTTTGCTGCTGCCGCGCCGGATTGTTTCCGGTGAGCGCGCCACGTTGGCCGTGCTGGATGTAAATGGCCGGCTGACTCCCGGCGTCACCGTGGCATTTTCCAATGGAGACCGGCTGACTACCGACAAATCGGGCCGCGCTCTGCTGGTCGCGCCGCTTGTTCCGGGAGTCATTTTTGCTGCGATTGAGGGGCGACGCGGCCGCGTGCCCACCACCATCGTTGCCCCCACCGAAACCGAGCTTTCGCTGGTGGAGATAAATTCTGCGCCGCGCATTGCCTCACTCAGTGATCGCTTCGACATTCTCGGTCACGGTTTTTGCGGTGACGCCGATGCCAATACTGTATCGATCGGCGGGCTACCGGCGATCGTCCTGGCTTCGTCGGCTACCTCTCTCGTCGTTTTACCACCAGCCGATTTGGACCCAGGACTCGCCCCCGTTAAAATCACCTGCGGCAAGAACAGTTTTCCGGCGTTCAACGTGACTTTTCTTGAGTTGGCCTTGCACGCCGATTCCTCGCCGCTCGCGCCCGGGCAGCATCGCGGGCTGACCGTCACCGTCCGCGGCACAGAGGCTAAGATCGCACTCGATGCTAAGAATCTTGCGCCGGACATCGCTGAATTATCAGGCGGCGATACCGTGCGTCAGCTGTCCTCTGGCGGCCCGGACAATGCTGCGCACTTCGAAGTAGTCGGACGCAACCGGGGAAGTTTTCTTATTTCCATTCGCTTGGTTCCGGTGATCGCCCATCCCACGCCGAGGCCTACACCACCGGCGCGCTAACGTAGTTACTCAATTAAAAAATAGATCGAGTTAAAGGTGGCTGAAAACTCAGGATCTAACGCGCGCGATTGGATCTACGCGCCTTTCTTTGCTGCGGCGGCTGGAACGGTGGAATCAACAGGCAGGGCTAGAGTGCCTTGTACTTCCAACGCGGCTTGCGTGGAACTGGTGCCCAGCAAATTGTCCAGTGTGTTCTGCGTTTTCTCCAGGCGCTTCTCGGCATCGTTATAACACTGCTGCGAGTTTTTGATGTGCGTGCCCAGCTTCTCGAACACATCCGTAAAGGTTTCCATCTGCTTGTGCATTCCCGAAAGGCTTGAAAAAATCCGCGTCGCGTTTTCTTCGATCTGCATGCCCCGCAGGCCCATGGCGATGACGCACAGGTGCGCGTAAAGCGTGTTCGGCGAAACGGCGATTACTTTTTTGCTGCGGCAATAGCTGTCCAGTTGCTGGCCTTTGCTGTCGGCCAGCATCAGCAATTCGTAGTAAACGCTTTCTGACGGCACAAACATCAGCGCCATATCCAACGTGCCCTCGCCTGGCACGATATATTTCCTGGCGATGGCATCGACGTGACCCTTTACCGCGGTGACAAATTGCCTTCTGGCATCATCGCCATCGGTGGAGATCCGACGAAAAGCATCCAGCGGAAATTTGGAGTCAATGGACATCAGTTTGCTGTCGCGCAGGAAAATCACCGCGTCGGCCATCTCGCCCGACGAGAAGCGATGTTGCGCCGAAAATTGCGACGGCGGCAGGCAATCCTCCAGCAGGCGCTCCAGCGTCACTTCACCAAGCATGCCGCGGCTTTTCGCGCCGCCAAGAATATCTTCGAGCGATTTTGTCGCTGACGATACGTTCCGGCTCAACTCGTGAAACTCGCCCAGTTGTTTCTGAATTTGCCCCATCTGTTCGCGCGCGTTTTTTAGCTCTGTCGCGATGGCGGTCTGGCCGTGCGTGGCGATGGTAGCGGAATTGGCCACCCCATCTTGTAGCGCTTTCGTGACGTTTTCGAGCCGATCCGATACAGTTTGCCCAATGGCGGAGATTTGCCCGCTGCTTTGCGCTTGTGCTATCGCCATCGTCTGCAGTTCATGGCGCAATTCGGTCATCTGCGATTCCAGTACGGCGCTTTTGCGTTCGCCCTGCGTGCTGTGCAGCAGCAGCCAAACCACTAGCGCGACAACCAGAATTCCCATAGTGATGGCCACAACCGTCATTCGTTCTCCTGTTACGTGCAGGTAAGCTATGTACTTATCTTATAGCAATGACGCAGAGAGAAAAACTGGTCGTGCTGGCGCACCGGTGCAAACCGGACAAAGCGACGCTATGTTTTATTTACGCTACTTCAGCGGCGCTGGCTCGCTTCCGCGATTGATGCTCGAATGTAGTCGCGCTTCGCGGTCCAGGCTTTCATTGCGGTGGCCAATGTGATCACGATGGCTGTGGCGAAGTTGGTGATGATGACCGCTTGCGCCTGCAATAAGACTCCATAGATGAACCACAGAACTGCTCCAATCAAATACAGCGCAAGCATCCCGTAGGACAAATCGCGGCCGCCCTGCCTCCAGATTTTAATCAACTGCGGGACGAAAGCGAATGTGGTGCAGAATCCGGCCACCGTTCCTACGACAATAACCCATGAATCCGTGTTCATCACAACTCCATTTGCAGGAATAAAGTTAATCGTAACGTAACTGCGGCTTCCGAGGCAGCAAATTGAGGGAGCAGTTGTCAATCCAATGGAATTCCAGAAGAGAAGGGGCGCGCTAAAAAGTTTCGGGAAGGACAAAAAGAATGGCAGCGAGGCAAAAGTGTGTCGTTACCTTTGCTCGCGGATCAGGTTTTTCTCGCCGCTTTCGTTCGTGAGCTCCGCTACTTGTTGAATAGACGCCGCCTCGGGCACGGCATGAAAATCAGTATCGATCTCTGCAGTGCGTACTGAAATCGTTTTGAAGAAAAGCGCCTTCCCGTTCATCTGCACATCCATGCGCGTCATTTCCCAACAACCCGGCCCTACTTCCTGTTGTTTCACGTAAAACGTGCCGCCTTTATCGAGATGCCCCAGAAGGCCGCCCGCGAATTTGACGTCATTATTCAAGCGGCCGCTGATTTCCACCAGTCGTTTTTGTTTGACGTCCAGCGTCAAAGTTCCTTCCATATGGTGAAAAACCATTTCTGACGCGCCGGAAGCGCGAAACGCAGGGTTGGGAGTGAAGTGTAGCGTAATACGGTTACCTTCGCTGCTTTCCTGCTGGAATAGAAACGCGTCAGGCACCATTCTCAGCATGCGAGTGGCTTGCTCACCGTCTTCGCGTTGCTGCTGTTTCTCCTTCTTCAATTGAGAGCGGCTGTTCAAAAGTCGTTCGATGCGCTGACTCTCCTCGGTCCATTGCTGCTCGGTCAGAGGTTTACCATTGACGGCCATGAGCCGGTCAATTTCCAGCGTTTTCGTCTGGCACGCGGCAAACAATTGCTGCTTGCCATCTTTGTCCGTAAGTTTGCGGTAACACCACAAGGAATGATCATCGGCCTGGGCGCGAAGTTCGTTTTGGAGAATGTCGCGAACCTGGGCGGTCAAATTGGCCGGTTTCGGCGTAACAGGGGAAGCGGCACTGGAGTGCTTGCTTTGCGGCGTGGCGCTGACCGCGAACAGTCCGAGCATGAGCGCCAGGAGCAAAGGCAAAATTAAGACAAAGTTTCGGTTCCAACGGATTGGAGCGGGCGAATTAGCCAATTCAGCGCGCATATTTCTGCCGCCCTGAGGGTACTCAATTCAAGTGTGCACGGCGGGCTGACGTCCTGCCTATTACCTGCCCATCGCTCAGCAGGTTATCTACCTGCTCCCTGCCACATTCTTTAGCACAGAGGAAAGCAGCCAATCCCAGCAGCCCGACGATAAGCAAAATTCCCGCGATAGCCAGCAGCATGTAACACCTCGAGTGAAGGACCCTAGCTGGGGACGATACAAACTACGCCCCTTATCAACTAAACGTCGATAAGGTAATCGCGGCATCACCGTACCAAATATCATGTAGGTTGGCGAGAACCATTTTCGCGGGGGAAGTGGAAAACCGTTTTCACTTCAAGACTGGCGTAATTCTTCCAATAGCCGTAGCGGCGAGCGGGGACTAACTGGGCATTTTGCGTAGCACCAGCTTGCGCAATTTGCTGCGATCCTCGTCGTTCATATGGACGAATTCTACCCCGTTGCCGCCAGCACTGCTGTTGCGGACAATCGCGGTGCAATGAATTCTCTTGCCCAAGCCGGATCGCACTTCCAACTGAACAGACTCACCAACAGAGAGACTCTTCGAGCTCTCCAGGTAGGCTCCGCCGAGGCTGATGGTTTTCACTCGCGCCAAGCTAGCTCCCGCGGCTTTGGCGCTGACCTGGGCGCGCAGGGGAGCATCCAGGGGCACCCGTGCGTACCGTCGCGGAACCGCGTACACCACGCCGTGCGCGCTCGAAGCATCGAAGGTAGCTCGCGCAGATGTCGATGTCGCACGGTCTTCGATCACAGCCAATGCGTCTTGCGCCGCTGCGCGCAAGCCGGAGGGTTCGGCATAGGCTATTCCGCTGCGCCGCTCAGCGAGCAGATGTAGCAGTTGCATGGACTCCGTAGCTCTTAACCGCCCCAGCGCTTCGATGGCTTTAATGCGCACAAACTGGTCGCGTAGGGTGGTGTGTTCCCCCGCCGCAATTTCCATCAATTGAGGGATCGCCGAGCTTTCGCCGCTGAGCCCAATCTGATCGATCATCATCGGAACCACCAGCGGGTGCGCATTGATAAGCACGATGGAAAATACGAACGCGGCAGTCTGCGCGTTGGGGGCGTTTGTCGGTCGCGATAACTCGCTGATCGCCAGATCCTGCATGTTCCATTCCCAACTGGGCAGGGCCCGTGTGAGACTCCGCAACAATCGGTCCGGGTCCGCAGTCGCCAGCAACTTGATGGCGGCGCTTACCCGCTGTGGACGAGCTTCGTAAAGGCGTGTCTCGAGGATCGTCAACACCGGCACGCCGATGGTCCGTATCAGTCGCGCCATAGCTGGCAACAGGCTCCCGCCACGTTCTTCGCCCAACAGCAGCGTAAGGCGGTCCAGCAATTTATCAGGATCGCGTTCCAGTAATCTGGGCAAGACCGGATCTAGGGCGCGGTGCGCCAGTCCGGCATCCACCAAAAGGAACAATCGGTCCTGCGCGAAGAGGCGTTTTCCCAATGCGGGAAAGTTGGTGTGCTCGAATTCACGGGAAGGCTGCTCCAATGCCAGAATGATCGCTTCAAAGCCTTCATAGTCTCCGCGTACCACCGCAATGTGACTCAGTGATTCGATAAATGTAGCCAGCGCTGAAGCCGTTTGTGGCTCGCGCTCGATGCGCAGCGCTGCCAGCGCTCCCTTGCTTAAGTCTTCCGGTAACTGGTTGGGCCACAGCGATTCGATGATGGGCCATAATTCATTAAGTCCGGTCGCCACGGTTTGGCGCGCGCGGGGATCCTCGTGCTCCAGCCGTCTGGCGTAATTCAAAACGATGTGCCGCGCTTCGCGGCGCGGCGCATCGGCTCCGGCATCCGCAAGATTTCCCAACGTTTGGCGCAACGCCAGCACCGGCACGCTCCACAAATCCGGCCCGCGTAACACCATGGACTTTTCGCGGGGTGGAAGCTCCAGCCAGAAGCGCGTCACCAATTTCTCGCGATAACTTTCTGCCGCCCAGGTGGCCGCTAACGAGGACTGGATCACATTCGGCAAAGCAATCTGGCTGCCTGGGCCATGCGTACCGGGAATCTTTCCGGCGGCCACCAACACCTCACCCAGACGGTCAAACGTCGGCCGCACCAAAACCGGCGTCAACGAGCTCGCCGCGAATTCGGCGAGCAAATATTCAAAAATTAAGCTTTCCGCCAGGCGCTTCACATACAACTGCGGCAGTTCACCCTCTTCCGGAGAGTATTGCGAGATCGCGCTCAGCAGCAGCCGCACCGTATCGTGACTCGCTGCTTCCATGGCTTCACGAATCGCGCGAGCCCCGGCCTCGGGCGAAAGTTCGATCGCCGGTTCCAGCGGAAGAGTAATGCGTGCCAGGAGCTTTAATGTGGCAATCAGGTCGTCAAAACCGGGCAGACGCACGTTTTCGGAATCAATCCGCGGAGAATGGCCTCCGTAGGCTACCAGCGTCGCGATCAAGCTGGTCAAAAGTGTGTCTACTTTTCGATCCACTTGCGCGTTAACCAGGATCCCTTCCACATCTCTTTCGGCGAAGCTCTTTATCCACCAGGCATCCCGCGCGTCCACGGCTTCGTTATCCGCTGTTTTCGCGCCCGCCCGTCCAGAAGACTGACCAGATGGCTGAGCAGCTGTCGTAGCAGCCATGGTCATCAATGATACCTTGATGAGCTCAGCCAGAATGTCCACTTCCTCTTGGCTAACCTTTGGCAGGAAGGAAATTCTTCGAATCCCGGCCTGCCGCAACGCGCTCGACAGCGCCAGCATCTCGCCGGTGGCATCCGGCAGTAAACTGTCACCGAGCGCGGAGGATACCAATCCGTCGCGCATTACTTGCAATTCGAGTTTATGGCGTCCCACAACGGAGTGGAGAGAATCGTAGGCCATTCCCAAAGTGGCAATTCGTTGCGGATGATCGACTTCATAAAGTCGCTGGGATCGCAGAAGCAAATGAAAATTCAGCATTGCGCCGTGTATATTCGCGATCTTGTCGCCTTCCACGGCCGTAGGGTTTGGCGCTCGGTCCTCAGCAACTCCCTTTACGGGCAATTGCCGGTTTGCCACGTAACCATACTTGTCGATCGATGATAAAACTCTATCCACTGCAGGCTCCGCTCTTCCATCGGGTGAGAATTAACCGCTGCGCGACGCGCGCGACCCTGATACCCCATGCACGTGTCTATCCTTACCGTAGAACGAAACTGCCTCGCCGGGGGCCATAGTTAGGTCCGCGGGACCAATGTGGACATGTCTTTTACGAAACATTTGCTGTCCGCTCCGAATTCCCGAATCTGCACATTATTCGAACGCCGCGACCGTTCGAACTGGGCACTCGTTCGAATGCACTCACGTTCGAAGCAAATCTGTTTCACGTGAAACAACGTCTTTTTGTTTCACGAATAAGATTTTTCTTTGTGTCGAAACTATTTTGCGTCAGAAGTGCAATTGTCGACCGCCGACATTTCGTTCAATTGTCGGCGTGTCGACAAAGGACGTTCGAATGCCGCAGCCATCTTCGCCCCAAGCGCGCACGCCGTTCGAACGCTTGTGCAACTCCCTGCGCCGAGTGCCCCGAGGTCTTACTTGAGGGCGACTACAATTTGCGAGTCGGCATAAACGCCGGACGGCACTGATGAACCACTTTTCTGGCCTTGAGTCCGCAATTCGATACGCAAGGTTTTCTTTTTCTTGGGTTTGAATTCGGCGCTCACAATGTTGGAAGTTTTTCGATTTGCGCCTTCACCGGCGATGACCCGAAACTCGGTAACTCCTGGAGGCACGTACAGGTCGTCAAACAATTGCTGATTATTGTTTCCGCCCCGTTCAAAATAAACTTTCCCGCCCATTTCCACGGTAAAAGCGACATTGGCAGGAAAGTGATCCGCTTCAATTTTTAACTTCGCGTTGGCGTTGGGGTCCAATTGTTTCGGATCGAAGTCCACGCGCGGAGGAGGAGGCAGAGCCGAAACGGCAGTTCTTGAAGGAGTCGAATTCCTGGCGCCGCTCTTGGCTGGTTGCTTGTTCAAATTTTCGTTTCTCGCCTGGCGATTCGACGGCGTTGCGGTTTTGTCGGTCTTGGACGTGGCTTCAGAGGGCGCTGTGTCCGCGACCGGTTCCGGGCCAGAGTTGGGGTCGAGAATCGTCTCGATGCGTTCGCGGTTCGCGTAGCCGTACCACCCACCTGCAAGAAGTAAGGCGGCAAAAATCAAGCCGACGGTCGTGCCGATCCACCCAGTTCGCTTTTTTTGCGGAACAGCTGCCGGAGGTATCAGCGCAGCGACAGATTGTCCGACAGCTGGCGTCGTTGGTAACGCTGCGGGATTTGAATCCAGAGTGACGTCCATGGCACTGCTGGAAGTAGCGGGAACCGATACAGGCACAGGAGCCTGTAATTCTGCAGCGGGGCGTCCCGTTCGCAGCACCGCCAGGTCGTGAGCCAACTCATCGCCAGTGGAGTAACGGTCCGAGGGCGACTTGGCCAGGCACTTCAAAATAATTTCGTCAAACGCCGCAGGAACCGCGGGATTCAGTTTTCGAGGCGGCACCGCTTCGGTGTGCACCACCTTGTAGGAAACCGCCGTAATGGTTTCGCCTGTGAAGGCGTACTCTCCAGTGGCCATCCAATACAAAATCACGCCTAGAGAAAACAAGTCGCTGCGTCCGTCGATGGGCGCGCCGGTAAATTGCTCCGGCGGCATGAATGCCGGGCTCCCAAGAATTTGCCCGGTCGAAGTGAGTTGAGCCGCGCCCAGTTTGGCCACACCAAAATCAGTAATCTTGGGGCGCTCAACTCCATATTTTTCCTCGGAGGTCAGCAGGATGTTGGCGGGCTTGATGTCCCGATGAATGACCCCGTGCTTATGCGCATAGGCCAGCGCTTCCGCGACTTGCTGTCCAATCTCGCAGACGCGCTCGAAGGTAAATCGCTGGCCGTTTTTTGCGGCTTCCGCTAGCGTGCGTCCCTCGATAAATTCCATCACCAGGTACGGCACGCCGTCTTGTTCGCCAACGTCAAATATCGTCACGATGCCCGGATGCGACAATCCGCCTGCGGCCCGCGCTTCACGATAAAATCGCTCGCGAAATTCTTCGGCTTGCGGCCCGCTAAGTGCCAGCGCGTGGATCGTTTTCAGCGCCACGATGCGGTCCATCGCCGGATCGCGCGCGATATACACCGCGCCCATGGCTCCGCGGCCCTTTTCCTCAATAATTTCGTAACGCCCGATTTTTTGTGATTCCATCATCTTTCGGGGAACACGCGGCGAAAGTGTACTTTAGCACGGCGCTTTGCAGCCTGGACTCGTCGTTACCAATCGATTGCCGCATTGCCAATGAGTCGGAGTGGCCGGCGGGATCGATCTTTCAGGTTCGTTCCGCTCGAGGATCACTACGTTTCTCGACGAATGCCCCGCGGACAAGACTTCGTTTATTATCGAGACGACGGATCATCCAGGCGAGCATCATTCTGCAAAAAGTCGCTTACTATCGACTTGCGAAGAGTGGCTACCGAAGACGCGAATGACAATTCTCAAACGTTCGGGTATGGCATTGGTGCTAGCCGGAATTCTGCTTGTCTTGATTTTCTATTTGCATGCGACCCGCAGTCAGCAGCCTGCACAACCCTCCAAGCCCCACAAAATTACTATTAATTGGGATAAAGCCCCGCGCGCCGTTAGTTATAACGTTTATCGCCGGCTCTACGGGAGCCAAACCTTCACCAAAGTGGGAACCTCAAATACCAACAGCTATGACGACCCCGGAGTTCAGGGTGGTGAAAGATATTGCTACGTAGTTACCTCGCTCGATTCCAAAGGCACGGAAAGTGGTCGGCCTAGAGAAATATGCCTTACGGTTCCCAACCCATAGAAAAACCCACGTCGAAATCCTTTCTTCTGCACAAAACTTGTTGACACCGCGTGTAGGCCAGCGTACTTTGCCAGCAATTTCCCGGGCTCAACACTTACGACGTTTACCCCGCGAGTGAGTAAACCGGCCAATTAAATTAAAACTTCCGCAGCGAATCCTGCCCGCTGTGTTAGCCCGGAGAATCCGCGCCCATTTCTTTTCTTGGTACAGTGCCGGGGGCGGCCAACATCGCGTGGTAGAATCCGCTTCAAAGAGGGAGGGCACCATGAAAAGAGCGGCCCTGATATTTTTCCTTCTTTTCACCTCAGTATCGTTAGCAAACACACGGGAATGGAAAGACGCAAAGGTACTAAAAATCACCTCCGAGGCTGGCGGGGCGGTTGCCGGGCCAATCGGCGGCACGATGGTGGCTGTTCCTATAACGAAGACTTGGTATTACATAGCGACCGAGGATACGGTCTACGTTCTTGGCCCTGCAATCACTAAGCGTCAGGTGTTGAATGTGACCCTTTACGGCAAAGCGAAGATTGCGATTGACGGCAAGAACGCGCATGTTCTGGATGACGAAGGGAAAGACAGGAAGATGCCCATCGCAGAGAAGATTGCACGAACGAAACCGGAAGAACCCAAACCGGATGCGCCTCATGGGTGACGCGAAGGCTAGCCGCTGCTATTATTAGCGATCATGCAACTACTCGCACGAAATGACCCCGGCTTTTTGCAACCGCATACGATTTATTTTGAAGCGGACACGTGGCGGTGTCTCTTGAAGTGTTGCTGCGCCAAAGCCCCCGATCATAACTGCCTTGTGGAGCCCGATGACAACGGATACAGCGGGCGCGTTTATGCGTACTCTGAAACCGCACTTCAGACCATGAGAGCAGAAGTACAGGAATTTAGGCGGTTCAAGGCTTCGCAAATTAAATGTGACAACGGCATCTACTCGATAGACCTCTTGCCTCCCCCCATTCTGCCCAGTTTCACATTGTCTTGAGTTTGCTTTCAAGGCGTGTCTGGTTCACGCGCAAAAGTTCTGTAGTGGGGCGGCCAGCCAAGCAGTCCTTGTCGTTTTGGATGCAACCCAACCAGAAATCCCCCGCGATGTGGCCCGCCCCGCGCCTACAACATTCTCGTGAATGCTGAAAAACGTCGCCGCGGTTTCGCCGCTGAATCATTCGACGACTGCGGCGGGAACAAAGTTGACTCATCATCCATACCCAGCGCGGCAAATTGCAATGCCTGCGCTGCGTATTAATTATTTAGGAAGGGAACTCGCGCGGAGCGAAAAAATCGCTCAAAAAGAGTGCGGATTGAAGGATGGCGACAGAGGCTGCACGGTTCAGAAGAACCAACTGAACCCGATGAAAGAAAAACAGTCTTAACTCACGCGGCCTTCTCACGGCAGGAGTTAGCGCTCTCACACCTAAGCCTCGGTTGAGAATTGCATTGACAAGGATAAAGTTACGGAATAATGTCGGCGCACACTGGTCGGTGCTGGGCGCGCAAGCCCGATACTCAGAAAGTTATCCACTATACAGAACGCCGTCTCCTCGCTATCCGCGAAGCTGCGAGTGCGCGACGTAAGAACGGCTTTCTAATCGTATTGCGCGCCGCCCGCCTGCCAGCCAGTCCAGGAGGACATCATAATGAAGATGCGGATAGCGGGCCTGCTTGTGTTCGTGTTGGTAGTGACGCTCGTTCCGGCAGCTATTCCTCAAACGGAATCGATGCCGATCATTTACACCTATGTGAGCCAGTTCCAAATTCCCCGAGCGAATTGGGCGGCATACTCAGAGGACAGCGAGAAGTCCGTCATTCCAGTTCTGGAAAAGTCATTAGCTGACGGTTCGATTATGAGTTGGTCCACCTTTGAGCAAGTCGTCCACACCCCGGAAGGATATACCCACGGTGCGGCGTGGTCGTCCACCAGCATCGCAGGGCTCATGAAAGTGCTCGACGAAATTCGCAAGAGCCCTCCACGGCCCGGCCAAATCACAGCCACCAAGCACGAAGACTACTTGATGCAATCGAGGATGTACCATCCCGGCACCGGTACACCGACTTATCTGCGTGTGGTCTGCTCATCGGCCAAGCCCGACAAGCCGGAACATTACACTGCGGCGCTCAAGAAGATGCTCGTCCCCACCTTTGAAGAACAACTCAAGCAGGGCGTGGCTACTTACTACGGCCTAGACGAGCAGTATGTAAACACTTCCGCACCGTCCACCCGCTGCCTCGTCATCACCTATCCCAATGCCGAAGGCATCGACAAGTGGGCCAATGCCATCAACGCCACCATGGGCAAGTGGACTCCCGCGGAACGCGAGGAATTTGCGGCTGCCTCGGTGCTCGACAGCCGGCGCGACATCTTGGCCCGCATAACCCACTCAGGCCACAAATAGCTGATTCGTTATAGCTAGACTGAAATGGGCAGATCAACTCCGTGGAGTGTGTGTCTGCCCCTTTCATCCCATCTGTCAGCCTCAAAATCAAATTGGTGCGGCAAAAATCGTGAGTGCGCGGCGAGGGCGAAATGAAGGGCGACCGTCAAGCAACCCGCTTGTTCCTTCTTACTCCTGGCTCTTACCGTGTAGGTCGTATTAATTACCTGGGTCAATTTCGCGTTGGCGTCACGTAGAAGTAACTCTTTATTTACAGCTGATTAGTGACCGCCTCTTTGCTTGGTTCTGGCGAACCTGCACGAGACTATGACACGTTTATGACACTACTTGAATTATTCTAACCTGGGAGAGAAACTGCAAATGCAAAACCAACATTTTAGTAAATCAAAAAAATGAATGGTGGGGCTGGCGAGATTCGAACTCGCGACAACCGGTTTAGGAAACCGATGCTCTATCCATCTGAGCTACAGCCCCGCAACTTCGCTTTGTAGTTTACCCGCGTAAATCAGGATTTTCACGAAGTTCCGGCTTCGATTCCCATCTGCCTCTATTCCGCACCCCTCAAACGGTCATTCCCCGCATTCAAACCAAATTGGCCCTGGCAAGATTAGGCACCAACCGGTCGTTTATACCCGCCCAGTACGCAAGCAGGCTTCAAGGAGACGCATTTTCCCTTAGCTGGCAAATGACTGGACAATTCTCAATGTGAGTTACTGTAAATAAGCGACTTACGGTGGCCCTGGTGATGCAGTAATGGAGGTAACGGGTATCTCTATCTTCGGACGGAAGCAGTTCGCACCTTTTAAAACATTGCCGGCAGCCAGCGTAGCCGGTTGTTGAATCAAGGAGGCATTTCGTGATGCATTACCCCGGCCGTAAGGCTACCCCTCAACCCGCGATTCAGGCGACTTGTGGCTCAGACCTTCGCCATAAACCGTTCTCTTCCCTCACACTGCTCCTCGTTGCGGCTCTGGCACTGACTGCCGCTTGCTACGCGCCGGTAGCGCACGCGCAAGCCAATGTGATCGGCGCTTGGCAAACCGTGTCGACGCAAATGCCTATTAATCCGATTCATACGGCGCTCTTGTCCAACGGCAAGATATTGGTGGTGTCCGGCTCCGGAAACTATCCTGCGGAGACTGTGTACAGCGTTGGGGTTTGGGATCCCGCAACAAATACCATAACCACTCAGACGCAGAGTTGGGACATGTTTTGCAACGGAATGATCGTGTTGCCCGATGGTCGTCCATTTATTATGGGCGGCAATCTTCAGTATGACCCCTTCTTTGGCTGGAACAGGACCTCGATCTACAATCCTGCAGCGGTCAGCCCGAAACCCAATTTCGTAGACATGGAAGACATGGCCCATGGCCGCTGGTATCCCACCAGCACTGTGCTGGGCGACGGGCGGGTTCTAATATTTTCAGGGCTGGACGAAAATGGAAACACCAACCCCCAAACGGAAATCTACACCGTTGGCGCGGGATGGGCGCCGCCGGTCGTGGCCCCTTGGACCCCGCCTCTCTATCCGCGCATGCATGTTTTGCCAAACGGTAAGGTTTTTTATTCTGGTTCAACCACCCAATCCCGACTTTTTGACCCTGTTGCGAACACCTGGTCTAACGTAATCGCCACCACCATTTATGGAGGAACTCGAACGTACGGTTCTTCCGTGCTCTTGCCTCTAACGCCCGCAAACAATTACACACCGAAGGTCATAATTTTTGGCGGAGGCAATCCGGCCACAGCTACCACCGAGATTATCGATCTTTCTGTCCCGACTCCCGCCTGGACCAAGGGTCCGGCGATGTCCGCGCCACGCATTGAGATGAACGCCACGATTTTGCCCAACGGCCAGGTTCTCACCGTTGGAGGTTCGCTGAACGACGAAGATACCAGCACCGCCAGCCTGAATGCCGACCTATATGATCCGGCGACAAACAAGATGTCTTCGGCGGGCGCGAATGCTGTGCCGCGGCTCTATCATTCCGTAGCATTGCTGTTACCCGATGCCACTGTATGGGTTGCCGGAGGAAATCCAACTCGCGGCACGTATGAACCGAGTGTTGAAGTTTATTCGCCTGCCTATCTCTTTAATCCCGACGGCACTCCCGCCACGCGCCCAACTATAACGGGTGTTACTCCCTCTGGAATTGGTTATGGCACCTCCTTTCAAGTGCAAACTCCGGATGCCGCAAACATTGCCTCCGTAGTTTTAGTGAAAGACGGCGCCGTTACCCACGCGTTCAACATGGATCAGCGTCTTGTGGGCCTGGTGTCCAGCACAGGTAGCGGAGTCTTGAACGTAACCGGGCCCCCGAACGGAAACATCGCGCCTCCAGGCTATTACATGTTGTTTTTGATCAACAATGCAGGCGTGCCCTCGGTTGCAAAATTTGTGCAGCTTTCCACCGCGCCGGCCGACGTTCCGCCCACCGGAACCATTACTAGTCCAGCTACGCCGACCGTCAATATTAATCAGGGGCAAACGGTTTCGTTTGCCGGAAGTGGAACCGCTTCAGGTACCGGAACAATCGCTGCATATTGGTGGTCGATTCGCGGTGGAACGCCAGCGAAGAGTTCCATGCAAACTCCCGGTGCAGTCACATTCTCCACCCCCGGTACTTACCAGGCCTCCCTGACTGTTACTGATAACTCCGGTATCACCGATCCAAATCCACCGGTGGTTACAATCAACGTAAAGCCCACTTCGCCGCAACCCACACTTACCAGCGCAACGATTAACGGACTCGCGGCTTTCGGTTCGCAAGGTCAAACGAATCTTAACGTCATCCTCACTGGCACTAATTTCTTGCCGAACCCTATTTGCAGCTTTGGCGCGGGAGTCGACGTCAACTCTTGTACTTTCAATTCCGCTACTCAGCTCACCGCTAACGTGGATGTTCTGGCCACCGCGGCCGTTGGAACGCGAAACATTTTGGTCACCGATACCGATACCCAAACCGCGCCGCTTGCCAACGGATTTAGCGTCGTGGCCGGAACCGCGCTTCCTCCACCCTTGCTAACGGCAGTGACCCCCAATGCGGTATTTCAAGGCACCACGCACGTAACCCTAACGTTAACCGGAGCGAATTTCCAGCCTGCGCCAACATGCAACTTTGATTCTGATTTCGGCGGCACCGTTAATACCTGCACCTTCGTTTCTCCAACGCAGATCAACGTAAATCTTGTTGTTGCCGCCAACGCCACTCTGGGTGGCCACAACGTGATTGTCACTAACGCCGACGGTCAAAGCGCGACCATGATTAACGGTTTTACCGTCGCCGAAAATCTGGGTCCCACTGTCCAACTCGGAACCGGCTTCACCGCCGGAGCCCTGGTGCTGAACGGCAATGCACAACTCACTGAATCGGTCTTGCAATTAACCAACGGCCAAGAGTTCGAGGCTTCCAGCGCGTGGTACGCCACACCCGTGAACGTCCGAAACTTCGTTACCGATTTCACCTTTCAAATTACTCCCGGACTCACTGCGGATGGTATTACCTTCGCGATTCAAAACAACTCCACCGCAGCGCTCGGCTCCGCTGGCGGTCCGTTGGGTTATGGTCCTGATCTGTCCAGCGGCATTGGAGGAATACCAAAAAGCGTCGCGGTGAAATTCGACTTGTACGACAACTCTGGCGAGGGCATAGACTCGACCGGCCTCTACATTAACGGCGCTTTACCCACAATTCCGGCTGTGGACATGACCGCCTCAGGGATAGATCTGCACAGCGGTGACATCTTCGACGTGCACATGATCTATGACGGCACGTCTTTGGCTATGACCATCACCGACACGGTGACCAAGGCGGTATTTACACACACCTGGACGATTGACATTCCTGGAACTGTCGGCGCTACTACGGCCTATGCAGGATTTACAGGCGGCACCGGCGGTCTCACGTCGACGCAAAACATTTTGACTTGGACTCTTGGCCCCATCCCGGTTGTCGGCTTTGCGCCCGCGAGTCCTATCGACTTCCCGGACGTTGCCACGGGAACTTCCACCGCTCCAATTTCTATCACGGTCACGAACAGCGGCGGCGCGCCTCTTCACATCAGCAGCGTCACCGTTATTGGTACGAATCCGACGGATTTCGCAATCGCGTCCAACACTTGCACCGCTGCCGCGATAGCCGTCAACGCTACCTGCACGGTGGGAGTCACCTTTACTCCTAGCGGCACTGGAGAACGTCTGGCCAACTTGCAATTCACGGACGACGCCTCCAGCAGCCCCCAAATTTTGGCTCTCAGTGGCAACGGCCTCGCTTCAGCAACACCGGGTCTGACCGTTGTTCCCAACAGTCCGATAATGCTGCCGAGCACCACGCAAGGCGCTACCAAGCCGCCAGTCGTCGTGACCGTGACGAACAGTGGCAGCGCCACCCTGAATATCACCGCGGTCACCATCACCGGAGTAAACGCCGGCGACTTCGCGCTGGCTTCAAATACCTGTACAGGCGCCGTGGCTGTCAATGCGACTTGCACGATTGGTATCGCATTCACCCCAAGCGCCGTTGGAATCCGTCAAGCCAACCTGCAACTTACCGACAATGCGCCAGCCAGTCCCCAGACCTTTGCTCTGAGCGGAACCGGCGTTTCTTCGACTCCCACCGCTCCAGCCGTCGTTATTTCACCGGCTTCGGTGGCCGTCGCGGGAACTCAAGGAACGGCTAGCAATTCGACAAATATCATGATTTCGAACTCCGGTACCGCACCGCTGCATATCTCCGGCGTGGTGTTTGGAGGCGCGAATGTGTCGGAGTTCGTCAATCCCTCAAATCCCTGTATTGGTACACCCATCGCTCCCAATACGATTTGCTCTATCTCGGTGACCTTCGCTCCTCTCGGAGCGGGCACTCGCACGGAGACGGTTACGATAACGGACGATGCTCCCAATTCGCCGCAGTCCTTCACCATTAACGGCACGGCCAGCCCGGCATACACTGTCACGAGCCCGTCCGCGGCTCTAACCGCCGCGGTTACCGCCGGACAAACTGCCCAATACACTTTGCAACTCACTCCAGGCGTCGGCTACTCGGGCCCAGTAAACATGGCCTGTTCCGGCGCCCCCGCCACAACCGTATGTACTGTCACGAATCCCGTCCAGTTAGCGGCGGGTGCCCCGACCTCGGTAAACGTGATGGTCACAACTATGAAATCCTCGCTGGCGCCCAATACGGATCGCCGGTTGGATCCTCCTCCTTCGCGTTACCTGATGCTGCTGATACTGATACTGAGCATGTGCCTGGCAGCGCTACTCGTGCTGAATCAACTCAAACACAGTGGCGGCTTCATGCCGGGGCGACTCGCATACGCCGGTGGCTTACTGGTTCTTGTGCTCGCCGGGTACGGTCTTGCCGGTTGCGCGAGTGGCGGGGTTTCAGTGGTTACTCCTCCTCTAACCACCGGCACACAAAAAGGAACCTACACACTTACTTTGACGCCCACGGCATCCAGCATGAGCGGCAAGCCGCTGCAATTGACACCCATTCAATTGACCCTGACGGTAAATTAACCAAACGAGCCAACTGTCTCCACCTCCCGTGGAGCGGTTGGCTTTTTTCTTTGGACTCACGACAATTACTTCTTTCCGGCAATTGACCGCGGAAGGATATCCTTGCTATCAAATATTCATATGACCGTGAATCGCAGAAATCTTCTGAAACAGTTGGGCGCGGGAGTAGCTGCTAGCTCCCTGCTTGTGCCGAGGCCCACCTTAGCAGATACCGGTGAATCTCTACCGGCCTCGAAGACCCTCCCGAAACATCCGGAACCAATCCGCCTGGACCGCAACGAAAACGCCTACGGCGCCTCGCGGAAAGCGATCGCAGCCCTTCAAGAAGCAGCCAAAGACACCAGCCGTTATGCCGATTCCACTGTTTTCCTGAAAGCCTTGACGGATTATCACCGTGAAGTGATTTCCGGCGTTAGCCCCGTCATCAAGCCGGAGCAAATTGTGGTTGGTTGCGGATCGACCGACGTTTTGCGAACGGCTGCCGCGGCATTCCTGGTTCCGGGTGCCACGCTCATTATGGCTACACCTACCTGCGATCTCCTCGCGAACTTTGCACGGAGTAGAGGCGCAACCGTCATTGAAGTTCCGTTGCGCAATGACCATGCGCACAATTTAGAGGCCATGCTGAAACATTCCACTAAAAGCAGAGCCAGCGGCCTCATCTATGTCTGCAACCCCAACAGTCCCACCGGAACGCTCACGGAGCGTAAGGATCTCGAAGAATTTCTTGTCAAAGTGTCGCCAAAATTTCAAGTGTTGATCGATGAGGCTTATCATCACTACGCTGGCGGATCCGGGGCGTACGCGTCGTTTATAGATCGGCCGTCGAATAATCCGCGTGTGATTGTTACCCGAACTTTTTCAGCCGCGTATGGGTTGGCCGGCGCCCGCGTGGGCTACGCGATAGCATCTCCGTCCAATGCGGAAAAAATGCTTCGAGAAGGATTGCCTTTCGCGCTGAATCGCGCCGGAATGTTCGCCGCTTCGGCGGCCCTCGCGGACCGCGAGCATGTAGAGAACTGCACCAATCGAAATTTTAATGACCGCCAGGAATTCATGAACCAGGTGAACGCCCGGATGCTCAGAGCCTTGGATTCACACACCAATTTTGTTTGTCTAAATGTAATGCGTCCGGCTGCGGAAATTTCTGAACATTACGCCCGGAATAATTTTGTGTTGGCCCCGCTAATTCCTTCCATGCCAAATTATTTACGTATCTCGCTCGGCGCGCCTGAAGAGATGCATGAATTCTGGCGAGTCTGGGATCTCCTCGGTTCTCACCCGATGTCCATGTAAATTGCACCCCTCGACTTGGCAAGCGTTTTGCTAAAGAGCACGGTATTTCCTATAATGGGTATCCCGTTGCCCAATCCTTAAATCGCTGTACTGATTACAAAGTATTTACTCAGGTTCTGGGAATGCTATACGCCTAACCTGGGGGCCCCGGTGTGTCTTTCCCTAAGGGGCAAAACATCTTGGTGATACTCGGGTTCCTTTTACAGCATTCATGGCATTGCCGTCTATATACCGCCTTGTATCTTGGGAGCTATACGAATGTATTTTTACCGCACTCAATCGGCTCACCAAACCTGCGTGGTAAGCAAGAGTTTGGCTGCACAACTTCTTTCGGGATCTGCTAGACAGAATTGGGGCATCGCCGCCATTGCCTTACTCCTGTTTTGCGCGCCACTCGCGCATGGCCAAGCCAACGTAACCGGTACATGGCAGACATTGCCGACGTTGATGCCCATCAACCCGGTCCATACCGCGTTGCTGTCCAATGGAAAAATCCTAGTGGTCTCTGGCTCTGGAAATTATACCGCGCAGACCACCTATCTGGTGGGCCTATGGGACCCTTCGAATAACTCATGGACCAACGGGCCGCAACAAAGCTGGGACATGTTCTGCAACGGCATGATCGTATTGCCCGACGGTAGAGCATTTATCGTGGGCGGCAATCTTCAATACGATCCCTTCTTCGGCTGGAAGAGAACATCCATTTACGACCCCGTGACTGCAAAATATGCCGATATGGAGGATATGGCGCACGGGCGCTGGTATCCCACCGACACCGTCCTTGGCGATGGGCGCGTAATGACATTTTCCGGCCTCGATGAAACTGGAAACACCAATTCAACAGTGGAGATCTACAAGGTTGGAGCGGGTTGGAGTGCGCCATTGACTGCTTCTTGGACTCCGCCTCTTTACCCACGCATGCACGTGTTGCCAAGCGGGAAAGTTTTTTATTCTGGCTGGACAACTCAATCCCGAACCTTTGATCCTTCAACGAATAGCTGGTCAGGGGTGATTGCCACCACGAATTATGGAGGCGTCCGCAACTATGGTTCTTCGGTGCTATTCCCGTTGACACCAGCAAACGGTTATAAACCAAAAGTCATTATTTTTGGTGGCGGCAATCCGTCCACGGCCACCACCGAGGTTATCGATTTATCGGCAACGACACCCTCGTGGGTCTACGGTCCGTCAATGTCGCAGCCGCGCATTGAAATGAACGCCACGATGCTGCCCAACGGCCAAATTCTTACCGTGGGTGGGTCGGTCAACGATGAGGACACTAGCACCGCCTCCCTCCAAGCCGATCTTTACGACACCGCAACGAATACCATGTCATCTGCTGGTTCTAACTCTTTTGCGCGGCTTTATCACTCCGTTGCGTTATTGCTGCCGGACGCCACCGTGTGGGTCGCGGGAGGTAACCCTTCACGCGGTTCCTACGAACAGCATGTCGAGATCTATACGCCGCCATACTTGTACAATTCCAGTGGCTCCTTAGCGACCCGCCCATCGATAACTTCAGTCACACCCGGAGTGATCGGCTACGGCAGTTCCTTTCAAGTGCAGACTCCCGATGCAGCGAACATTGCGTCCGTTGTGATAATGAAAGACGGTTCAGTAACCCACGCATTCAACATGGATCAACGCCTGGTGGGTCTGTCATTTACGGCCGGCAGCGGCGTTTTGAACGTAACCGGCCCGCCCAATGGGAATACCGCCCCTCCTGGGTATTACATGATTTTTCTTATCAATACGTCAGGAGTGCCATCGGTAGCCAAGTTCGTACAAATTTCGAAAACTGCGACGGATACACCTCCCAAGGGCACAATCACCAGTCCCATTTCGGACATCGTCATTGCCCCGGGTCAATCGGTAACCTTTTCAGGAACCGGCACAGCATCCAGTGGTTCGATTTCCGCTTATTCCTGGAGTTTCCGCGGCGCAACTCCGGCTACAAGTTCCCTGCAAAATCCGGGGGCCGTGACATTTTCTACCGCCGGTACCTATACCGCCTCGTTCACGGTTACCGATTCTGCCGGGAATACCGATCCGAGTCCGCCAGTCCGCACCATTACCGTAGCTTCAGAGGCGGCTCCCGTCCTTTCAGCGGTGAGTCCCACCGTTGGAGGACAGGGGACGTCCAACCTGAGCGTGACGCTGTCCGGTAGCAATTTCCTGCCTTCGCCGACGTGTGGCTTTGGCTCGGGCATTACCGTTAATTCCTGTACCCAGAATTCGTCTACGCAAATCACCGCAAACATCAATATTCTCTCCAGCGCTGTTATCGGCTCGCGCAACGTCACGGTTACCAATACCGACGGGCAGAGCTCCACCTTGAACAACAGTTTCACAGTGCAAACTGGCAGCTCCAATCCAGCCCCCACAATCACTAATGTGAGTCCCAACGCCGGACTGCAGGGCCAGTCGAATATCACCGTAACGATTACAGGCACAAATTTTCTTCCTAATCCATCCTGTAATTTCGACGCCGAGCAAGGATTAACTGTCAGCGCATGCAACTACAACTCTGCGACGAAAATTACGGCCACGCTCTCGATAACATCGACTGCCACTGTGGGTGGACACAACGTCGTTATTACTGACTCGGATGGCCAAAGCGCCACGGCCATCAATGGATTTACCGTTAATTCTTCAGGAGTAGGTTTTGGCGGCGGCTTCGGTGTGGGCTCGATGGCGCTGAATGGGAATGCCACCATCAGCGGCACGGCTTTGTCTTTGACGACGACGAATGGCACATTCCAGGCATCCAGTGCCTGGTATCCGACACCTATAAATATTCAAAACTTCACCACGGATTTCAGTTTCCAGACCTCCGCAGGTACACAGACCGCTGACGGACTCACGTTTACGCTGCAAAACGGCTCTACCGCGGCGCTCGGCTCAGCAGGCGGAAGTTTGGGATACGCAACCGCTGTCACCAAGAGCGTTGCGGTGAAGTTCGATCTGTACAACAACAGTGGCGAGGGACCTGATTCCACGGGTCTCTATGTGAATGGCGCATCGCCAACTACGCCGGCATCGGATATGACCAGCTCGGGAATCAATCTGCATAACGGAGACGTGTTCCGTGTGCATATGACTTACGACGGCACGACTCTGACGATGACCATCACGGATGCCAGCACTGCGGCGACGTTCACGCAGGCTTGGACCGTGAATATTCCATCCACCGTTCAGGGCAACACGGCCTATGCGGGATTTACGGGAGCCACGGGCGGATATACCTCCAATCAAAACATTTTGAGCTGGACGATGAGCAGCAGTGGT
>DATHRB010000009.1:0-21545 GCA_035482155.1 Verrucomicrobiia bacterium | reverse complement strand
CGCGTCGTCCGCCAGCGCCGCCGGAATCTCTTCGATGCTCGGCTTGCCGTCTCCGCCTGGCTTGTACACATGCGCTTTCATCGCCACCAGATCGATCACGCCGCGAAACCCGCGCTCCGTGCCAATGGGCAACTGCAGCGGCACCACCGTGCGCCCGAAAACCTGCGTCAGCGATTCCATCGACCGCTCGAAGCTGGCCAGGTCCCGGTCCATCCAGGTCAGCACGAAAGCCCGCGGAATGTCGTATTCCACGCAGTAATCCCACACTTTTTCGGTATTCACCTGCGCGCCAACGTGCGCGTCGACGGCAATCAGCGCGGCGTCCGCCGCGATCAGCGAAGCTTTCGTTTCATTCAAGAAAGTTCCATAGCCCGGTAAGTCGATCAGATTGATCTTGACGTCGTTGCCCGGCCCGCACAGCGTGCACGGCCACTCCGCATAGGCCAGACCGGTCTGCAGCGATATTTTTCGCGCGATTTCCTCTTCATCCCAATCAGTCGTTGTGGTTCCTTCCGCAACTTTTCCCCACCGCGGCGTGATTCCCGCGGTGTGAAGCAACGACGCCACCAGTTGCGTTTTTCCGGTGCCGCCGTGGCCGACAATGCCAACGTTGCGAATGTCCTTAGTGAGATAGCTTTTCATGTAGACCTCCATCGTGCGAGGTCCGTGCTCGATGAGAAGGGCGCGGGCCTGCGCCTCGGAACGAGTTAAATCCTCTGAAAAGCGCGGCCCTTGGTCTGTCGCTCTTTTTGTCTTACACAGCAGGGCGAAGAACTAACGAATCTGTGGTCTGCTCTTCAGTCGATTGACCGCCCCTGGCAGCCAATCGGGCGGATGCTAGCACACCGCATTGTGTGGCCGCAATTGCCAGAGGGTGAAATCAAGTCGCTATTTGTTGCAGCTACATTGGATCGAGCGTGGCTTTTACCGTGACAGTGCGGTCTACTCAAAACGGTAATTGCACGTTGCCGATCCACGTGGTGTGGGCACTTAAAATCAGAGTGTGCGTGCCTTCGGTGAGGCGAAGCGTCGCGGGGGTAGTGCCGACAAATTTATCGTCCAAAAAGATTTCCGCACCGTCGGGGTCGGAAGTGATCTGGTTGGCGCCAAGACCCGAAGAGATTTGCGGGCCGGCAGCGGTGTTCATCATGGAAGCGCCGGATGGCAATTTTGTATTGGCAGACGAGTAAGGCTCACACCGGCCAATATAGTACAATTTATATGTAATAACAATTAAGTTAACAGAACGGACAACCCAAGGAGGGTTTGTACAACTGTTTTATAGAGGATTCGTGCGGGACTGAAACCCTTCGCATGCGAGAACCGGTAAGCGGGGATACTTGGCAAATCTCGGATCGGTGCGCGAAAGTTCGCAAAGTATAAACGTTGAACCTCGAGCGGACTCGATGTGCCGGGCATGCACGCAGCTCTTGCACAGGCCAGCCATCGCATCGTGCTGCTCCAGAGGCGTGGTAGGTTCATTCACAGATAAAGAATAACGCCGCGAACTATCCGGCGGATAATCGCCTTCATCGCCCAAACTTATTTTTGTGAAGGCGGCTTCTCTGAACCCGGTGGCGGTGTCGCATCCGGTGAATCGGCAGGCGTGTCGGCCGGTGGAGGCGCTGCCGGAGCAACAGGTTTGCCGAAGTGGGACTCATCTATTTGCGGATTCACTTCAATTTTGTCGGCAATGATTTTTTGCGCCTGGCCCGTGCCAGGCGCGTCGGAATCGATCTCAAACGCAAATTGTATGCCGTCAACTTCGCGATAATCGTGGAACACCGATTCCCAAGGCACATCCCTATCGCCGACTTTGCGCGTGCCTTCCCACTTGATCAGCCGGAATGACTCCGCGTCAAAGAAATAGTTGCGCATGTCGCCTTTTTTATTGGTCAGTTTCAAGCGATAAGCGGGTTTGCCGTCCACGTCTTCTTTCCCCACGAGAGCAATCAGATTTCCCTTTTGTTTGTAATCGACCAGCGGGCCATCAAAGTCGGATTCGTCAGAAATATTACTGATATCCTCGGCGGTCATCGGCTGCACCGTTTTGTTCTCCGTGAACGGGTTCAGGATCCAGCCCGTGGACTTGCCATCGTAGCTACGCACCAGCGTTTGGCCTTGGACGGTTACTTCAATATGCATTTTTCCGGGCCGCTCCAGCTCCACAAGAAATGGTCCATCGGCGCCGGGCCCAAAGTTGATGGTTCCGGAGATTCGTTGCGAGTGCACCGCCTTGATTCTGGAAACTCCTCCGCGCGCGGCCAGAACCTTATTCACAATTTCGTCGGCGGTCTGCGCCGCCGCGCTCAACGGAATAAACAAAAAAACCGCAAAGCAAAGTGATTTGATTTTCATGACGGCCAAGCTATTTCTCCAAAGATAATGGTATGGGCAGACGCTGCGAAGGTCAATTTGGAGCGCTGGTTTTTGGGAATAGAACGAATCAAGATCGGACAGACTAATTATGTTTTCGCTTTTTCCAGAGCGGCGGTCAGCGCGGGCATGATCTCGAAAATGTCACCAACGATCCCGTAATCCGCAATTTCAAAAATCGGAGCGTTTTGATCCTTATTGATGGCCACGATAGTGCGCGCACCCTTCATCCCCACAACGTGCTGAATCGCGCCGCTAATGCCCAGCGCCAGATACAGTTTTGGCGCAACCGTCTGGCCCGAACTGCCGATCTGGCGCTCCATGGGCAGCCAACCTTCATCGCAAATCGGACGCGACGCGGCTATCTCTCCGCCGATTGCTTTGGCCAGCGCTTGCGCCTGAGGTATGTTTTCCGGCGCTTTAATCCCGCGTCCAATCGAAACAATCACCGGGGCTTGCGTCAAATCCACCGCCGACTTGGCTTCCTTGAAAAGCTCCAACGGCTTGGTTCGAATTTGTTCAGGTTTCAATTCCACGGCAATTTTGTTTATGGGTGCCTTGCCGCTGGGATGCGCTTTTAACAAATCCGCACGAAACGCGCCCGACTGAAATGAGGCAAACCACGGAGCTGCGCCCTGAAAGGTGACATCAGCCGCGGTTTTTCCTTGAAACATCTGGCGCACAAAAACAAGTTTGTCGCCGTCTTTGTGAAATCCCACACAATCCGCAATCATCCCTTTGCCCATCATGGCCGCCAGCTTAGGAGCGAAATCGCGCACCTGATAGGTATGCGGAAACAACACGAGATCCGGTTTCGAGGACGCGATGACCTGCGACAGCGCGACAGAATATCCATCGGGCGTGTAAGCCTCCAGCAGTTCATGCTCCACCAGCAAAACTTCCCCGACATTTTTTCCCGCCAGGTCCTCGGCGAAATTCGTGACGCCCTTTCCAATCACCAGTGCGCTGATGGCGCTGCCGGTATCGGCCGCAATCTGCTGCGCAGCCACCAGCGTTTCAAAGCTGGTGTTATTCCATTTGCCTTGGCGCTGCTCGGTAATTACCAGGATTTTCATTTACGGTCTCGATCCTTCAGCACGCCGCAAATCATTAAATGACACGGGCATCGAATTTCAATTTCTCGACCAGCTTGGTGGCCATTTCCGCTGGCGTACCGGTTAGAAATTCGGTCTTCTTGGTTTTGGCGGGCACATAAATCTTTTCGATCTTCTGCGTAGCGTCAGACTTCACACCTAGCGACTCACGCCTGATGGAGGCGATTTCTTTTTTCTTCGCAGCCATGATGCCCTTCAGCGTGGCATAGCGAACCTTGTTAATCCCCGACTGAATGGAAAGCACCGCCGGTAACGGGCATTCAATGTGTTGAAACCACCCCGCCTCCAGTTCCCGCTTCAGCCGCATCTTTTTTTCCTGTACTTCGATTTGCATGATGATCGTGGCGTGCGGGAGGTCCAGCAGCGAAGCTACGAGCACGCCTGTCTGTCCAAAACCGTGATCGTCGCTTTGCAGGCCGGTCAAAATTAAATCGGCATTCTCTTTGCGCAATGCTTCCGCAAGCATGCGCGCGGAGCTCAGTGGATCGAGTTGTGCGAACTGATCGTCCGAAATGTGAATTCCGCGATCCGCGCCCTTGGCCAAAGCTTCCTTTATGGTCTGCTTTACGCGTTCGGGACCCATGGAAATCGCCACTACTTCGCCGCCATGCTTCTCTTTCAAACGCAAAGCTTCTTCAAGCGCGTAGCTGTCCGGCTCGTTCATTTCAAATCCAATATCGGATTCCTTGATCCAGTTGCCGGCGATGGCGAGCGGAGCATCCTTGGCGGGAACCTGCTTGATGCAAACAATAATTTTCACGATATTCTTCCTGAAGAGAACTGGATCGGCGCAGCAGCGTCTACTTCCCGCTCCAGCGCTTGAAAATCAACGCGGCGTTCGTGCCGCCAAATCCGAAAGAATTAGATAACGCATAATCCAGCGTAGCTTTGCGCGCCACATTCGGCACGTAATCCAGATCGCATTCCGGATCGGGCGATTCCAAGTTAATCGTTGGCGGTATCACTTGATCGCGTAGCGCCAAAACGGCGATGCCCGCCTCTAGCCCGCCGGCACCACCAAGCAGGTGGCCGGTCATCGATTTGGTCGAGCTGATGGGCACGCTTTTCGCGCGGTCTCCAAAAACACGCTTGAGCGCGCGTGTTTCAATCACATCGCCCAATGGCGTGGACGTCCCATGTGCGTTCACATAACCAATATCTTCGGGTGTGAGCTTTGCGTCTTTAATGGCCGCGCGCATCACGCGAAATGCGCCGTCTCCATTTTCCGCAGGCTGCGTGATGTGATACGCGTCGCCAGACATTCCGTAACCGACAATTTCTCCCATGATCGGCGCGCTGCGTTTTTGTGCGTGCTCCAACGATTCCAGAATCAAAATCCCCGCACCTTCGCCCACCACAAATCCGTCGCGTTGCGCGTCGAAGGGGCGGCTGGCATGCGATGGATCGTCATTACGGGTCGAAAGCGCTTTCATGGAAGAAAATCCGCCCACACCCATCGGCGTGATCGTGGCTTCCGTGCCGCCGCAGATCATCATCTCCGCGGCACCGCGCTCGATAATTTTGAAAGAGTCGCCAATGGCATGCGCCGAAGCGGAACAAGCTGTAGCAGTCGCGGAATTCGGTCCCCGCGCACCGTAACGAATCGAAATGTGTCCGGAAGCGAGATTTACGATAGCCGACGGGATAAAGAAAGGTGAGATACGGCCCGGACCGCCCTGCATCAATTTAATGTGTTCGCGCTCGATGATGTCGAAACCACCGATGCCCGATGAAACGTAAACCCCAACTTCATCCAGGTCCGAATCTTCTCTCTTCCAACCGGACATCTTGATGGCGAAGTCCGCGCCTGCGAGAGCCACTTGAATAAAGCGGCCCATCTTTTTCAGTTCTTTTTTCTCAATCCATCGAAACGGATCGAAATTTTTAATTTCGCCGCCGATCCGGCAATCGAAGCCCGTAGTATCGAACAGCGTGATAGGACCAACGCCACTCTTACCCGCGACGAGGTTCGACCAGCTCTCCTCCGTGCCGGTCCCCAGCGCGCAGACCAATCCAACGCCCGTCACAACTACACGGCGAGTCAACTGTTTGGTGCTCCCTGTTGAGGTGATAAGACCGTGACTTACTTTCCCTTGGAGTGCTTATCGATATATTCGACGGCATCTTTTACCGTCGTCATTTTCTCAGCGTCTTCATCAGGCACTTCAATCCCGAAACTTTCTTCGAATGCCATCACTAATTCCACCTGGTCGAGCGAATCCGCTCCCAGGTCGTCCACAAAGGACGCCGTAGGCGTAACTTCCGCTTCATCGACACCGAGCTGCTCGACAATAATCTGCTTAACGCGTTCTTCCACACTGGCCATTCCTGTTTCCTCCGCGATCTGCTATCGCTTGGTTTGCCTTTTACCGATGAGGCTCAAGGTCGTTCTGGAAAATTGGTATCCGCTCAGCCCGGCGTAGGTGCCAGCTTTACCGCTGAATATCGATGGCGCCGATAACCCGTTCATTCTAGTCACCCTATCCTGCTAGGTCAACTTTAACGGCTTTTAAAGCGCTGCACCGGTCAATCATGCCAGGTACATCCCGCCATTCACGTCCAGCACATGCCCAGTTATGTAACCTGCCTCATCGCTGGCCAAAAAGACAATCGAGGCGGCCACATCGCGCGGAACGCCCAGGCGTCCGAGCGGAATGCGCGCCTTCAGCTCCTCTTTTACTTTGTCGGATAAAACATCGGTCATGGGAGTTTCGATGAATCCTGGCGCCACGGCGTTCACGGTAATGTTCCGCGATGCAATTTCCATCGCAATGGCCTTGGTTAAGCCGATAAGCCCGGCCTTCGCGGCCACATAATTGGCCTGTCCGGCATTGCCCATTTGTGCCACCACCGAGCTTACGTTGATGATCCGTCCCGCTCGCGCACGCATCATGGTGCCCAGCGCCTGTTGAATGCATAAATGGGCACCGGTTAAATTGGTGCGAATAACCGCGTCCCAGTCATCCGCTTTCATGCGCACAGCGAGTCCGTCGCGCGTGATGGCGGCGTTGTTGACCAAAATGTCCAGGCGGCCGAATTTATCGATTACCTGCTTGAATCCGGCTTTTACCTGCTCCGCGTCGGCAACATCCATTTTTACAGCGATGGCTTCGCCGCCCGCGGTTTGTATTTCGCCGACGAGCAAAGCAAGTTTTTCTTCCGTGCGCGCGGCAACAGCCACTTTGGCGCCCGCAACTACCAGCGCCTGCGCGATGTCCCATCCGATTCCCTGGGACGCGCCGGTTACCAACGCAACTTTATCTTTTAAGCTGAACATCTACTGAACTACCCCCTGAAACTTTTTGCATTGCAATCCTCGCGAGCTGTGTGCGCGGAACTTTCCTGAGTGTCTAAGCCGCGTCGGAGCGTGCACCAGCGATTTTCTCCACGGTCTTCAGTAAACTCGTTTCGTCTTCGACGTTCAACGTAGCCACCGAGCGTTCAATTTGCCGCAGCAGTCCGGTAAGCACTTTGCCCGGACCCACCTCAACGAACGTGTTGACTCCTTCTTCAATCAACATCCGCACCGATTCTTCCCAGTGCACCGCGGCAGTGACCTGCCGCACCAGCGCCTCACGCGCCTGCTCGCCAGTTTCGATGGTGTCAGCGTCCACGTTGGTGACCAGCGGAACGCGCAATTTATCAAAATGAGTCTTCTTCAGCTCGTGCTCTAATTTTTCCTGCGCCGGCATCATTAGAGCGCTATGAAAGGGCGCCGATACGGGAAGAATGGTGGCGCGTTTTGCGCCCGCCTGAGAGGCCAGCTCCACGGCGCGTTTAATGGCATCAGCGTCGCCAGAAATCACCGTTTGATCCGGAGAATTCAAATTCGCCGGAGCGCAAACCTGTCCCTGTGCCGCGCGCTTGCAAACATCGCTCACCACCGCGGGCGAAAGTCCCATGATCGCAGCCATGGCGCCCTTGCCCGCAGGAACCGCTTCCTGCATATAGCTGCCACGCTTGCGCACCAGCCGCACCGCATCGGCAAACTTCAGCGAACCGGCAGCCACCAGCGCTGAATATTCGCCAAGGCTATGCCCAGCAACAAAATCCGGGGCGAGCCCCTTTTCTTCCAGCACGCGATACGTAGCAATTGAACAGGTCAGAATCGCCGGCTGCGTGTTGGCGGTAAGCTTCAGGTCGTCTTCCGAGCCTTCAAAGCACATTTTCGAGATGGAAAGTCCCAGCGCTTTGTCGGCTTCGTCAAACACAGCTTTCGCCGACGGATACATTTCCGCCAGTTCTTTGCCCATGCCCGGATATTGTGAAGCCTGCCCGGGAAACACAAATGCTACTTTGCCCATTGGTCTTCCTGTCTTATGTCTTTCGCATTTCTGGCGCGCGAATGCCGGGACGGTCTGGGTGTGCCGCGGCGGCCGAAAGTTCCTGTTCGATTTTGTCGTTCATTTGCGCACGCGCGAGTCCCGCGGCGACGCGAATAGCATTCTTAATAGCGTTGGCGTTGGAGCGGCCGTGGCCGATGACGCACACTCCGCGCACGCCCAGCAGCGGAGCGCCACCATATTCGGTGTAGTCGATGGTCTTCTTCAAACCCTTCAACGCTCCCCGCGAAAAAAGAAATCCCACTTGCGATGCCAGCGAGCTCTGTATGGACTTTTTCAGCAAACCAAAAATCTCCAGCGCCAGGCCTTCGCAAATTTTTAGCGCGACGTTGCCAATAAACCCGTCGCACACGATCACATCCACAATCCCCGAAAAAAGATCCCCGCCTTCCACGTTGCCCACGAAATGCACGGGACTTTTCTTCAGTCGCGTGTACACTTCGCGCGTCAATTCGTTGCCTTTGATTTCCTCTTCGCCCACCGACAGCAAGCCGACTCGCGGCCGCCGGTTGCCAAACGTGGCGCGATAGTACATTTCGCCCATGACCGCAAATTGCACCAGATGCTCAGGCTTGGAATCCACGTTGGCGCCAACATCGAGCAAAACAGAAATCCCGCCTTTGGCGTTAGGAAACGGCGCGGCCAGAGCCACGCGGTCCACCGATTCCAGTGTGCCCAACAAAAATCTCGCCACGGTCATGACCGCGCCGGTATTCCCAGCGCTCACCAGGCCATCCGCCTTCGCTTCACGAACGAGGCGTGCCGCCACATGCACGGAGCTATCCTTCTTCCTGCGAAACGCCTGTGCCGGATGATCATCCATGGTGATCACCTCGCTGGCGGCCACAATCTCAATCGGCAAGTTGGGAGCCGCATGTTTGGCCAGTTCCGCACGCAACCCATTAGGCTGTCCCACAAGAATAATGCGCACGCCGTACTCGCGCGCGGCTAGCACACTGCCCTCCACCTCGGGCCGGGGCGCGTGATCTCCGCCCATGGCGTCCACTGCAATCGTGATCATTGGATTTCGTCCGCAGGCTACGGAGATTACGAGCTAGGCCGGTTCTTGAGCGGCTTTCCCTTTGTAATAACCACAGTGAGGGCAAACCTGGTGCGGCTGCTTCATTTCATGGCAATTTGGGCACTTGCCGAGCGATGGCTTGGTCAAAAAATCGTTAGCCCGCCGGGTGCTGGTGCGCCGCTTGGAATGCCGTCGTTTAGGGTTAGGCATGACACTACTCCTTGTTCCGCGCGCTGGCGGAGATAAATCGGGCCTTTACAGCCCGGAATCTATTGTTTTTTCAGCCAGTCTTGCTTGAGGCGCGCGAGCGGGGCCAACCGTGGGTCCGTCGCGTGGGTCTCACACCGGCACTCTTCGTGGTTCAGGTTTGCGCCGCAATTGGGGCACAAACCGCGGCAGTCGCTCTGGCAAATCACCTTCAAAGGCAATGCCAGCAGCACCTGCTCTTTCACCACATCGGCCAGGAAGAGACCTTCACCCTGGAAGAATCCAATCTCGGTATCGTCGTCCTTCAGCCGGTCTTCTTTCGGCTTCTCATCTTTGGGCAACGGCGCGTAGAACAGATCGAAAGCGCGGTTTACTTCCTCCACCACCGGCTCCAGGCACCGCGCACACTGCAGCTCAATCTTCGTATCGAGCTGGCCTTCCACGCGAATCTGCCCTTCCAGCAGCTCCGCAGTGGCGTTTACTTCCAAGGGTTCTAGTTGCTTGATCTCCGAGGAATGAAAATCGACGCTTCCGGGCGCATATGTCTTCCGGATCCGCAACTTGCGAACGGCCAGATCCTTAACGTCAAGGAACATGTCGGCAGCGCCTCCGCGCGTAGGTTCATACCTTATCATTATTGATTCGCGGAGCGAGCAAGTCAAGGAATCGGACGCCTTGGTAGCGTGTCAGTTTCCGATTACCGCTGCGGGCTCAATCGGTCGATGCGACACCATCTGATATAGATTTTCTACCAAACGTTTACCAGGTACCTGATTCGAGCAGAAGTTGGCAAACAGTGTTCGTAGGTCGTATTTCTTTTTGTAACCATCCTCGGGGGGATAACAAACGTGCAACGCCTATATTACCCTTGCTGTGGACCTTCGCTCCAGTAAGAATCCGGTTGCGCCGCCAGTTCTGTATTCTATCGGAGAAATATTTTGGGTATTCTTAACCCGCCACTGAGTGGAGACGTACTCTCTCTAGTCGGCACGCTTCCTCCGGACCGCGCCATCGGCTCGCTCTGGCGCCGCATCGTAGCATTTGTTGTCGATGGCATCATCGTCGGTATCGCAGGGAGCGTGATCGCGCTCCCTTTCTTCGAGACGTTTTCGCGCTTGGGCCCATGGGGACGACTGGTAGGTTTTTTCATCGCCCTTCCTTACTTCGCGATTCTGAATAGCGCAATCGGTAATGGACAGACTCTCGGAAAGCGGTGGATACGCTTGCAGGTTGTTGACGTACACGGGAACACGATTTCTTTCTCGAAATCCCTCATTCGGTATGCGGTGTTTGCAATCCCATATTATCTGAACGCGATATCGCTTCCGGTGACACGAACTCCTTGGATCGTTTCCTCTTTGATTGGATTGCTTATCTTTGCAGTTGGGGGCGCCACGCTCTATCTCGTGCTCTTCAATCGGCATACCCGGCAGGGAATTCATGATTTGGCAGCCGGAAGTTATGTAGCCGATGCGGATAAGATGGGTCCCCCAAAAACACAACCAATTTGGAGAGTACATTGGGCGATTCTCGCTTCGTTGCTCGTCTTACTCTCATTGGCCACAGGAATTCTTGGCAATAAGCTGGCGAAATGGGGGGCCTTCCCCCAGATGCTCCAAGATGTCCGGTTGATTGAGGACATGAAGGGCGTTCAACAGGCAGGCGTGCAAGATTTGACCTGCAATAACTGGAGCGGCAGCGAAAGGAAAAAGATATTTGTCGTCAACGTGTTCTGGACAGGAAAATCGGCAGATGAAGAAGCTTTTGCCAACCGGGTCGCCAAGCTGATCCTCAAGAGCGATCCGAAAGTGCAAGAACACGACCTGCTCAGGATCCGGATGATTCGCGGCTATGACCTCGGCATCGCCCATGCTCAGGTTTCGCATCCTTTTGAGCGCACCCCTGCTGACTGGAATGCATACCTACTTGGGACTTCTGCGGCAGAGGGTTCGACGCCTACCAAACTGTAGTTGAGGTTATTCCGCCAGCCTATTCTGCGAACCTACGGAGTTACTTGCATCCCACAGGCTAGTTTGGCGCGTACTGCCGGGTCGAAAATTTCAGACCATTCCCGCCTCGTATCAATGTGGCTTGAAAGTCTTCCCGGTCTCCAGCAGCGTCTTCAGACGGGAAAGAATACGCGGCCATCCATCGGCGCAGGCAGCGTAAGTGGGGTCATCCTCGGCCCACTCGTCATGCGTCACCGTTACTTTTGTGGCTTCGGTCTCGGGTACCAGTTCGATAGTTGCGCGTGACGCCTTATCGTTTTCGCCCATTGCGAAGGTGTACTGAAAAACTTTTGGCGGCTCAAACCGCAGGACCTTCCCTCGAACGTAGGTCCTGGGCTTCCCATCTGGTCCCGGGCCGACCCATGCGAGCAAGCCACCAGGCTTAAAATCCGCTTGCAGCTCAGCGCCCGAGAAGATGATGCGGTTCGACTCCCGCGACACAAAGCCTTCCCACACCTTCTCCGGAGTGGCGGCGATGTAGAAAATATATTTCAGTGGTGCTGGTTGGGCCATGATTGCTCCTGACTTTCCTGCCCCATCTTATAATCATCAAGTCACTTCCAAGCTTGCCATTTTTTTAAGGGGCAACCCTTCGGGAGCGACGTGGTTCACAGTCGGAAATGGGGTTAAACGGGATGCTATTCGAATTCGTCGATTTCGCCGACGCTCGTCTCGCGGCTGCGTTTGCGGGTTTCGGGTTACCCAGCGGGATCTTCTGGCTGTATTTCTCTGGATCGATACTGCTGCTCGTCGGCCTGGTAAAGATCCTCAAAGACGAGCTCCCGCAAATGCACAGGCTCGACAAGATCATGCCGTTCGGACGATTGTTTCTGGCGATTCCGCTGGCTGTCTTCGGAACGGAGCACCTTACCAACACGGCGGACATCGCGAATATTGTTCCGCGCTGGCTTCCGGCGCATGAATTCTGGGTTTATCTGGTGGGAATCGCTCTGATCGCCGCCGCTCTGAGTATCACCGTCCAGATCCAGTCCCCATTGGCAGCAACGCTTTTGAGCGCCATGCTGTTTTCATTCGTACTCTTGATCCACATACCCAACATCATTGCGCACCCCAGCAATCGATTTTTCTGGGCGGTCGGGCTGCGTGACACTGCTTTCAGCGGCGGCGCTCTTGCTTATGCGGGATCTCATGGGAGAAGCGTGCCCGCGCTTGTAACCGTCGGACGATTTTTCGTCGCCATACCCGCAGTGTTCTTTGGTGTCGAACAATTTCTGCATCCAGAGTTTGCACCAGGAGTTCCGCTGGAAAAAATCATCCCGGTGTGGGTTCCTGGACGCCTGCCATGGGCTTATCTAGCGGGTACGGTGCTTGTCGCGGCTGGAGTAGCACTCATCGCCAACAAGAAAGCGCGCAGGACAGCAACCTTTTTGGGGGTGATGATTCTGCTCCTCGTTCTGTTTGTTTACCTGCCGGTTCTAGTGGCGAGTCCCACCGACATTGTCTCGTTGAACTATTTTGTCGACACTCTGCTGTTCAGCGGAGCAGCTTTGGTTTTGGCCGATGCCCTGAAGGTTGGTCGAGAGGTGAGTCTGCATCCGTAGCCTTTAGTACCACGACAGTGATCGGGGCATGGTCCGAGGCAATCAATGCGCCACCAGTTCTGTAAATGTGAAAGTCATCAAATTTCAAATCACTGCTGATGTACACGCGATCGAGATACACGATAGGGAAAAATGCCGTCCACGATCTTCCGGTGGCGCATCGGAAGCTCGCAAGGGTATGGTTCACGATCCCATTTCGCGATTTCTCGTTGAAGTCTCCCAGCAGTATCCGCGGGGCATTGTGGAAAGATGGGTTTTCGAGAATGGAGTTCGACGCCAGGCGTTCCGCTTGTTGCCGCCTTTCCTTTTCATTTTGACCGAGATGAGCACTAAACACGTGGATCGCGCTGGCGTCGTCCGGCCAGGCAATTTCCGCGTGCAGGCACACCCGCTGCTCGTGGTGCGGCACACCGAGTGGATAAACGTCAGACCTTCGAATCGGAAATCGGCTCAAAATGGCGTTGCCAAATTCATATCCACCCACGTGATCAGCCCTTGCAAACACCACATGGAAGCCCAGAACATGCGCAATCTCCTCCTCCTGGCCGGAGCGCACCTCCTGGAGTCCAATAACATCCGCGTGAGTGCGACTGAGAATTGCAGCAATGCGAGCACAACTCAGGCGAAGGTCGAGACCCTCGCATGAATGGATATTGTAGGAAGTGACGGTCAATCGCGCGGTCTGCGAAGGATCAGCAAGTCCTATGGGGCCGGGCAACGAATGGACGCTGCCAAATTCAAAAGATTTGAAGTCAAACGGGATGAAATTCACAAAGGCAGAAAGCAATACTGCCAGAATACGGATCGTAACAAATTTCAACATCGTTACATACGGTATGGAAAACCGACCTACTTCTTTAGCAAAGCGAGGATCTGTTTTTGATTCTTAATGATGGTATTGAGACTACCCTGATTTTTTAGAATTGTGGCTTGATTCCTCTTTATAGCTTCCTGGTTGGATTTGATCTTCATTTGATTGGCGATAATTTCTTTCTGGTTTTTTAGAATGCGCTTCTGATTGGCGATCACGGCGATTTCTGACATTTGTTATTCATCCCTTCGGCATGAAGTAGAACACGGCGAGACGGCCCTATCAAGTTGTCCCTCGGGGCGCGTGGTGCATTTTCATCTCGGCCCCACTGCGGGTCAATAGTGTTTTTGGGTGAGTGACGGGTCGCCCGATGCGATAACGGAGAATAAATCTCGGAACGATAATGAGATTCCTTGACATTTAATGGCAGCAAGTTATCGTGCGTTGGGCCGTTGAAGAGGAGACAAGCGCGATGCGCAGGGCAATTGGACTATTGGTAGTGGCGTGCATGGCTGTGACGCAAGTTTATGGACAAGCGCAGAAGCCTGAAAGCAAGGGGCCTGAAACGAAGACGGTGGTGCTCAAGGCTGCGAGGCTCTTCGATGGCAAGAGCAATTCTTTGGTGACGCCGGGCCTGGTCATCGTGACCGGCGGAAAAATTTCCGCTGCCGGCGCGAATGCCGCCATCCCGGCCGGGGCTGAAGTAATCGATCTGGGAGATGTGACACTGCTGCCCGGATTTATCGACGCCCATACGCATCTGACCGGAATGTACACCACCGACTATAAGCAGGCGGCCCTGGACTCACTGCAAAAAACCATCCCTGAGCAAACGCTGGATTCCATCGCCAACGCAAAAGTTACCCTGATGGCGGGATTCACAACTGTGCGCGATGTAGGCTCGCATGATTTCATCGATGTTGGCCTGCGCAATGCCATTCGCAATGGCGAAGTGCCCGGACCACGCATGTTGGTCTCTGTGCATGCGATAGGAACCACTGGAGGCCACTGCGACGAAACCGGCTATCGCTCCGGCGCATTTGGACATGAAACCGGTCCGGAACAAGGAGTGGCTAACGGCCCGGACCAAATGCGTTACGCCGTGCGCCTCGCTCACAAATATGGCGCTGACATTATTAAAACCTGCGCATCCGGCGGCGTCCTTTCTCTAGCCGACGATGTCGACACCCCTCAACTGACGCAAGAAGAATTGAATGCGCTGATCGATGAAGCGCATGCACTCAAAAGAAAAGTAGCCGCGCATTGTCATGGAGCGGAAGCCGCCAAGCGCGCTATTCGCGCCGGCGTGGATTCCATCGAGCACGGCTCCTTCCTCGATGACGAAGCGCTAGACATGATGAAACAGCACGGCACCTACTACGTGCCGACCTTAATGGCCTTGCAAGGATTGTCGGAACAGATGCAGGCCGGCATGTATATTCCTCCCGCCATTCGGCTGAAAGCCGAACAGGCCATGACCTCTCTGCATAAAACATTTCAAAAAGCTCTGGCTAAGAACATAAAAATCGGACTGGGCACGGATGCGGCAGTTTATCCGCACGGACGCAATGGCGAAGAGTTTCATCAAATGGTGGATCTGGGCATGAAGCCCGTCGACGCGCTGCGAGCCGGAACGTCGGTTGACGCCGAGTTACTGGGGCTGTCTGACAAAATCGGTTCCCTGGAAGCCGGCAAGTCCGCTGATATCGTTGCTGTTCCCGGTAATCCGCTGCAGGATATTCGACAGACGGAACACGTGCTTTTCGTAATGAAGGAGGGCGTGGTTTACAAAAACGATCGGTCAGAAACGCGCTGACGTAATCGCATCTCGTATACTCTGTTTATTACCAGTGCTTTCACCATTTAACTCAATGAACCTCGCATGACAGTTTCTTCCGCAGGGACTAGCGCTTTTAATTTAACTGTAAGTGCCAAGCGAGCGTGGCTGTTTGCGTTGCTTCTTTCGCTGGCCACCGCGCTAGCGATCATTTCCCCGTTTTTTTGGCTAGGAAACGCTTCCGGCCACGACTTCTCGTTTCACGTGGCGTCCTGGATGGACGCCGCCGCTCAGTGGCATGACGGAATCCTGTTGCCACGATGGACAGACCGAGCGAATCACGGCTTCGGCGAGCCGCGATTTATTTTCTACCCCCCAATTTCCTGGATGTTCGGAGCCGCGCTTGGATTCGTGGTGCCGTGGATTTTTGTGCCGGCAGTGTTCATCGCTTTGACGCAAATCCTGGCCGGCATGTGCGCATTTGCGCTCGGTCGGCGTCTGTTCCCGACACGCGGCGCGCTTGTTTGCGCGGTTTGTTATGCGGCGAATCCCTATGCGCTGCTCATCGTGTACATGCGCAGCGATTTTGCCGAGCAACTCGCACTGGCGTTTTTTCCACTGCTATTTTTGGCCGCCGCAGTAGTGTCAGGCCTGTTGGACTCACCGGCTCGCTCAGGCCGCCGTGCCATCGTATTTCTAGCGATTATGTTCGCGGTGGTGTGGCTGACCAACGCTCCCGCAGGGGTGGTCGCCAGCTATAGCCTGGCCATGCTGTTTGCGTGGACCGCGGTTACAAACAAATCGTGGCGGCCATGGTTGCACGGTACCGCGGCGCTGGCGTTGGGTTTTGGCCTGGCAGGTTTTTATCTGGTGCCCGCGGCGTACGAACAACGCTGGGTGAATATTTCCCTGGCGCTCGCGTCCGGTTTGCAACCGTCACAGAATTTTTTGTACGCCGTAATTACCGACGCGGAACACAACGCTTTCAATCGCATCGCCTCCAACACCGCGGTCCTGATGATCGCGTTGACCGGCATATTTGCGGCGCTGAGTTTTCCACGAAGCCGATCAACTGCGCAGCCCCTAAAGAAAAGCCTTTGGGGCACGTTAGTTGCGCTTTCCGTGACGGCGGCATTCCTGATGCTGCGAATAAGCAATATTTTCTGGGAGGCACTTCCCAAGCTACGTTTCGTGCAATTTCCTTGGCGCTGGATGTCCGTTCTGGCAATTCCGTTTGCGGTTTTCATCTCCGCCGCAATAGTTCAAAAACGAGCGCGCGGATACAGGGCGGCGGCGATGATCGCTGCGGTGCTGGTTATCCTGGCATGCACCGCGACGTATTTGGTGCGGCACACCTGGTGGGACTCCGAAGACGTCCCAGTTCTTTTGGAAGCCCTGCAAAACGATGAAGGCTTCGAAGGCGTAGACGAATATGACCCGCTGGGTGATGACCACTCTCTGTTACCGGAGAAATTGGAGCGAGTAATGGTTACGCCAGGGCCCGAAGCCGAGGCGGAACTCAAATCCCCTACCGAGGTTACTGTGGAGTGCTGGACTGCTGAGCGAAAAGAAATGCGCATCACCACGCGCGAACCTGCCGTCTTGAAGCTGCGGCTGCTCGATTATCCCGCGTGGCGCGTTGAGGTGAACGAAGCCGTCGTGATTCCAGAGCAGACGGGGGAAACGGTGCAGATCACCGTGCCGCTGGCCAATGGATCGTCACATGTATTGGTGCGTTTCATCCGAACGCCCGATCGCACCGTCGGTGCGGTAATCAGTGGCGTCAGCGCTTTGATCGCGCTGCTGCTCATCCTCAGGAGCCGTACGGAGAGATCGACAGTAGATTAGCAATGGACTAGCGGCGATCCACGGTGGGATGCCGCACATCCTGCCCCTGCACAATGTAAATAACGTCTTCCGCGATGTTGGTGGCGTGATCGCCAATGCGTTCCAGATTCTTGGCCACCAGAATCAGTTCAAAGGCCGGAAAAACTACGCTGGAGTCGCCCATCATGTAGGTCAGCAGCTCCCGGAAAATCTGGTCACGAAAATTATCGACCTGGTCGTCGCTGGCCAAAACCTTCTGCGCCAGCTCCACGTCCCGCCGCACCACCGCGTTAAGCGCATTGCGCACCATTTCTTCAACCAGCTCGCTCATGCGCGGTAAATCGACGTATGGCTTTACACGCGGGTGACGCAAAATCCGCAACGAACCTTGCGCGATATTTACGCCCTGATCGCCGATGCGCTCCAGATCGTTGTTGATGCGCGACACCGCCAGCACGAATCGTAAATCCACGGCCATTAATTGGTGCAGCGCGAGCAGCTGCACGACGCGGTCGTCCACTTCAATCTGCAATTCATTGATGGCGTCTTCTTCTGCGAGCACACGATTCGCCAGCTGCTCATCGGAATCCAGCACGGAGTGCACCGCTTGGTGTACCGCGCGCTCAGCGAGACTGCCCATCCAGAGCAGCCGCTCCTTCAGATCGTTCAAATCTCGTTCGAAATGGCGTTCCATGCGTCCCCTCAGGCAGAACTATAAAACCGGGCCCGGCGCTTCCGTTTTAAATCTCAGCCGAAGCGGCCGGTTATGTACGCTTCCGTTCGCGCATCGCTCGGCGTAGTGAAGAGCTGCGGGGTCGGACTGAATTCAATCAGTTGGCCCGTAAGCAGGAACGCGGTGAAGTCGCTGACGCGCGCGGCTTGTTGCATATTATGCGTGACTATCACGATGGTGCAGAGATCTTTTAACTGCACCAGTAATTCTTCAATCTTCGCGGTGCTGATGGGATCAAGAGCCGAACAAGGCTCATCCAGCAATAAAACTTCGGGTTCCACCGCCAGCGCGCGAGCGATGCATAAACGCTGCTGCTGGCCTCCGGAAAGTTCGTACGCCGACTTATGCAGCTGGTCCTTCACTTCGTCCCATAGCGCCGCGTGACGCAGACTCTTCTCCACCGCGTCGTGGATAGACCCTTTGACGCCGTTGATCCGTAGCCCGTAAGCCACATTATCAAAGATTGATTTTGGAAACGGATTCGGCCGCTGAAACACCATGCCCACCCTTCGTCGAAGCGCGGTCACGTCCTGGGCCAGAATATTTTGATTATCAATAAGAATTTCGCCTTCGAGCCGGGAGCTACGCACCGTCTCATGCATGCGATTCAAAGTACGAAGCAATGTCGATTTGCCGCAGCCGGAAGGGCCGATTAACGAAGTCACTTTGTTGGTAGCAATATTCAGGTTGATGTCGAATAAGACCTGTTTGGGCCCGTAATAAAAATTGACCTTCGCGACGGTCATGCGCATAACCAGCGGCGCTTGTGGTTCGCGACTCGTGGGAGCTAACACTGGTGGTGTAATTTTTACGGACACTGCCGACCTCACAGAAGCCATGATTAAGTCCTCGGAATAGCTACGCCACGGGACAGAATGACCCGCGCGATAATATTAATAATCAGGATTAGGCCAAGCAGCACGAGGCCCGCAGCCCAAGCCTGGCGATGCCAATCCTCATACGGCGCAATGGCATAAGTAAAAATCATTACCGGCAGCGATGCCGTGGGTTGATCCCATCCCGGACTCCAGAAACGATTCCCGAATGCCGTAAACAGTAGCGGCGCGGTTTCGCCCGCAACCCTCGCAAAGGCCAGCAAAATCGCCGTCAATATTCCGCGATACGCGGCCGGGACGACAACCGATGCAATCGTCTTCCACTGGCTCGCCCCCAAAGCCATGGCGCCCTCGCGCAATGCTCGTGGTACCGCGCGTAGAAACTCCTCGGTGCTCCGCAGAGTTATCGGAATCATCATCAGCCCCAAGGCAAAGCCGCCAGCCAGCGTGGAAAAATGCTTGAAGGGCAGCACCACCAGGCTATAGGCAAATATTCCGATGACGATCGACGGCACGCCGTTCAACAAATCGGCAGCGTAGCGCACCACAAAAGCGATCGTCCCACCGCTGAATTCCGCCAGGTAAATAGCGCCGAAAAATCCGATTGGAACCCCCAGCAGGCAAGCTAGAAGAAGCAGTTTGGCGCTTCCGACGATAGCGTTAGCCATGCCTCCGCCGGTCTCACCGACCGGAGCCGGTAGTTTCGTGAAGAAATTCCAACTAATGGAGGTGCCGCCGTGGTAAACGAGGTAGCCGAGAATAAAAAACAGAACTGCGGTGGCAACCAGCGCACACAGCCCGGTCATGGTCAGCATGAAATGGCTGACAAATTTGCGCCAGCGTAGACGGCGGCTCATGCTTGCCCCATTCCGCTGCCGCGTTGCGAAGTAACCACGATCAGCAAGCGGGCCATTCCGTTCAAGAGGAAAGTAAGCAGGAACAGAACCAAACCGAGCTCAATCAGCGACTGCAAATAAAGGTCCCCGGTAGCTTCCGTGAATTCATTAGCGATAACCGCCGCGATGGAATATCCCGGCGAGAAAAGCGACGCGCTGATCGTTGGCGTGTTGCCAATCACCATGGTGACCGCCATGGTTTCTCCCAGCGCCCGGGCCAACGCCAGAAATATAGAACCCATAATCCCCGTGCGGGCGAAGGGCAAAACAACTTTCCAGGTGGACTCCCAACGCGTGGCCCCCAACGCCAACGCGGCTTCACGCTGATCACGCGGCACAGAGATCAAGACTTCTCGCGAAACAGAAATGATGTAAGGGATCACCATGATCGCCAGAACCATTCCCGCGGTAAGAAAACCTACGCCGTACGCCGGGCCCTGGAAGAACGGAAGAAAACCGAGAGAGTTCTTCAGGGCCGGCTGAATATATTGGCGCATCACCGGGATAACGATAAAGACCCCCAGCAGCCCATAAATCACGCTGGGTACAGCGGCCAACAGATCAATGAAAAACTGCAGCGTATCGGAGACGCGCGCAGGCGCTAGCTCAGCCAGAAAAATTGCCGCGCCAATTCCGAGAGGCACGGCAATCAGCAAGGCTACACCGGCGGTAACCATCGTTCCGTAAATAAAAGGAAGCGCCCCGAACTTGTCAAAAATCGGGTCCCAAACGGAAGTAACAAAAAATCCAAATCCAAATTTATGACGCGGCAAATACGACTCTCGCCACAACTCAAAAACCAGCAATAACGTAATCAGCACCACCGAGCCGGCGAAAATAAACGTTACCAGCCGGGCGATTTCGTCGCCGTCGCGCAGCTTACTGACGAACGAACGCGAGCCCATGATCGGGTCCGCGCTCGGAACGGTTGTACTTGTTGTGGCCATCAGTGCTTCAAATGAGGCTACTGAATCTTGCCCAGGTCTTTTGTTTCTTTGGTGACCACTTCCTTCGGTAGCTTCGCGTAGGAAAGCTTCTCGACCTCGTTCTGTCCGTCACTCAGCATCCATTTTAGGAAGCCCTTGATCGCGTCGCGCTTGGTGCCGTCGGAAAACTTGGACGGAATCAGCAACCACGTGAAACTCGAAACGGGATACGCCGTTTTTCCTGGGGCGTCCGTAATGGAAACGCGGAAATCGTCGGGCATACTCTTCGCAGCACCGGCGGCTGCAGCCGTCACGCTCGCGAGATCAGCCTTGATAAACTCTCCGGACGAATTCTTGACCTTCCCATACGGCATCTGGTTCTGTATCGCGTAGATGAGTTCAACGTAACCGAACGCGTTTGGTGTTTGTTTGATCAGACCCGCAACACCCTCGTTGCCCTTGCCGCCCAGGCCCACGGGCCAGTTGACGGAAGTGCCCTTACCAACTTTGCTTTTCCATTCTTCGCTAACTTTGGACAGATAATCCGTCCAGATATAAGTTGTGCCGCTGCCATCCGAGCGATGCACCACAACAATATCGTTTCCGGGAAGGTTCACACCCTTGTTCGCGCCCGCGATGAGCGGGTCATTCCACTTGGTGACCTTGCCCAGGAAAATTGCGGCAAGTGCTTCGGGAGTGAAGTTCAGTTCCCCACTCACACCAGAAATATTGTAAGTAGGCACATCGGCGCCCAGAACCGTGGGGAAATGAAGAATCGGAAACCCGTGTTTGTCTTGGTATGCCTTGAGCTGCTCATCATTCATCGGGCCATCGGATGCCCCGAAATCGACTGTGCCTTCCGTAACCTGCTTGATGCCCCCGCCAGACCCAATGGATTGATAGTTGATCTCAACATTCGAGTTTTTCTTATGATAATCATCAAACCATTTTGAATACATCGGATAGGGGAACGTAGCGCCAGCTCCGTTGATCGAAAGTGCCCCTTGGGCAACACCGACTGCGACGAGCGCAAGAACAGCAAGGAAGAGTAATGCCAGTCGCTTCATGCGTTTTTTTCTCCACACGTCCAGGATTGAGATAGAAGC
>DATHRB010000008.1:0-27441 GCA_035482155.1 Verrucomicrobiia bacterium | reverse complement strand
CCGAGTTCTTTTACGTAAGGAATAAGCTGATCGCTGAGTTCTTTATAGGTCAGCCAGCGATTGTTTTCTTCGGGGACGCGGCGCCAAGCGCCCAGATGCACTTCGTAGATGGAAACCGGTGATTCGAACCAATTTTTCTGAGGCCGTTCCTTGATCCATTTGGTGTCATTCCATTTGTATTTATCCAGGTCGGCCACGATGGAACCGGTATTTGGGCGCAACTCCGCGCGAAACGCGTAGGGGTCTGCTTTCAGCGGAAGCATGTCGCCATCGGGACCGATGATTTCGTACTTGTAGATGGAGCCTTCGTTTAACTCGGGGACGAAAAGCTCCCAAATACCGGAAGAGCCGCGTGCGCGCATTACGTTTACGCGGCCATCCCAGCGATTGAAATCGCCGACCACGCTGACACGCCGGGCGCTGGGAGCCCAGACTGCGAAATTCACGCCACGAACTTCTTGAACCGTCTTTATGTGCGCGCCAAGTTTTTCGTAGGTGTCGTAGTGACGGCCCTCGCCCATGAGATATAAATCGAATTCGCTCAGGAGGTATGGGAAGGAATACGCGTCATACATTTCAAAGGCTTCACGGTGGTGTGTTCTCCCCCGAATCTTGTAGCTGCCGGGTGCAGGAGGCGCGGACTGATTTGAAGGCCACAGGGCTTCGAAAAAACCCTCCGGACGAATTTTCACCGCGTCGGTAACTTTCATGCTGTTAAGTACCGGCTGGCCCGGGGCGATGTCGATGCTGGCTTCCGCTGCCCAAGGAATAAAAAATCGAATGACCCAGCCGCCCGGCACCGGATGCGGGCCGAGGAGCGCGAAGGGATCGGTGTGGCGGCCGTTCAATAGCGCGTCGATTTCGGCGTTATTGGCGTCTGGTACGGAAACCGTCTGCGCGGCTGCGCTGCTTTGTTGTTGCGGTTTCTGCGGTTCTCGGGGCTGTTGCGGCAAAGAAGATTCTCCCGCGCGAGGCAAAAGGCGTTAATTCACAGGTAAAGCTCTGGGAACACAACCCGCGCCCTTGGATTCTAGAGGGTCTGAAGCCAAATGCCAATCGTTTGAAGATGGTAGACGGCAACTGGCGAGCACGTAGGCATCGGTTCGAGCACGTAGCATCGGTTAAAGAGCCGCTAGCTATAAAAAGCGTGGTCGAAGGTGTATAGTCCACGGACAAATTTGTGCGTTGAGCAGTGATGGCGAATAGATGCTGGTTAAGACCATGGGAGCCAGATGAAGGTTTCTAAATTATTTAGGCTTTCGGTTTATATTTTCTGGCTTATGCCACTCTTTCCCTTGCAGGCTCAGGATCGCTCTCAGGCGCGTTCGATGGTGATTTCGCGGGATGGCATTGTGGCTGCGGAATCACCTTTGGCGGCGCAAGCAGGCGTGCGAATCCTCGAACACGGCGGCAACGCGGTGGACGCTGCGATAGCAGCGAATGCGGTCATGTCTGTAGTCGCCCCGATGATGTGTGGAATAGGCGGCGATCTTTTTGTGATCGTCTACGACGTGAAGGCCAACAAACTGTACGGGCTGAATGCCAGCGGTTGGGCTCCCAAAGATTTGACTATCGAATTTCTGCATAACCACGGTTTGCGAGATATGTCGCAGCAGGGCATCTATTCCGTGACGGTGCCTGGTGCGGTAGATGGATGGCAGAAGCTGGCAGACAGATTCGGGCGCAAAAAATTAAGTGAGGACTTGGCGGCGGCCATAAAAATTGCGCAGGATGGTTTTCCGGTGCCGGAAATGACCGCTGGCGTGTGGGCGACCACCACGGATCTCCTGCGCGGCGATAGCGCTGCTTCTCAAACATATTTGATACAGGATCACGCGCCGCGGGTGGGAGAAGTCTTTCGGAATCCCGATCTGGCGTGGTCATTGCAGCAGATCGCTGCTCACGGAAGAGACGCATTCTATAAAGGCGAAATCGCCAAAAAAATTCTGGAGAGCATGAAACATCATGGCGGAGTGATGACCGCCCAAGATCTGGCGGAATATTCGAGCGAATGGGTGGAACCGATTTCAACCACCTATCGCGATTGGACAGTGTTCGAATTGCCGCCCAACGGACAAGGACTGGCCGCGCTCGAAATGCTGAACATCATGGACAAATTTCCATTAGGCCAGAAAAATTGGGAGTTCGGTTCCGCGAACGTACTTCACACCATGATAGAAGCCAAGAAGTTCGCGTATGCGGATTTGGCGAAATACATAGGGGATCCGCGGCAACAAAAATTGCCGGTGTCTACGTTGCTCTCAAAGGAATGGGCGGAGCAGCGAGCGAAATTGATTGATCCCGCGCATGCCAATTGTGATGTTTCGGCCGGAGAGTTGAAGGGCGGCAAGGATACGACGTATTTGAGCGTGGTGGATCGCGAAGGGAATATGGTGTCGTTGATCCAGAGCAACTTCGACGCCTTCGGATCGGGCATCGTGGCTGCCGGTACCGGGTTCGTGCTGCACAATCGGGGCGGGCTATTTACGCTTGATCCAGCGTCCCCCAATGCGCTTGCCGGGCGAAAGCGGCCCCTACATACCATAATCCCGGCGTTTGCCCAGAAAGGGGACACCCGGCTGGCGTTTGGAATCATGGGCGGGTGGAATCAGTCGCAGGCCCATGCGCAATTTGTGGCTAATATTGCGGACTTCAAAATGAACATTCAGGCGGCACTGGAGGCACCGAGATTCTCTAAACGTACATTTGGCGGCTGCGACGTGTCGATGGAGAACCGGTTCGCCGGCAATATACGCAACGAACTGACCGGCAAGGGTCACAAAATAGACTTGCGGGGACCCTTTTCCAGCGTGATGGGTGGAGGGCAGGCGGTTCTCAGAGATTTTGCGACCGGAGTCAATTACGGCGCATCTGATCCCCGTAAGGACGGGCAGGCTAGTGTGGAGTTGCCGGTGCAGTAGTATAGGCCGTACCGGACGAACGTTTTAGTACCGCAGAATTTTGCACAAGTTGGCGGGTCAAGAGATACAGAATGTTCCTTTAAGTCCACTGTCCATTTTTGGGGAAGATGTAAGTCCAATTGTTGTAATGCCGTTATGGTGAGTTTTGGTGGCGGCTAGCATGCATTACCGGGAGTGATCGCACATCCGAATTAGCTTGTGCCATCTGGTGGGAGATGCAATGCGGTACTTTGTTTATAGAACCTGGATCCTGGCGTTCTTCTTTTTGCCCCTGGTAGCTTCGGCTCCCCGGGCTGCGGCGGACAGCGTGGACGTGTCGGGCCGCTATGAGTGCTCCGCAGCCAGGCTGGCCGGCAAGGCGATAAAGTGCTCGGCGGTCCCGCTGACTCTACGGCATGACGGCCGATTCGAACTGCGCGGCTGGGAAGGCACCTACCTGGTAACTGGCGACTGGGTAGAAATGTCGGACGCGTTGATCAGGGCTCGGGCTAAGATTGAACCGGGACATAAGATTGTGTTGCGCTATTACGGGAAGCGCGGCCTGGTGGAAATGACCTTCGAACGCCGCGTCGCTGAGCTGGGCAAGCTTGCTCTGACTTAAGATTGCCTAAATCGGCAGTTCTAACCAATAGCCCTCGTCGGGCGAACCCCACACTACTTTAGGTCCGCGTCGTAACCCGCCACTGCTATTTCTCCCAAGGCTTGCCCGGCAACCTGTTGGGCAGCCTCTGGATCGTCCGGCAGTGCTACGTGGTTTACATAGGCGGCGAAGACCAACCGCTCCCCGGATTTAGTAGTGACATACCCTGCCAATCCTTTGGCATTCAACATCCCTTTTCCGTTGAGCTTGTCCTCCGAGTTGAACGTCCCTGTTTTTGCGAAAACGTGGCCCGCGCCGCCAGAATCCTTTTGAATGGCCGCGAGCGTACCATCCTTTCCCAACGCCGGCAGCGCTCTTAGCAACACTTGGTAGTCGGGACGTGTGGTCCAGTAGGCCAGGTAGTGAACCATAAAATCCGGAGAAAAGAGATCCGCCCAATCGGCACCGGCACCATCGCCCTGGGAGGCGCCGGAAAGATCGAGGTTTGCAGATTGCAAAAACTCGCGCTCAACGCGGAAACCTGCGGCGAACGGATTTTTCGGGTCTTTGGCGACCAAGGTTCCGAGCAGGTACGGTCCCATGCCTGCATGGAGATTCTGGCTGACTTTTAAAGTGACTTTGATTTCTTCGGATAAAGGCGCTGAGACATGTTCCGCCACCATGTTTTCGGGGACATACAATTTCGAATACGCGACGAAATCCGGCGGTCGGGTCGCAGCGCCTTTTTTGAACATGAACTGGACGCCGGAAGCGACGAGAGCTTCACGCAGAACGGTGGCGGCAAATGCAGTAGGAGATGGAACAGCAAATGCCGCAGTCTGCGGTGCGATACCAGCTGGCAAGCTCCCAGTTAGGGTCACGACGACTGTGCTGCCATCTTCGTTTGATTCGACTTCGGGTGATTCAAGATTGGGTTTGGAATCTTGGGCCCCAGTGGTTACGTGATTGACAAAATTTACGTAGGAAGTGTGTGGCGAGTATTCGAGGATGGTCGCGTCCCCGCTCTTTACTCCGGGTCTAACAACCAGGTCGATCACATTGTCATTCACCATGATGGAAGATATGACCACGTCGGTGCCACCTTCGCGCGGACCATCAGGTAAAAGGCTGGCATCAATGAGCAGCCGGCCGTCAATCCGTTTAATTCCTTTTGCAGAAATTCTTCCAGCGAGTTCCTTGATCACAGCGAGCGGGTCGCCAGGCAATGCAGGACCGTTGTAAGAATGATCTTCGTCTACGAACGCAAGCGTGCCATCCAGCTGCATGCGGTTCGAGAGGTTGGGATCGCCGCTGGCCACCAGGATTAAGTCCCCCTTGAGCTTTCCCTTGGAATCCACCGGGCCGGTGCGATAAATCCTCGTGTGAAAGCGGTAGTCCGCGCCGAGCTTGGCGAGGAGCGTGCCTTCGGTGAGAAGTTTCGTCGTGGAAGCAGGGACGAACAATTTCTCCGGATTCAAGGCGTAAATGACTTTGCGGGAGTCCAGTGAGTAGAACTCAATGCCAAAATTTGCGTGCGCGAATTCCGGACGGCCGATGACGTGTTGGATGCGCTCAGTCAGCGTGGACGCTGATTGAGTCCGTGCTATGTCAACGTTCGCGAATACAAACAAAAACGTCCATAGCACAAACCTCCATTTATTCTTCAAGTTTCAAATCCCTCCAGAAAATTAACTGCGCATCGTTGCATGTGCCGGCACGCCCTCAGGTAAAAAATGGATTGTTTGCGCGCCCGCAATTCAGGCGTTCGACGCTTAGATAATATCCGGAACAGGTAATTTCGGAACAAGGTTGATTTGATTTATTCGAACAGGGAGGAGATGAGGTCTATGCTGTGTACCAGCGAAAACCTTTACGTTGTTCCTCGGCTAGCTCTTTTACTAACACCATTGTTTCCGCGCGCCGGTATTGCGCACAGGTCACGACGATAGCATTGAGCAGCGCGATGGGGGCTGTAAACGAAGCAGCAAATGAAGTGGATTCCACTGAAGCCAAAAATATTTCGTCGCATATTCGGGCCAGCGGCGAAAGAAATGTGTCTGCAATGCCGACGCAATACGCGCCCTTGGCTCGCGCTAATTGCGCGCCTTCCACGGTCTGACGCAGTCCGCGGCGGAAGCTGATAGCGATGACCAAGTCCTGCTTGGTTGCCGTACGCGCCAGATGAGCGATTCGTCCGTAGGAAGTGGCCGCGAAGACCGGCAAGCCGACCACACTAGTCTGGTATTCGAAATAGTGCGCCAAGTAGGCGGCCAGGTCACCGGCAATGAGAATGATTTTACGCGCGGCATAAATTCGCTTGGCTAAAGCAACCAAGCGACGCGCGTCCAGACTATTCTTCAAGCCCTGCAGGTTTTTTATTTCCTGCTCGAGGGCTTCGCGAATATAGCCAGGCATACCGCCGTCCTGGCCGCCTGCACGCATGGTATCCAGAGAAGTGGCGAAGGCGAGAGATAACTCGTGAAGGTGATGTTGAAAATCGCGATAACTGTCGAATCCCAGACCCCGAACGATGCGTACGATGGTGGCCGGATCGGTGCCCAGGCGTTGAGCTAGCGCGCGAACGCTTAGCAATACGTATTCGCGGGGATGCTCAAGAATAGGACGAATGATTTCCTGACGTTTGATGCTGAGTTGGTCGATACGTTCCGGAAGTGGCGGAGTAGAATTCTGAAGCTTGGATTTCATTGCGTCTGAGAATTATTCAAATTTACCGGTCTGTCAATGCCACGAGCCACGAATCGCCAAAAAAGTTACAAATTAACTGTTATTTTTTGCTGGCTGCCGCGGGTTTGGCCAAGCCCGGAGCGGTGATTGGCTGGAGAAACGGCATCATGGCACGAAGCTCCGGACCCAACTGCTCGATAGGATGGGTTTGCTCGCGCTGTCTGGTAGCCAGAAAGTTTGGACAACCTTGCTCGTTTTCTTCAATCCATTTTTTGGCGAAGCTGCCGTCGCGAATCTCGGCAAGAATTTTGCGCATTTCTTCTTTGGTCTTGGCATTGATGATGCGCGGTCCGGCGCTGTAATCGCCTTGCTCCGCGGTGTCGCTGATGGAGTAGCGCATGTAGCTTAGACCGCCACGATAAATAAGGTCGACGATCAGTTTTAATTCGTGCATGCATTCGAAGTAGGCGACTTCGGGCTGGTATCCGGCGGCGACTAGAGTCTCAAAGCCAGCTTTGATGAGTTCGCTTACACCACCACACAAGACCGCCTGCTCGCCAAAGAGGTCCGTTTCTGTTTCTTCGGTGAAGGTGGTTTCCAGCACGCCTGCGCGAGTGTTTCCGAGGGCTTTGGCATAGGACAATGCTAAGTCTTTTGCTGTCCCGCTGGCATCTTGCTCCACGGCGAGAAGTGCCGGAGTTCCGCCACCTTCGCTGAAGACTTCGCGGACTCGATGTCCCGGCGCTTTTGGAGCGATCATCGAAACGTCGACGCCTGAGGGCGGTTTGATTGTTCCGAAACGGATGTTGAAACCGTGGGCGAACATCAGCGTCTTGCCAGCTTTGAGATTGGGCTCGATCGCTTCGTGATACAGCTTGGGCTGCTTGGTATCGGGAGTGAGAATCATGATGACGTCTGCCCAGGCGGCTGCTTCCGCCGGAGTGTTGACGGTCAGGCCATCCTTTTCTGCCTTGGCACGCGAGGAACTGCCGGGTTGCAAACCTACGCGGACATTCACTCCGCTGTCGCGCAGGTTCAAGGCGTGTGCGTGGCCCTGCGAGCCGTAACCAATGATGGCTACCTTTTTTGCCTGAATGAGTGATAAGTCTCCGGAATCGTCGTAATAGAGTTTTGCCATGTTTTTCCTTAGGCGGCCTGCGCAGCCGCAATTAATTTTAGGTGGTCAACAGAATTACGATAGCGTTCAAAATATTTTTCAGTTCGTGACCGTTGATACGGCGCGATTCTCTGAATTTGCAGAGACTTCCGGTTCGTTAACAGCCGGCGGGCGAAGCAAATCGCCTCCGCGGGTCATGGCAATTCTTCCGGTACGGGCCATTTCCAAAACGCCAAAGGGGCGCAAAACCTCAAGCAGGCCGTCAATCTTATCGACGGTGCCGGAAACTTCCAGGATCAGCGATTCTGGCGCAACGTCCACGACCCGGGCCCTGAACACTTTGATCAATTCCATCAGATGCGGGCGATTTTTCTGGTCGGCCAGAACTTTAATCAGCGCCAGATCGCGTTCGAGGATGGAGCGATTAGAAATATTTTCAGCCAGCAGCACATCCACCAATTTTTCAAGGCTGGCCTCCAGCCGGTGAGCACCCTTTTCGTCAGTGTGCGCGACGATGGTCATGCGCGCGATTTCTTCATTCTCCGTGGGACCCACAGTTAGGGAATCGATATTGATTGCCAGACGCCGGGCCAGGGAAGAAACGCGGTTGAGCACGCCTGGCTTGTTTTCTACGTACGCGACCAGTGTTTGCATGGTTTCCTCTATTTTTTTCATGGCTCAGTCGCCGTCTCCACCAGCGGGCTATCGGGCCGGCGAATCATGTCGTGCAGAGAAGCGCCGGCTGCCACCATGGGGTAAACGGAGTCTTCCTGCTCCACGCGGAAATCGAAGAGTACTGTTTCGTTGGATTGGCGCGCGGCACGAATAGCGGGTATTACTTCAGTTCGAGTTGAGATGCGTTCCCCACGGATGCCAAAAGCGTTGGCCAACGCGGCAAAATCGGGAGCAACAAGCGGAGTCGCGACATAGCGCTTGTCGTAGAAAAATTCCTGCCATTGACGGACCATGCCCAGGAAGCCGTTGTTGATGATGGCGATCTTGATGTTGATTTTTTCCTGCACGATGGTGGCGAGCTCGCTCATGGTCATCTGGAATCCGCCGTCCCCGACGACGACCCACACTTCCGCATCAGGCTTGGCAAATTTAACACCGATAGCAGCAGGCAGCGCAAAGCCCATGGTGCCGAGACCGCCGGAAGTAATCAGGGTGCGCGGCAAATTGTGGTGGTAATACTGCGCTTCCCACATTTGGTGCTGGCCAACATCGGTGACCACGATGGCTTCGCCGCGAGTCTCTTTCCAGATGTCGTTGATGACGTGGGCGGCGTAGAGGTGACCGTTGTCAGGCAGGCTTTGAATATCCCGCACGGCGGAATCACCCTTGGATTCCTGGATATGTCGGAGCCACACGCCGTGGTCGCGTGTCTTGATGTGTGGAGTGAGTTTCTCCAGAACTTCACGCGCGTCACCAACGAGCGCCGCGTCCACGGGCACATTCTTGTTGATCTCTGCGCGATCAATTTCGATGTGAATCTTGCGGGCGTTTTTCGCGTAAGTGCGCAAATCCCCGGTCACGCGGTCATCGAACCGCATTCCCACGGCGATCAGCAGATCGGATTCCTGAATGGCGTTGTTGACCCAGGCTTCTCCGTGCATGCCCATCATGCCGAGGTTTTGAGGATCTTTGGCGGGGAAGCAGCCGATGCCGAGCAGCGTCATGGCTACTGGGTAATTTCCGGCGTGCACGAATTGCTCGAATGCTTTCATCGCGCCCGAAACGATGATGCCGTGTCCAGCGAGGATGAGCGGACGCTTTGCGGAGTTCAGCAATTCCACCGCGCGATCGAATTCCGCCTGATCGTAATTGATTCGCTGACGCTTTGGCGGGAGTTTTGGGGCGGAAGTATCCCAATCGAACTCGCAGGAAGCCTGCTGCGCATCCTTGGTGATGTCCACCAGAACCGGACCGGGGCGCCCGGACGCGGCGATCAGGAAGGCTTCACGAACAGTGCGAGCAATATCCTCGGCGCGGGTCACTACCACGTTGTGCTTGGTAATCGGCATGGTGATGCCGGTTATATCTATTTCCTGAAACGCGTCGGAGCCCAAAACCTTGCTGCTCACTTGACCGGTGATACAAACCACGGGCGAAGAATCAAGCATGGCGGTAGCTATACCGGTGACCATATTTGTGGCGCCAGGACCGGAAGTAGCCATTGCAACGCCTACGTCGCCACTGGCCCGCGCGTAGCCGTCGGCCATGTGCGTGGCCCCTTGCTCATGACGCACTAATACGTGGTGCAATTTCGATTTTCCAAGTGCGTCGTAGACCGGCAAAATCGCGCCACCGGGATAGCCAAAGATGTGCTTCACGCCGAGCCTGGTCAGCGATTCACAAAGAATTTCCGCGCCGGTTAACTTCATAAGGTCCTCGCATTCGTCCCAGGTTGCATCGCGGACGGCAGTAATTGCGGAACAACGGTGATGGCTCCTAAAGCCGATGACGAAACCAGCAGCGCATACTTGGCCATCACACCGGAAGTGTAGCGCGGCACAGGGGCGCGCCAGGACGCCAGCCTTCGTTGCATTTCCGCACTACTGATTTCCAAATTTAATGTGCGCGACGGCAGATCGAACACGATAGTATCGCCTTCGGCGACGGCTGCGATAGGGCCACCGTTAGCTGCTTCGGGAGCAACGTGACCAGCCATGAGCCCGTGGGTGGCACCGGAGAATCGGCCGTCGGTTAGAAGGGCAACGCTGTCGCCGAGGCCGGCACCGACCAACGCCGCTGTAACCGCGAGCATCTCGCGCATTCCCGGGCCGCCTTTGGGCCCCTCGTAACGAATCACCATGACGTCCCCGGCTATAACGGAGCGATTTTCTACCGCTTGGAACGCCGCTTCTTCGCTATCAAAAACACGAGCAGTGCCGCTGAACTTTTGAACGTTGTGACCCGCGACTTTGACCACGCACCCTTCAGGAGCAAGATTGCCTTTTAAGATGACCAAGCCACCGGTGGGCTTGAGCGGCGCGTTCAGCTTACGAACGACTTCCTGTCCGGGCGCTTCTTTTGCGGTGTTGGCTTCTTCGGCGATGGTGCGGCCTGTAACGGTGATGGAGTCCCCGCGCAATAATCCAGCTTCAAGCAGGCGCTTTGCGACGAGCGCAGTGCCGCCTGCTGCGTAAAGGTCGGTAGCGACAAATTTTCCCCCAGGTTTTAAATCAGCAAGGATCGGAACACGCGAACTGATGCGGTCAAAATCATCGATGGACAACGGCAGCTTCGCTTCGTTGGCGATCGCCAGCAAATGCAGAACAGCGTTGGTTGAGCCGCCTGTAGCCGCTACACCGGCGATAGCGTTTTCAATGGAGGCCTTGTTTATGATTTGCGATGGCAAAACATTCCTGCGAAGGAGGTCAACGACTAGTTCTCCGGCGCGACGACCGGTTTCGGCTTTTGCCTCGTTGGTGGCAGGGGTACTGGAAAGTCCCATGGGCGCCACGCCAAGAAATTCGCAAACCAGCGCCATGGTATTGGCGGTATATTGGCCGCCGCAGGCGCCAGCTCCCGGACACGCAACGTTTTCTAGCGCGGTCAAACGCTCCTCGCTCATTTCCCCGCGGCCATAAGTGCCCACAGCCTCGAAGACATCCTGGATGGTAACGGAATGACCTTCAAACTGGCCTGGGGCGATGGAACCGCCATACAAAATCATCCCGGGAATATTCAGACGAGCCAATGCCATAATTCCTGCCGGAATGGTTTTGTCGCAGCCCACCAGCACGATGAGGGCGTCGAAAAGATTGCCTCTGGTGACCAGCTCGATGGAATCCGCGATCACTTCACGGCTGATAAGCGACGCGCGCATGCCTTCCGTGCCCATGGTGATGCCGTCGGAAATTGACACTGTATTGAACTCCAGCGGGACAGCACCGGCAGCGCGAATTCCGTCCTTCACATGTTTTGCCAACTCGCGAAGATGGTAGTTACACGGGCCGATTTCAATCCAGGTGTTGGCCACACCAATGAGTGGTTTCTTGAAGTCTCCATTATTCATGCCGGACGCGCGAAGCATCGCGCGCGCCGGGGAACGGTGGGCGCCATCCACAAGGGTGTGACTACGAGGCCTGGGGAGCGAATCACTCAATTAAATTTTCTCCATTTGCACTGTTGATGTTCTTATGAGCACAATTAATTTAGTGGACTTGTGAAGCGATCCCCACGTCCCGGCTCATCCAGACCGGCCCAGTAACAAGCTGATCCGTAAACTCAGAATGAGCCCAAAGCACATATAGATCAAATTAATACTTTTCAATCATCAGATTAATATAGCTTATATACCAGTGACAAAGTTCTTTACGCAAAAGCATCTCGTGCCCCCTTTGCGGCATCATTAACAACAACCCTCCAAGTGGAACCTGAAGCTCGAGGAAAGCGGACGATTTATGGTCAATGGCACGGACGTGTTCGTGATCGGAGGCGGTCCTGCGGGTTTAGCCGCAGCAATCGCGGCGCGACGTCGAGGTTTCCGGGTGATCGTCGCAGATGGAAACAAACCCCCGATTGATAAGCCCTGTGGCGAGGGCTTGATGCCGGATTCGATTGCCGCGCTGCAACAACTTGGTGTGGAGATTGGGCCGGGTGAGGGGTATCCGCTCCAGGGGATAAAATTTCTGGAAAAAGAAAAGTCAGCAACAGCGCGTTTTCCGACTGGACCAGGCGTGGGATTGCGCCGCCCAATACTGCACAAAAAAATGTTGAATCAGGCAGGGGCCTTGGGCGTTCAGTTTCTTTGGGAAACGCCGGTGACCGGCATCCGCGAAAATGGCGTAAACCTTGCGGGAGGACACTTCGTCCTGGCCAAATGGATCATAGGCGCGGACGGTGGCCAGTCGCGGGTCAGGCGGTGGGCTGGGTTAGATTCTTGCAACCAAAAACAATCTCGACTTGCGTGGCGCGCACACTTCGATGTTGCGCCTTGGTCGGAATATGTGGAAATTCACTGGGCTGAGAACGCGCAAGCTTACGTTACGCCAGTATCCGCGAATGAAGTGTGCGTGGTGATGGCATCTCGAAACCAAAACCGCGACATTCCAGTTGCTCTTAAAGAATTTCCGCAACTGGCAAACCGGTTGAACGGTGAAAGGCTTTCGCGGCCGGCTCGCGGCACGATTTCAACGATGCATCGGCTGAAGCGCGTTTGTCGTGGCAATGTGGCGCTCATTGGGGATTCCTCGGGAAGCGTCGATGCTATCACCGGCGAAGGATTGAGCCTGAGCTTTCATCAAGCGATGGCGTTGGCTGAGGCCATGGAGAAAGACTGCCTGGACTTGTATCAAAAAGCTCATCGCCAATTTGCCCGGCGTCCGACGTTTATGGCGCGACTGCTGCTGTCGCTTGATGGACGCACGCGTCTTCGTCGCAGAACTCTAGCCGTTTTTAGACAAAATCCCGAGGTTTTCGCGCGATTGATATCCATTCACGTGGGCCAAACTTCGCCGGCACACTTTGCCGTCACGGGCGCGTTACTCGGCTGGAGATTTCTGGCGGCATGAGTCAGGATTTCCAAACATGATGTATGCGCTAAGGAATTGGTTCGCGGTGGGTGTGCTTCTCGGTGTAGCAATGCCGGGTCGCCAAGCCGCTCCTTCGCAGCAAAGTTCACCTGCGACACGAGCTGCGGCGCAACTTGTGTTGTCTGTGGACCCCGTAAAAAGCACCGTGCATTGGAGTGTGGAATCCAGTTTACATACGGTCCACGGAACGTTTCACGTGAAGCGCGGAACCTTGTCGGTCGACCCCGCGACGGGAAAAGCCAGCGGCGAAATTGTGGTGGATGCTACTTCGGGTGAGAGCGGTAACGACAGTCGAGACCGGCGGATGCACAAGGAAATACTCGAAAGCGGCCAATATTCAGAGGTGGTGTTTCGGCCAGACCACGCCGACGGGACCGTGGTTGCGCAAGGAAATTCCAGCTTGAAGCTCCATGGAATATTTTCTTTACACGGGACTGATCACGAGCTCAACGTGCCCACTCAAGCAACGCTAACAGAAGGGCAGTGGAAAGGGACGGCAGCTTTCGAAGTTCCTTACATAGCGTGGGGTTTAAAAAACCCCAGTAATTTCTTGCTAAAGGTTAAGCCGGTCGTGGATGTCCAGCTTGATCTGGCCGGATCGGTAAGTGGCGAGCCGCGCTAAAAAAAACGCACGGGGTCACGCTCGCCGGTGAGTATGTATCTTTCCCGCGACGGAACTTAGCGCCCGGGTCTCCAATGGAGATACCCGGCTCTGCATTGCTATCGGAGCGCGTAACCAACGCGAGGCTCTGGCCAACACCACAGAAGTGTCAGCCCAAAGTTTGCGACGCGCTCGTAGTAAAATTGGAAGTCCGGCGGCCAGATAAATGCCGCACATCAGAATTCCCACGCCGCGAATTATTATTCGGCCAGAATGCTGCGACGCTTGTGCCAGGTTCATCCGAAGAAGGATCTCAAGCAGGAGACAAAAAGCCAAAGAACTCGCAATTAACGTTTTCCCGTAAGCCTCTTCGTTAAAATTACGTTGCCACCAACCCAGTAGCGAATCTACAAGCAGAGTCACGCGATTTCGAGCAGTGTGAAAGCCGGTTTTGATGTGAGTCCTGAAACTAGCCAGACGCGGTCCAGTAACGTTCCGGACAGTTTGCACATGCTTTTTTAATTTGCGGTCTAAGTCCAAGCTTCCAACCGGCCGCATTGCTGGTTTTATTCCGTGGACGTGAACGCGTTTCGCGCCTCGTCTCCTAGTCGTTTCCAACTTCAGATTTCTGATGGAGCGAAGCGTTGGTTCGTACCCGTGAATCCGGACGAACTTGGCGTACAGCCTCAGTTTTTCCTCGAGATTGTATTTCTTGATAGCGCCAATGGCTGGTTCAAGAGAAGCTCGAAGATTATTGATAGCGCGCAACGCGCGAGTGGAAGGCAGGTTCGCGGAGAAGTAATGTGCCGTGGGATCACGTTTCCAGCCGCGCACTCGCGGCGCTGCGTATTCAGGGCTCAGTGATTTGGAAGTTGGGGGGATATTTACCCTGGTGCCGCTTGTTTCGGAGTCCCCGGCGCTGAATGCATCACCCTGATGATTGATGACGGTTTTTTGGGCAGTCACGAGATAAGGTGTAGCCTTGGGTTTGTCTTGCCACGCGTCGGCGTCCGCTTTGATCTTGGCCAGAATGGAATGCAAGTCTGCTGCTACATCTGACGGCGCATTCATAGTGCGCAATCGGGGCGGCGCGACCGGCCTGAAGGTGTCGAACTGCAATTCACGCGCGGCTTCCGCAACCAATGCCGCAGAAATCACATTGGTATGTTCTACGTAGGCACTGATTAGCGCGTTCTCGCACAGCAAATTTATGACTCTCGGGATGCCCCCAGAATAATTGTGCACCGCCTCGACGGCGTCAGCCTCGAAGACCAAATTGTTCCCCGCGCCCGCAGTATGTAACCGATTTTCGATATACCCCGCGACTTCTTCCAAGGTAAGCGGTGCCGTCTTGCAGCGCAGGCCAATGCGCTGCTGAAGCTGTCGCAGATCCGGACGCCTTAATTTCGCGTCCAGTTCAGGCTGGCCGACCAGGATAATTTGCAGTAACTTTTCGTTGGGAAGCTCCATGTTCGATAAAAGGCGAATCTCTTCAAGTACATGGATAGGCAATCCCTGCCCTTCGTCAACGATCAGAACGACCAAATCATTCGCCCTGTAGCGAGCCAACAACCAATCGTTAAAGGCCAATAACGGATTGGCTTTCGCCTGCGGAGTAACCGGAATTTCAAATTCGGAAAAAATGAAGTCAAACAACTGCTCGGAGTCCAGATGAGAGTTAAAGATAAATGCGGTGCGAGCGCGTTTATGCTCCAGCCAGAGGAGCAGATGATTGACGAGGGTGGTTTTCCCGGTGCCAGCTTCGCCGGTCAATAGCATTAAGCCCTTGCGGGTCTCAACGCCATAGGTCAATTCATCAAGAGTGCGCCCGGTTTGAGGTGTCAGGTAAAGATAAGAGGGGTCAGGGTTTACGTTGAACGGGTTTTTCTTAAGTCCAAAAAAACTCTTATACACGAGTAGATCACCCACAATCGATTAACCGTTGGGCCAGGGGGACGTCTCGGGCGAGTCAACCGGGACCATACTGTCCCACAATCCGCAATCCGTGGGAAGTGGGGATTTCCTGTAGTACCGAATTACTATCGCTCTCGAATATCCGCAGTGAGACAGTTATTGTGACATAGAGGGTTATTAGGGGCGGGCTGCCCCGCTGCAATTGCGGACTACTAGCAGGGTAGGTTTACGGCTCCCGTACCCGGTTGTTAACCATGAGGAGAAAGCCCGATTGTTCCGGTCTATCCGATGTGGTCCTCTGGAACGGAAGGGCGCTTCTAAGCGGTTGCTTCTAAGAGGGTTTGGGGTCAAAACGTTGCCTTCGCAATCCAAACTAGAAAACGCCACGCAGGTCGCATCCAGGCCCCTGAATATTGACGAGGCTAGACGGCCGACGGTACGAATTATTTTTGCTCATGGCGACCAGTCGCTGGTCGAGCGAAGCGTGCAGGAATTGAAGCGCGTCGGATTTGCGGTAGATGCTCATGTCGTCACAGATGCAAACCAGCTAGTTAATCACCCTCAGCGACAATCATTCGATATCGCAGTTTGCCAGTATGGTTCGGATTCGGCAAACGGAGGCGATGTCTGTGCCTTAGCCACTGAACTCCCTAAAGACCTGCCGCTCATTCTGCTGGTGGACAATATATCGAAAGAGGAATCAGCAAATCTTATGCTCCGAGGGGCATTTGACTGCGTGCACACCGACGCCATCGGGCATCTGCCAGTAGCTGTTCGCAGAGCCCTGAACGAGCGATCACTGCGTCATGAGCGGGACCGTGCGGAGCGGGAGTTACGGCGACTGCGGGCCCAGTATCGCGCCTTGGCTGGAAACCAAAGCTATGGAATATGCCGGTGTGACCTTGAAGGTGCATTCCTCGACGTGAATCGGGCACTGCTGAAAATGTTGCGATATCCCTCCAAGGAAGAATTACTGGAGGTTAATCTGGCCGGCAGTACCTTTGCTGATCCAGCGAAGCGTGGGCAGCTTCTAGGAAAATCACAGGATGGCGCGGTGGATCCCGTGGAGGCGGAGTGGACTCGGAAAGATGGGTCGACTATTAAGGTTAGACTGAGCGCGCAGGAAGTGCTAAGTGAACATGGCCAAATGTACGCGTACGAAGTCATCGTCGAAGACATAACCAAGCAGCGGGAGTTGGAGGATCACTTGCGACGCCTGGCGGCCAGCGACCCACTGACTGGACTGGCCAATTACCGGCATTTAATCGATGCGCTGGACATGGAAATCAGACGTTCAAACCGCACCGGGAGGGAATTTTCTCTTCTGCTGTTCGATATGGACAGTCTAAAGCAGCTTAACGACAGTTTCGGGCACATGACCGGGAGCCAGGCGCTCTGCCGGACCGCCGACGCTTTAACGTTGTTTTGCCGAGATATAGATACCGCCGCGAGGTTCGGAGGAGATGAATTTGCCCTCCTGCTTCCGGAAACCGGGAGGGAAGCTGCGCACTCTGTAGCGCGCCGGATCAGTACCAGCATCGCGGAAGATGGCAATGGGCCGCGAATTTCCGTCAGCGTCGGGGTGGGGGTATATCCCCTGGACGGAGACAACGTGGAATCTTTGGTTTCCGCGGCGGATGCCGCCATGTACGCGATGAAACGCCAGCGCAAGACCGAGAATGCTTTGCGTTAAACGGCTGCAGGGATCCTAGGGTTTGGCGACGCTGGCCGCTTGCTGGCGTTGAATGACGCCAGAGTCGACGACCGTTCCGGGCCTTGATACGGTTTCAAAATACATTTGATCTTCGGCTATTTCCACGAGCATGAACGCACGATCGGTGTCGAAACCGGCCGCAGTGATACTAGAACGCTCTAATCCATGGCCGCGTAATTGGCCGGAGGAGCCTTCTGTAAAGTAGTAAATGCCTTTTTGCGGAACAACGCGCTCGTATATATGCTCATGGCCGGCGAACACGACGTTAACGCCGTATTTCACAAATATCGGCTCTAATAAAAGCCTCAAGTCGGTGGCGGGGCCATGCTTGCGAGCGGATGAATACAGCGGGTGATGGAAGAAACAGATCTTCCATTCCTTGCTATCTGCGCTTTGCAATTGTTTCTGCAACCAGTCCAGCTGCTTGGGATCCATGTAGTTGCTATCTAAAGCGAAAAAACGGACGTTTCCTTTTTTGAAAGAATAGTAATTTGCCCCGTTCATGTTGAATGGCTTATAGAAACGCTCGCTAGCGTCGTCGTGATTGCCGAGAGCGGCGTAAAACTTGACTCCGGCATCCAACAGAGCCTTGTACGGAGTGGCAAATTTCCTTTCAAAGTCAGCGGGTGAGTGACCACCATAGAGGTTGTCGCCCAGCGCAATTACAAAATCGAAAGGAAAAGTCTTGCGCTGCTCATTCATCTGATCGGCGGTTTGAAATTCAGGTTTACCGCCGGTGCCCATGTCTCCGATGGCTGCGAAGCGAACGGAGTTGGACTTAAGAGGGAATTTGAATTGGTCGGCGCCTTGGGCGGTCGCAAAAGCAAGAAAAAGTCCGATGAGGAAAAATCGACATCGTAGAATCATTGCCCGTTCTGAGCCTCAACGGAAAGAATCCCGGGCAGGTAATCCACAACCAGATTGGCTTTAACGTCCAGAAGAACAAGGTCGCTGCTTACCGCCCGGTAGGCAACTTCTTCGGGTAATTTGGGAAGTTTTTGTAGCATGGTCGGTGGAACAGAAGTGTACGGGAGGGACTCCGGGTAAATTTCGTTGACGTGCAGATGAACTTGTTTAAGAGGGGCGCCTTGTTTGATGGTTGCCTTCGCATGGGAGGCTTGCGGCCCTTGAAATTCACTGGAGATGGCTTTTATAAAGTCCTCTTTGGCAGCGGGAGTGAAAATGTCGCTTCGTTTTGCGTGCACCCGGGCGGCCTTGATCTTGCGCGCCAGGATTTTCTGGTGCGCGACGATCAGCTCCGGTTCATTAGTTGCTTTGAGCTTCGGCAGAGTGCCCTCAACAGACTTGTGTAGTTGCACATATTTCTGGACGCGATCGGAAAATTCCTGGAAGCCGGACGATTTTAAGTCTGGCCCAGGGTTCTGCGCCGGCTGATTTTGGACTTGAGGACTTTGTGGTGGAGAACCTTGACCCGTAGAGGCGTAAATCGGCTCAGTAACAAAAACTACAACTGCGATCAGTACTGCCGACCCGACCTGAATTGCGCTGCGCGACCGTTTCTTCAATAGCCCTCCCAAACCTCTCAATTATCTTTCGTGCCATTCACTACTTCTTTGACCGCCTGCTTGATGGCCTTTTTAACCATTTTTTTGACGGTGGTCTTCACCCGCTTATCCCCGAGTACGTCCTGACCCGCTTCGGCAACAACTCTTTTTACGGCCTTTTTAACGGTTGCCTCCAACGGGTGCAATTCTTTGGCAAGCACCTTGGTCGCTCGGACAATGTGTTGCTTGGGCACTTCCGGCTCGTCCTTTTTCATAGCGCGATCAGTGCTCGCATCCGTGGAACTCCAATCCGATTCGAAACATTGGGTCAATTGTTTGACAATTTTTTTTTCGTGGATAATCAGGCCTACTTCGCGGCGAGAGTCCAGCTCCGCTTCCCGCAAGCTTTGGCTGCCAATAAACGCTTGCGAGGCGTCCTTCAGAATGGTGCGAGTGTGCAGGCGGATTTTCGTGAGCTTGACTACCTTTAAGCCAAGTCGCTTGGAGGCTTTGCCTATGACTCTGACCTCAACGCCGGCTTTGGCCCGTTCCTGCAGGATGCGCACAACCTCCGGGTCGGAGATTTCGGGATCGTAAATAAGCAACTGTTTTTTAGCGCGCTTTAGGAAAGTGGTCAGTACCTTGCGGGAATTTACGGGACTAACAACAAATGTTTCCAGACCGGCAGTGTAGGAAGTGCGGGTACAATCCGCCTCAAACAACTTTATTGCTTCCTGCACAATTTTGGAGTTGCTGGTGATGATCCCAAAGCCGCGGCTATGGTCAATATCCAGATGCGTAAAATTGAAAGACAACATAAACAGAGTCTTGCGATCGAAAATGATCAGTTTGTCGTGATAGCGGATCAGGTCGTCGGCGGTGCGTGCGACCGTTATCCCGGCGTCGAGGAAGCGCATCTCCAATGCGCGAAGATGTTTCTCGCCGCCGCGATTCACGTAAGCGATGAGCGCAGTTACCTTGACGCCTCTTGCTGCGGCGGCTTTGAGTTCCGCCTCAACGTCGGTGCGGTCAAATCGAAAAATCGCGATATCGATCGATTTTTTGGCTTTTTTGATGGCCGTGAGAAGCGGAGTGGCGCCATCGCGAGGTTGATAAATTAGCTTCACAGGTAGTAAATCCGGAACGATGAGACGTGCACGTTTACCCTCATATGATGATTTGTGAGCATAAGTTAAATGGGATGCTTTCGAGCCGCGCTTGAAAGAGACCGCATGCGGTCACAACGCATTCAATGCCGCAATTCTATTTTGAATTACCGCAGAGTAGCCGTCGATCTCTTCCTGAGTGTATCCACCGGCCCGGAAGCAATCGCGAATTTGTTGCTCGGTAAGTTGGGAAAGTCGTTCGCCTAGCCATTTCGCGTCCGCCCGAGGGATATGTTTGGTTACGTCCTGCATGTGCGTGCGTTTTTCATAATTCGGTATGTTAATAGCGGCTAGTAATGGTGGGCGGCTATGCATGACGAAGTCCACGAAATCGCCGCTGACCTTGTCGATGAACTTGGAATCTTCATAATCTTTTAAGACGCTTTTGGAGCGATGAAGCGGGTCCCCGGTCTTGCCGAACGTCGCGCCCACGTCGCTGACCGCGTATTCGGCTTCGTCGTTGACTTCGTAAATCGAATTATTGATGGTTTTTAAATCCCAGTTGTTAACCAGGGACATCATGATTCGAAGGCCGTTGAATTCTTTGGTGCCCACAAATGGATTCTTGAACCAGTCCCACGTTCCGAGTTTCTTAATCTCTTTCATTTTCCGTTCGAGGCGCGCGCCGTGCACGATGCCGTCGGCAGTAACAAATAATTGGCCACGCTTTAACGTTGGCAATCCCTCGACATGTAATTCGTCAATGTAATAATCCTCGTCCACGAAGTATCCCGCGGCGAAGAGCAATCTGGTGGCGGCGGTTTCCGCTCGCGGTTCCTGTCCGAGCTTGACCCGCCACTTGATACCTTTGTCGTCCTCGACATCAAACTTCGGGCTGGTGCCGTTCATGTCTTCCTTTTTGAATTTATATTTGGCGTCAGGGGATGGCGCATCTTCCTGGCCTCCGGCACCATAAAACAGATTCAACTGATTAACATCGATGGTCGGGTGCCAAATCACCGCCCTGAGCTGGGGAATTGGTTCCCCCTTCTTATGTTTCTCTTCTCTCTTCTCTGAATTTGTCTCTTCTTTCTTCCCTTGCTGTTTGTCTTCTTTGGATTCGTCCTGCTGTTGTGGTTCATCCTGTTTCGGTTCGTCCTGGGCGGGCAGGGAAGTGGCAGTTCCGAAAAGGAGGATTGCCAGACAAATCAACGAAAAAGGACAGATCTGTCGGATACTCCAGCTCCCGGGAATGAGAAGTCCAAACAAGTTATGCGACCGGTTTTTCAGCGGCGTGGTCCACGGCGGAGTGCTCGTGCTCGGCGCCCTGTGAAGTTTGAATCTTGTAAAGTTCCGCATAAGTTCCTCCGGCTGCAAGAAGCTCCTCATGAGTGCCTTGTTCCACGAGCTCGGAATCTTTGATCACAAAAATACAGTCTGCGTGTTGGATGGTCCCAAGATGATGGGCGATGAGTAATGTAGTCCGTCCTTTCATCAAGCGGTCTAGCGCTTCGATCACCGTCTGTTCCGAAGCCGCGTCGAGTCCGGAAGTAGGTTCGTCAAGGATGAGTATGGGGGTGTCGCGAATAATCGCACGGGCGATGGCAATTCGCTGTCGCTGCCCGCCCGAAAGCGAAATTCCTCGTTCACCAACCATGGTGTCATAGCCTTCGGGCATTTTTTCAATGAACTCGTGAGCGTTGGCTAGTCGTGCAGCCTCCTCGATCTTCCTGCGCGGAGCATCCGGACATCCATAAGCGATGTTTTCCCAAATTGTGGCGTGGAACAGCAGCGTGTCTTGCAATACGAAACTGATCTGCTGGCGCAGCGACTTCAGGGTGTACTCGCGGACGTCATGATCGTCGATTTTTACCTTCCCGCTGGTCGGGTCATAAAAGCGCGGGATTAGGCTGATTACGGTGGTCTTACCAGTGCCGGAAGGACCCACCAATGCTGCGATTTGTCCGGGCTGAATCGAAAAATTAATGTCTCTCAATACCAGGTTGCCGGCGTCGTAGCTGAAGCTGACGTGTTCAAATTCGATTTTGCCTTTGAACTTGGGAGCTTTTTTTGCTTTCGGCAAATCTCGAACTTTGCTTTCGATTTCGAGAACCTCTTGGATTCGTTCGTAACCCACGGTCGCTTTCGAAACCGTGTCCGTCATCTTGGACAGGTCGCGCATGGGCTTGTACATCTTGCCCAGGTACAGCAAGAAAACGATGAGTACGCCAGCGCTAAGGCTCCCGCGCAGCACAAGGCGAGCCCCATAGCCCAGGACTAAGCAGGTACCAATGGCTACAATAACCTCCACCATAGGCGCCAGCTTCGCTTTCAGGCTGCGCGCTTTTAGCGCGGTTTCCACATTTTCCAGGCTTTTTTCTTCGAAACGTTCCTGCTCGTAGTCTTCGCGGGCGAAGGCTTTCACCACGCGAATAGAGGTAAAGACCTCCTGAACTACGGAGGTAAGGTCGCTTTCTTTCTTTCGAACAGCGCGCGAGAATTTTTTGATTCGGCGGGTAAATACGTACACAAAGGCAAAAAGAATCGGCGAAACGGACAAGGCTATCAGCGTAAAACGCCAGTTGATGTAAAACATCACGCCAATCATGCCCACCAGCGTAAGAACATTGACGATCATGCCCAGCAATGCCGTGTTGACAAAATCCTGAACAGCATTGATGTCGCTGGTTACACGGGAGATCAAATCGCCGGTGCGCGTTTCGTCATACTCCGCAAGGGAGAGCCTTTGAATGTGGCCATACAACATGCGCCGCAAATCGTGAGTAACCCACTGGCTGACGCTGGTTGTAAGATACTTTTCGGCATAGGAACTGAGAGCTCCGACAATGGCAATGGCCGCAACGGCCGCGACCGCAAAGTTCAGGATGGCAATCTGGTTGTCCCCGAAAAGAGCCATAACCGGCCGACCGATCCAGTTGGGCAAGCGCTTATGTTGTAGCAAGTTATCGACGACGATCTTGACTGGCCAAGGTTCCAGCACATCGGTCAGGGTCTCTCCGAGAACAGCGAGCAACGCCAGCGTCAAAGCCGTCCAGTGTGGGCGGAGAAGATCGACGATCCTCAACTTAGTTGATAAGTTGAATTTCCGTTTGGGTTCGGGCGTATTCGCGGATTGAGCAGTTTTCTCAGGCATCTATTCGCTGTGCGCCAATGGAACGTCTCCGAGGAGTGAGACGGGTCAGGCTAGCTACCATGATACTTTGAGCATGCAATGGTTTGAAAGATAGGTACCCCCTGATTGTTGATAATTTAAGACCTTACAGGCGGCAGGGTGGTAGCCAACCGGCAGACGCTTCGAAAAAGGTGAAGGTCATTCCCAATTCCGTAACTTAATGAAAACACGCACACAAGTCGGAATCGTAGGGGCTGGTCCCGCTGGGTTGATGCTTGCTCACTTGCTGCATCTTCACGGCATCGAGTCGGTCGTTTTGGAAGCCTCCAGCCGAAAACGCATCGAAGAGCGCGTTCGCGCCGGCGTGTTGGAGCAGGGAACGGTCGACCTGCTGGTCGAGACCGGTGTCGGTGAACGACTGAAGCGCCAAGGGCTTTTCCACGGGGGAATCGAGCTTAGGTTTAGAGGCACCGGCCACCGCATCGACTTTCGCGAGCTTACGGGGGGTAAAGGTGTCGTCATCTATGCCCAACATGAAGTAATCAAGGATCTGGTGGCGGCGCGCCTGTCTTCCGGAGGTCCAATTATATTTGAAGCCGCAGATGTCCGCATCCAGGGACTCGACGAGCGAACACCTTCAATCCATTTTGAGAATGAGGGAAAAACGCATGAATTGAGCTGCGATTTTATCGCCGGCTGTGATGGCTTTCACGGAGTTTGCCGGCCATCCATTCCCGAAGGCGTAATCACCGCATATGAACAGATTTATCCTTTCGGCTGGCTGGGAATTCTCGCGCAAGCCGCTCCCTCTTCCGAGGAACTGATCTACGCCCACCACGAACGAGGCTTCGCGCTGCACAGCATGCGCTCTCCGGAAATCAGTCGGCTGTACCTGCAGTGCTCTCCCAATGAGGATTTGAGCGAGTGGCCCGATGAGCGAATCTGGGCCGAGCTTCAACGCCGCTTCGAATTATCGAAATACTGGCGACTGACGGAAGGGCCCATCCTGCAAAAAAGCGTGACGGGAATGCGTAGCTTTGTGGCTGAACCAATGCAATTCGGCAGGTTATTTCTCGCTGGAGATTCCGCACATATTGTTCCGCCTACAGGAGCCAAGGGTCTCAATCTGGCCATTGCCGATGTTCGAGTGCTGGTGAGGGGTCTCACGGAATTTTATAAGTCAGGCAAGATGGAACTGCTTGAGCGATATTCAGAAATCTGTTTGCGCAGGGTTTGGAAAGTGCAGCGCTTCTCCTGGTGGATGACTTCAATGCTGCATCAGCATGCGTCGACAAATCCATTTGACGAACGGCGTCAACTAGCGGAGCTGGATTATGTCACAAGCTCGCGCGCCGCCGCGCAAACACTCGCGGAAAACTACGTAGGTCTGCCCATGGAAGCCGCGTAAGCATGCTCTCGATTGGCAGAACGGCGAAAAGGAAGTATTTTTACGTACATGGACACCGATAAATCATTAAGAAATCATCTGATCAAGATGCTCGAGGGCGGCGAAGCCCACGCGACGTTCGATGACGCCGTGGTCAATATACCTGCAGCCGTTCAGGGCAAAATTCCCAAAGGCGCCGAGCACTCTCCGTGGCAACTGCTTGAGCACCTGCGCATCGCTCAATGGGACATCCTTGAATTTGCAATCAATCCAAAACATAAATCGCCCAAGTGGCCGGAAGGTTATTGGCCGAAAGCCGCGCCGCCGGACGAGAAGGCTTGGGACAAGAGTGTTCAGGCATTTCGCAGCGACATGACACGACTCACTAAACTTCTAGCGGATGATTCAACGGACTTGTTCGCCAAGATCCCCCATGGCGATGGGCAAACTATTTTGCGGCAAGCATTGCTCGCAGGCGACCATAACGCATACCACCTCGGGCAACTCGTCTTGGTTCGACGGCTACTCGGCACCTGGAAGTAGCTTCGGCACCACGGCGTGTTTCTCCGAGTTCACGTAAACAGCCGACCTCCGGGGTGCACCGCTTGAGCCTTTCGTTCTACGATGAGTACTTACGTAGGTGTGCGCGTGACATGCGCAATGTCCTGACGGGTTGAGTAATCTATTGGCGCTAGAAAATCAAGCAGGAAAGGTTATTGCCGGCAAGACAATATTGCTGACTGGCGCGGGCGGTTTCATCGGCTCGGCGTTGGCCGAATCCATTGTTCAACTGAAACCCGGTCATTTGATTCTTCTGGACCACTCCGAGCGAAATCTGAATGAAATCGATTTGAAGTTGGCTGGCCGCGCCGCTCGTGATTTGTACACCTCCGTGCTCGGCGACATTCGCGACACGAAGTTATTATCCGAAGTTCTGCAACGTTATCGTCCCGACGTTGTGTATCACGCCGCTGCTTTCAAGCATGTTCCGCTGATGGAGACCAATCCTATCGCCGCGGTGGCCAACAATGCTTTGGGAACTTACTACTTGGCCAGACTCGTGCGCGCGTCAGACGTGGCAAACATGGTGATGATTTCCACCGACAAGGCCGTCGATCCCATCAGCATTATGGGTGCGTCAAAGCGGGTTGCCGAGCTTGCGTTGCTGAATTTGGATAACTCCGGGACGCGCATGAGCGCAATCCGGCTCGGGAATGTCTGGGGCTCGCAGGGCAGTGTAGTCCCGACGTTTTTAAGTCAAATCTCACACGGTGGTCCGGTTACAGTCACACATCCGGAAGTATCGAGATACTTCTTAAAAATAGACGAGGCCGTCGAATTGATATTCCTGGCCGCGGCATTCGAAGGAGGAGGGATTTTCATTCCTCAATTGGGCGCTCCGATGAAAATTGTAGACATCGCCCAACATTTGATAAGTCAAGACCAGTCAGCCGTCGAGAACACGATACCCATAACGTTTACCGGTCTGCGAGCCGGCGACAAAATGGCAGAAGTTTTTCTTTCTGAAGAAGAGACGGCGGAGCCAACGATCGACCGGAGACTCTCGCGAGTAACCAACAAAAAAATATCGGATGTTGGCTTGCATCTTGATATGGACAAGCTGTCAAACAGCGTGCAGCAGCGTGACCTTACTTCCATGATCGAAATACTTTGCAGAATCGTTCCTACTTACCGGCCGACCAGATTACTGCGTAGTGCAACTGCGCACGCTTCCGCTTAGTTTAATGAAGAGAATCATTGCAGTACTCACCACTTCGCGAGCCGACTACAGCCATTTATATTGGCCGTTGCGAGATTTATCGGACAACGAAAATGTAGATCTAAGGATTATTGCTCTCGGATCGCATCTATCGCCTGAATTTGGGAACACCGTGCAGGAAATTGAGAAAGATGGATTTAAGATCGACTCGCGAATCGAGTGCTTGCTCAGTTCGGACAGCGATGTAGGGATGGCTAAGACCATTGGGGTAGCGACATTAAGTCTTGCTGACCTGTTGGGCAAAATGCGGCCAGACTTGCTTTTGTTGATCGCCGACCGTTACGAAATGCTGGCTCCCGCAGCAGTCGCTTTGGCGCTGCGTATTCCGGTGGCACACATCGAGGGCGGGGAGATCAGCGAAGGAGCGATCGACGATGCGGTGCGGAATGCTCTGACCAAGTTAAGCCATATCCATTTTACTTCCACGCTTGCGGCGCGTGAGCGAGTGATCGCCTTGGGGGAAGAAGAGTGGCGCGTGCACCGCGCCGGCGCTCCCTCACTGGACCATCTTCGCCGGCAACCGCTGTTGACCCGCGAGGAAATCGAAAAACGACTGCAGCTTAATATTCAAACGCCAACCATACTTGTCGCTTACCACCCGGTGACCATCGCTCGCGACACTCTTCAAGAAGTTGAAGCTGTATTCACGGCACTTGGTAATCTGAGAGAACAAATCCTGTTCTGCTACCCAAACGCTGACGCCGGGAGCAGGGAATTAGCAGAGCGGACAAAATCGTTCATCGCGAGCCGGGGACACGGAAAAATCTTCACCAATCTAGACACGGTTACGTACTTAAGTCTTTTGCGTCAGGTCGATATGTTGGTTGGAAATTCGAGCAGTGGAATCATGGAAAGCGCTTCCTTCGCGCTGCCTACCGTAAACGTGGGATTGCGGCAACAAGGTCGCGAGCGGCCGAGAAATGTCTTGGACGCGGACGCCGATGCTAATTTGATTCTTCAGGCCATCGATCGTGCACGAACGCGCGAATTTCGCGACTCATTGGCTGGCATGGCCAATCCTTACGGAGCAGGACGCGCTTCCGAGACCATCGTCCGAGTGCTGACGACGGTTCCGCTTTCGCAGACTCTGCTGATGAAGCGCCACGTCAAATTTCTACAGCAAAGCGGGGATTGACCCATATTCCGTAGCTCGGGAACCGCTGGTGAGTGTTGATCCTGAATAGGAGGTCAATTTGGAGCAAGAAGCGCAACTCATAGCTCCAAATAAGAAGGCAGTTAGTGGATTTTCCTCCTAACAGCTTGTGGAAAATTCAGGTTTCTTGTGCACCGGATTCTACTTTTCACGTTCATTGGTTCTTCGACGCAGAAGCGATTTAGATCGCGTGCGATTCGATCAGTTGGCCTGTGTCGCCGTCGCTGGTCATGCTCAGGCCATTAGGTTTCGCAATCGGCAAAGGTTGTAGGCGGCTCCAGTAAAGGTGAACAGCCACCCCACTT
>DATHRB010000007.1:0-2449 GCA_035482155.1 Verrucomicrobiia bacterium | reverse complement strand
GCCCCCGCAAATCCATAGAAGAATCCCGGATGCGTGATCGGAGGCGGATCGTTCCGGCTGATTAAATCAAACATAAAGTAAAGCGGGGTAATGACCAGTACGCCCCAGATTCCCGCGATCCAAAACACAATCTTTGCAAATCTCATTGTAGCCAGAGATTCTATAGGAGGGCCAATCTTGAAACCAACATCCTCATAGCGCCGCCGTCTCGGCGCTTTCGTGGGAGCGTCCCGCTCCCACCGGCGCGGGCAAGATGCCCTCCCGACAGCCGCAAGATGCCGGCCCTACTAAGTTGTCGGTTTGGTTACAATAGACGGCATGGCAGACTCATTGATCATTGCTGGCCGCGAGTTCCGTTCCCGGCTCATCGTGGGTACGGGGAAGTACAAGTCATTTCAGGAGACGGCGCGGGCGCTGGAAGCTAGTGGCGCGGAGATGGTGACAGTAGCCGTGCGCCGCGTGAATCTTGATCGGAACAAGGAATCTCTGCTGGACTACATCGATCCCAACAAATATTTTCTCTTGCCTAATACAGCGGGCTGTTACACGGCAGACGAGGCTATTCGCGCCGCGCGTCTGGGCCGTGAAGTTGGCCTCTCCGATTGGGTGAAGCTCGAAGTGATCGGCGACCAGGCCACGCTTTACCCGGACGTGCAGGCCACGCTTGAAGCGACTCGCGTCTTAGTCAAAGAAGGCTTCACAGTGCTGCCCTACACCTCGGATGACATCGTATTTGCCAAGCGGCTGCTCGATGCCGGGGCAAGCGCAATCATGCCGCTCGGCGCGCCTATAGGCAGTGGCTTGGGAATACAAAACGCCGCTCACATACGCATTTTGCGCGAGATGATTACCGGTGTGCCCTTGATTCTGGATGCGGGCGTGGGCACAGCCTCGGACGCGGTGATCGCGATGGAACTGGGAGCCGATGCTGTATTGATGAATACCGGCATCGCCGCGGCGCAAGATGCCGTGCTGATGGCGGAGGCGATGAAAAATGCGGTGTTGGCTGGACGGCAGGCTTATCTTGCTGGACGCATGCCGAGAAAGCTCTACGCAACCGCGAGTTCGCCGCTGGAAGGCGTTGTGCGCTAAGTCCACTCAAAACAAAAAGGGCGGATTTTAGCCGCCCCTTATCTCCTCGGCAATCAGACTCTATCATCAGAGCATTTTGACATTTTCAATGTGAATGGAGTCTCCGGTCATTTGCCCGGTGACTGCAACGTGATGTCCCTCGTGTCCCTTGAGCACATCCGGATTGTCAACATTCACTATTTTCTGGTCGCTGTCGGTGACAATAACCGCCTTCGCGCCTTTTCCCAAACACTTAGTCATGCAGGCGGCGTGGCTCGCGTTGGCGCCTTTGACGCCACAATTGGAGTCGCTAACATAACCGTTCACCGTCGTCGTTTTGTCGGCCGCTGAGGCTACTGCAACCATGAGGAACATAACTGAAACCGCAGCAAAACTTATCAACACTTTTTTCATAACACACCTCTCTTATAGGTTGAACCGCAGATTTGTGAAACGAATTTCGCCCCTCTGCATACGTCCGAAGCCACAACGCGGCTGGCAACCCACTGGTCTGCCGCCGGCAAAGCGATTCGACGAGAACTATATCACAAACATTTGTGACTGGGACGGCCGGATGGACATCACTTCTGGGCGGCGTTTGTTCCTGGAGTCGATGGACGCAGCGGGGGCGGCGCAACATACACCACTTCTCCCGGTCGCGCATAGTGCAATTGCTCGCGAGCTTCTTTTTCAATCGTAGTGGGATCGGGCGTCTGTAGCGACTTCACCTGACGCGTATAGCGGTCGTTCTCTTTCTGCAGTTCGTCGATTTGCTTTTGCAGGTTTTGGTATTCGGCCTTCTTCTGCCGGTAAACCACCATGCCGTTCGCGCCGAACATGACATGCGCAAACAGCCATAAGGTGAATACAACAACGCCAGCGGTAGCCAAGCGGCGTCGCATGCCATACAACGTGGTGAGTATGGGACGAATCGTTGCCATCCTCCGATCCGCCCATGCTTCGGCTTGTGGCGCACGATCTACCAGCGTGCGCAGGCTGGTTTCGGGTCGCGACAAGATGCGGATTTTTGGGAAACGCCCTACTCGAAGATCCATTGTTTGGCCGCCGCGCTCAGCTTTACCAGTTCTGCGTTACTGCCCGCCTCGGAATAAACCCGCACTACCGGCTCGGTGCCGGAAAGGCGATAGCAGACCCACGAACCATCCTCGCAGATTAGCTTGAGCCCATCCGTGCGTACCACTTCTTTCACTTTGCGGCCAAAGAAGTCGCGAGGATTCTGTTCCAGTTTCCCAGTGAACTTCTCTTTTACATCCGCCGTCAAGCGGAAGTTCTCTCGCTGAGGATAAAAGGAACCAACTTTGACAAATAACTCCTGCAATTGCTGCCCTAATGATTTGCCTCTGCGCGCTACCATCTC
>DATHRB010000006.1:0-7249 GCA_035482155.1 Verrucomicrobiia bacterium | reverse complement strand
GTTGCATTTTCACGCCGCAATAGGTTTCGATTCGCCACAGCAAGTAAGGACTTCGCCACGGCGCAAGATGATGCCCGCGAGTAGCATTCCACAGAAAGCGGAGCATGTAGGGCATGCGGCTATCTTAAATGATCGGCGCTTCAAATCTGCGCGCGATCTGATGGCGAAGATACAGTTAAGATAAATTGGCCATGCAGAATGTGACCCCGGCAGCCGTCGTCGCTTTCGTGATGGAACTTGCTCCCGCGGTGGCTTTTGGCTTTGCGGCGGAACGAATTCCGCGGTTCATCCAGCGTTGGCCGGTTGCTCTACGATTATGTTTTCCCTCCGTGTGCGTCGTACCTTACGTCTTGATTTCTGTTTCGGCGCATATTGTTCGATGGCATTGGTTCGCCCTCTACTTTGCGCTACCAGTAGTGATCGCATGGCTGCTTGAACGAGCGGCGGCGGCCGATCCCGAGCAGCACGGCAATTGGCGCGACGCGATCATTCTGTTGGTGCTCGGCCTATCCGTGGACTTACGCTGGCTAGACAGCGCCTGGCCCAGCGGATTGCAAGCGCTAAACAAATTGCTTCTTGTGGACATGGGCTTGTATGGTTTTCTCGCCATCCGCCAACTCAGAGGGGTGGGTTTCGATTTTCATCTTCGCTGGAGGGACTGGAAAACTGGATTGCGTGAGCTGGTGTTTTTTACGCCGCTGGTTTTAATTCTGGGAGTGGCTTTGGGATTCATTCATCCCCACACGAATCGTCCGCAAGTTAATACGGCAGTTTTGCGATGGCTGCTGATATTCCTTTTCACCGCGCTGCCCGAAGAACTTTTCTTTCGTGGCTGGGTACAAAATCAGCTCGAACGCCGCGTGGGACGACGCATGGCGCTAGCCATCGCCTCGGCGCTATTCGGCCTGTCACATTTCAACAAGCGGGCCGCGCATTTTAATTGGCGCTACGTACTGCTGGCCGCCATCGCCGGCATTTTTTATGGGCGCGCCTGGCGCGAACACCGGCGGGTGGCGGCATCGACCATCACGCACGCCAGCGTCGATTGGATTTGGGGGCTCTGGTTCTAAGGCCCAAACACGTAAGCCGCGCCCGGTCCCGGGACGCTGCCATACGGGTGGTTTACGGCTCCAATCGCTGCCGTGTTTCCGCTAATGGACACGGTGAATCCGAACCCATCACCAGGGTCGCCGTCGGATGGGACCAGCTTAGCGGCAAATTTCGACGTAGTCTTCCATCCAGCCTTGGGCTTGCTGTACACATATACTGCGCCGGTGCCACCATTGCCAGCAACCGCCCCGACTAATGCCGTATTGCTCGAAATGGCAGCGGACCATCCCAAGAAATCTCCGGTCACCCCGTCATAGGCGGTCAATTCGGCGGTGAATACTGAAGTCGTCTTCCAACCGCTGGCGGGTTTCACAAAGATATAAGCCTTACCGGGACCGGTAGGCTTGCCGGTAGCAAAATTCTCCTGCGGAGCGCCCGCCAGCACGGTGCTTCCGTCGCTGCTGATGCAGTTTGATCCCGCCTGGCAAAAACCGAAATCATCATAGGCTGCCCCATCTTTTGCGGACAACCTGGCCGCGTACTTTGATGTCGTCTTCCACCCGCTGCCCGGTCGCAGGAAGAGGTAGGCCACTCCCTGGCCTGTATTGGCTCCGACAGCAGCGCCGGGAGCGCCCACAAACACGGTCGACCCGTCGCTACTCACCGACACTTCACCAGCGAAATCACCAGCGTGCCCATGTAATTCGGTCAGTTTGGCGGTTTGAGTCGCTGTCTTCCAACCCGCAGCCGGCTTCACGAACACGTATGCGGCACCTTGCCCTGTATTTCCGTTGATGGTGGCGCCGCCCGCACCGACCACTATCGTTTTTCCATCCGCACTCAATCCGAGTTCGTTGCTGAAGCCGTCATTGGCGGACCCGTCAGATGCGGTTAGCTCGGCTTTGAATTTTGAAGTTGTCGTCCAACCGCCCTTTGGCTTTAGAAAAACATACACGTTGCCGGGACCATTGCATACGCCACTCTGCGGGCAGGCGCCTATGGCGATTGTATTTCCTGCGATAAAGACTGCTCCTCCAAAGCCATCGCCTGCTTTGCCGTCCGACGCCGTCAGCTTGGCAGTTTGAGTCATATTTCCCCAACCAGTCGCCGGCTTTACAAAGACATAAGCCGCACCCTGCCAGGTGTTACCGTTCACCGTGGCGAGCTCTGCTCCGGCCACGACCGTGTCTCCACTCATGCCGACGGAAATGCCCAACTGATCACCGTTTACACCATCCGAAGCGGTCAATTCAGCTAACTGGATCCACGGGTCAACCACCACGGGGTAACGTGCGCCGGTGTCGTCAGTTCGCAGCAGCAACTCTCCGGCGGAGAGTTCAAGCCAGGCAGGTAACTTTCTTCCGGAGGCATCATGAGCTGTTAATCCGGAATAACGAAATACGCGTTTTCCATCGTCTGCGGTCAGACTCAAGCCGTCGCCATTCGATTCCATCGCAGCATGTAAATTACCCGACAGCTTGCACGCAATCGTGAGCAGGTTGCCGCTTCCGGTGCGCGGCGGTTCGCTGACTGTGAATCCTTGTTCCAGCCCGACGGGCCCATTGACATACCATTCCGTTAAACTTCCGCGTCGATAGTCTACGCGGTTTCTATCCGCCTGCGGGGACGTCGCGCTCACGTCCTCCATGGCGTTGGCGTATCCGAACCCTCGGACCTGCATCACCCAGTTCGCGTTTCTTCCGCGTAGCTCGACACCGTCAGGATTAAAATGGGCGACCAGTCGCTGGTGCGCGGTTGTGGCCTCAAAACCGTCAGCCACGGGCCGCGCGTGGTAGGCAGGAATATCGCGTCCCACTGCAGCTGAGAGGACTGGTTGTAGTTCAGCCGGAACAGGCGACTTCTGCGCGACAGGATATTGGACTGGTGCGCTAGTTTGCACTTCGCCGTAAGCGGCGGCTACACATGCGACGGCCAGCATTATATTTGCGCCAATGGTGAAGCGCTGCAGACGCAGTCTGCTCATTGAAATCCTCCTGAAACAAGAGCTGTGAAATCCATATACGCATACGAAAGCAGTCTGACAGAGAGGAATTATTCAGACGCTTTACCGTACGGGGAATACGGCCTAACTGAGCCCCGCTATTTTCTTCAGGGGGAAGTCAGAAGTCAAGAAAAAATTCGACATCGCCGGGGAGAGTTTCTGCGGCCTGGCAAACCTTATCAGCGCAAAGTTAGTACGTAAAAGGCTCAGAGGATTGTGCCGCCGAAGATCTCACTTTTTCAGCGTGGGAAGGCCAAAAAGCTTAGCGCTGGTGTCATGAAAGTAGTCGCGGGCGATGTCCATCGCTTTGGCTTCCGTTATCTCACCTTCCGCAACCATTTGGGCCAACGCGGCCGCGCATCCCGTGCGCGCCGTGTATACGGCTAGCCAGTAAGTTTCAGGTACGGCAATTTCTCTTGAATAAGGAAAGGCATCCGAGCCGAATACAATTTTTTCAGGAAACAGCTCGAACCAGTTCTTCAAGATGCGGCTGTACTCCGCGGGGTAAACCAGGAGAACAAATTCCGATGAATCCAAATAAACATTGGGCAAGGCCGCCAGCCAGATCGATTCCCGGTCATACGGATAACCACCATGAATCATCACGAAGGTGGTGTCTTTGTAACGGATATCTTTGAGAATGTTTTCAAGATTCATCGCCGTCCCTTGCCTCAAGTAGTAATAGGTGCCGGCGCCGACTGCGCTATGAACGTGAACCTGCAGATGACGCGGTCCGGCCTGCGCGATGAGATAACGGAAGATGTAATCCTGAAATACTAAGTACTCTTCCGCCGATGGAACTCCTCCGGAATGGTACTTGCGATAGATGGCTTCAGCTTTTTCACGAGGCGGAACAGAAATATTCGCGAGTGAACGGAAATATGGCGCCTCAAATTTTATCGCAACCGCTCCCTGCTGTTTGTCCTGGTCGAGGAAGTGCGTAATGAGCGCCTCGTAACCAGCCAAGTCGGCAGGTAACTGAGAAGCGCCGGCTTGCGCGATGTAGCGCTGTAGAACCTTTTCTTGGATGGGGAAGTAAATAGCGCGGTCGGGATTGATGGCGAGATCATGATTGTTGAAAGGAAACATGAAGGGATCGACGAAAACCACCCAGCGAAAACGCGGATTGCCTTGCAGGTAGTCCATGGCAACGCGATTCGCTACTCCTACCTGAATTCCCACGAGATCAAGAATCTTAGAAAAATAATCTTTGCCCCATTCCTTGCGCAGTTCATCATCCCTTTTATCCAGCCAGGCCGCATGCTCGGGAAAAAAGTCGGAATACGGATAGCCAAAGAGTTCCTTCGCCGCTTCTGCCCATTCTGGATTAGTGGCCCGGGTGCGAAATGGATCCAGGTCGGTTACGGCTACGGCCATGGCGTCCACGTCGCTGTCATCCCAGTATCCCGGGTGGGCGTGCATATCGATGATGGGAATTTTCTCGATCTGCGGTAGCAGCCGCAGGTAGACGTCAGAGAGATCCTGGTTAGGAAAAGGCCGCGACTGCGCCCAACCGCTGACGGAGAAACTGAGTGAAAAGATCACCAAAATCGTTGCGGAAAACAGTTTCGATGCCAGATTCATTAACCGTATCCTCCTGGTACTCTGACCTGAATTTCGCAAAGACAGGCCTTCCACGTCGAACCATAGCGGCTGCGGAAGCCTTTGCCGATCCGTCACAATGTTTTGCGCAATCTTACAACATCAGTGTCAACACTGTGGTGTCATCGAATGCGAGACGCGGAATGTTATTCTAGGACGAAGGCGTCACAAGGGTGGTGACGCGGTCTTTTCGCCGTTTTCCCCGTGCAATATTTTTCAGGAGCTTCTGAGGATGCATATCAGATTTACTGTGCTTTTCTTACTGTTTTCTTTATTGAGTATTTCGGCGGCACAAACCGCGCACAAACGTGCGAGTGATTCTGTGCGCCTGTCGGGCACTGCCGTCGCAGCGATGCAAAAAATCGATCCCGAGCGCATTCGGGCGCACGTGCGCTACCTGTCGCATGATTTACTTGAGGGTCGCGGCACCGGCCAGCGCGGCGGCGACATTGCCGCAGAGTATATAGCCACGCAATTCGCTCTCTATAATTTGAAGCCCGCAGGGGACAACGGCACTTACCTGCAAAAAGTTCCGATGGTCGGTATCACGCCGGCGACGGAGACGACGTTTTCGCTGGTCTCGTCAAACGGCACGGTAGATCTGAAACCGCTCGATCAATACGTTGCCTATGACCAGACGCAACAGCCGCAATCGGATGTAAATGCAGAAATCGTTTATGTAGGCTACGGAATCGAAGCTCCCGAATATAAATGGGACGACTACAAGGGCACCGACGTGCGTGGCAAGGTGCTGCTGATGCTGGTCAACGAACCGCCGTCCGACGATGAGAAGTTCTTCAAAGGGAAAGCGCTCACCTACTACGGACGATGGACCTACAAATACGAAGAGGCTGCCCGCAAAGGCGCCGTGGGCGTGATTCTTGTTCACCAGACCGAGATGGCGAGCTATCCGTGGGAAGTTGTGCGCAACTCGAATTCGGGAGAGAAATCTTATCTGAAGCTCGACGGCACACCGAAGTTAAGAGTCGCATCGTGGGTACAGTTGGAGGTAGCCAAACAACTGGCCAGTACTGGCGGCATGAACATAGACAAAATGATGGCCGATGCGCGCTCCCGCGAATTTCATCCCGTGACGCTGCCCGTCAGGTTGAAAGCGCGAATGGTGAGCAAGATCCGTCCATTTGAATCGAACAATGTGCTGGCCATGCTGCCGGGGTCCGATCGGAAGTTGAAGGATGAAGCTGTGATGTTCACGGCCCACTACGATCATCTCGGCATTCGTCCGGACATGCCGGGAGACAACATCTACAACGGCGCCGATGACAATGCGACCGGTTGCGGAATCTTACTGGAGATTGCGCGCGCCTTTTCGGAAGGGGTGTCGAAGCCGCGCCGGTCTGTTTTATTTGCTTCGGTGACCGCGGAGGAGCAAGGATTGCTGGGTTCGGAATATCTGGGAAAGCGTCCGCCCGTTCCCGCCGGCAAAATCAGCCTGGATTTGAACTACGACGATGTGCCGCCTCTCGGCTCGCCTGAAGAGGTGGAGGTGTCAGGCTCCGAGCGCACCACGTTCTATCCGGTGATCGAGGCGATGGCGAAGACGTTCCGCTTGACGATCCGTCCCGATGCGCGCCCCGAGGCGGGACATTATTATCGCTCCGATCATTTCAGTCTGGCGCGCGTGGGCATTCCCTCGTTCTCGATTAATGAAGGCGTAAAGTACAAGGGACACGATACTGCCTGGGGCCTACAACAAGCGGAAGAGTACACCACTAAGCATTACCATCAACCCAGCGATGAATATCATCCGAGCATGGATTTTACAGGCGATGCGGTGATGGCGAGATTCGGATTTGCTTTGGCATGGGAGGCTGCATCGCAAACCAAGTTGGTGGGGTGGCAGAAGGGTGATGAGTTTGAGCCGGCGCGAATGAAAAGCGCGGCTGGCGCAGACTAAGACGCGTTCAGCTTGCCATCGTCTTGAGATGAGGACTGAAAATTAACTTCGGTTCGGTGACGCGCTGGACGTCATCCGAAGTCAGGCCAGGTGCGATCTCTTCCAGCACCAGGCCGTCCGGCGTGACTTGCATGACGGCCATCTCGGTAACAATGGTGTTTACCACGCCCACGCCTGTGAGTGGCAGCGTACACTTCTGCAAAATTTTCGGTTGAAGATCCTTGGTCGTGTGCTCCATGGCAATGATCACGCGACGCGCACCCGCCACCAGATCCATCGCGCCGCCCATGCCTTTCACCATTTTCCCCGGGATCATCCAGTTGGCGAGATTGCCTTTCTCATCCACTTCCATGGCGCCGAGAACACTGAGATCGATGTGACCGCCGCGGATCATGGCGAACGAATCAGCGCTTGAAAAATATGCCGTGCCTGCCATTTCGCTGACCGTTTCCTTGCCTGCGTTGATGAGGTCGCAATCCTCTTGTCCCTCGATTGGAAACGGGCCGATGCCAAGCATGCCGTTTTCACTTTGCAGGATCACGTCGATGCCCGCCGGAACATAATTGGCGACCAGCGTCGGCATGCCGATGCCAAGATTAACGTAAAAGCCGTCGCGCAGTTCCTGTGCGATGCGTTTCACGATGCGCTCGCGCTTGTCGACGTCTTTGCCGGGTTTG
>DATHRB010000005.1:0-27848 GCA_035482155.1 Verrucomicrobiia bacterium | reverse complement strand
GCCACGAGCGGGACGTCGGTGATCGGGCTCGACACGAACATTCTCGTTCGCTACCTCACCCAAGACGACCCGATACAGTCGGCGAAGGCACGGGAGATAGTCGAGCGGCGGCTAACTGAGGAAAAGCCCGGCTTCGTCAGCATTGTCGCGATGGTCGAGACCGTGTGGGTTCTTGAGCGTGCCTATGGGCTAAGACCCCACGAAATTGTAGGTGCCGTCGAACGCATGTTGCAAACAGATGTGCTCGTTGTAGAGAACGAGCAAGAGGTTTTCACCGCCATGATCGCGCTGAAGGAAGGACCGGGTTCGCTCGCCGACGCTGTAATCGCAGCACTAGGTGCCAGAGTGGGCTGCTCCTCCACGATGACATTCGACCGGCAAGCACTGCGACTTCCAGGTTTCGAACTTCCCTAACGTACGCGGTTCTTCAGGTAAGACGTTCAAATCAAATCATTTCGTAGTATCCGTGTTCACGCGAGCAAGAGGATGCGGCCTGAGTACGCAACCCAATTAAGAAAAAACGCGAGCAAAACTCGCGCCTTTTTCGTTGGTGGATTACTGAATTATTCCTTCGGCAGAAAAACTCCGGACGGAGTCATGAACTCCACTTGCGGAATTTCACTGGTCACGCGAATGCGCTCGAATCGTCCGCGCTTCCCGCCGCTACCTTCAAAGGTGAGCAGATATTGGTTGTTAAGATGAGTGGAAATCTCGTCGAAATAACTTTTGAGCGTAACCGGAGGCCCAAAACCCAGGAAATAAGCTTCCGCGCCAGTTTCCTCCGAAACTTCGCTTAATTCCGATTGCGCGTTATTCACGCGGAAAAATCCACGTCCGACGTGCCCCGCATCAGGAGCATATATGGTCCAGATATTAATGTTGTTCTTCTGCGCGTTTTCGATCGTGGGATCCACGTCAGGACTGATAGGTCCAAAATTTCCGCGGAAATAATCGATACCCGAAGAAATCAACATGATAGAGCGTCGTTCACCTTCTCCCGGCAGTCGTTTAATCAAGTCCTGCAGTTCCAGATAAGGGCTTGAAAAGGCGCCAAATCCACCATAAGGAATGCGCAAGGCTTTGGCTGCGACCGCGTGGTCCTTGGTGAAATCCTGACCCACGATGGCCGCACCGTTGCGCCCGTAAAACACGCCGATATACGTGGTCGGCGGCTGAGCCATCATGAAAGCCCTCAAGTCATTCCATTGGTTGGCGATATCCTGGTCCAGCGAATCATCGATCAATACGGCGAGAAAAAGGGTTTCTCCCCTGCGCCAATCGGCCACCTGCAAGCGTTCCTTGCCTTGGTAAAGCTCGACGTCGTCTTTTTTAATCGGCGGCGGTTGTGTGTTTTTCTTGCCTACCGCGGTAACTGTGGTGGTAACCGGTTCGGCAGCTCGAACAGCCGTAGCCGTGAAGCTAGCGACCGCAAGCGCGGCAGCCAGCAAAATACTCGTTCTCTGCTTACTCATCGTCTTCATTTCCTCACTCTTTTCTTCCGTCTATCGCATTAGATGCACAAAGTATGCAAATTGGCTTATTCGCGCTGCGTCATATAAGGGTCAATAGAATGTCCAGATTTGGTGGCGCAAACACCTGTAGCATCACGACCTTAAAGTTGGCATCTACCGGGAAGTGTGCTGAAATGCCCCCGCCACACTGCCTGCCTGGGAGCCGTTCTCTTGAAAAGCTACATTGGCGCGATTGATCAGGGCACCAGCAGCACGCGCTTTATGGTATTCGATAAAAGCGCCAGGGTGGTCGCGCTGGCACAGGCAGAACATGAACAGATTTTCCCGCGGCCCGGCTGGGTGGAGCACGACGCGCGCGAGATTCTGCGACGCACCCGCGAAGTCATCGCGGAAGGATTGGCCCAGCGCGGCCTCCAGGCTGCCGACCTGGCGGCCATCGGTATAACCAATCAGCGCGAGACTACAGTGGTGTGGAACCGCAAAACCGCCGAGCCCATCTCCAACGCGATTGTGTGGCAAGACACCCGGGTGTCCGAAGACGTGACGCGATTCGCTGCAAACGGTGGGCAGGATCGTTTTCGCGCCCAAACGGGCTTGCCGCTAAGCACCTACTTCAGCGCGTTGAAACTCAGGTGGCTGCTGGCAAATGTGCCGGGTGCCCGTAATAAAGCGAATGCCGGTGACCTACTCTTTGGAAACATAGACACATTTTTGGTCTGGAATCTTACCGGTGGCCCAGCAGGCGGAGTGCACGTCACGGATGTAACCAACGCCAGCCGCACGCAACTTTTCAATTTGCAATCACTGGATTGGGATCCCGCTCAGCTTGCCGCGTTTGACATTCCTCGTGCCATGCTGCCGCGAGTTTGTTCCAGCAGCGAAATTTACGGCGAGGCCGCGATCATCGAAATCAAAGGGGTGCCGATCGCAGGCATTCTCGGCGATCAGCAAGCGGCGCTCGTCGGCCAAGCTTGTTTCCAACCTGGCGAAGCGAAAAACACTTACGGTACCGGTTGTTTTCTTTTAATGAACACCGGCGAACGGATGGTGCCTAGCAAATGCGGCTTGCTCACCACGGTAGCTTATAAATTTGGCGGCCAGCCTGCTCATTACGCGCTGGAAGGCAGCGTGGCCATCGCGGGAGCGCTGGTGCAATGGCTGCGCGACAATCTCGGCTTAATCCAGCGCAGCGAAGATGTGGAGACACTGGCGCGCACCGTGACTGATAATGGCGGCGTTTATTTTGTGCCGGCGTTTTCCGGATTGTACGCGCCGCACTGGAAAGAGAATGCGCGCGGCGTGATTGCGGGGCTTACCCGTTACGCGAACAAAGGCCACCTCGCGCGTGCCGTACTGGAAGCCACGGCGTACCAAACGCGCGAAGTGGTAGAAGCGATGGAAGCGGATTCCGGAATTTCGCTCGCCAATCTGCGGGTGGATGGCGGTATGGTCGTCGATGAATTGTTAATGCAATTCCAGTCCGATATTTTGCGTCGCGAAGTTTTGCGTCCGGTGATTCAAGAGACCACTGCGTTGGGCGCCGCTTACGCTGCTGGATTAGCCGTTAAGTTTTTTTCCGGGCTTGAGGAACTGCTCGCCAACTGGGCAGTGGCCCGCACCTGGAAACCGAGACTCGACGAAGCGAATCGCGAACAGCTTTACAGGCAATGGAAAAAGGCCGTGGTTCGCTCATTGGACTGGGCCGATTCGTAAATTTAAAACGCAAGAGGAGATTCAATGACAATGCCGTCGCCGCTGCTCGGCGAATTTCTGGGCACCATGATTATGATATTGCTGGGCGATGGCGTGGTTGCCGCGGTGCTTCTGAAGCGTTCAAAAGCGGAGGCCAGCGGTTGGATGGTTATCACCGCGGGCTGGGCGTTCGCGGTAATGGCGGGAGTATTCGTGGCACTTGCTTGCGGCGGCGAGGCAAACTTGAATCCCGCGGTCACGTTAGGCCTTGCGGTGCGCACCGGAATCTATAGCAAGTTGCTGCCTTTTTTTGTGGTGCAATTACTCGGCGGAATCGCGGGAGCGGTGCTCGTCTGGCTGCAATATCTTCCGCACTGGCGTGAGACACCGGATACTTCCGCCAAACTTGGGTGCTTTTGCACCTCTCCGGCGATCGGCAGCTTTTTGCCAAACTTGCTGAGTGAAATCATTGCCACCTTTGTTTTGATATTTGTTATCGGTGCGATCTATTCGCGGCTGGTGTTTGCCAATGGCCCGGCGCCGGGATTTTTAGCGGTATATCTCGTTTCGAGTTTGGTGTGGGGAGTCGGGCTTTCGCTGGGCGGCTCCACGGGTTATGCCATCAATCCCGCGCGCGATTTGGGGCCACGCATCGCGCATGCGATTTTACCGATCGCAGGCAAAGGCGGGTCCGATTGGGGCTACGCTCCGGTGCCCATCCTCGGGCCGCTGGTGGGCGGGGCTTTGGCGGGACTATCGCTGCGGCTTCTCAATATTTGAAATATCATTTCAATTGAAATGAATCCTGCCCGTTCCATCTTGCTGGCTGCCTCGCAGAACGCCTGGCTGCGCAATCACGCGGCCAGGCACAAATTTGTGCGCCGCGCCGTTTCGCGATTCATGCCTGGCGAAGAACTCCGCGACGCGCTGGCCGCCGCGCAGCGTTTGCAAACCAAAAATATCGGGGCGATTTTCACCCGCTTGGGAGAAAACATAACGGACCAAGCTGAAGCGCGCAGTGTCACCGAGCATTACCTGGAAGTTTTGCGCAGCGTCCGGGAACAACAGTTGGACGCGGAAGTATCGGTGAAACTCACACAGTTGGGACTCGACCTGTCTCCCGAGCTTTGCTACGGCAATTTGAAAACCATCATCCACCAGGAAGATCCGCGGCGCGTGGTGTGGATCGACATGGAAGCCAGCAATTACGTGGATGCTACGTTGCAGCTTTACCGGCGCGCGCTCGGCGAGTTTCCGAACGCCGGTGTTTGCCTGCAAGCGTACTTACATCGCACTAAAAATGATCTGGCGACGCTGCTGCCCTTGCGGCCATCGATTCGCCTGGTAAAAGGCGCTTACAGCGAGCCGCCTGAGATTGCGTTCCCGGAAAAGTCGCGCGTGGATGAAAATTATTTTCTGCTCGCCAAGGAAATGCTGCTCGCAAAAAAGGCCGAGCCAAAAATCCGCGCGGCGTTTGGAACGCACGCCATGGTACTGTTGCGGCGCATTTCAGAATTTGCCGCCACCAGCGGCGTTCCGAAGACCGACATAGAAGTGCAGATGCTTTACGGCATCCAGAGCAGTGAGCAGGAACGTCTCGCCCGCGAGGGTTATCGTTCAAAAGTTTTGGTGTCCTACGGCATCCATTGGTATACCTGGTTTATGCGGCGCTTGGCGGAACGGCCGGCAAATTTGTGGTTTGTGGCGCGTAACCTTTTTAATTTTCGCTAACGACTTACGAAACGTCAGTTACTAAGTTTTGCAAGAGCGCTTCGCAAAATATGACTACCAGCAAGTCAAAAACGCCGCGTGAGCTCATGCCGTCAGTTCCGGCCGCGGCGGTGATGAGTTTTCTGAAAGACACGCGAGGCCTGCTGACCTGGACGACCCGCGATCTGGCCGAAACGCTCGACATCCCCGCAAGCGAGGCCGCCAAAGTAATCACCATCATGGAAATGCAAGGTTATGTAAAAGCCGCGCAAGCCGCCCGTGAATGGTTCACTACCCCTGCCGGGCAAACCATTTCAGGATCGAAGCTGCCGCACTACACGCCCGAGCGCGTCGCCGCCGCGTTGGCCGGTCTGAAGGAACGCATCGCAGCGGCTCGCAAGGATTTTAAAACGCCTTTTAAAATCTCCGCAGCCGTGGCGTTTGGCGATTTTCTCAGTGGCCGCTCGCGTGTGCAGGCTCCCGACGTGGGCATCGAACTTGCAAAGCGCAAGTCTGATGCAGGCGCAAAGCCTTCAGCGACGGAGGCCAAAGCACGCCACGCCTTCTTGAAACAACTACGTGGCAAAAATACTCCGCTCAACGTTCAGCCCTACCAGGAGTGGATGAGCAAGCGTTCACACCAAAAACTGTTGCGCCCTTAAACCGGTTAAACAGTGACCATCCTGGACGGAGCTATGCAGATCGGCCATTATTCCGGCGCGCAAATGCTCGTTTGCGCCGCTAAAATGGCGTGCTAACATATCGGACTGTTCGGAACAGCCCGAGGCAAAATGACCAAAAAACCGAAGACTACCAAACCTGGTGTTGTGCAAAAAATCATCGAACCGCGCGTCCCGCATGAGAAGGAAATGGCCGAGATCGCCATAGAGGGCGCCGATCATCTATATCGCGAGATTCGTATCGAGAACACCCTGGAAGATGCTAAGGGCAAGGCAGTTAAGCTAAAACCCGGGGCCCAAGTGGAAGTCACCGTGGAAGCCGATCCAAAGGAAACTGCGCCAGTCAGGTAACCGCGACACTGCCCGATTTTCGGCCACGAATACAGGAGCCCGCTCGAGGTAGCTAGGCTGAGGCCCGGCTCGCCTTCTCCTCTGCTTTAGTCTGCTTGTCCGCAACATCTGGGGCTTTTTCACCGTTTGCCTTTGCATCTGGTTCACCCTCTGCCGCGGCAGCATCTTCGACGACTGAATTGAGTTCCGCGCCGAACAATAGCGAAGCACCCGAAACGTAAAACCACAGTAAGAGAATAATGACCGCGCCCAGCGACCCATACGTCGCGCTGTACCTGTCAAAAAAGTGTAGATACGCTTTCAACGCAAACGACGCGGCCAGCCATAAAGCCACCCCGGCGATAGCCCCCGGGGTTATCCAGTGCCACTTTTGCTCCTTCACGTCCGGCGCAAAAAAATAAACCAAAGCAAAACCAAGCAACACCAGAGCAATGGCGACCGGCCACTGCGCGATTCTAGTAACGATCTTCACGATCCCGCCGGAAAACGCCTCGGCCGTAGGACCACCCGCCAGCACGATGGCCACTGCGCCGATAAGCAGAATCGCTACTGCCAGCGTGAGTCCAAGCGCGACCGCGTTCCTTTTAATAAAGGAGCGACCCTCATGAACTTCATATTCCGCATTCAAGGTGTCCATAATCGCGGACATTCCCGCGGAAGCAGACCACAGCGAAAATACCAGCCCTATTGACAATTTTGAAATGGAGTGCGCCTGGTCAACTTCCGTGAGGGTCTTCTGTACTAACGTGGAAGCAGAACCAGGAAGTAAGCTTCCTAAAAAGTCGAGGACCGCCTCTTGAACGTGCGCGCCCTTGCCCGCAAAGACTCCCAATACCGCGATAACGCAAATCAAAAGCGGAAACAAAGCTAGGAAGAAATAATAAGCCAGCTGCGCGGAGCGCCCGAATACATCATCTTCGCCGGCTTCTTTCCACGTGCGCTTGAATATCTCAGACCAAGTGACGGAGGAAGGCTTAATGATGGCCGGCATGAAAAATATCGCATCCTTGCAGCCGCGCTACCGGCAGATAATTTCAAGCTCGAGGGGAGACAATACACGCAGAACGATCCCTCTCAGCGCTTGAGGCCCGTATCATCCCTCAAGTCTTCCGCGCGATTCCATCATGGATTGCAGGTAATGTTCAGTTTATACTCCTGTACCGGATGGCGCGGTATTCAGCAGATCTATAAGAGTTCAAGCGCACCGGCAAACCCAGTAGGCAGGTCGAGACACCCTCAGTCATCTCGATGCCCCGTATGCGACGAACTTTAACAATCCATTGCCCTAAGCGTCATGAAAACCGCGTATTCGATTGGATCTCAATTAAACGAATCACTCTGGAGGAACAGGAATGCCTGGAATAAAACTTTGTCTTCGCGCGTTCGGCTGCGGGCTGCTTGCCCTCGGTCTCACTTGGTCGGCTCATGCCCAGTGCCGGCTCAACTCCCCGTCAGGAAAAATTAAGCACGTGGTGTACGTGGAATTCGACAATGTCCACTTCACCCGTGACAATCCCAATGTGCCTTCCGACCTTGAGCAAATGCCTAACCTTCTCAACTTTATTAAACAGAACGGGGCCCTCGATACCGGCGATCACGCTGTGCTCATATCGCATACCGCCAACGACATTCTCACCACACAAACCGGCCTTTATTCCGACGATGAGGGAATCTTCATCGCGAACAGCTTCGGTGTTTTCGGACCCGCCGGCTCCGGCCTGTTCCCTTCAGCCTTCTTCTACTGGACTGACCTGGTGTCCGATATCACTCCGGCGACCGCGGACAATTCCTTTGCGCTCACTACGTCTTCCGGCCAGAATGTGCCGGCTCCGTGGGTGCCCTTCACCCGCGCCGGTTGCGACGTCGGCGCCTTTTCCACCGCCAACATCGTCCTGGAACGCGCACCTTTCGACGTAAAGAAGGTTTTCGGTGCTGCTTCTCCGCAAGCTGGGGAGACCACGTCCAACCAGACCAACGATTTCATCGGCGCAGCCATCCACTGCGCGCTCGGGAGCCCCCTTTGCACGCCGCAAAACAATGCCGTAGCGGATTTGCTCCCAAGTGAACCAGGCGCCTACTCTGGCTACCAGGCGCTCTTTGGGCTGAAGTATATGATTCCCGTCCTTGGCTCCCTCACGGATTACAACGGAACGCCTATCACCGGATTCAGCCAGCTCAACTTCAACCCGCAACCGGCTCAGACGCTTGCGGTCGTTGAAACCATGCTGAAGAAAGGCATTCCCGTAGTGTTCGCGTACATCGCGGATGCTCACGACAATCACGAAGGCGCCGGTCTCAGCAAGGAATCCACCTTCGGTCCCGGCGAGGCTCCGTACGTGAAGCAACTTAGCGACTACAACGCCGCCTTTGGAACCTTTTTCGCCAACCTCAAGGCTGCCGGAATCGACCAAAGCAACACGCTTTTCATATTCACCCCCGATGAAGGCGACCATTTCTCGGGTGCAGCTCCGAACCCCGCAAGTTGCGACGGCGTAAACGTTCCATGCACTTACGGACTAAACGGAGTTGGCGAACTTGACTTCGACTTAAGTCTTGCCGTTGCGAACGCCGGAGTCAAAACACCGTTCACCTTCCACACCGACGATGCCGCCACTACTTATGTACAAGGCAATCCTGATCCGAGCTCACCAGCCGTCCGCACCCTTGAAAAAACCATGGCCAGCCTCAACACCGTCAATCCGCAAACCGGCGTGGCGGAAAGCTTGCTCGGCACCGGTCTTGGGCCCAGTTTGCAAGGAGCCATCGTTGATAAAACGGGTCAGAAGCTCCTGCATATGAGTTCCGCATCGGACCCGAATCGCGATCCGACCTTTACCTTTTTTGGCGATCCGAACTTCTTCTTCGAGTCCACCGGCAGTCTCAGCCCGATTGTGGGCCCGGGTTTCGCCTGGAATCACGGAGACATTCAGCCAGAAATCGCTCGTACTTTCATCGGCATGGTTGGACCCGGCGTGCGGCCCATCGGCGTGACGCAGCCCGCTGATTTCTTCACCGACCACACTGACGTTCGTCCGACGATGATGTATCTTCTGGGCCTAAACGACGACTACCAACATGACGGGCGGGTCATCCTCGAAATGCTTGATCCGAACACGCTCTCCGGCACCCTGCACGCTCATTCTCATACGCTGCTCGAGCTTGGACAGATCTACAAACAAATCAACGCGCCTTTCGGCTCTCTCGCGCAAAGCACTCTGACTGTCTCCACTTACGCGATCGAAAGCACTTCCCAAGGCGATACAATCTATACCAACCTTGAAAATCGCATCGCGTCCTGGACCGCCCAACGCGATGCCCTGGCCACTCAAATTAAACAATTGCTTTCCCAAGCGCAGTTCAGCGGCCTCGCCATCAACGAACAGCAGGCCAAGCAACTCATAAGTTCGAGTCAGACACTTCTGGACCAGGCTAGCGCCTGCGCATCAAGTCCGGCGGCCTGCGTCAACTAAGCTCCGGACCGCGGTCGTCTCAGGCGTTTAAGTTGCAGTGAACGAGGGCGCGGGGGTTCTTGCAGAACCCCTTTGCTCTCGTTTTTTTTTGGTTGTAGAAGTTGTCTAAATATTTGCCGCGACTCGCTGTAGCATCAAGTTATGCCGCGACTCAACATTCCGACGTCGCATTCTGCGCGCAACATCAGGGACAATGCGCCATCAAATAGTGCGCATCGCCGATCATGATGGCCGCCGCGGCGGCGTCAACGCCCTTTCCTGATTGTGCGTTCAGTTCATTGATAAACGCCTGGTAGATATTATTCGCCGTGACGCAGTTACCAGCGGCCCGCGCGTTGGCCGCAGCGTTGAGTTTGGCGAGCAAGGAATTCGCTTCGCCATTATTTTTGATTTTGCCGGCGCCCAGGAACTGCGTCACGTCGCCTTTAATGCTGTCCGGCGTAACAATCACCGTGAAGGTAACCGAAGTCGTCCCGGTGTTGTTCACATTGTCCGTTGCAGTGATGCTGAAGGTATGGGAACCAAGTGTCAGCTCCGTTAAAAGGTTGATCACCTGGCCGTTCTGCAGGCCGAGGGGGCCGGGCAGGGTTGTTGCGCCATCCATGGTCGGCGTGAAAGACGCGACTCCAGAGCCCGTCCCATCGTTGACCGTGTAGCCAAGCGTGAGCATGGCGCTATGCGGGTAAGCCCTAGCTTGAGGTTGCCCAATACTGATGACCGGCGGCGTGTTGTCGAGCGTCAGCGTCGCAGTGTGCCGAGGTTCGAGCAACTGCCCGTAGCTCTCCGCAGAGTACTGCAAAAAATATGGTCCATCGGCGCCGCTGAGGCTGACCGCCACAGATTGCGAGCCAGTCGGCAGATCGGCGTGAGTCCAATGCACCGGGAACGGCTGCGTGGACGGATATATCGGAAGCGCGCCCCCCTGAAGGTATGACCGGTACTGAAACCCTTCCGCGTCCGCCGAAGCAGTCGTGAGCGTAAGTGGCGTGACGGATGAAACGAATTGACCGGAGTTTGGTGTGCCGATTCCCAGCGCACCGCTTAGCGGAGCTGTAGCAGCAGGGGTTTCTTGTACGTCGAACGCAACTTGATACCGTAGCGAACAACCAGTTAATGAAATGACTGTGCAGCCAAACTGGGCCGTGGTGAATGGATTGGGTGCAATGTAACTCGGTGCTTTGAGATCGAATTCATAGGTTCCAATCCGGTCGTCATTTGAAAAGGCAAACGCCCTAAATGGATCGTCCAGCGGATCGAAATCCTGCGGAGCATCACAGCCCCCACTTATGTTCGGGTTGTGGCACATATAAAGGGAACTGCCAGAGTCCTCCACTCCTCTAGCGATAAAGCCGCCAACGGCAACGTGGATCGGCGTGCCATCCTCAACACTTGCAGTCCAGGGAGTGCCGTCAAACTGATAGCAGTCATCATTGCCATTATCGGTGAGCGGGTCAGCACCGTTGCAAACGCTCGTGCCATCCCCCTTTGCGTCAAAGATCCGGCTCATGTAGCGGTATTGGCCGCCGACGTTTACAAACACCCGCCAATCTGAGTCATTGCAGCAACCTGACCCATTGTCTTTGACGGTGAGATTGTGTAATCGCACCTGAAAGGTTCGCACCACAGGGGTTGCGTGGCCGGCGGGATCCGGTACGTCGTCCCACCCTACCAGGATGCTCTTGGCAAAGTAGTTTGGATTGGTTGTATTTGTGCAGCCGCCTGGACTCTGGGCGGTAGGGTTCGTGCCACAGAATGGGAGAATAACGCGCAGCCGCGTGGGACGGGCCGGAACCGCTGGGCAGCTGGTCTCGGTTTGGTCTGGTGGTTTTGTCGAAGCATCGATAAGACAAATGATGGGGTCTACCGTCACACAGCCGCTGCCATCCGCAGTGCCGCACGTGTGCAATGGGAGTTCACTCGAATGATCCACGACTCGCCACTGCAACGAGGCGTCCGCAGTCGGCGGAAAGATCTTGAACGTGCCATTCGCTTCCGGAAATCCGTAGTCCGTTATTGGCGGATAGATGTCAAATACATAGTTGCGGTCGTTCACCGGAATGATTGGCCCGGTGTGGCCGCTGCAGGGTGCCGTCGTGATGCTGCAAATATCGCTGGCCGCGCCTCCATTGCCGCTTATAAAGATGTCGGCTTCGGTCACCGGCACGTTGGTGGGGCCGCTGTTCGCCATTCCCTGCGGCAACGTTGCTGGATCAACGGGCGCGCCGGTGACCGGCAGATAGCTCTGAGGGAAAGGAAAATTCGGAGCCGAGGTGCGTGCCGTCGGGAACGAATCCAGTGCCTCGTGGTTAAGGCGGTAAGTAACTATCGCGCGTGGAGGGTGAACCTCCGTCGAGAATCTGACATAGGTAGTGCCATTGGCGTCCGCAGCTGGCGTACCTGGATGCCCGCAATCGAATATCCAACGCCCCGAGACCCAAACGCGGTCGTTCACTGTTGGCCACACGAATTCCGGTACTGCGCCCCAATCCCGCTGGAAGCCTTCATGCTCGTCCATGAGGCTCGCGTTATCCCACTCCACCTCCATATCCGTGTACTGACAGGTCGCGCCCATCGACCCATCAGGACAAGTTTCTGGAGGAACAGTGCAAGTCGAAGTGCCGGTAACACTACCGCCCACGTTCGAGCACACCAGGTCAAACTCGAACATCGGTAAATTAGCGGTATTGGAAAAACTTGTGCCCGGATACCTCGTCCACGAAGCCAACAAACCCTGATAGGCCGTATCGGGCACTACTTTAAACGTAAAGTCGTGGGTGTAATGCGTCCAAGGAAGATCCTCTTCCGCAACTTCAGAGCTCGCCTGAGAACTCGATGTTTCGTTGTTCGCCACCGGCGAAACGAACCCCTCAAGGACTCTAGGAGGTTGTAGATTGGATGGTTGGGTGGAGTCGAGGATAATGGCCTTCCACTCGGGATTCCCTCGCTCCGGACTTGGGACGTGAGCGGTCGCCACACCAAAATCTATATCCAAGCCCCCGAGCGCAATATCGCTGCAAGCAGGGGCATCGAACGCCTTCGTCGCGGGAATTGGGTCGGTAGCTTGGCCGAATAGTCCGGGCTGGGGAATACACAGGCCGAATCCTAGCGCCAGAAACCGTACAAAAATTCTCATCGAAAAACCAGACAACGGCAATCTATTTCGTGCGTACATACTCTCTCCCCTAAAAAACACGTGGCGAAGCGAATGCGCAGTATTCGGCGCCTTGGCGAGAAGCCCAGCGCTTTCTTGTAATCAATGCCGGAATGCCGATTTGCCTTTCACATCTCAAACCTTGGCGTCGGCGGTCAATGCAGGCGAACGCAGGAAAAGCTCAGATTGAGGTCAAGGCCCAACTCGCTCAATGCAAGAAATTTATCTTGCCCCGGAGACGCAAGCAGGGCAAGATTCCACGCAAGTCGAAGGTCACGCAATGCAGTCGCACCCCGCCATCTATCAGTTCGGACCGTATGAATTGCGAATTCGTACGCGCGAACTCTTTAAACACGGAACCAAGCTCAAACTGCGCTCGCAGCCTTTCCAGGTGCTTCAGGCGCTGGCCGAGCGTGCCGGCGACGTGGTCACTCGCGAGGAACTTCGGCAATTATTGTGGCCCAAGGAAACGTTCGTGGATTTTGAGCATGGGCTGAACACCTCCATGAGTGAGTTACGGTCTGTTTTGAGTGACACCGCGAATCATTCGCGCTATATCGAAACGTTGCCGAAACTGGGTTACCGCATCATCATTTCCGTTAATAGGGTTGCGCCGGCGTTGCTTCAGCAGCGCGTCGCCGTCCAGCCGTCGGCCGCAAGTCAGCAAGAGGCGCCGGCCACAAAGATTATCGCGGGAGAAAATCCGTCGCCGCACTTACTCTGGTGGGGACTCGCGCTTGTAACGCCTTTGATACTGGTCGCCGCAGTTTTCGTTTATTCCCATTGGTCAAAATCCCGCCCTCGCCCACCGTTGGCAACCGCGCGAATAATGCTGGCGGTGCTTCCGTTTGAGAATCTCACGGGAGATGCCGCACAAGAATATTTCAGCGACGGATTGACGGAAGAGATGATCGGGCAACTGAGTGGTCTCGATCCCTCGCATCTAGGACTGATCGCGCGCACTTCAGTGATGCACTACAAACATAGCGAGCAGCAATTGGAACGAATCGGACGCGAATTGGGCGTGCAGTATGTGCTGGAAGGGAGCGTGCGGCGCGACGCCAGCAAGGTGCGCATCTCCGCGCAGTTGATTAAAGTGCAAGACCAGACCCACGTGTGGGCCAGGCAGTACGATCGCGATCTCAGCAATCTGCTCATCGTCCAAGGTGAAATTGCCGGAGAAATCGCGCATGAAATTCAAATCGCCCTGGGCCAACCGGAAAGAATTAACCCGGCCCGCGCGATCCCTCTATCCGCCACGTCCATCGAGGGCCATGACTTATATCTGAAAGCTCTGTATTTTTGGAATAAGCGAACCGCGGCGGATTTTCGCAAAGCCATCGATTATTTTCAGGAGGCCATCGCCAAAGATCCGCAGGATGCGCGCGCCTATGCAGGACTTGCTGACACCTACGCATTGATCGGCGGTTATAGCCAGGAACAAAAACCGGAGTACACGCAGAAGGCTCGCGCCGCGGCTCAACGAGCGCTGGAATTGGACAACAACTTGCCGGAAGCCCACACCGCGTGGGCCTTGATTGTGCAGAACTACGATTGGGACTGGAAAACCGCTGAGAAGGAATTCCTCCGCGCTATCGAAATTAATCCCAATTATGCTACAGCCCACCACTGGTACGCCGAACATCTCATGTGGCGCGGCCATTTCGAGGAGGCGCTTCGGGAAAGCGAGCTGGCGCGTAAACTTGATCCGCTCTCATTGATTATGGCCACCGACAACGGCGCGATTCTGTACTTCTCGCGTCAATACGATCATGCTATCGAACAGTTTCGCTACGTGTTGGACCTGGACCCGAATTTCCCGCGCGCAGGCATCATAAATGCCGCTTATATACAAAAAGGAATGTACGCGAAGGCCTTGGCCGGCATGGAAAAGCCGCCACAAGTTGAAAGGGCGGGGTGGTATTGGTCGACGCTTGCATACATCTACGGTCGAAGCGGCCAACACGCCAAAGCCCAGGAAGCCCTGGAACAAATATTAAAGGTCAATCGCCAGCGCCAGGTGGATGCCGAGTATTTGGTGCAAGCCTACCTGGGAGTAGGAGACTACGACCAGGCGCTGACCTGGCTGGAGTGGGCAGCCTCGCATCAGCCCAATGTTCTGACTGACCTGAAGGTTGAGCCTATCTACGACCCGCTGCGAAGCGATCCGCGTTTCCAGGATTTGCTGCACCGCGTCGGATTGGCGGACTAGGATTTGCTAGACGAGCCTATCTGTCGGCTATCCTACGTTCGCCGTACACTCTCTTCAGTATGTTATAACTACCCCGCTCATGGCCCTGCGAGTCCTGGTTGCCGATGACAACGAAGTAGTGCGTTCTTTAATTGTAAGAATTCTTAAAGAGAATTCCGCCGTCGAAGTAGTGGGCGAATCCATCAACTACGCACAAACGTTGGAACTTACTGGCTCGCTTAAGCCGGACGTTGTAATTCTGGATCTGCTGATGGCCGACGAGGACGCCTTCACCCGCGAGGCAATAAAATTACATTTGGTGCACAACGCCAGTTGCATCCTGGCAATTTCCGTTTGGAACGATGACGACGCACACCGACGTGCCGTAAGCTTGGGCGCAAGGGCGCTGATAGACAAAGCCTGTCTTTATGTCGAACTGAATCGCTGGATTGAGTCTCTTTGTAGTTAATGGATCGTCGGGCCTTGGACAAAAGTTGCTCTAATTTTTGTTTCTGTTCGGCCGTTCATTGGCAAGTCTCAGCCTGCGTTCTCATGCCCGGTGCTGTGAACTGATCCAGATTCCGGCCACAATCCCAGCAGCAAGGCACCACTCACGCCCGCATATATGGCCACCCATGGGATCACCGGGAAGTGATAGCGGGCGTTTCCAAAGAACACCAGGCAGATCGCGGTGAAATAGAGGATTACATAAACTCCCAGCCGATAAGGCCCGCTTCCATGGCGCACCACCCTCCAGCAAAATAAGGCCAAACCCAGCACGAAAAAATAATAAAGCTCCGCCCAGACCCTCAATGCCACGTACAACCAATGCATGGTCCTGGATAAACCGGGAATCATGCCCATGGTGTAGTAAAAACCATCGACGTCCGAGCGGTATAAATAGAAAAGCTTCTTGGGCCACAACAAAAGAACGCGCAGCGGATGTCGCTCGATGTAGTTGATCCCGACTTGTCTGGCCCTCGCTTCCCGGGCTACTTCTTTCCCATCGAACATCTCTTCGCCCTTAGACCGCAGGTCGCCCAGCAGCGAGTCTACGTTTTCGTCCCAGATATGTTTTCCGGTGGCATAAGGATTGTTGGCTTGCATCAGCACGATCCCGCCATTCGTGGATAGCAGCGGTTTTCCCATCACCCGGTCATTGCGGATCATCCAGGGCGCCAGGCACGCCGCGATAACCAGGAATACGATGCTTGCTGACTGCAACAAAGATTTAATATTCTTGGAAAAGATCGCCAAAAAAAGCAGCGGTAGAAAAATGAGTTGCGGCTTCGTCAGCGTGGCCAGTCCCCAGCAAAGCCCTGCGGGAATCAATAGTCCTATGCGCCCCGAGGCGCGCATGAGCAGCAGCCCACCCAACATCACCAGAAATACCACGAAAATTTCCGTCGCGAGCAATGACGTGTAGGCAATGTGGTTGGGGTAAATGCACAGGATGGCCAGCGCGATTCGGCCTGAATATTCGGAATGAAATATTTCTTTGGTAAAGGAATACGTCAAGGCAATTATGCCCATGTACAGCATGAGGTTGACCAGCTTCGCAAGCAACACAGAGGGACCAAATATAGAAAAAAGCACACCCAGAAATCCCGGGTAACCAACTGGCCAATAAGCGGTCGGGCGGCCGTCCACGGCATACCCCGCGCCGTTTGCTATGCTTACGGCGCGCTTCTGGTACCACACGAAATCGCTCACTTGATCAGCTCTAACGAGCCATATCCAAAGAAGTCGCAACACCACGCCTGCCAGCAGGCATCCGGGCACGAAATACGGGTGCTGCGTCAGTTTGCGTAGTGACGCTTTCAGCCTTTCCATTGGCACATGCTACCTCGATTGGCGCTGTCCCCATGCGGCAACCGTCCAGGCGGTTACAGAATGGTACCCACTGCCGCCTGCTTGTCGAGCGCGTTGACGCTACAGCGATCCGCTGTCAGTTCTAGTTAGTGGGTGTTTAGTTCCTGGGCACGTGGGAGAGGCGGGACATTTTCTATTCGGATTTTCTCATGGTGTGTGTTTTGAGCGGTCGACAGGGCGAAAAGATTTGAACCTTCGACCTCCTGGTCCCGAACCACAAGGAAAATCTAAGCTGTTGAATTGGCTTGAGTTGCCCTGTGGCACCCTCTCATTGACTGCGCTACCATCTGCGCTACGGCGCAGCACGACATCACCGAACGCTTCTCGCGACCCAACCACACGTGGTAAGGCGGCGAGAACGTGGCTTAGTAGTCAGCGACATGCGGGGGGCAAAAGCTAAATAAGTCATTTTGGAATGAAGCGTGGAACTTCCCCGCCCTGGAAGGAGCATTCAGGTGTGTTCCGCGGGCCCCTCTGTTGTTAGGTCCGGAAACAGGGTTCTGGGAATGGATGTCGGCATGCTTCGGATCGGACGGTTTCCAACCCGCAAAAACCTCCGTCTTATATGCCCTACAACCGTCAAGAATATGACAGGATCTTAGGAATCATCTTCCCTTCTTCGGCGCGCTGCAGGTTCGTGAAATTACCACCCGGGACATCGACAGATTTATCTTCACTGTTTGTGAGCAAGACAACCGAGAAGAACATTTTCAGCACGCTAAAACTCATCCTGAAACAAGGCAAAGCTTCAGGCAGCGTGTCGCGGCAAGGTGCATGCGCCGAAGGCAAAGAATGCCATCAGAAATACTCTCATTCCTGTTGAGATTGTGGACGTGCTACAAGTCCACATCAAGGGCGGAACATCGGGATTTGCCTTCACTACGAAGAACGATACGCCGTGGAATACTAACCCGGTGTTGATGCGGCACCTTCGCGGAATGCTGGAATTGGACGGACACTTGCATATGTTCCGTCATACCTTGGTCGATGAATGGCGACAGAACATCATCTGTCAGCCGGGCCTGCGGGGCTTTATGCCCTACACGTTACCGGGTGCGGAACTTCATACTACGGCAAGCGACCTTTGGTCGCGTGCTTGTACAACCAAATCGTGTGCGGTGAGCGCGGCCGTAATATTCTTCCGTGCGACGTCGCATCGCTGGATCGATAAAGGCGCTGTGCCTGAGCCGATTGCGCAGGAAATTCCGGGTTCGCAAAATTCGTTTTTGGACAGATGATGGGTTAGCGAAAGTGAAGCAACACAAAGCCAAGGCCTGACAGCTGGGTTGCCAGGTATCTGCGTGATTTAACGCGGAATCAGAAGATGCTTCGAGATGGGAATTTCATAAGCAACGCAGCTTCCCAGGGTGCTTGCCTGCATTTCTCGCAGTTACAGTTTGAATACTTCTGGAAGCTCTGTAGAAAGGATTGAGGTAAACTGCGCTGGGTTGCCGATTGGGCCATGGAGAGATTATGAACGAAATAGCATCGCTCTGCCGTTATGCAATTCTAGCAGCAAGTATGTGTTTCGCTGGACAGGCTGTGCAAGCATCAACCGAGGTGGTGGGAAACTGCAAAGCTGGTGAATCCTTCCCTACCATTCAGGCCGCAGTGAATGCAGCTCCGTCCGGCTCGACCATCGACGTATGTCCGGGCATTTACCCCGAGCAAGTTCTGATTGATGGCAAAAGTTTAACGCTGATGGGAGTTCTATCCGGAACCAACGACGCAGCAGTATTGGTCACGCCCGTTGGCGGTTTGAGCGCAAACGGCAGTCGCCTCGGGGGAAGCCCAGTCGCTGCGCAGATTTTAGTGCAGAATGCGGCGGCGGTTACCATTTCCCGCCTCACCGTGGATGGCAACGGGAATGCGTTGACGGGCTGTGGGACTGACCTGATAGGGATCTATTTCAAAAATTCAGCCGGACGAATTACCGATAGTGTCGCTCGTAACCAGATCCTTGACGCCCGCGATGAGGGCTGCCAAGTTGGCTTGGGAATCGACGTCGAAAGCGATTCAGGGAACCCTGCCGTAACAGTTTCAAATAATTCGGTCCACAACTATCAGAAAAATGGCATTACCGCAGGCGGCCCCGGAACCGGCGGCGGCCCCGCCATGGCCATTACCAATAACACCGTCGTGGGTATCGGTGCGACACCCGCGATCGCGCAAAACGGCATTCAAGTGGGATTTGGCGCTAGCGGAAAAGTCGCCAGCAATACTGTCGCTGATGACCTCTATACCGGATCCGCTGCCGCAGGTACCGGAATTTTGATCTACGCCTCAACAGGTATAACCGTGTCAGGCAACTCCGTGGAGAGCACACAGTACGGTATCGCCACGGTCACTGACCCTACTTACGGCCCCGCGGATGGCGCTATCGTTACCTCGAACCATATCGGCGGTACGCAAGAGTTTGACGCCATTGATCTTTGCAGTAATGGGAATACAGCTCACTCGAACAGCATCTACGGAAGTCTAGCCCAATCTGGCATTCACCTGGACGACGAATGCCCAGGACCTGGTTCGACACCTAGCGGGACTAACAACACCGTAACCAACAACACCATCAATGAGCCTTGCGCTGGTGTTCTGCTCGGTTCGAGCGCAGCCAGCACCATTGGCACTAACACTTTCTTCAACGTGACTCACACAACTCTGTCAGGCGACGCGTGCCCAAATGTTACGGCGTCGGCCATTAAACTTGCTGACGTCAGTGAAATTCGTTCATCCAGGCGAAGGGCTTCACCGTTTAAGCCATAATACTTTTAGGTGGCGGAGGTAACAATCTCACGTGAACGACGTTGCGACAAGCTAGATCGGGGCAGCAGCCCTTGGCGTAACCAGTCATCTCCAGATAGCCTGAACCCACGATAGCGGACCCAGAGCGTGTTCCGTTAAGATCGATCGCGCCCTCCCAATACGTTGGCGCGATGCGGGAATCGCCGGCCAGTTCCTGCGAATCGAGCGGCGTCCTGGCTTCCAGTTCGATGCCGAGTTTTGCTACGGAGATTTTCCAGTGCACTGGATAGCTCGCTCCCGAAGTTGGACTCTTCCAGGTGTCGCCCACCGGCTGCAAAACAAAATCCGATTCGCGCAGATGGAGGGTGTGCCCCTGTGCGTCGACATAAGTGCCGGCGGAGAACGGATCAATCGTGCCGTCCTTGCGGCGAATGTGAAACAGCATCAGCTCCGAATGATCCTCGAGCTGCAAACTCATCCAATCCCAACCCGCTTGTTCCGGAGTGAGTTGATGAGTGAAGAATTCGTGATCCATCCAAGCCAGGCCGGAAACAGAAAAGGATTTGCCATGCACGGTTATCAAGCCCGTCGTGGCCAGGCGCGTCAGAGAGATGTAGTGCGAGGCGCGTCCCGGGCCCTCGGCTTTTTGGCTGACTCCATTTTCGCCATTGATCACCGGCGCCTTTTCAGGGTGCAGACTGAACTGCAGATCAAACTTTTCACTTACGGCTTGCAACGACTGATCAGAATCTTTCCACTGAATTTGCCAGTTGCCGTTCCAGATGCGTTGAGCGGCTTCGTCCACTCCGGCGATGCTCGGTCCGGCCCGGTTGGTGCGCTCGACATGATAAAAATTGCTGGCGGTTAGATCGCTCAGCGCCAAATGCGCGAGATAAAGATCCTCAACGTCCCACGCCGTGTGATGCGCAGGGTCGCGCGCTACCGCCTGGCGAAAGAAGGTCAGTTCGAAGCCAAAGCGGTGGCCGTCCGCAGTCTGCAGGTTGCCGGTGTAATACCACCATTCCGTTTGAAACTCAGGATGGTTGAAATAGTCGCGAGGAAAAGAATATTGATAGCCCGGAAGAGCGACCCGATAATTTTGTGTCGCGGGCGCTGAAGAGCAAAACACCAGAAGTAAAGAACACAAGAAACGCAAAGGGTGCATGAACAAGCGGCAGCTAATCTTCATGCACAACCTCGATCGGATTTAACCGTGTGGCGATTCTGGCGGGATACAGTCCCGACAACACAGTCGCGGCATAAACGAACGTCAATCCTCCCAGCAAAATCGCCACTGGCCAGTGGAAGCGAATCGTCCAACCGAAGGATTGCTTGTTAATCACGAAGATGAGCACCAACGACAGAAAATAACCGAGCACCGCGCCGGCAAAGTTCGCCAACAGTCCCAGCAACGCGGCCTCCATGAGGATTAGCTTTCGCACCTGCTGAGTGGTGGCACCGAGAAATCTCATCAGGCCGAGTTCGCGCCGGCGATCGATCACCAGCGCAAGCAGTGCGCCGGCAACGCCCGTGACCGCCACTAGTACCGCGACCGCTTCGAGCGCGTAGGTGATCGCAAAGGTGCGGTCGAAAATGTGAATGGCCTGCGCGCGAATTTCGCCGTCGGAAAAAAGCAAAAGCCGGTGTCCCGCTACAGCCTGGACGATCTCAGAGCGCACCGTCTCCACATTCATACCGGACGCAACGTATACCGCGAGATTGGATGGCGCCGGATCGGGCAGGTAGCGCAGCAGCGTTTCCCGGTCCATCAGGACTTCCCCACGTTCGCTGGAGTAATCGTAATAAACATCGACGATGTGAAATTGGTCGCGCGTTTCCCCAAGAGACAACGAAATATTGTCGCCCATCTTAACGCCATGCTTCGAAGTGAACGGCTCGCTCACGACCACATTGTTGGTGCCGCGCAGCCCGCGGAAAACAGCGGAAGACGGCCGGCCGGAGAAAAAATCAGAGCGACTGCCGGTGCGGTATCCGGAAATATCGGCACCACCAAGCATGGCCGGTCGTCCGTTGTAGGTAATTTCGTAGGCTCGCAAACGATCAATGGCCGCGACACCCGGCAGCTTGGCAATCGCATCAACAACATCTGGCGAAATTGCGGGATGACGATCAGCGGCAGGCTCACCTGCCGGGCGCAGGTATAAATCGGCCGGCAGTTCTTCAGCCATCCAGGAAACGACCGTCTCACGAAAACTTCCCACCATGATGCCAATCGACACCATCATCGCGATTGCTGTAGCCAGCGCGGCGATGAGTACCGAGCTGCGTCTTAGCGCGCCTCTCAGGCTGCGCGAAGCGAGCAACGCTTCTGCTCCAAAGCTGCGGCCCAACCAAGCGGAAGAGAGTCGCGTTGTCGCTGCCACGAACGCCGGAATACACAAGGCGCACGCGATGATCAGAAAGAGCACCGCAAGATAACCGAACACTGGCTTACCGGCTACGGCGGGCACGCGCGAAGCTATTGCTGCGGCAAGCGCGAAAATAATTCCGGTCAGCAGCTCGCGAGAGCTGTGCACCCGCATCTGATATTCGCGGCTCGCGCGAGCCATGGCCTGCGCCGGAGGAACCAACGATGCTTCACGCGCCGGTGCGTACGCAGAAATCAGGACCACACCTAGGCCGACAATAAATGCCAGCGCAATCGACGTTGGCGAAAGTTCGATCGAGCCGGGCCGGCTGCTGACGTACAAAGCTTGCACCGTCAGGCCCATCAGTTTCACGGTACCCGCGGCCATCAAACGCCCCAACGGTATCGCGGCAACCGTTCCAGCCAAGCCGAGCGTGGCGCTTTCCAGAAGAAAAGCGCTGAGCACCAACCCGCGGCTGCCACCCAACGCGCGGACAATGCCAATTTCCGAGCGCCGTCGCACCACCGAAACCGAAATGGTGTTGTAAATGAGGAAACCGCCGACAACCAACGAGATGTAGCTCAACAAGCGCAGGTTCCACCGAAACGCCGTTAGCATCTGGCGATTCTCGTTCGTGCCGGCGCCCTGAGCGCGAACTTGAACGCCCGCAGGCAAAGCGACGGCCAGTCGCTGCTCCCATTCGTCGATACTTGGACTGGGTGGAGTTTTCAGCAGTATGCGATCGACTCTTCCGGCTCGGCCCACCGCGCGTTGCGCAGACGCAATATCCATCACGATCGCAGTTTCCGCGCCATTCAAATCCGGATATATCCCCCTGACGATATAATCGCCCTCGCGATCATTGAGGAGCAGCGTAAGATGCTCCCCAGGTTTCCGACCCAGGCTGGAGCCCACCCACACACTCGCCGGGTCAGCCAGACAATCGAACGGGTTTTTAAAAGACTGGTCGTGGTCCTTCGCCGCATTCAAATCGGCGTGGGCGCATCCTTCCATGAAGTTCACAGCTTGGGCGTCATCTCTGGACATGCGGTCTGCGTAGCCTGCTGTTTCTCCCACGAGATCAAGGCCTATCAGCGGAAGAGTTTGTTTTGTATCCCGCACCACAGCGTAATCTTCGATGCGCGGTGAAATTCGCAGCGCGTACGGCAACTGGGCCACTGTTCCCACAAGCGACTCGGGAAGGCCGCCGGAAGCTCTGATCTCGAGATTGTTATCACCGGAAAGCGTTTCCACTGAAGAACGAAACGATCCAGTTGCGGCGTCGCCGGCCAAATCGATAGCCAATACCACCGCGACACCCAACGCGATACCTAGAATAGTGACAGCGGTCCGCACCGGTTCGCGAAAAAACGGCCGCACCATGAAGCGATAAAAAAGCCTCAGCGCAGCCACTTAGTTATGCTCGATTGTCTGGATTTTGCCGTCGCGCATGCGCACCACAAGGTCCGCCAGGTCCGCAGCTTCCGTGTTGTGAGTAGCCATAAGAAGCGCGACGCCTCGCTCGCGTGTAAGCCGTTTCAACAATGCGAGAATTACGTTTCCCGTAACGCTGTCCAGATTACCGGTTGGTTCGTCGGCAAGAATTATTTTTGGCGAATGTACCAGCGCCCGCGCAATGGCCACGCGCTGCATCTGACCGCCAGATAGTTGATGCGGCAACCGGTCGCCCAGACCCTCGAGTTCCACCCATGCCAGTCGTTCGCGAGCAGTGTTGCGGGCATCGCCTCTACCTGCTAGCAGCAACGGCAACTCGACGTTCTCAAAAACCGAAAGGGTGGACAGCAGTTGAAAAGACTGAAATATGAAGCCCACTTTTTCGCGGCGAATCCGCGTTAGGGCGGCATCCGGCAAGCCCGCAATGGAAATCCCATCGATTTTCACCTCGCCCGTTAAAGGAAAATCCATACCACCGGCAAGGTTTAACAGCGTGGACTTTCCACATCCGCTTCGCCCGACCAGGGTCACGAATTGACCCGTCTCCACCGCCAGTGTGACGCCATCCAGTGCACGCACCCGCTGGCCATCGCTGTCGTAGTCTTTCGTGACATTTTCTAGGGAGAGAATGGGCATGGGGTCGATTTGCGACGACGGGCCAAACCCTTTCCAGCCATGTCTGGCAAAACCGGAAAAAGTCTTCAAACAGAATCATACCTCACACAAACACACAGGAAAAAAACCGCGATAAAATAAAGTTACGAGGCGACAAGTCCTGTGAACCAAATGGAAGCTAACGGTTCCCTCTGACCGTAATTTTTTGAATGTTCCGGCCAACCTGCGTTGCTGCAAGCCGTACGGTCCGATTTCCGGCGCGGAACCCCAGTAACAATACGTAATTGTCAGAGGAAGAATTACAGGAATGAAATTGGAGGCATTCGATTTCAGCAAGGAATGAATTCAACTTTGGTGTAACGAAAAAAACTGGTGGACGTGACCGGGATCGAACCGGTGACCCCTTGCTTGCAAAGCAAGTGCTCTCCCAGCTGAGCTACACGCCCACAGCGGAAACGATAATTCATTTTAACGCGTTTGTACGCCTTCGTCATACTAACTCGCACTAATGGTCCATGCCGTCAGAAAGGTCGAAACCCGATCGTGCTCCGTGCGTCATGCGGTTGAGTAAAACCGTTCGATTATCATGAATCAAATGAATTTTGCCTTCCTGCGTGAGCATAGTTTTGTCCGAAGATTCATGCAGAAAGAGGCAAGCTAGGGTCGAGTACAACCTCCGCAAGCACAATGCGAAGTAGAGTGTAATGCTGAGCAACTCGCGGTCACCGATCACGACAGCCGTTGGTTAATTTTATGGATTATGATCTGGGATACTTCGATCTTGATACGCGGCTCATGTCGTTGATTCGGTGTCGCTTCGGGACCTAGCCAGCTCTTCTCCCTTGCAAATCTTGCACCCAATCCTGCACCCAACTATTTGGACGGCAATCCTGAACCACGTCCACATGTCCGATTTGTGCGTTTGCACGAAGCCGCCCGGCGGCGGACGCTACGCGTGAGATGAATCACCTTACCCGCAAGAGCGAGTCGATTGTCTGAAGAGAGTTGAACAGTCTTAGCTCTTGGTCCGAATGGCCGAATCGCTTCCGTATAAAATCAAAGTGTCGGCTCATGAACATGGGTCGACCTTGACTGAATGGCGCGTCTAGAAACACTAATCTACGCCCACTTTTGGAGACGAGGAGTGGGCTACTGATCGCATCCGTCCACCCTCAAAGCGCGACCAGGCACTTGAAGTCGTTCAGCTGCAACACGCGTCCACGATTGATGCAGGCCAATGCTTCCCTGACATTTCTCGACGCTATCGCCCGACATAGTGGTGAGGCCGGCTGCGTCATCAAGCAGTTTGTCCGGCTATTGAAACACTGCCAACTCCTGCTACAATTTGCGCCGAAAACTCAATGAGCGGAGCTTCCGCCAATGATCCTGGACGCTCAAACCTCCCGAATCACCCAGCTCACGCGAGACATATATCCGGACAATATCGTCGTGGCATTTAGCGAACAAGAACACTAATCGGCCGCTGAGGTGAGAAATGCATCCTTTCCTTAAGGCCCGGTCGTGAATGAGAAATTATATTTTCGGTTCGAGATTGGCTCTCGTACCGACGTAGGCCGGGTCCGGAAAAATAATGAAGATGCCTGCCGGGCTTTATCCCCTCTAAATTTGTTTATTATTTCAGACGGTATGGGAGGTCAGTCACACGGAGAAACAGCCAGCGCGATAGCAGCCGATACCATCACGGCGCAATGTTCAAAGACTTCAGCGTCAGATGAGGCCTCGACTGACGATGATGTTCAAAGCCGGGATTACTCCGAAAAGACGAAGCGTCTGGCTCACGCTGTTCGACTCGCCAATCGCGACATCCATCGGGCAGCGCTTAACAACTCGCAGTTTCGTGGTATGGGCGCCACCGTGGTTGCTGCTTGGCTGGAAGGTTCTTCTCTGAGCCTGGTGCATGTGGGCGACAGCCGCGCTTATTTGTTTCGTGGAGGAGTACTGCAGTGTCTTACCGCAGATCATACCCTGGTCGCCGAGCAAGTGAGACGCGGACTCATTGCGCCAGAACAAGCCCATCTGAGCAAGATGCAAAACGTACTGATCCGAGCTTTAGGGATTGAAGAACAAGTGGTATTGGACGCCGCTGAGTACTCACTCCTCGATCAGGACATCGTATTACTTTGTAGCGATGGATTGACGCGTATGGTTACTGATACGGAGCTGACCAAGGCTCTTCTGGAGGCTGCCGATGCGCAGAGCACCGCGGACCATCTTGTCTTGCTCGCGAACTCGCATGGCGGGGAAGATAACGTAAGCGTGATTGTGGTACACGTTAAGGAGTCGAAGTGAAGGTTGGAAAGAACTTGAGGTTGAATGCGCTTCGGACACAGAGATTCGACTTTAGCAAGCTTGCGCGAATCCCTAAAAAGCTATAGGACGCACCGACAAGTGGCACAGCCGTCGAGCGCAGTCCGCCATCATCTAACTTGATCAGGACGTTGCCTGTGAGTACTAAATGGGCTTTGCCTTCCCACAGTATTTCACGGCAATCGTGTAAAACGGCTGGAGGTACCGGTGCATCCTTGACATTTCTAAGTGACTGTATAGACTCCCCCGCAAGCACAGGTGACGGTCACTTAAGTCACCAAAATGTTCCCACCGAACGACGTCCAAAATGCGCTCAGGAGGGAAAGAAGGAGGCAGGATGCCTAAACTTACCCTCACGGGGGTTCTTCTCGCACTTCTTTTTCTGGCGAATGGGACCGCCTCGGCGCAGAGCTTATGTCCCCTCAATGGCACTACTAGCAACAAGCTCGTGTGCGTGCTCCCACAGGTGTATGGGCCTTTTGGGCTTGGGCCGGGTCAAGGCGCGCCGCTGATCTTCAATAAGCATCAGTCGCATTTCCAGGGTAATTTCCTCACCAGTCTCGATCCAATCAACGAAGCTGTGGGCATCCAGGTGTCACAATTGCCGACGGCGTCGCCCTCATCCGGCATTACTTTTACGTACGATTCTGCACTGAAGACGTTTACGCCTTCGTCCGAGGAGACCCTCGGACCAATTCTCGGCGAGCGTGCGGGCACGATTGGCCGACGGAAACTCTACGTTGCTTTCAGCTTTCAATACTTTGATTTCGATACAATCGACGGGCAGAATTTGAGCAATCTTCACACGGTGTTCCAACACGCGCCTTTCCTGCCGCCGTTTCCGACAGGATCGGGAATTGTATCCTGCCCCAACACAACTGGACTGACTGTGCAGAATGGATATGCAAACGCGACGGGCGTCGCGCCCTGCTTTGTACGTGATTTTGTCACTTCAACGGTTAACATAGGTCTCAAAGTACATCAGTATACGATCTACGCGACCTACGGGATCACTTCGCGTCTCGACGTTTCCGTGGCAATTCCGTTTCTGAATGTGGAGACGAGCGTCGGTGCGGACACGACGATTACTTCGAATTCTGTTCCACCGGTGGATCCGGTGAATTTCCCCGGCGGGGTTTTTCATGCGTTCAATCCGGCGACGGTTCCCACCTGTCCCCAGTTGCCGCTAACCACGCCCTGTTTACACGCTACTTTCTCTAGATCGGGGACCGCGACAGGGATCGGAGATGTACTCCTCCGCGGAAAATACGAAGCTTACAAAGGGGAGCATCTGGGTGTGGCTCTGGGCGTGGATGTCCGGGTACCCAGCGGGGACGCGGAAAATTACCTGGGCTCCGGTGCCACGGGCGTCAAGCCGTTTGGCGTCGTCTCCTACACGGCTCGGGTTTCGCCGCACGCCGAGATCGGGTACGAGGTGAACGGTAATTCCATTCTTGCGGGAAACTTTGTCGGGCCAACGGCGCCGAATACCAAGGGGCCGATCCCCAATCGGTTCATCTACATTGTGGGTGCCGATGTTGCCGTCACAAAGCGCCTGACGGGCGCCTTTGATGTCTTCGGACAGCGCTTGTTCGGTGTTCCGCAACTTTTTCTCTCGACGTATACAGATCTGGGCAAGTGCAACGATGAAAATTGCGACATCCTAACGCCGGGAACGACGCATCAAAACTTACTCGTCCGAACGACGGACTACAACATCACCAATGCTTCTCTTGGGCTAAAGTTCCGA
>DATHRB010000004.1:0-5723 GCA_035482155.1 Verrucomicrobiia bacterium | reverse complement strand
CATGCCAAGCCGGCGGATGGGACCGAGCCGATTCACGAGGTAGAGAAAACGTTTTTTGCGACACGGCGGTTCGAACAAGCGACGATTTCGCCGGACGGCAAGCGAGTGGCGTGGGTCGAGACGCTGATCGGGAAAGATGGGGCGCCCTCAGGTAACACCGCGATTTATGTTTTGCGACTTGAGTCGAAGGCACCGCCAAAACGTCTGAAGGTTGGAGTCGGCCCGGGGGATCACGAGGAAGGCAATGTGGCCTGGTCGCCGGACAGCAAACGCGTCGCATTTTTATCTGACGCGGTGAAGGCTGGGCAGCGTCAGTTATATGTAGCGCAGGTTTCTGGCGGCGATGGAAGCGCAACGAGCTCGGCGGCGAAGAAGTTGACGAACGTGAAAGGGTTTTTGACTACGCCGAGCTGGTCCCCGGACGGAAAAACCATCGCAGTGCTATTTACGGAGAATGCCACCCGTGCGTCCGGCCCTCTAGTGGCGGAGACTCCCGAGACGGGAGAAATAAAAGACGCATTTTTTGAGCAGCGCCTTGCCGTTGTGGATGTGGCAACCGGAAAGCTTCGCCAGATTTCGCCTGCGGATACTTACGTATATGAATACGATTGGGCCCCGGATGGATTGCGCTTTGCCGTGACCGCAGCGCTGGGGAATGGCGACAACAATTGGTGGGTCGCGGAACTTTACACCCTGGAAGCCGCAACCGGCTTGATGAAATCGATTTATAAGCCGAACCTGCAGATTGCTAACCCGGCGTGGTCGCCGGATGGAGAAAGAATCGCATTTGTTGAAGGGTTGATGAGCGATGCGGGATTGACGGGCGGCGACATTTTTTCCATCGATGCCACCGGTGGAGAAGCGCAGGACTTGACGCCGGAAATAAAAGCTTCGCCAAGTTGGATTGCATGGACTCCCGAGAAAAAAATAATATTCACTGAATTTGTAGGGGGAGACGTGGGACTCGCGAGCGTGGATCCCCAAAACAAAAAAATAGAAACACTGTGGAGAGGTGGCGAGTATCTCGCGGCCGGCGCAGGCGGGTTCTCCCCAACGATTTCGCTCGCGAAAGACGGCAAGACCGTGGCGTTTGTGCGGGAATCGTATGCCGCACCTCCGGAAGTTTGGGCGGGACAGGCCAATGAATGGAAGCAGCTAACCCGGGCCAATGAGCGCGTTACGCGCGAGTGGGGAGACGCGAAAAGCATTGAATGGAAAAACGGAGGGTATCAAGTACAGGGCTGGCTGCTGTATCCGAAGAATTTTGACGCCAGTAAAAAATATCCGCTGCTGGTCAACGTGCATGGAGGCCCAAGTTGGGCTTCCATATCGAAGTGGCCCTCGCCGCATAGCTATGCCGCCGCGCTTGCTGGAGCGGGATATTTTGTCCTCAGCCCTAATCCGCGCGGAAGCTATGGCCAGGGCGAAGCCTTCACACGCGCGAACGTGAAGGATTTTGGCGAAGGCGACTTCGCCGACATTCTAGCGGGCGTCGACGAAGCGATGCGCGTGGCCCCGATCGATGGCAACCGCCTGGGCCTGACTGGTTGGAGCTACGGCGGATTCATGACCATGTTCGGCGTCACCCAGACAAACCGTTTCAAAGCCGCGATGGCCGGCGCGGGCATCGCGAACTGGGAGAGCTACTACGGCGAAAATTTGATTGATCAGTGGATGATTCCGTTTTTTGGCAAGTCGGTATATGACGATCCAGAAATTTACGCCAAGAGTTCAGCGATAAATTTCATCAAGAAAGTTAAAACGCCCACGTTAGTCATTGTCGGCGATAGCGACGGCGAATGCCCGGCGCCGCAGTCGTATGAATTCTGGCACGCGCTAAAGGCTCTCGGGGTAGAGACTCAACTGGTGGTTTATGAACATGAGGGGCACTTGTTCACGAAACCGCAGCACCAGCGCGACGTGATCGAGCGCACGCTGGCGTGGTTCGACGCACATTTGAAGTAGCGGCATTGTGTAACGCAAATGTGGAAAAATTGCGCGTAATTCACTAGGCTATCGAGCACCTTCGCAGGGGAATCCATGAGTACTTCAACAGAGTGCGAGCCGCAGCTGGCAGCCCGGTGGCTGATGGTTTTGTTTTTCTGCGCAGTTTTCACGCCGCTCCTGGCGGCTCAAAATCCGCGCGGGACGCTGCGTGGCGTCGTGCAGGATTCGAGCGGCGGTCGAATCGCCGGTGCGAGAATCATAGTTACCTCCGCAGATTCCTCTAACGAGCGGCAAATAGCAACCAGCGATCGCGGGGAATTTCGCGTGGACGATTTGCTGCCGGGCGAATATCGCGTGCGTGTCGAGGCTGGTAATTTTCAGGTTGCAGAGTCTCGCGTTAAGGTTCAGGTCAGTTCCGGCCGTGACCTCGACGTCGTGTTGAAGCCCGCAGGTGTCCATCAAGAAGTGAACGTGAGCGGCGAGGCCTCTTCGATCACCACGCAGCCCGTGGATGTAGCCAGCGCGGTTCAGCAAGGCATCGTGACCGCGCAGGACCTGCGTGAAATTCCGCTCGCCCATCGCAGCTTCGCAAATATTGCCTATCTCGTGCCGGGAACGGAACCGGTCGAGCCATCGGATCCTACCAAGGCACGCATCACCGCGGTGTCCACCGGCGGAAGTTCGGGTTTGAATAACGAACTATCAGTAGATGGCGTGGATAATTCCGACGATTACATCGGCGGATTTTTGCAAAATTTCTCGCCTGAGTCGATTGAAGAGTTCGCGTTCCGGACGTCGCAAGAGAATGCCGATACCGGACGAACAACCGCGGGATCGGTGGTGATCAGTACGCGGCGAGGGACGGACGAGCTGCACGGCGAGTTTGCGTTTTACGAACGGGCCGCGGCGTTGAATGCCCGCTTTCCCATTGAAAACCCGGCTCCTGATCCGAAGCAGCCGTTCTCGCGGCAAAATTATGTTGGCACGCTGGGCGGAGCAATTCGGCCGGGTAAGTTGTGGTTCTTTTCGTCGTTCGAATACGTGCACGAAGACGCCAGCATTGCGTACAGCCCGAACAGTCAGGATCAATTCTCTGCCTTGTCGGCGCTTGCGGCAGATGGCCTGATTCCGGGAGTAAATTCCATTTCAGTGCCGAAGAATACGCCGGTACCGTTCAACGATTTTCTGGGGATGGCGAGGCTCGATTGGAAACAATCGGCGCGTTCGCAGTGGTTTCTGCGGGCCTCCACCGACAGCTATTTAACGAAGAACGATTTGATCCAGCAGGGAACCCTGCCATCGACGGGCGCGACGTCGCATTCGAATTATTTTAGTCTTGCGCTCGGCGAGCAATACGCCTTCAGTCCCACATGGGTCGGGACATTTTTGTTTGGCGCCAGCGGATTGCACCGCACGGAAACCCGCAACGACTACGTGGGGTTTTCGCTGCAGTTCCCATTCAGTGCCAGCTTTCGAACCGTTTCGGGCCTGGACACTTTCGGCGACAACCAGTTTGCCACGGCGATTACCGCCTTTCCGGTGCTGCGCAACCAGGAAAAATACCAGGTGCGCTATGACGTAAGTCACTCCGCGGGTCGACACGCCCCAAGCTTCGGCATAAATTTTATTCATGAGCCGGTATTGAGCGGCGCGCTTTCCGGCACCGCGGAAACGGTGCTGGCCTATCCGCAGGATCCCAGTTTTTACGCAGCCAATCCGTCTGAATTTTTCTTCAGTGCCGGTTGTTTGGCACAGCCGGATCAGGCGTCGGGAATTAGTTGCGCCGCGGTCCCGGCAAGCAACGGGAGTTTCTCGCAAAACGTGCAACGGCTCGGATTTTACGCGCAAGATTCCTGGCGCGCGACCCGACATCTCACCGTCAATTACGGATTGCGCTACGACACCACCTTCGGACTTTTCGACGCGTCCGGCCGGACTCAACTGCAAAATCCCGCATACCTGACGCTTCAAGCGCTTCAGATTCCGCTAGCGCACGGCGCGCCGCATGATTATCGCGGAGCCGTCGCGCCGAGACTGGGCATTGCTTACGCGCCGGGCACGCAAGGTCGCAGCGTTATCCGCGCCGGGATCGGTTTGTACTACAACGATCTGGCGCAAAGTGGATGGGTGGGCTCACTGCAAGCGGTGAACACTCCGGCGCTTCCTTGCCTGAATGCCATAGGCGCGACGCCGGACCCGGGCTGCGTGCCCGGAGCAGCGGCTGGAGGCACCGGCGCGCTGATCGACCCCAATTACAAAACGCCTTACGCGCTACACGCCAGCGTAGGATTTGAACATGCGTTCAATCAAAGTTGGACAGTGGGCGCCAGTTGGGTGCACGAGCAAGGCGTGCACGGCTACCGCAACTATCAATATATTCCCGGATCGACGTTGTTCACGCCGCTGTTTGCCGCCGGCGACACCGCGAACCAGATGCAATTCGTCCCAGCGGTTTCCGTGGCGCACTCCGATAATCGCTCCAGTTATGACGCGCTATTGGTGCATCTGCAGGGAAACGTATCGCGAAGATTTAATTTGATCGCCAATTATTCTTTGTCATCGGCCAAAACGTGGGGCTGCATACTCGGCGAGTTGTTCGACTACGTGAACGGCGTTTGCAATCCGTTGCACCCGTTTGGGCCGGGAGATTACGGGCCCTCCGGGGAAGACGTTGGCAGCCGCGTGGTGGTTGCTGGAATTTTTCACGCGCCCCGTGGATTTGCGTTGAGCTTGCTGTTTCAAGCCGAAGGTGCCCGGCCTATTACATTGACTACCCCGGTGGACGTGAATGGCTTGGGGGACTCCGCAAACGACCGCGCGGTGATCAATGGCGTCCAGACGAAGCTGGACCAATTTCGTGGAACGCCTTACGTGCAGGCAGATTTGCGGGTGAGCCGGCCGTTTACATTTCATGATCGTTGGTCGGTGACGCCCTTCATTGAATTTTTCAACTTGTTTAACCGCAATAATCCTGGCGCGAATTATGTGACGGACATTGGCGCGCTGCCGACCCCGGTGAACAGTCTGACGAACGCCACGGCGTTTTGTTTGAATGCCGGCTGCTCGCAGACCAAGCCGATCACCAACCCAAATCAATTGCTGGTCCCCGCTGGCGCACTGGGGGATTTCTTTGGCCCAGGAACTACCGTGGGGATTCCCTTTGCTGCGCAGGTAGGGTTGCGGGTGACATTTTGAGCTTTAGTTTTACACGTTGCTGCATTCACCGCTGGTCTTTAGCTGCGTTTGACCGTCCCTGAGCGCTCCCCTAGAATCAAAATGTAGTGCAGTCTCGCACTGCTCTGTAACGCAGAACCCTCGCTTGAAAATTAAACCGGATGCCGAGCCTCGAAAATGTTTGAAAATTTAACGGAAAAACTGCAGCGCACCTTTAAGAATCTTCGGGGACAGGGAAAGCTGACCGAAGAGCACCTGGATGCCGCGCTGGTGGAAATTCGCGAAGCCCTGCTCGAAGGCGACGTCAATGTTGGCGTTGCCGATGAGCTGCTGAAGAACATCCGCGAAAAATCCATCGGCACCGAAGTGATGATGCAGCTTTCGCCGGACCAGCAAGTGGTCAAGACCGTTCGGGACGAACTGACCACGTTGCTCGGCAAACACGCCAAGCCATTGTTTGCCTCCAAGCCGCCTTCGGTGTGGATGATCGTGGGTTTGCAGGGCAGTGGTAAGACCACCACCACCGGAAAGCTGGCGAAGTGGCTGGCGCTCCACGGGCACCGCCCGCTGGTGGTTTCGACCGACGTGTATCGTCCCGCGGC
>DATHRB010000003.1:0-74524 GCA_035482155.1 Verrucomicrobiia bacterium | reverse complement strand
CGAACTTTCGCTCGACCCCTCGACCGCCCGGGCCATGCATGACGAATCCTTACCCGACGATTTTTACAAGGAAGCGAAGTTCTGCTCCATGTGCGGGCCAAAATTCTGCTCCATGAACATTACTCAACTGGCGGACGCCGAGGGTGGCCATGACCAATCCGAGCGCAAGCAGAAATTTGTCGAATTGCTAGCCAAAGTCCAGGCCGCCGGCTAAATTTAGACTAAAGCGCATCTGAACTCAGACTTCCGTGACGCCTGGTAAGCTACAGCCTCGCCACTGCGCTAGTTAACATGTAGTAAAACCATAACGAAACGGTTACTATTTCGAACCACGCTCAGCAACTCACAATTCCCTCCCAAGACCACTGCTAAAATAGAGCGAAAGGTTTCCCTCGCACGTTAGGTGGTCGAAATGGTTTGGCCCGCGTCGATAGAAGGCGAATTGTGCACGAATGATTCCGCTGCGCAGGAATTGCAAATCCTGGTGGTGGACGATTCACCCGTGTATCGCAAGCTGGTCGAGCATGCGTTAGAGGGCAATCCCTACTCCCTCACTTTCGCCAAGAGTGGACGCGAAGCGCTTGAATTATTTGCGCGTTATCTTCCTGCCATCGTCATTACCGATTGGATGATGCCGGACTTCTCCGGGCTCGATCTATGCCAGCAAGTGCGCGCCCATGTACACCGCGGATATACCTACATCATCATGCTCACCAGCATCGCTGAGAAAGGCAACGTCGTTAAAGGACTGGCGGCCGGCGCGGATGATTATTTAACAAAACCATTCGACCCCGGCGAGTTACTGGCACGCATAGGCGTAGGCCGCCGGATTATTGATCTGCACCGCCAAATCGATGCCAAAAACAAGCTTCTCGAAGAGATGGCGCACAGCGACTCGCTTACCGGATTGCCCAACAGACGCGCCATTGAAGAATGGGCTGCGCGGCAACTACGGGCAGCGGCACGCCACGGATTCCCATATTGGGTGGTGCTTGCGGACTTGGATTCATTCAAGATCATTAACGATACATACGGCCACAATGGCGGCGATGCCATGCTGCAAAAATTCGCCGACATTCTGAAAACAGTTGTTCGCGCCTCTGATATTTGCGGCCGCCTGGGCGGCGATGAGTTTGTAATGGTGATTACCCATGTGGAGGCCGACGCCATATTAAAAACAGTCGAACGTTTCCGCGAACAATTGGCGGCACAGCAGTTCGAGTTAGGCTTTGAACGAGTCTCCATAACCGCAAGCTTTGGAATCGCGGGCCTTAATGGCAAGGAGAATATCGATTTCACCACGTTGATGCGTCGTGCCGACAAAGCCCTGTACGCGGCGAAAAACGCGGGCCGCAACCTGATAAAAACTGAGCCTGAGCAAGCTAAGTAGTTTGACGAGCATCGTTATTTCAGAGCGTAGTTGTAGAACACTCCCACGCGTCGGCCATCCAGGATCGACTGGCAAACAACAAGTTTTCGCGGATACCATATATGCGACTGACCTATTCAAGGAGCGCTCATGGCATTTGTCTACGCAGCGAAGGCGAGGAACATCGCTCCGGGTCAAATCCGTGAAATACAGCTGGACGGAATCACGATTGCTCTGGCCAACGTTGGCGGCCAGTTTCACGCGCTCAGCAATACCTGTCTTCACCGGGGAGGCCCTCTGGGTCAAGGCTCGCTGCAAGGAAACCTGGTTACCTGCCCCTGGCACGGGTGGACCTTCGACGTGACTTCCGGCAAGGTGACTCCCAACCAAACGGCTGGAGTGGAGTGTTACCCGGTTGAACTACGAGGCGACGATGTTTATGTAAACATCGGCACCCACACGTAGTTATTCTGCCTAATGCCGTATCTCAAAGAAAACAAGTACCATAGGTAACCGTACGCAGTCCGGCGGTTTCTACCCGCTATATTGGGCACATTTAATTGCCCCCGACCCGGCTAACCCTCATATTTTGTTTCGCTTTTTGCCTTCTGCCGTGTATATTGCTGCCCGACTCTAAGCCTCGATGGCAATTCCGACCTCGCAACGACATTACTGGATTTTCGGCGCCGACCCTCACCACTACCACTGGGACACGCTGTTCGTGAAGGGTAAGGAGATGTGGCACGGTGCCGGTTCCAAACCCGACGCCATTCGCGCCCTCAAGCAGGTGCGCAAGGGCGACCGGGTACTGTGCTACCACTCTGCCCCCGAACGGTCTCTGTACTCCATCGCCGAAATTACCCGCGACCCTTATCCAGACCCGCACGACCGTAAAGAAAAAAACCTGGTGGCGGACCTGCGAGCGTTCGACAAGCTACCTAGGCAGATTACCCTTGCGGAGATGCGCGCTAACCCGGCGTTGAAAAAAGTAAAAATGCTGAAAAATGTGCGCCTGGTCGTTTCTGCCATCACGGAAGCTGAATACCAGGAAATATTGCGAATGGCCGGAATCGTGGCCACGCCGGGGATACCGCTGCCTTAGCTGCCAGCTAATTTTGCGATAGCCGCTGCCGGCGCACGCTGATCCGTTAGGTTGGATTCATGTCCATATTGATTCGTACAGCCGTATTACTCGTTGGTCTCGCCGCGTTCATGACCACTTTTCCTGAAATTTCACGACAGGACTCGATGTTGCAAGGCATACCGGCCGGAAAAACGCGGGTGATCGATCTTAGCTACGCCATCAATGACAAGCTGGTGCCCTGGCCCGGCGACGAAAAATATTTTGAAGCCAAAATCAATGCCACCGTCGAGAAAAATGGATACTTCACCAGAAGTTTTTGGATGTTGGAACATTATGGCACCCATCTCGACGCGCCGGTGCATTTCCCGCCGGGTACTGTTACGGTAGATCAAATCCCGCCAACCAAGTTTTTTGGCCCCGCGGTAGTGCTGGATGTACGCGACGAAGCGGCTAAAGACGCGGACTATCGCTTGCCGGTGAGTAAGATCGAAACATGGGAGCACGCGCACGGCCGGATCCCGCCCGGCGCCATCGTGTTGTTGCGCACTGGTTGGGCGTCGCGCTGGCCAGACGTGCAGAAATATCGAAATCAAGATAAGCAGGGGAAAATGCACTTTCCCGGTTATTCGGTAGAGGCTGCCAAGCTGCTCATCGAGCATGGAGTAAGCGGATTGGGCTGCGACACCCTAAGCGCCGATTACGGAGCATCCGAAGATTTCAGCGTTCATCACTTGGCGCTTGGAGCCGGTCTCTATCACTTGGAAAACTTATCGGATTTAAGTGCCGTTCCGGAAGCGGGAGCGTTTTTGGTTGTGGCGCCCATCAAGCTGGAAGGCGGGTCCGGCGGACCAGTGCGCGTCTTCGCGCTATTGCCTTAAAATCGGCCTATTCAGCAACATTCTGTGCGCTTTATACGTCTGATGGGAGAGAGTCCCGCGTAAGGGTGGTTCATGAAAAAATATTGGTTACGGTTGGCAACACTCGCGATGGTGTGTGTTGCGTCCTTCAGTTCGGCGGGAAGGCCTGCGGTTGCGCAGGAGTTCCCGGTCGCGGAACGCACGCTGAAGAATGGCATGAAAGTCTTGGTACAAAGCGATCACAGCATTCCCAACGTGGCGCTCTACATTTTTTATCGCGTCGGATCGCGCAATGAACGGCCCGGCACCACCGGCATATCCCACTTTTTTGAACACATGATGTTTAACGGCGCGAAAAAATACGGACCCGGCGAGCTGGATAAAGTTATGGAAGCGAACGGCGGTTCGAACAACGCCTACACCAGCCAGAACGTCACCGTCTATCAGGATTGGTTTCCGCGCTCGGCCATGCCGCTTATCTTCGATATCGAGGCCGATCGCATCCAGAATTTGAGCTTCGATCCGCAAAAGATCGAGTCCGAGCGTCAGGTGGTGGCCTCCGAGCGCCGCTCCAGCGTGGATAACGACAACGGAGGATTGCTGGACGAGCAATTATGGGCCGCGGCCTTCATCGCACATCCGTACCAATGGCCCGTTCTGGGATGGATGAGTGACATTGAGCACTGGACCATCGATGACCTCAAGCGTCACTTTGCCATGGGCTATTCTCCCAGCAACGCCACCATGGTGGTGGTCGGCGACGTGACCCCCGAGGAAATATTTCAACTCTGCGAAAAAACCATCGAGCCCATTCCTTCTCATGCGCCACCTCCGCCCGTGACCACCGTGGAACCGCCGCAGCTTGGCGAGCGGCGCCTGGTGGTGCACAAGCCCGCGGAGTTGCCGCTGTTGATGATTGCCTATCATGTTCCACAGACCAACCATCCGGACTTTTACGCCACAAACATCCTGCGCACCATTTTGTTTCAAGGTGAAAGTTCGCGGATGTATCAACGCCTGGTCGATAAGGATCAGTTGGCGCTGGATGTTTCTTCTTCGGTCGAGCCGGCTTTCGATCCCACAATCGCCATCGTCGTGGCCCAGCCGAAACAAGCTGTCGATCCGGAAAAATGCGAGAAGGCCATTTATGAGGAGTTGGAACGAGTGAAAGTCTCCACCATCTCCGACGAGGAACTGGAAAAAGCTAAAAACATTCGCCTCATGGAGTTTTATCACCAGGTGCGCACCATCAATGGGCGCGCCAACACCATTGGCACCTACGAAGTATTTAACGGCGATTACAAGAAACTCTTTGACGCCGCGAAGAACTACGCCGCGGTTACCAAAGAAGACGTCCAGCGCGTCGCAAAAACCTATTTTGGCGCTAATAACCGCACTGTCGCGACGCTGCTGCCGGAGAACGAGGAAAAGGCGAAACCATGATGGCGTTGAAGAAATGTAGTTTCTTGCTGATCCTCCTCGTTTTCATTTTTCCGGCTGCACTGTTTGCGCAGTCGATTCACATTCCACCGCACGAAAAAGTGGTTTTCAAAAACGGGCTCACCGTATTGCTCCTCGAAAAGCACGGCGTTCCGATCGTAAATTTCGCGGCTCTGGTGAAGACCGGCGCCGCGGCCGATCCTGCAGGAGCGGAAGGGCTGGCATCCATAACCGCTCAATTACTGCGGAAAGGCACGCAAAAGCGCACCGCGCAGCAATTCGCCGCCGACAGTGATTTTACCGGTGGATCCGTTGAAGCCGACGCGAGCGCGGACTTTTCTTCTGTCTCCGGAGAATTCTTAAACAAGGACCTTGCTCGCGGACTGGACTTGTTTTCAGACGCACTGTTGCATCCCATTTTTCCGCAGTCCGAAGTCGATAAATTGCTGGCGCAGAGCCTCGACGGCGTGCGCGCGGCAAAAGACGAAGCCCGTTCTGTCCTTGGGACCTATTACAACGCCTACCTCTTCAATGGCAATGGCTACGGAAGAACATCGGACGGAGACGAAATTTCGCTGACCAGGATTCACCGCGACGCGATTTTGAAATTTTACGAAACGTATTATGCCCCCGGAAATATCATCCTCGCAGTAGCTGGCGATTTTCAGACCGCGGACATGAAGAAGAAGCTGGAAGAAGTCTTCGGTCAATGGCCGTCAAAGCCAGTCACGCCCGTAAAAATCCCAGTCCTTCCGCCGGTGAAGGGCAAGAAACTTTTGCTGGTCGACAAACCGGATGCCACGCAAACGTATTTCGCCATCGGAAATGTCGCCACCGCCGCGGGAGACCCCGATCGTGTAGCCATCCGGCTGGTGAATACCGTATTTGGCGGCCGCTTCACATCGCTATTGAACGAAGCGTTGCGTGTCGAGTCGGGACTGACTTATGGGGCCATCTCCGCTTTTGATCCGCGCAAGGCGCCCGGCCCGTTCGGAATTTATAGCTACACAAAAAACGAGAGCACCGCGCAAGCCATCGATATGGCTCTGCAGGTTTTGCAGAAACTACACAAGCAGGGTATCACCGCCGAAGAATTGGCGTCCGCGAAGAGTTACATCAAGGGACAATTCCCGCCCTCCATTGAAACTTCCAAGCAATTGGCACAGATCATCGCCATCAACGAATTCTACGGGCTGGACGATCGGGAAATTAATGACCTCGAAGCGCGCCTCGATGCCGTCACGCCGGCCATCGCTCAGCAAACTATTCAAAAACATTTTCCCACCGACAATTTAGTGTTCACGTTGATCGGGAAGCGCTCTGACATTGCCGCCGGAGTGCAAAAATATGCCGAGAAACAGGATGCGCGGGGCATCAGTGAGCCAGGATTCTGGCCCCCACCAGCTCAAAAATAAACTGTTCGAACGACGACTCTAATTCGGAGGATACATGCGTTTTCGATTGCTGATGGCAGTGGGTCTTTTGCTCGCTTCGGCCGGCTATTCTTTCGCGGCGGCAGACACCCCGCTCCTGGTGCAAGCTCCCACTTTGAGCAAGACCGAAATTGTCTTCGCGTACGGTGGTTATTTATGGAGTGTGCCACGCGATGGCGGCAACGCGCGTCAATTAACAACCGGCGGTCACGAATCCGGCCCGCAGTTTTCCCCCGATGCAAAGTTCATCGCCTTCACCGGAGACTACGACGGCAACACGGACGTCTTCGTGATGCCCGCGGACGGCGGCGAGCCCAGGCGCCTGACTTGGCACCCTGGAGCAGACGTGGTGGTGGGCTGGACTCCCGACAGCAAGCGCGTTTTATTCCGCTCCGGGCGCGTGTCCTATGCGGATTTTGACCGGCTGTACACCGTGGCTTTGGAGGGCGGCGTCCCGGAAGTATTGCCAATGTGGCGCGGAGAGGCGGGATGGTATTCGCCCGATGCGTCGCGGCTTGCCTACGTTCCAAATCTGAAATGGCAGGAATCGTGGAAGCGATATCGGGGTGGGCAGACCACTCCGGTCTACATCGTTAAATTAAGCGACCTCTCGCTGGAAAAATTGCCGCGCGAAAATTCCAATGACTTCGCGCCGGTATGGATGGGCGACACGGTGTATTTTCTGTCGGACCGCAACGGGCCAGTAACTTTATTCGCGTACGACACCAAAACTAAATACGTCAAGCAGGCCGTAGAAAATAAAGGGTTGGATTTTAAAACGCTGTCCGCTGGGCCTGATGCGCTGGTCTACGAACAATTCGGCGGCATCTATGTTTTTGACCCCCAGAATGGTCCGCCCAGGAAAATCAACATTCATATCGCGGGAGATTTGCCGGCTACTCGTCCACATTTTGAAAAAGTCGCTGACAAAATCAACGCAGCTGCTATCTCCCCAAGCGGGGCACGCGCAGTCTTTGAAGCACGCGGCGAGATTTTCACCGTGCCGGCGGAGAAAGGTAATACGCGGAATTTAACTCGCACCGCCGCGGTAGCCGAACGCGACCCTTCCTGGTCGCCGGATGGCAAGTGGGTGGCATTTTTTTCTGATGAGCCAGGCGAGTACGCCTTACACCTGGTGGACCAGTCCGGACTCGGAACAGCTAAGAAAATCGATTTGGGCAAACCGGCGTCTTTTTTTTATAGCCCGACGTGGTCACCCGATAGCAAGAAAATTGCCTTCACCGACAAGCGCTTGAATCTCTGGTACGTTGATATCGAAAAAAGCGGTCAGGCACCCATAAAAGTAGATACCGATTTGTACGACGCGTGGGGCGTAATCATGACTCCCACGTGGTCGCCAGACAGCAAATGGCTCACGTTTACAAAATTCCTGCCCAACCACATGCGCGCTGTGTTCGTGCATTCGCTCGAAAACGGGAAGAGTTCGCAAATTACCGACGGCTTAAGCGATGCGCGATATCCGGTCTTCGATAAGGGCGGCAAAGTTCTGTACTTCGCGGCCAGTACGGATCTGGGCCTGGCCGTCACATGGCTAGACCTATCCGGATTTCAACGCCCGGTATCGCGCAATATTTATGCCATGGTCTTGAAAAAAACCGATCCCAATCCCATAGAGCCGGAAAGCGACGACGAGAAGCTGGATGCCGCTAAGCCGGGCGACAAGCCCAAAGACTCTGACAAAAAGGATGAAAATAAAGACAAAGATAAGGACAAAGATAAGAAAAAAAACGAGGCCGATAAGACCAAAGGCAAAGACGACGATAAATCCAAAGACAGCAACAAAAAAGAAGAGCCCGTCAAAGTCACCATCGATCTCGACAATATCGGGCAACGCATCGTGTCCATGCCCATCAAAGCTTCCAATTACATTTCTCTTGATACTGGAAAAGCCGGCGTCCTGTTCCTGACGGAAACTCCAGACATTCCGCCGCTAAATGCTCCCCCAGCGGCTACCGTGACGAAGTTTGATCTTTCAACAAGAAAGACCGAACCATTCCTCAGCGGCGTTAGTGCGTTTGCCGTCTCTGCCAATGGAGAAAAAGTTTTGTACCACACCGGCCAAGGTCCCACGTGGTTCATCGCCGCTACCGGCACGGCTCCTAAAGCGGGAGAGGGCGCCCTAAAGTTCGATGAGATGGAAGTGAAAGTCGATCCGCGCGCGGAATGGAATCAGATGTACCACGAAGTGTGGCGCATCGAACGCGATTTCTTGTACGACCCGCATGCCCATGGCCTGGATTTGGCCGCCGCGGAAAAGAAATACGCCCCGTACTTGAAGGGTGCCGGTGGCCGCGCCGACGTGAATCATCTTTTCGTGGAAATGCTCGGTGAAGTCACTATCGGGCACATGTTTATTTTTGGCGGCGACATTCCCAAAGCGCCTGAGGTAAAAGGCGGCCTCCTGGGCACGGACTACACGGTGGAAAATGGCCGCTACCGCTTCGCCAAAATATTCAATGGCGAGAACTGGAACCCGCAATTGCGTGCTCCGCTGACGCAGCCCGGTGTGGATGTGAAGGTGGGTGATTATTTGCTAGAAGTAAACGGCGCCGAGGTGCGCCCGCCCAACGATGTCTACAGCTACTTTGAAAATACCGCTGGCAAGCAGATCCGTATCAAGGTCGGTCCGAATCCAGACGGCAAGGACGCGCGCGACGTAACCGTGGTGCCGGTCGCCGATGAGGCTGAACTGCGCACGCGCGCATGGGAAGAAGATAACCGTCGCAAAGTTGGAGAGCTCAGCGGCGGCAAAGTCGCCTACGTGCACGTGCCCGATACCGCAAACGGCGGATTCTTGAATTTCAATCGCTTTTATTTTGCGCAAACCGACAAACAGGCTGCCGTGATTGACGAGCGTTACAACCATGGCGGCGCGATTGCCGATTACATCATCGATCTACTGGAGCGCCCGCTGCGAAACTGCGCCACCACCCGCGAAGGCGAAAAATGGTGTTCGCCGCTGGCGCAGATCTATGGACCCAAAACAATGGTTATCAACGAAATGTCCGGCTCCGGTGGCGACGCGCTTCCCTGGATGTTCCGTCAAGATAAGATTGGTCCACTGGTGGGCACCCGCACCTGGGGCGGCCTTGTGGGCATCGGTGGTTATCCGTCGCTCTTGGATGGCGGCTATGTAATGGCGCCACGCGCTGCCATCTATGGACTACATGGCGAATGGGAAGTGGAGAACCACGGAATCGCGCCCGACATCGAAGTGGAAAATGATCCCGCGTCAGTCGCCGGTGGACACGACGCGCAACTCGAAAGAGCGGTGCAGGTCACGCTGGAAGCTCTGAAAAAGAATCCGGTGGTCATTCCTGAGCATCCGCCGTATCCGAATTATCACCAGACGGAGTGATGCGGCTTGGTGATTGTCTGTCGCGAGTGGCGAATGGTCACTCGCGTTGTGATATTTTCATGAACACTCTTCATGCCTGAACTTCCTGAAGTCGAAACCGTTGCGCGCGGCTTGCGGCTGACCGTGCTCGGCCGCCGAATTCTATCCGTGGCACTTCGAAAGACCGACTTCATTGACGATCCGGCCTTAATTGAGCGGTACCTGCCAGGCCGCCGCATTGAAGCGGTAGAACGCTACGGCAAATTTATGTTGCTGCGTTTGTCTGCGGCGCAGGGTCAAGAAAACTCCGCAACCGGCGATAACGCTCCAGCGGCATTGCTCGTTCACCTCGGAATGACCGGACACATCGCCTCGACCGCCGCCGCAGAGCCATGGGAAAAACACACCCATGCGGGTTTCGCTTTGGATGATGGAAGAGAATTGCGCTACACCGACGCCCGCAGATTCGGACGGCTGGCCTACTTATCCGCGGAATTGTTGCCGGCGGAACTGGCACCCTTTGGCGCGGATCCACTGGAAGTGACCGCCGCAGAATTTGCAACCCGCATACGATCGCGACACTCACGTATCAAGGCTCTTTTGCTCGATCAAACCGTGCTGCGTGGAGTGGGCAACATTTACGCGGATGAAAGTTTATGGCGTGCAAAAATTCATCCCGCAAAGTTGGGCGCAAGTGTCAGCAAACAACAAGCAGCGGTTCTTCATCGCGCGTTGCAGGACATCCTGAAAAAAGCGATCGTGATGCGCGGATCTTCCATTGCCAATTTTGTGGATGGCGAGGGCCAGCCCGGTGAATATCAGCAACATCATCGCGCCTACGGGCGCGAAGGCAAAAAGTGTTACCGCTGCGGGACGATTATTCGCCGGGCCATCGTCGCCGGCCGCAGCAGCTTTTTTTGTCCCAAATGTCAGATTGGCCCGCGGGGGTTTTTGGCCATATCTTCTACGTCGCAGAAATCGGAACGCCAATCGGCCGATCGGGGCCGCAGGAAAAACGCCAAATCATCTAAAAATAGGCCGCGACGGGCAACTCGCAGTAGACGAAAAAAATAAAGTCGCCGGGAGATTTTGCAGGCAGAAAACTTCGTTGAGGGAGCGCGGATGAATCTACGTTTGGCAATCGCTTTTGGAGTTGTGTTGGTGTTGACGCTGGGGGCCCTGCACGTGGCGGCAGATGCCACCGCCGATACTGCAGATTACGCGGCAGCTGACGTGCAAATTCTAAAAGAAATTCACGAGCACAGTGAAGCGATGGGAAATTTGGAGTACTTATCCGACGAAATTGGCGCGCGCCTGACCGGTTCGCCTCAATTGAAGCAGGCCAATGAATGGACCGCGGAAATGTTTCGCAAGTACGGCCTCACCAATGTGCATCTCGAACCCTGGACCATCGCACACTCGTGGACTCGCGGCACCGTACACGCGCGTATCGTGAAACCCGCCGAGCATCCCTTGACCATCGCAGCCGCGGGCTGGTCCCCAGGCACTGCGGGCGTTTTACACGCGCCGGTGGTGTACTTCGATGCCAAGAAAAAAGAAGAGTTCGAGAAATTTCGCGGAAAGCTCAAGGGCGCGGTGGTGATTTACCAGGAGCCTGCCAGCCTGTCGCCGCCCAAACCCGAAGATTCCCGAAGTGAATATGTCCGAGCCATGCAGCAGCCCCCACCGATGAAAGGCGAACCGCCTGCCCCCTCGCCATTCGCAGTCTTGCAGGAAGCGGCCAAAGCTCGCACGGCATTTTTTAAACAGGAAGGCGTCGCGGCGGTACTGCGCGATTCGAACAAGCCGCACGCTCTTCTGAACATGATCGGCATCGGCGGAGAAAAATTTGAGATCGGCGCGATTCCAACTGCATTTGTGACCGGAGAAGGGTACCGCATGCTTTTTCGCATGTTGAAGCATGGGCCCGTGGAAGTGGAATTGGAGATGACTAATTCCTTTAGCGAAAAACCGGTGGAAGTCTATAACACCGTCGCAGAAATTCGTGGAAGCGAGAAGCCAGATGAAGTTGTCATGCTGGGCGCGCATCTGGATTCCTGGGATCTCGGCACCGGATCAACAGACAACGGCACCGGGTCGATGGCCGTGCTGGAAGCAGCCCGTACGCTGGCTAAATTGCAGTTGAAACCAAAACGCACCATACGCTTCGCGTTGTTTACCGGCGAAGAAGAAGGATTATGTGGTTCGGTAAAATATGTAGAAACACATAAATCTGAACTCGATAAAATTTCAGGAATTTTTGTGCATGACACCGGTACGGGACGAGTGCTGACCCTCGGCCTGCATGACAATTACCAGGATCGCGAAATCGTAGATCAGGAAATCGCGCCTCTGCGTGAATTGAAATTGCTCGAGCCCAGCATGCAGCGCTCCTTCGGCACCGATCATGCTTCCTTCGACGATGTCGGCGTGCCCGGATTTTGGGCCATTCAGGACAGCGCCGAATATTCCAAGACTCACCACAGCCAGTCGGACACCTTCGACAAAGTGTGGAAAGACGACTTGAATCAAGGCGCGCAAGTGCTCGCGGCGTGGGTGTACAACACCGCGCAGTTGCCCGAAATGTTGCCGCGTCGCCCAGCTCCGGCTAAAGCACAAGCGCCAAAATCCGACGCAAATAAGAATGAAGAAGCAAACGCCAAGCTAATGACGGATTCTGACGAAGAAAAAACATCTGCCACAAAATCGGACCCGCTTGGTGAAATGGATAATAAAATTCTGGCGCAGGTAAAAGGCGATGAACCGGAACTGAAAGCAAATTTGGAATTTTTATCCGACCACATCGGTCCGCGTTTGACCGGTTCCGAGCAGCTCGACCAAGCTAGTCGCTGGATGCTGGCGCGCTTCCAGCAGCTCGGCCTTGCCAACGCGCATCAAGAAGCGTGGAGTATCGCTAATCGCTGGACGCGCGGGCAGGCCACAGGACGCGTGTTTTTAAGCGCGGACGCAAAACCGAGTGAAGCGCCTACTGCACTTAACCTCACCATGGCCACCGGTGGGTGGTCACCGGCCACGGAGGGCACCGTAAAAGGCCCGGTAGTCGGCGTAGCAGTCGAAAAAGTAGAAGACCTGCAGCACTACAAAGGCAAGCTGAAAGGAGCCATTGTTGTTCTGAACAGACCCGTCGAGTTGCGCGCCCCGCAAAATCCAATGTTGACGCCCTGGGGCGAAGAAACAATTCCCATCGCTTTTCCAAAGAGCGACAAGCCATTGGCCTTCACTGCCTATATGAAGTTGCGCACCGCGGAACTGACTTTTTTTGCCGAGGAAAAAGCTGCCGCGGTATTGATCGGCTCTGAAAAATGGTTTGGCCTGTTGAACATGAGCACCAGCGGTCAAAATTATCAACCCGGCGTGATTCCCACGGCCTACATCGCCAGAGAAGATTTTATGTTGCTCTGGCGTCTCATGGATTCCGGTTCAATCCAAGCCGAAGTGAACATCGGAGGAAGTTTCAGCGGCAAGCCCGCCGAAGTATATAACACCGTCGCTGAAATTCCGGGCAGCGAGAAGCCCGACGAAGTCGTAATCATCGGCGCGCACCTGGATTCCTGGGACTTGGGAACGGGCGCCACGGATAACGGAACCGGCTCAACTGCAATACTCGAAGCTGCGCGCGCACTTAAAAAGTCAGGCGTTAAACCCAAACGCACCATTCGCTTCGTATTATTCACCGGCGAAGAACAAGGCCTGAACGGTTCCAAGGCTTACGTCGCGAAGCATCAGGACGAACTCAAGAAAATCTCGGCCGTCTTGGTGCACGACAGCGGCACTGGAAAAGTATTGACCATCGGGCTCATGGGAAATTATGACGCGCGAGAAACCATTGATCGCGTGCTGTATCCGCTGGCGCGTGCCAAAGAAATAGGTTTGGCCGAGCCTACGCTGCGAAAAGAAAGCGGGACCGATCACGTGCCATTCGATGAAGCTGGAGTCCCGGGCTTTTGGTGTGTCCAGGAAATTGCGGACTACGACAAAACGCACCATTCCCAAGCAGACACGCTCGATCGCGTGCGCTGGGACGATTTGGCGGAGGGCGCACAAGTGCTGGCGGTATTTGCCTACAACGTAGCGGAGTTGCCCGAATTATTGCCAAGAAAGGCGCCGAAGCCGTAGTCCACAGCCGCTACGGTTCAGACGACCTAGGAGAATTCCACATTCTATGCGAGCGGTTTTGCAACGCGTGAGCCGCGCCCGCGTCACCGTCGAAGAACGAGTCGTCGCTGAAATCACAGCCGGGCTAGTGGTATTGCTTGGCGTGGGCACCACAGACACGCTGGCAACGGCCACCTCGATGGCGGAAAAGATTGCCAATTTGCGTATCTTTGAAGACGATACAGGCAAGATGAACCGTTCTCTTCTCGATGTAAAAGGAAGCGCTATGGTCATTTCCCAATTTACACTTTACGGAGATGCACGCGGGCAAAGGCGGCCAAGCTTCGTGACTGCTGCACGTCCTGAACAGGCAAAAACGTTGTACGAAGAGTTTTGCTCCGCCCTGAAGAAATTGAACGTTCCGGTGCAAAAAGGAGTTTTTCAAGCCACTATGTCCGTAGAATTGGTTAACGAGGGGCCGGTAACCATCTTGCTGGATTCCGACAAAACGTTTTGACCAGTTGCCAGATTCTAGCCCGAAAATAAATTAGGTTTGCAGCCGTGGCGCCAAAACAAAAACACATAAGTTCCTCAGTCAATCAAGCAGCGATCAAAATCCGGCGCGCAAAGAGCAAAGATGCCGCTCAAATCGCGGAGCTCTGCGGCCAATTGGGTTATCCCGCAAAACCTGCTGAAATTGCTCAGCGATTGCGCAAGATTAAACCTGCAAACCAGCACGTGGTGCTGGTTGCGGAATCTCCCGAGCGTAAAGTTATCGGCTGGCTGCACGTTAGCGTCTCTCCACTAATCGAGGTGGAACTCCGCGCGGAAGTGAATGGCTTGGTAGTGGACGACCACGAACGAAGCCGGGGAACGGGCGCTGTCCTGTTGCGCGCTGCGGAACAGTGGGCCCGCAGGCAGGGGTGCAAAAACATGTCGGTGCGATCCAATGTGATCCGCGAACGAGCTCACCAGTTTTACTTACGCCGCGGCTACGAACACTACAAAACCCAAAAAGCCTTTCGCAAGCCGCTCTGAGTGGTTCCTGAACTAAGCCGCCTCCAATTTCACGCCATCAAATAAATCTTGACGTTGCATCCTGTAACCTGCCGTCAAAAGTGTGTTTGGCTAATATATCGTATTACGATATACTTTAAGAGTGGTCATGACGGGCGCTATTTCAGACACGGAATATCGAGCTTTAGCCGAGTTGCGCTATCGCATAAGGCATTTTATTCAGGAAGGCGATGCCGCTGCTCAGCGCTCAAACCTCGAACCGCAGCAATACCTGATGCTGCTGGCCATCCGCGGTTTGCCCCAGGGAGCAGTGGCCACCATAACCACGTTAGCCGAGCGCATGGCCCTCAAGCATCACAGCGCCGTCGAATTGATCGACCGTCTGGAGTCCCACGGCCTGGTGCGCAGAAGCCGCGGCCAAGGCGACAAACGCGAAGTACGTGTCTCGCTCCTGCCTCGTGGATCAAAGGTATTGGGCCGCGTCGCCCGCGGGCGCCTTAGCGAATTAAAATCCAGCGGAGCGGCGCTCGCCAATGCCATCACTGCGCTTGTGAAACGTAAACTCCCTTCATCAAGGGGCGCGGAAACAAACGGGACGACCGAGGTACTACAGCGACCAGGGATCTCGCGGGGCGCAACACCGCGGAAACAAAACAGTAAGCCAATGCCACGTGGGAGAAAAAGGCGTGCCTAAGAATTCATCCGCGCAAGCTGAGAAGAACCCTGAAGCCAAATTGCGGAACGAAACTCTAGGTGACTTCACCACTACTCCCCGGGTGATCCCCATTTCCGCGCTCGCCATGGTGATAGGTTTACTCTGCGCCTTCGTAGCGCTGGCGCTGCTCCGGCTGATCGGCCTCTTTACGAACTTATTTTATTTTGGTCGCTGGAACACCGCGCTGGTTTCCCCCGCCGGCAATCACCTGGGAATTTACAGCGTGTTAGTGCCCGTCGCCGGCGCGCTGATTATCGGTGTGATGGCGCGTTATGGTTCGGAACGCATTCGCGGCCACGGAATACCGGAAGCTATCGAATCCATTCTGCTGAATGGCAGTCGCATCGAGCCCAAGATTGCCTTGCTGAAACCAATTTCCTCGGCCATTTCCATCGGCTCTGGCGGGCCCTTCGGCGCGGAGGGACCCATTATCATGACCGGAGGTGCGGTCGGTTCGATGGTCGCCCAGTTATTCCACTTAACCAGCGCGGAACGCAAAACATTACTGGTCGCTGGCGCAGCCGGCGGCATGTCCGCAACTTTCGCCGCTCCAGTAGCAGCGGTGCTGCTCGCCGTGGAGCTATTACTCTTTGAATGGAAGCCCAGAAGCTTGATACCGGTGGCGCTGGCGAGTGCTGTTGCCGCCGTTGCGCGACGTTACCTGTTGGGCTTTGGTCCGCTATTTCCGGTACCGGCGCACCCGCTGTTCATCGGCCCGATGGGACTCTTGGGTTGCGCGCTGGTCGGACTTTTGGCGGGCGGATTATCCGCTTTACTAACCGTTTCAGTCTACGCGGCGGAAGACGCGTTCCAGCGCTTACCTATTCACTGGATGTGGTGGCCTGCTCTTGGCGGACTCGCAATTGGCCTCGGTGGCCTAATTTTTCCGCAGGCGCTGGGTGTCGGCTACGACACTATCGGAGAATTGCTGCAAGGCAGTGTGACCACCCACGTCATTCTCGGCGTATTGCTGGTGAAATGGTTTATCTGGGCGGTGTCGTTGGGCTCAGGCACCTCGGGCGGTGTGCTCGCTCCGCTACTGATGATGGGCGGAGCATTGGGCGGTCTGGAAGCCATGTTCCTGCCAAACGAGGGCGCGGGTTTCTGGCCGCTGATCAGCATGGGAGCAATTCTCGGTGGCACAATGCGTTCGCCATTCACGAGCATCGTGTTCGCCTTCGAATTAACCCACGACGCCAATGTCTTTCTGCCTTTACTGGTGGGCAGCGTGATCGCCCACGCCTTCACAGTGCTCACTTTGAAACGCTCAATATTGACCGAGAAAGTTGCGCGCCGCGGCTATCACTTAAGTCGCGAATATGCCGTCGATCCCCTGGAGATTTTATTTGCTCGCGAAGTAATGCGAACCACCATCGCGGTTTTGCCTGCCACGAGCACGATTGCCCAGATCCAGGCTTCGCTTAATTCCGATCATCGACAAAAGCAGCGCCTTCTGCCGGTGGTCAACGCTGGTGGAACTTTAGCGGGCGTCTTGACGCGAAAAGATATTCGCGACCGCATAGATCACGAGGGCGACGCGGCACTGCGTCGCACGCTGCGCGAGGTCGCGCGGACAAACACGTCAGACGTGTATGCCGATGAGCCGTTACGCGTCGTGGTGTATCGAATGGCGGAAACGGGATTCACCCGGATGCCCGTGGTGGATCGCGCCAGTGGAAAATTTCTGGGTCTTATTTCTCTGGATGATTTGCTGAAAGCCCGAACCAGGCACCTTGAAGAGGAGCGCCGCCGTGAACGAACTTTGAAGTTGCGGTTTTTTCTGCCCGGCGGACGCATGGCGGAAGAAAAAGATATCTCTGCCAATCCCTAGCTTGCGCCAACACTCACTAACAAAAATAAAAGATCGAAGATAACCGGCAACGGTGTATTTCTAAGATGGCTACTGTGACTATTCCAAACCCCAGCGACCTGACCCCAACTCCGCCCGTTCCAACGCCGTGGTGGCATGCGCCCGGCAGACAATGGCGAGCGTTTCGTGACCAACGCGAGGATCAGGTCTTCCTGGTTTTAACGCTCGTGATCGGCGCGCTAGTAGGTTTGATTGTTGTGGCCTTCGTCTTGATCACCGAGCGATCCGGCGCGCGCTTATATCCCGTCGGCGCCGCCACCTGGCGAAGAATTCTTGTCCCAGTCGTCGGCTCACTGACTATGGGATATCTGCTATATCGATTTTTCCCGGATGCGCGCGGCAGCGGCGTTCCACAAACCAAAGCGGCGCTGTGGGCTCGCGGAGGACGCATTTCTTTCGCGACCGTCTTCGGAAAGTTTTTCTGCACTTCCGCAACGCTCGCTTGCGGAATTCCACTGGGCCGCGAAGGCCCCGCTGTGCAAGTCGGTGCGGGCATCGCCTCCATGCTCGGCCGGTATTTGGGATTGAAACCGGAAAAAGTGAAGGCGCTTATTCCTGTGGGCGCCGCGGCCGCTATCGCTGCCGCATTCAACACTCCGCTTGCCGCGGTAGTTTTTGCACTGGAAGAAGTCGTAGGCGATTTACACGCTCCAGTATTGGGTTCCGTCGTGCTGGCCTCGGCGACTTCCTGGGGAATGCTGCGGCTGCTGCTTGGCAACGATCCGCTCTTTCAAGTGCCGCAATACCAGCTCGTGCATCCGGGCGAGCTGGGAATTTATGCGTTGCTCGGAGTCCTGGGTGGATTCATTTCCGCAGCCTTTACGCGGCTGCTGTTGTCGATGCGCGCGTGGTTCTTGAAGCGACCGAAAAAAACCGTCTGGTTTCAACCAGTCGTCGGCGGCCTCACCGTCGGATTGATGGGCTATTTTGTGCCGCAGATTCTTGGCGTCGGTTATAAATATGTCGGCGACGTCTTGAATGGTGGCATGGCGCTGAAATTGATGTTGGTGCTGCTGGTGCTAAAGCTGTTTGCAGTGACCATCAGTTACGCCTCCGGGAATGCCGGTGGAATTTTTGGTCCCAGTTTGTTTCTCGGAGCCATGCTTGGCGGAATTGTAGGAACCTTGGCGCATCACGTCGCTCCCGGCTATGTCGCGACGCCCGGTGCCTACGCTCTGGTGGGCATGGGCACAGCATTTGCGGGAATTGTGCGGGCGCCGATGACCTCCGTGCTGATGATTTTTGAAATTACCCACGATTATGCCGTGATTGTTCCGCTGATGATTTCCAATCTGGTCAGCTTTTTTATTTCTTCCCGCTTTCAACGAGAACCCATTTACGAAGTATTGGCCCAACAGGATGGCATTCATTTACCGACTGCCGGATCGCGCATACAGGAGAGCCAGCGCCAGGTTTACCAGGCGATGCATGCGGCGACAGAAGTTCTGGATGCACACGCCACCATTCAAGAAGCTCTGAATAAGGTTTCCGCCAGCCACCTTCATGCCTGGCCGGCCGTGGATGAGAGCGGTGTGATTGGCATGGTTAGCCTCAGCAAGCTGCAAAAAGCCCTCACCGAAGGCGCGACCCGGCAACCATTAAGTGCGATCCTCCCAACGGACGAATTCCCCCATGTGCACATGGACCATTCTCTGGCGATGGCATTGGATCGCATGGGCGTCAATCAACTCGACATGCTGCCGGTAGTGAATCGTGCCAACGTGCACAAGCTCGAAGGAATTGTGACCCTGCAGGATGTTTTGCGGCTTTACGGCGTGGACCGCAGAGAAACCACAGCGGCTTCTGGCGAACCTCCTACAACGTCTCCTCAGCCTTAATTCGATTGCGTGAGGTTCTAAATTTCGATCACCTAAAACCCGCCGCCACCACCGCCGCCAAAGCCACCGCCAGAAGATCCGCCGCCGCCAAAACCCGAACCGCCCGAACTGCGCGGAGCGGAAGCCATGACACTGCTCGCGCGTGAAGACATGCTATTCAAGTTATTCGTGAAATTCACCGGATAAAAAATCGGCCCGGAGCTCCCGCGATACCACCCAGGCGGTTGGGTCATGATCCCGTCAAAAGCTTTGCTCCAATTTTTCTCCACTCCGAAAGCCATCGCAAAGGGCAGAAATTTCTCAAACATTTGCGGAGTTTTTATCGTCCGGTTAAACCGGTCCGCCTCCACATGATTCAGAAAATCCTCGAAGCCCAATACGCCTTCCAGCGCGCGCGTCCCTTGCTCCGTGTGCGCCGGCATAAACCAGCCAAATCCGCAGATGATAAGCCCAGAAATAATTCCACCAAATATGAACGGAACAGGCGCGATGCCCATGGCGCGCCCCAGGGCACCGCCACCCCATATCATCAGCGCGCCTATGACGACGCCAGCGCCAATATACGCAGAGCGGACACTGTCGGGCCGCCGCTTATAAAAGCCTTGCGACACGAGCGAATCGAAGATTCCGCTCCTCATAACCGGCAAAGTTTTATAGAAACGATTCTGAAGACTATCCATGGAAATCGTTTCGCCTGCTGTTCCCGCCGTAAAGAACCCGTCAAGCAACGCTTGTTCATGGGCCTTTAACGCGCCCCACTGCGAGCGATCTTTTTGCAATATGAAGTTGTAATCCTTCTCATGCATCAGTCCAAGCATGCGATCTTTCTGCACTTCTTCGATGACCAGATAGCCGCGCACCGCGAGATCCACGATCGAAGCGGTAATGTCGCGCATATTGGCGGCATTATCCACGAGCGTGCCTGCTTCGCCTGGAGTGAGTTGATTCGGCGGCTCGTATTGCGCAGCGATGGGTCGCAGCCGAGGATCCCGGCCGCGCGTCCACCACAGATAAAACATCACCCAGAAAACACCCACAGGAAGAAACAGCGGCCAGTTACTTCGCAAAAATCGCCCAGTTTCATCCGCAGCGGTAGGCTCGCGAATGGCGCCTTTATCGATAGCCACCGCAACGGTTAAACCGCCGTGGTATGGAAGCGGCGCAGTAGTTCGCACTTCAACGCCATTCCCCGCGACATCAATTTCTGCGTCCTTCGCGCGCGAGCCGTATATCCCAGTAAACGCCGTAGCTCGAATATTGCTGGCTCCCGACGGCAGAATAATTTGCGCATGCGTAGATTGGATGGGAACATCCCACTCGTCCCCAGTCACGTTCCAGTAAAGCTCGTCATGATCCTCAAAGAATTTAATCGCATCGCTGACGGTGTACTCGATGGAGACCGTTTGTACCGAATTATCGGCGTTAGGGATGTGGATTTTCAGCTTGCGGTAATGGCGCACCCGGCTGGACTCGAATTTCAGGTTATGCCCGCTTCCATCGGTCACCTGTTTGACGTCGAGGAACAGCGTGTAGTTCAAGCCCTGAGGCGTCACGTATTCCACGGGAATCGAACGGTATAACCCGTGCCAATTGGTGCCGATGAAATGCGCTCGAATCGTTTCGGTCACATCGATCGTGCCATTACTGGCGACGTCGATGTGCGCATCAAAATTCTCAATGCGCAGTTCCTTGGCGCTTGCGGTGGTCACGCCCGACAACGCAAGGAGCCCCAGCAACGCGGCGAACGTAAAATGGCGAAATGCTAGGCGCGCGAGCGAATCACGAACGCCGCGGCAATAATCTATAAACATGATTCGGGACCGCTGCGCGCTCATGCTGACGCAGCGGGCGTGTTGAAACTGACTTTGGGCGCTTCGCGCTCGGCAGGAGCCGAAATCTCAAAAAATTCGCGGGGCTTGAAGCCCAGCATACGGGCGAAAATGTTAGTCGGGAATTGCTGAATCTTGGTGTTGAGATCGCGCACTACGGCGTTGTAATAACGCCGCGCGTTTTGCACCGCATCTTCGATCTGCGTCAAGGAAGTCTGCAAACTCGTAAAACTCTCGACAGCGCGCAATTGCGGATACGCTTCGGAGAGCGCAAACAAATTCTTAAGTGCGCCGGATAGCATATCTTCCGCTTGCGCCTTTTCTGCAGGGCCGCTAACGCTCATGGCCCGGTTACGCGCATTGATAACCGCTTCGAGCGTCCCTTTTTCGTGCGCCGCGTAGCCTTTGACAGTTTCCACCAAATTGGGAATCAAGTCATAGCGACGCTTCAGCTGCACGTCGATATCGGCCCAGGCATTGTCGGTCTGTACCTTGAGCCGGACCAGTCCGTTGTACATTCCAATCGCAAAAATAGCGATCAGAACAACAATTCCTAAAATGACAAAGCCGGTCATACGCATGGCCTCGCAGGCTGGAGTAAAAGTGACGCTATAGCGAGCCAATATACGTCGCGAGGCCAACCGTGTAAAGGTGGCCAACTCTGATCGCGGCCATCCTCATCTAGTATCTCTAACGTATCGTAACGAACTAGTTTATGCTTCACATTGCGGCCCCGGCGGCTTCTCTCCCTACCGATCTGCGCTTTAACGAACATCGTTTCTATTGACCGGCCGACTGAATGCTCTTTAAAACCATTAGCGCCTCAGTGTATGGAATCGACGTTTACCTCGGCGAAGTTGAGGTGGACGTAGGCTCCGCGCGCATGCAGGACTTTAACGTGGTGGGCCTTCCGGACAACGCCGTCAAAGAAAGCCGCGAGCGCATCAAGTCGGCATTGCGAAATTGCGGTTTTGAATTTCCTTATGGCCAGGGCGTAACCATCAACCTCGCGCCTGCCGACGTGCGCAAAGAAGGCTTCGATCTACCCATGGCCCTTGGACTCGCTGGATGCATGGGCCAGTTTTTTGGCAAGCCTCTCGACCAAAGCATGTTTCTCGGTGAATTGTCGCTGGATGGCGGCGTTCGTCCAGTCCGTGGCGCCCTTTCCGCTGCGCTGGCGGCACGCGACAAAGGGTTGAAAGCCATCGCTGTTCCGGAAGCCAATGCTCGGGAAGCAGCTGTAGTGGAAGGCGTCAATGTGTTCGCGCTCAAGTCCCTTCCACAAGCTGTAGACCTCGTTAATTCGCCGGAATCGTTTACTCCGCTAAAGGTCGATGCCGGCCAAATGCTATCGGAGGCCGCGCAGTACAACGTGGATTTGCGCGACGTTCGCGGCCAGCAAGCCGCCAAGCGCGCACTTGAAGTTTCCTGTGCTGGTGGCCACAACATTTTGTTCATCGGCCCGCCGGGCGCCGGCAAACCCATGCTGGCTAAGCGCATCCCCACAATATTGCCGCCCATGTCGCTGGAAGAGGCCATTGAGACCACCCGCATCCATAGCGTCGCAGGAACGCTTGATGACCATCGCGGATTAGTCGGAACACGCCCTTATCGTTCACCGCATCACACTATTAGTGACGCTGGATTGATCGGAGGCGGCGCGGTACCTCGCCCCGGTGAAGTTTCGCTGGGCCACAACGGTGTGCTGTTCCTTGATGAATTGCCGGAGTTTCAGAGAAATGTGCTGGAGGTAATGCGCCAGCCGCTTGAGGACGGTGCCGTAACGATTTCGCGAGCGGCGATCTCCGTAACTTTTCCTTCACGCTTTAGTGGCGCGAACCGTAGCGGACCTGGAAGCCACCGAAAGCATCGCCCCTAAACACTTCAGCGAAGCCATCCAGTACCGTACCCTGGATCGCTCCTATTGGCCTAGGCGACTCTGTCAGCTAACTGGACAAGTAGGTATACTCTCGTCAGTCTTTCCAACGGCGGTAAACTGATACCCATGAAACCCGATAAGATTGTAAACATTACGGTATAACTGCAGTGCTCGATTGACTCTTTTTCGGCCACTGTGTTACCAGTAGTGCACTCAAGTTCGCGTCCAGAGGGCTATGGCGGGTGGCAACCGATAAAAATGGCTGACCAGAAACACCTCGATGTCACGCTCGACACGCAGGTAGAAAGCGTCAATCTTGCCGAGGAGATGTGTTTGCGGGTCGCCGAAGCCGCGGGCTTCGATGAGGACGATTGCTACCGCATCGGAATGTCGGTGCGTGAAGGGGTGATCAACGCGTTTCATTATGGCAATCAGGAACGCCCGGAGAAAAAAATTTATCTGGCTGTCGATTTAACCTCTGACAAAATGGTCATCCACGTGTTGGACGAAGGCAAGGGCTTCAATCTTGGTGACGTACCGAATCCACTAGCCGAAGAAAATCTTTTGAGCACCTCTGGACGCGGAATATTTTTGATGCGCTCCTTCATGGACGAATTCGACGTGGTGCCGGGCCGCACTGGCGGCGCGGAGATTATTATGTCCAAGAAATTACCAAGTCCGGATGGCCACCCCGCGAATAACAACGACAAGGGCGACCACAACGCAACGCCGCACCAAGCATAAAGATTTCATACGTCGAAAGGCATTATGGCTCTACTACAGGCCACTTACAGGGACGCTGGACTAGTGACCGTTCTGGATTTGAGCGGCCGCATTACTCTCGGCGAAGGCAGCGCATTGCTGCGGTCCACCATTCGAGAACTTCTCGAAGACCAGCGTTTCAGGATTCTGGTGAATCTGGGGGACATCAATTACATCGATAGTTCCGGTATCGGTGAACTGGTAAGCGCCTATACCGCCGTTAAAAATCGCGGCGGTGAATTAAAGCTGCTGCATTTAACCAAAAAAGTGCATGACCTGCTGCAAATCACGAAACTGTATACCGTGTTCGAAGTGCACTCCGACGAAGTCGCGGCTCTGCGCAGCTTCGACAACAAATCCGCTTAGCTCGATATAATATTCTCGCGTGCTTTTTGTGTTCATGTTCATATCGGCAGCGAATCAGCCGTTGTGATAAACAATTTCATGCTAAACGCCCCCGCTACAACCTGGATTTGTGAACGAGCCAGCCAGCTGGGCTTCGCCATGGCCGGCGTAGTGCGCGCTGAGAAATTTCCCGAACTCGCAAGGCAACGGGAATGGCTCGCCCGCGGCTATTCAGGCGAGATGAATTATTTAAGCGATCCTCGGCGCAGCGACCCACAGGCGGCACTGCCCGGCATTCAAAGCGCGATTGTCTGCGCATTAAACTACAACACCGAGCACGCCCGAACCGAACAAGCATTCGCAAGACTTAATCATGCATCGAAGACCGGAGGTCCCCACGGCTGGATATCGCGATATGCATGGGGAGATGACTATCACGATGTGTTGCGCGAAAAGTTGCAGATGCTGCTCGACGGATTGCGTGAACAGCATCCACAACCGTTTGAATCCCGCATTTACGCGGATACCGGCCCCATTAACGAACGCGTGCTCGCCAAGCATGCCGGGCTTGGATGGCTAGGCAAAAATACTCTGCTGCTTAATGAGCGCATCGGCTCATTTTTCTTTCTTGGAGTGATTTTGACCACTCTCGATTTGCCATCAACTTCAACGTCTGATGCTCCGCCGGCGGACCGCTGCGGTACTTGCCGCAAATGTATCGACGCTTGTCCGACGGAGGCGCTGGTCGAGCCCTACGTTATGGATGCGCGCAAGTGCATTTCGTACCTGACCATTGAGCTGCGCGGCGCAATTCCTGAACAGCTTCGCGAGCCCATGGGCCAACACATATTTGGCTGCGACATTTGCCAGGATGTTTGCCCCTGGAACCGTCACGCTCCGGTGACCGACACGAAAGAATTTCAGCCGCGTTCATTTGCTCACCCAACGCCGGCTGCTGTCAGAGAAGAAACAGAATTTAGCCTTAACGGAAGAGATGGCGCTTCACCAGAAACGTTATTTTTGCCGCGCCTCGAACGGCTTGCACTGAGTCAGAGCGCCTTCAGCGAAATGTTTCGCGGTAGCCCGATCAAGAGAACCAAGTGGCAGGGGCTTATTCGCAACGTGTGCATTGCCCTGGGGAATTCAAATTTCAACGGTGATTTGGCGGCCTTCAAGAAAATCTCGAGCATATTGACTCGCCTGGCGGCATCCCCGGACCCGATAATTTCCGAATCTGCCCAATGGGCCGTTTCGCGCATCCAAGCAAATGAGGCAAGCCCAATCGTGACCCAATCCTGAAACGAATGTGAGATGAATTGTCGGCCTGTGTAGAACGGCTTGCGATATGGGAACCAGGGAGACAAGCGGTATAATTCATCGATTATATTTGTCGACTACTTACCAATGCAGTGCTCGCCGGCAAATTGAGATTTTAAGCCCGGGATAGCTTCACACTTTCAAATCTGAGCTGGAGGGAAAATTCGTGGCCTTTACCTTACCGCCGTTGCCGTATTCGTTTGACGCATTGGAACCGCACATCGATGCCAAAACCATGGAAATCCATCACGACAAGCACCATGGAACGTACGTCACCAATTTAAACAAAGCCCTCGAGGGACAAGCCGATCTTCAAAATAAATCCATCGACGATTTGCTCAAGAATCTGGACGCCATTCCCGAGAATATCCGCACCGCGGTGCGCAATAATGGCGGCGGCCACTGGAATCATAGCCTGTTCTGGCCGCTGATGAAAAAGGGTAGCGGTGGCGAACCGAAGGGTGATCTCGCAACGGCAATCAATTCCGCTTTCGGTTCATTCACTGGTTTCCAGGAAAAAATTTCGGCCGCGGGTGTGGCCCGTTTCGGTTCTGGCTGGGTATGGTTGCTGGTTCGCGACGGCAAGCTAGCTATCGACTCTACGCCTAATCAGGACACCCCTTACCAATTGTCAGGCGGCGGAAAAGCCGTGCTGGGACTCGACGTTTGGGAGCACGCGTATTATCTGAAGTATCAGAATCGCCGCCCCGACTACATCAAGGCGTGGTGGAATACCGTGAACTGGGACAAGTCTGCCGAACTCTACGCCCAAGCCAAGAAGTAACCAAAAAATAAAAACAACAGAAAAACAAAAGGCCTGCCCAAGCCACGGCAGGCCTTCTTGCATTTCAGGGACGCCAATTAAGCCATACAGCGCTTCACCAACGGCAGTACGTTAGAGCCGGACGAAAAGCCTTTCGGCAACTCGCCATAGTCTCCGCGAACTTCGCGGTTTGCTGGCGCCGCCGTCGGAGCATTCGAGTGTCGTGAAGCCTCGCGAACCAACTCCAGACGCCCGCGCACACGAAACTTCGCGAGAAGCGAAGACACATGAAACTTTACTGTGCGCTCCGAAAGGTTCAGATCCGCGGCGATCTCCTTGTTGGCCAGGCTGCGCATGATTCCGCCGAGCACTTCATCTTCACGGCGAGTCAGCTTCACAGACGAGCCCGCGGAACGGCCAGCTTGCAGCAACTTGTCAGCCTTTTCTTTGAGCCCTTCCAGAAAGTCGTTCTCGGCGGGAACCATGACGATGTAATCGTTGGGAGATTGGCCGCGAACCATGCAATGCATGGCCAGCAGTCCGGCAGCCTGCTCGACGGGGAACTGCCCATCGGGACCGGCTTCCACGTTGAAATGCGCAACACCGGTATTTTTCTCGTAGAAAAAATACATCTCGCGCGGTTGACCTGACCGTGCAGACAGATGTGGCTGTTCGTTTCTGCGAATAAGCTTCACTTAACCCCTCCAAATGCAGCCTCGACTCCCGCCGAGACCCGTTTAAGTTTTTTTACGATTTGCCTCTGAGCGAGGCCAGCTTTACAGACTCACTGCTAAGGAAAACAGCAAACAGAAGCCAAGGTTGACAGTTGTAATCCCGTCGCCCTTGAAAAAGGGCACCCGACGTTCCGCTTGCGAGCACTGCACCGAACCGTTCCAGCATTGCAAATTTTTATCCAAACTACAATTTATTATATTCCTACACAAAACACAGTACTTACCCTGAGGACGCCTGCGAACCAAACATGATCGATGGTAGTAATTGCACGCACGAAGCAGTTTTTCCTCTTTTTACCTGCCAAAATATCGTTTTTCCCGCACCATTTCGATCCTTCGTCTCTTTTACGCCCTGTACACAGCGGAACGACAAACCAAAATGTGTCGCACCGCGCCAATCGAACGGCAACCAACGTGAATTAGCTGTGGAAAACTTGCCTCGGGCAATGAATACACGCAAGGTCAACCGCTGATGATGCGTGTTTGGTTCGAGGAGATTAATTCATAGCGCATATTTCGCCATCGAATCTTCCTGGTGATCAACGAATGCGCGAAATTCATCAAATATAGAAATGGGATGACGGCGGGCAGAGCAATATTTACCCATGCTTGACCCACGATTTGTGCTTTCGAACCGGGAAGCATCTCCGTAACCGCCACCAACCGTAAGCTGGCGCGGATTGCCGCCAATATTAAAATGAAAAACAAGAGCGTTGCTAGATGCAGTGCGGGCCGTTCATTGATCAACTCTACGATCGCGAGAGCTAGTCCCAGGACTACCGTGACGCAGTAAAGCAAATGAGTAAGCGCCGCTGCGCGCCAAATTTTTCCCGCGTAAACTCGAGTAATTAGAATTTGCCGATTCGTAAATTCGAACAGTTCGCTGAAGTCGGTCTCCACAAAGGAAACTGTCAGGCATTCAGGAACGAAGAAAATTGAACGGCCCGCACGCTCCAGCGAGTGGGTCAGAGAGTAATCATCGCTAACTGACGTACGCCATTCGTCGAGTACCCCGATTCCTTCGAAGACCGATCGGCGAATGGCCGTGCCTCCGCCCCAACAAAAATTTCGACCCTTCTCGCTGAGCATGGTGACAACCGGCGCATTCCACGCTGCGAGCAGCGCGGTAGCCAAGTTACCGCGATTGGCAATCAGCCAGCGCATGGTGGTGGTCGCACCTATGCGCTCGTCGCCTAAAGGTGCGGTCAAACGCTGCAACCACGCCTTGCCAGGCCGCCCATCAGAATCGGTGAATACCAATACTTCGAATTCTTCCGGCAGCTGTTCTACTGCGACGCGCAGATTATTCACCTTTTCGCCGCATTCGTGCGGTGAACCCGCGATAACCAAGTGTGCCTTTACACGTGAGCTGGAAATAACCCGTTTCGCAATCGCAGCGGCAGGATCAGATTCTGAAGCCAGAATAAAAAACACTTCATAGTTCTGATGATTGAATTCCGTGAGTGAAACCAGATTGCGCTCCAATCCAGGTTCAAGGCCCTTGCAAGGACAGAGCACCGCAACACGCGGTGCATGGAATCCCGGATCGGTACGCATTCGCCGGCGGGCATAGTCGAGCCACTGCCAGCCCTGCCAGATTAGATACGCGCCCACGACAATCTGCAGGACAGCCAGGAAATAGAAGAGGTTCTCCACGCGCTTTGAGCGTAGCAAAGTAAAATTGCTAGGGCCCGATTATCTGTGCGGTTAGAATCGCAGCGGTAAACGTTGAATAAGGGAGGGGACTATGGCTTTGCCATCAGTGAATACCGCAATGGTGACCTCGGCGTTGGAATTGCCCGGCTATCGAATCGTCAAAAATTACGGCATCGTGCGGGGGATCATCGTGCGCTCGCGCAGCGTAATTGGAAATCTGGGAGCAGCGTTGCAGACCATCGTGGGCGGAAATATCACTATCTTGACTGACCTGTGCGAGAAGACCCGCGAGGACGCCTTCGAATTAATGTTGCAGCACGCGCTGCAGCACGGAGCCAACGCCGTGGTATGCATGCGTTACGACGCCACGGAAGTCATGCAAGGCGTGACGGAAGTCCTGGCCTACGGCACCGCGGTGCATGTGGAACCCATCGCATAAGACGCGCCCCAATAGGCACTGATCGGAACACGCCGCGCGCGTTTATCCGCCGCTCATTGCGATTTGGCGCCGCTCTTTTGTGGCCCCGCCGACGCGACCACGTGAGCCGCAAGATCTTCCAGGTCGCCCAGCGCGCGGCTTGCCGCAATGCGCGCTTTTTCCATGAATGACGAATCCAGCAGGAACGCGGAGCGATCCACAAACGGATGATTGGCGACCTCGAATGATTTGCGCGTGCGTCGTGTCGCGTTGTTTCGCCTGATCAAATTCTCGTAAATTTGTAGATCGGTCTGGAAATCAAGGGCGTCGCCCACACTCCACCTCTGTTGGCGCGCCAGGGCATTCAGAAACTTGCGCCGGAATATCGCCACATCTTTCTGCGACCTCGGACGAGGCTTGGACTTTTTGGAAGCCGCCGGCTCGAAGCACGCAGCGGCGAGCGCCTGAACCGTTAGCGCCAGAAGAGCTTCGCGTTGCAGAAGCGCTAGTCGATCACGATATTGCGAGGCATGCGCTTGCAAAGCATGGCGGCCGTTTTCGACTACGTAGGAATCCACAAAACGAGGAATGACCCGCTCTCCGACCAGCGCTTCGGGCAGTCGTTGCGCTAACTCACTTGCCAAGTCCGTTGCATTTTGAGGCTGGCTGCGCATGCGTGGAGTGCCATGTTAACAGGGTTTGTTTTGCTGCATATCGTGTCGTAAAAACAAAAACGGACGCAAACTTCGCGCCCGTTCTTCCTTACTGGGACAGCCAATTTATATCGCTCTCCGATTTTAGTGAATCGCGCGCGGGGCATCCGGTCCCACGTGCGGTGTTTTAGTTTTGGGTTCTGGAACGATTGGCGGAGGCGCTACCACTTCCTTCGATAGCGCGTGCTCCAGCACTTCGTCCAGCGTTCGAACGTAAGTGATCTTGATGTCGCCGAGAATTTCTGGCGTCAGATCCGCTACGGCGTTCGGCTCGTTGTCGGCAGGCAACAGAACTTCAGTGATTCCTGCACGCTTGGCCCCGAGAACTTTCTCTTTTACGCCGCCGATTGGCAGAACAATTCCCGACAGAGTCATTTCACCGGTCATCGCCAGGCGATCACGCACCGGCCTTCCCGTCAGCAAGCTGACCAGCGCCGTAACCATCGCTGCGCCGGCAGATGGACCATCCTTTGGCACCGCGCCCGAAGGCACGTGGATGTGGATGTCATGCTTGCGGAAAAAGTCCGTGTCGATACCATAGCGTTCAGCGTTCGCGCGTACCCACGTGAGCGCCGCGGTCATGGACTCTTGCATCACTTCGCCCAAATGGCCGGTCATCGTGAACTGCTTGCCTCCACGCATACGCGTGGCCTCGATGAAGATGATGTCGCCGCCTACAGGTGTCCACACCAAGCCGATGGCCACGCCGGGTTTCTTGACGCGCTCTTCGACTTCTTTCTCGGTGCGGTACTTCGGCACGCCCAGGTATTCACGGACGATTTCTGGCGTTACCACCATTTTGTCCAGTTTCCCTTCGGCGATACGCCGGGCCTGTTTGCGAGTGACGGTAGCAATCTCGCGCTCCAGGTTTCGAACGCCGGCTTCGCGAGTGAAGCTATGAATAATTTCGCGAATAGCGTCGTCACTGAATTCCAGCTGCTCCCCAACCTTCAAGCCGTGTTCCGCTGCCTGCTTGGGAATCAGGTATTTGTGCGCGATATGCAGTTTTTCTTCCCCGGTATATCCCGGCAGTTCGATGATTTCCATGCGGTCGCGAAGAGGTTCCGGTATTGGATCCATCCAGTTCGCGGTAGCGATGAAAAGCACCTTCGACAAGTCAAAAGGCACGTCCAGGTAGTGATCGCGGAAAGCGTAGTTCTGCTCTGGATCGAGTACTTCCATCAAGGCAGACGACGGGTCTCCACGGAAATCGCGGCCGAGTTTATCGACTTCGTCCAACATGCAGACGGGGTCGTTCGATTCTGCGCGCTTCAACCCCTGGATAATTTGTCCCGGCAACGCGCCGATGTACGTCCGGCGGTGCCCACGAATTTCCGCTTCATCATGCATGCCGCCGAGAGCCAGCCGCACGAATTTGCGGCCCAGCGCACGAGCGATTGATTTGCCAAGCGAAGTTTTACCAACGCCAGGAGGTCCAACGAAGCACAGAATCGGCCCCTTCATACCCGGCTGAAGTTTCTTGACCGCCAGGTAATCCAATATGCGTTCTTTGACCTTTTCCAGGTCGTAGTGATCTTCGTCAAGAATCTCGCGGCCCTTGGCGATGTCAATTTCCTGGTTGCCCGAGGATTTCGACCACGGCAAAGAAGTCATCCACTCGAGATAAGTGCGAGACACCATGTACTCGGCGGATGCCGGAGTCATCTTGGCTAGCCGCTTGATCTCGCGGTCGCATTCTTTCTTGGCTTCCGCGGTCATGCCAGCTTCTTCGACTTTTTTGCGAAGCTCGTCGATCTCCTGCATGGAGTCGTCGGATTCGCCAAGCTCTTTCTGAATCGCTTTCATCTGCTCGCGCAACAAATATTCGCGCTGGTTCTGGCCCACTTGCTCCTGAACCTGTTCGTGAATTTTGGAGCGCAGCTCGAGAACCTCGAGCTCCTTGGAGAGTTCGCGAATCAAGGTCTCCAGCCGTTTGCGGACGCTAGGAGTTTCGATCAACTCCTGGCGAAGCATGGTGGACAGCGACGGCAAGGTGCCGGCGATAAAGTCCGCCAAACGTCCGGGGTCATCAATATTGGCAGCCACGGAATGAAGATCATCGGAAAGCTGCGGAGAATGACTCACCACATCGCGGAACAAATCCTGGGCATTACGCTGTAGCGCTTCCAGCTCGGAATCCGGCTCGGAATTCAAGTCAGGCTGGGCTTCAATCCGCGCGCGCAGGTATGGCCGCATACTAATTAGGTCCATGACCTGTATCCGCTGCAAACCTTCCAGGAAGATAACCACGTTCCCGTTAGGCATCTTTACGGTCTTGTGAACTTTTGCGAGCGTGCCGACTTTATGCAGGTCGGCGGCTGCTGGATCCTCCACACGAGGGTCGAGCTGCGCTACCACGCCCAGCAGCTTTTCGTCCCCCATCAAGGCATTCACTAACGCCAGAGAACTTTCACGTCCCACAGTCAGCGGCAGGACCGCCCCAGGAAACAGGACAGTGTCGCGAACCGGCAGGATAGGAAGGATCTCCGGTACAACAAATTTTTTCTCAACCATTATGTCCCCTAATCTAAAGCGCGGAGGAGAAAGGGTCCGTGCTTATGAAGCGTTAGATGCGAGCCAAAACAAAAAGGTGCCTTAAGATATAAGTGCTAGCAGCACAAAATATTAGTGTACTTCGCTCAATTATAAAACCACCCGTAGAGCACTCCCGGAAAACTCTAAACTACACATGTTCAATAAGATAATGGCCTGCTCATCCTGATGCGGAAGATAGCTTACGCATTCCGGGCGTCGTTTCGCCGTAATGTTGCGCCACAAATGCGATGGCTTCTTCTCTGGATCTCACTAACCCCTCCAACTGAGCATCTTCCAGCGACCGCAGAATCTTACTGAACAACGGCCCAGGCTGGTATCCAAGGTTTTGCAGATCGTTCCCAGTCAGCAACTTAACCGGACGAATCTCGTCGGCCGGCGTTTGTTCCAGGGTGCGCCGCACGAAATCGTATGCGTCAAGATGACGGTGGCTCGACAGGCAATCCAGGCGATGCAAATCCAGATGCTCGTCAAAGCGCGGCAGCCGGATAAACCGCTTCAGCGTGGCGGTGCGCATCCGCGATACATCCTTAAAGCGCATGTGATTAGCAATCAGCGCGAGAATCTGATCCCTGTCTTGGTTTGAAAAACGCAAACGTTCACAAATAACCTCGGCCATACGAACACCGACGTCAACGTGACCATTAAACCGAATGCGATCGCCGGTTTCTGAAATTGGCCTGAACGTGGGAGGCTTTCCTACATCATGCAGAAGAACTCCCCACGCCAGAGTGCCGGAACTCCCTGCAGGAAGTCCCTCCAACATGAGTAGCGTATGTATCCAGACGTCCCCTTCCGGATGGTATTGCGGCGGCTGTTCAATTCCCTGCGTGGCCGCGACTTCCGGCAAAATGTGTTTCAACAGGCCGCTTGCATCCAACAATTCCATGCCGCACCGAGCCGCGCCTTCGGTCAGCAGCTTAGTCAATTCCTCGCGGATTCGTTCCGCGGACACCTGGCCGATTTCCTGGGCATGCAGGCGAATGGCGGCAAAGGTTTCTGCCTCGATCCGAAATCCAAAACGCGCCGAGAAACGCACCGCGCGCAGCATGCGCAGTTTATCTTCGGCAAAGCGCCGCGCCGGTTCGCCGATGGCCCGAATAATTCCGGCATGCAAATCTGTCTGTCCCGCAACGAAATCAAGAACTCGCCCGCTATCGTGGCGCATCAACAGGCCGTTGATGGTGAAGTCACGACGTTGTACGTCTTGCTCGGGGCTGGAGGTGAAAACCACTCTTTCGGGGTGGCGGCCGTCGGCCGAGCCGATGTCCGACCGAAACGTAGCCACCTCCACATGCTGGCCGTCGCGCGGCACGATGATTACGCCAAACTGCGCGCCCACCGCGACGGACTCGGGAAATAAGGAAATCACGCGATCGGGTGTCGCGTCTGTGGCTAGGTCGTAATCGGCAGGTTCGCGGCCAAGCAACAAATCGCGCACACAGCCGCCAACCAGGAAGGCCTGCTGCCCTTCGCGAATTAACGTGTCGCAGATCGAATTGGCAAGCTCGCGAGGCGTCACTTTTCGATTATGCGCCAGGGCGCAGCACGCGAGAAGACTTGTTGTCGCACGCGATGTTAACTGCAGCCTAATGGCTAATACTTGGATGAAATAAATGGAAGGAAGCTTAGCGATCCTCGGGCTTGGAATCGCTGCGCCGCAGCGAGCCCCCGAATTGCACTTTGCTGAACCCGAACTTATCCCGCAGGCGGTCCGTGGCTTGCGTTAGTTTCTGCAGTTTTTCGCGGCGTTCCGCTTGCAGCAAATCGAGTTGCTCTTCGCCGTGGCTGAAATTGCTAAGACTGACTCCCAGAAGTCGCACCTTTCTGCGCTGATCTCGATGTTTCTGAAACAGCTCCTGGAACACGGCGTTGATCCCGGCGTCCAGTGCCGTGCTTTCGGCTAGTGATTTGGAACGCGTGTGAGTATCGAACCCCGCATAACGGATCGTTAATGTAAGCGTGCTCGCAGCAAGTCCGGCCTCCCGAAGCCTCTTGCACGCTTTTTGCGATAAATGGCTCAGCACTGCGGTCAAAGCCGCCGAATTGTCAGTATCTTCATTGAAGGTATGATTCTGAGAAATGGATTTGGGCTCCGCATCGACTACAAACTCGTAGGAGTCGCCACCGCGCGCTTTGCGGTACAGCGCCGTGCCCCATTGCCCGAAAATCTTCTCCAGTTTTTCCTGAGGCTGCGCCGCAATTTGCTCCACCGTTTGGATTCCCAGCGCGAGCAAGGCTCTTTCGGTGACTTTTCCGATCCCCGGAATTTTTCGCACCGGAAGCGGCGCCAGAAATCGCTCTTCGCTTCCCGCGGGAACCCAAACGAGCCCGCGTGGTTTGCCTTGGTCGGAAGCTACTTTTGCTACCAGTCGCGTCGAAGCCAGGCCGCCGGAACATGGCAGTCCGGTAGTGCGAGTAATGTTGCGGAGAAGTTTGTCCGCGGCGGCCAGCGATGGTCCGTGCAGGCGTTCTGTGCCGGCGAGATCGAGATAAGCCTCGTCGATGGACACCATTTCCACTATCGGAGAAAAGTTTGTGAGTATCGTAGCGACTCGGTCGCTCCATTGGGTGTACTTCACGTGGTGGCCGTCCAGAAAAATTGCGTGCGGACACAAGCGTCCCGCAGTTCGCAACGGCATCGCCGATTGAATGCCAAACTTCCGCGCTTCGTAACTGGCTGCCGTGACGACGCCACGTTGATCGGGGCGCCCGCCCACCACAACTGGCTTACCACGAAGCTCGGGGCGCTCCAGCAGCTCGACAGAAACAAAAAACGCGTCCATGTCGACGTGCAGTATTGAGGTGGCAGTCTGCGAACTTAAGTCGGCAGGAGCATCATGCTTGGCGCGAAAACGTGCTAAATCCGGCATGTTCAGCTAAGCCTACGCCGGTTGCGAATATGCGACAACATGCAGGCAGCGCCTGCGCCAGAACCCAAAAGTAAGAAACGTTGCGTAGATCCTTATTTTTTACGGCAGGCGTTCTGCCGCGATGACGCGTGGAATACCTGCGAGGTCATTGCTCACGCCCACGGCTGTCCATTCACGGGAAGAATCCAGCAGCGGTTGAACTGCCGGTAGACTGACGTGCCCAAGTTCCGACACAAAAATTCCGCCCGGTTTTAAATATCGTCGTGCCAGAGCAATCAGGCCGGCATAAAGCTCGGAACCTTCTTCGCCACCATACAGCGCAATAGCGGGTTCATGATCGCGCACCTCGCGCGCCAGGGTGTTCGCATCCCGTCTAGGGATATACGGTGGATTGCTAACGACCAGATCAAAAGCCGATTGGTTCGCGCCATCCGCAGCCAGCGGCAGCGACAAATCGGATTGAAGAAAGTGAATTCGCTTTTCTGCTCCATGACGAACAGCATTTCTGTGCGCAACCACAAGAGCCGCGGGAGAAATGTCCGTGGCATAAATGGTCGCCGCGGGAAGTTCCTTCGCCAATGCAATCGCCAGGCAGCCGGAGCCTGTTCCGATATCCGCAATCAAAAACCCTTCACCGTTCGTTTTTTGCGGCCTCCCCGCGCGAAGTTCACGCAACGCCAGGCGGTCCAACGCGACTTCGATGACATGTTCCGTTTCCGGCCGGGGGATAAGCACGTCAGGCGTAACGTCAAATTCCAGACTCCAGAATTCCTGTTTGCCGGTGAGGTGCTGGGTGGGCTCGCCGTTTGCGCGACGAGCAATCAGGGATAAGAATCTGTCAAGCCGCTCAGAACTTATCGGTTCTTCAGGATGAGCATACAACCAGGCGCGGTCGCGCCCCAACACGTGTAGCAACAGCAATTCCGCAGCAAGCGTGTAGGAAGCGACTTGCTTCTCGCGGAGTTGTGAAATTCCCGTTCGCAGCGCGCCACGAACATCCATAGGTGTTTTCAGATCGCAATGCGGGCTACTTGACATCGAAACAGATATCCAAATTGGCACTCGAAAAACTACGCCGCGCCCAACTCCTGATCCAGCCGTTCCGCTTCGTAGTGCGAAACCAAGCCGTCCACCAGCGGTGCCAGCTTGCCGTCCATCACATCGGTGAGCTGGTGAAGCGTCAAAGCAATGCGATGATCGGTGACGCGATTTTGCGGGAAATTATAAGTGCGAATTTTTTCCGAACGGTCACCCGTCTTAATCTGCCCGCGACGTTCCGCAACAATGGCTGCTTGCTGCTTTTCCTGTTCCTGTTCATAGAGCCGCGCACGCAACACGCGCATGGCCTTGGCGCGATTTTTGATCTGTGATTTTTCGTCCTGCTGTGAAACCACCAGCCCGCTAGGCAAATGCGTGATGCGCACCGCGGAATAAGTAGTGTTCACAGACTGCCCGCCGGGTCCCGAAGAGCAAAACGTATCGATGCGTAAATCTTTGGCCTCAATTTTAATGTCGATCTCATCAGCTTCCGGCAACACCGCCACAGTGGCCGCGGAAGTATGGATGCGCCCTTGCTGCTCCGTGGCCGGCACGCGCTGCACGCGATGAACTCCACTTTCATATTTCAGCTTGGAATAAACCTTATGACCCTGAATGGCCGCGACGATTTCTTTCAGTCCGCCAAGAGAAGACGGAGAACTTTCCAGCACCTCGACTTTCCAGCCCAAGGTTTCCGCGTATCGCGAATACATCCGGAAAAGCTCAGCGGCAAATAGCGCCGCCTCGTCACCGCCCGTACCCGCCCGAATTTCCACGATGACGCTCTTTTCGTCGTTGGGGTCCTTGGGAAGCAGCAGCAGTTTCAGCTCACGTTCGACGGTTTCTTTGCGCGCTACCAGTTGCTTTTCTTCGTCGTAGGCCAGTTGCTTCATTTCCGAATCTTCCGCTTCGCCAATCATTTGATGAGCGCCAGCCAGATCTTTTTCGATTTGCTTGAACTCGCGATGCTTTTCGACGATCTGTTCCAGCTCGGCATGCTGTTTGGCCACTTTTTGAAAATGGGAAGTGTCGGACACCACTTCGGACGTCGAGAGCTCCTTGGTAAGCTCATCGTAGCGTGCGCCCAGCTGATCTAATCTCTCGGATAGTGTTACAGCCATAAAACCCTCACAAATTTAACTGTTCAGACGAATCGACGGAAGGAAAGTAACAGGACGAAAGCCAAGTAGGCTTGAAGAGGAGCCGCTAATAGAAGTTGGCGTTCACTGAATAAAGCTTAACACGCTTTCCGTTTGCGACGCGCCCGCATAGCCGCGGCGCCCAATCCCACCAATACCAATACTGCTGTCCCGGGTTCTGGTACGCCTACGGGAGGCGGAGTTCCACCGCCGCCACCGCCGGGTGTACCCCCGCCAGGAGGAGGTGTGGTTCCACCACCACCACCACTACCAGGAGTCCCGCCGCCAGGGGGAGGAGTATTACCGCCGCCACCAATGCCACCACCGCCACCACCAGGAGGTGGAGTAGACGAATTCCGGTTGCCAGTAATTCCTCCGCCGCCCGGCAAAGGAAAAAATGGCGCAACCGGCACAAACGCGGCCCCAGGTCCGCCCGGCGACTGCACTGGCCCAGGAAACAACGCTGGCACTGGAGCCGAATATGCCGCCAGATAAGGCGATGACGCTATGGCGGGAAATTCTGGGCCCTCCAGCTCCGACGAAGTCGGTTCGGCAGGAGCGTTTGGTCTGACCGGCAGAACCGAGATCCGATTCCCGCAGCGAGCTCGCGCCATATTGGTGCCGTCGCTCAGCATGGCCTCGCCTTTTCGCAGCGCCAACTTGTGCTTGGTCCAAAAGACTTTATTACCGATGCGATAGGAGACGTACACCAATTTCGGAGCATCCAGCGTCACGCGCCGAGCGTTGGTTATATCGAAGTCTGCATAGTGCTGGGCGACCACGGGATCCGTTGCCACCGCTTCCCTCAGCTCCTGACGCGATTGGGCGCCTCCGGCAATGATCGAGTAAGGGTAAACAGTCCGCCCTGTTGGTAAAAGGATTGAAGAAGGGGGCCAGAATGGCGCCGCGGCAGGCTCACTGGTAGCCACAGACTGCCAGGAATGCAACCCAAGCTCCAACGAAACGGCCAATACCACGATACAACCCAAAAACATCAAAGCCGCTGCAACCGCGACTCTGCTCCGGAATGGAACATGCCTATACGTCCGGGCGAGTTTCTCCACTAATGTGACTTTGGGGGAAGCACGGCGACTATGACGATGCTTGGACCGACGGGCACACACCTGGACACCTCAGGCCTTCGCGGCGCGCTGCTCGAGTGGACAACGCTCCAACAGGCCTTCAGAACAGGCCGTAATTCTAGCACTAGTCCGCACAGAACTCAGCAACAAAAGCTTGTGACCAATCAGTTAACATTTTACCAAAATTGCCCTCCTCGGGCCCCTCTGGTTCGAATGCCGTGAAATTGATGAACCCCCGCGATATGTCTTTCGACGCCCACCGAGCAGACTCGCGTTGGAAGTCTTTAGTCAGAATTCCCCATGGGCCGGTCGGACGCGGGAGGTGATGAAAGAGTTACCGGCCTGTTTCCTGATGTATTCGCATTCTATTCGCCTAAACCATGCCTCGCTGTTAAATCTCTGGCTCATTGCTAAGCGCCGAAGGAAGCCTCCTCGCTGTGCTTAAAGTATTGATTCCTTTGAACCACAGCCCATCATCTGTACACTCCCTCCATGCGTGTTCTCTTCGTCGGTGATATCGTTGGCTCGCCGGGGCGCCGGATCGTTCGCGACCGTCTCGCCGACATCGTAGCCCAGAAAAAAATAGACCTGGTTATCGCCAATGGCGAAAATTCCGCAGCCGGATTCGGCATCACCCCTCGCCTTGCGGACGAATTTCTTCACGACGGCATCGACGTTCTGACTGGCGGCAACCACAGCTGGGACCGCCGTGAAATCATGGATTACCTGCCCCACGAACCTCGCCTGCTGCGCCCGGCAAATTTTCCGGATGGCAGTCCCGGTAGCGGCCTCTTCTGCGGCACCGCCAAAAATGGTGTGAAGTACGCGGTGTTGAATCTTCAGGGCCGCACTTTTCTGCCCGCTATCGACGACCCATTTCGCAAGGCTGACAGCGAGCTCGCCCGGTTATCCCCGGACATAGACTTCGTCTTTGTCGATATGCACGCGGAAACAACTAGCGAGAAGGTGGCTATGGGCTGGTATCTGGATGGTAGAGCCACGGCGGTCGTCGGCACGCATACGCACGTGGCCACCGCCGATGAGCATGTGCTGCCCCAGGGCACTGCGTATATCACCGATGTGGGAATGACCGGGCCTCATGGAGGCGTAATCGGCATGGATCGGCAGGGCATCATTAAAAAGTTTCTCGACGGCCTGCCAGCGCGCTTTGAGGTCGCCGAAGGCGACGTCCAGATGAACACTGTCTTGATAGAAACTGCCGATGAATCCCCACGTAACTCCGCGGGCCGCCTGCGCGCCCACTCCATCGAACGCCTGCGCTTCCGCCTCGATACCTAGCGTCGAAACGCTGTAACGGGCAACCCTGGTGGTCCGTCAATGCTCTGAGCATTCAGGAAACTCAATGAACGTAGCGAAGTTATTAGTTAAATCCTGCGTGTCGGTTTGTCTCCTGGCTATCGGCAGTGAGATCGCTGCCGCGCAATCTGAAGGCGATGTCGCTTCCGTGCAGTACGAGGGCGAGCTAACCGCCAAGCGCCGGCTGTTTCCCGAGGTGGGCGTAGGACTGCGCGCAGTCAAGCGTGGCGATAGCGACAAAACCTATGTTCTGAGCTCGCAAGGCTTAATGGTCTTCGACGGCAAAGATCACAAACTCCTCACCATCGGCTCGCCTAAGGGCGATGCAACCACCTCCAAAACCACCTCTGCAGGAGGCACCGCTTCAGGAGCCCCCACTGCGGGACAAAGTTTCGCCGAAGATTTCGACGTCGACGCTGCGGGCCAAATTTATGTCGCTGACCGCGCCGCGAACCTCATTGTCGAATACTCCGCAGATGGCAACCGGCTCAAATCTTTCCGCGTGAACGCCCCGCTTTCTGTCGCCGCACTACCGGATAGCGAAGTCGCCGTGGCAACATTGCACGATCCACACCTCATTCTGGTTTTCGATAAAAACGGTCGAGATATTCGCGATTTTGGTGAACTGGAAGAGGTCTCCAGCCGCGAGGACCTGAATCGTTATCTCAACTCCGGCTACCTCGCGACCGACGCGCGGGGTGACATCTACTATGCGTTCATCTACACCCCCGAGCCCACGGTTCGCCAATACGACCGCAACGGCTACGCTTCGCAAACCATTCAATTCGCGGAAATCGAAGCATTCGCGGCCGCGCAAGCGGCCAGGAAGGAGATTGAACGCCAGGAGCGCAAGGGCAAGCAGCCCGCCTTTAAACCCATCCTCACCGCCATCGGCGTCGTTCGCTCAACCGGCGAAGTTTGGATCGCGCTTCATAACCGCCTTCTACGTTTTGATAAGGATGGCTATCGCAAAGCCACGTACCAGCTGTACACCCCGGACGGAACGCGTCTTGACGCCAATAGTATTGTCGTCGAAAAGGATCGCCTTCTTATCGGCAGCGACTCCCTAGGCATCTTTGAATTCGAGCGTCCCGATATCAAACTGTCGCAGTGAGCGCCGCGCTCCACGACGCATGGAGTGACAATTCGTTTCGCGCGATCGGTGGCGCCTCGGTGAATATCCAGTAATCCATATTAACCCCCAAACACACTCCCGGGTAAAGCAGACCTGATTACCCTCTCTCCCGCGAAACAGTGGGCCAGCACATCCGAGTCATCGCTACTCGATCCTCGGTGCAATCCTGGTCAGATTTCCGTTCGCGACCACAACTCGGGTCCCGCACATGAAAATAAATTTACAAACACCCCGAGTTTTTAACAGGCCGGGTACCGGCAGAAAATAATTTTCGATCCTCCAAAACGAAACATTCTTTCATTTATCCCAATAAAAATTAAGAAAATCCTCATTAGCAAGAGCAAATTCGTATTGTGGAAAAACTGTGCACCATGTGTGAATGTCACCAAAGGTTGCACCGCACTTTTCTCTTGCCCCATACACTCGAATGGGCGACAATCCCGCGCTGTCACTCCCCGGCGGTTCGAGGGCCGGCAATTCCGAAAAGGACGCGACCGTTTGCAGGGGCGAAATTCTGGCAACGTCGCGGGCAAGAATCCGAAGACTTAAGAAAGATGAATCAAGCCTGCTTTCCACAGGTTATGCACATCTGTGGAAATAGCGTAGGCTTTCTATTCCTCACCGATGACTATCTCCGTAAATTCCTGGGAAAAGTTCTTAGAGCACGTGAAGTCCCGGGTCAGCATCAACACCTTCACCACCTGGTTCCAGCCCACCCGCCTCAATCGCGCTGAAGGCGAAACGCTCTATGTGCAGATCCCCAGCACTGTTTTTCGCCAGGTTTTGACTCGCACCTACGGCGAGATCGTTAAAGCCGTGTTTCACGAGATTGGCACTCCCAACATGAAGGTGCAGTACCTCTGCAATGATGACGAGCCCCTGCCTGCCACCCCGGTGGTGTCGAGCATCAAGCAGTCCAAGCTCGATTTTGAAAGCAGCGACCACCAACTGAATCCGCGGTACACGTTTGATAGCTTCGTGGTCGGCAAATCCAATGAGTTTGCGCACGCCGCGTCGCGGGCTGTCGCTGAACAGCCTTCCAAGGCATACAACCCGTTGTTCCTCTATGGCGGTGTGGGCATGGGCAAGACTCACTTGATGCATGCCATCGGGCACACCATCAAGCAGCGCAATCCCGCCATGCGGCTCAGTTACGTAAGCGCGGAAAAATTCACTATTGAAGTTATCAACTCCATTCGCTTCGATCGCATGATCAGCTTCCGCGACCGGTTCCACACTGTGGATGTCTTGCTGGTGGACGACATCCAGTTCATCGCCGGAAAAGAGCGCACCCAGGAAGAGTTCTTCCACACTTTTAACGCGTTGTATGAACAGCAAAAGCAAATCGTCATTTCGAGCGATTGTTTGCCCAAAGACATCAACTCCATTGAAGAAAGATTACGCTCGCGTTTTGAGTGGGGTTTGATCGCGGATATCCAGCCGCCAGATCTGGAGACTAAAATCGCGATTCTTCAGAAGAAGGCCGACAACGATCGCTTCTCACTTCCCGATGACGTCGCCGAATACATCGCGCGGGCTATTAAGTCCAACGTGCGCGAACTCGAGGGCGCGCTCACCCGTTTGATGGCGTACGCCTCCCTGACCGGCGTGACCGTTTCACTTTCCACCGCGCAGCAGGTTTTGCGCAACATCATCGCTTCGCAGGAAAAGCGCGTTACCATTGACTTGATTCAAAAACGCGTCAGCGAACATTTCAATTTACGAGAACAGGATCTAAAAGTTCGCAGCAACACCCGCGCCATCGCTTTCCCACGCCAGGTGGCTATGTACATCGTTAAGCAACTGACCACTGCCTCACTGCCCGAGATCGGCCGCCAATTCGGCGGCAAGCATCACACCACGGTTCTCCACTCCATCAATAAAATTGAAGAGCTCCGCCGCAACGACAAGGATTTAAACCGCACCATCACCCGCTTGATGGACGCGCTGCAGTAATCGCGAGCGCTGAACGCGCCAATTAGTGGTTCTTCGAACCTCCGTGCATTTTCCTATTCGTCACTTGTGCGAAAGAATTGATGTGCGCACCGTATGGCCGTCAATATTGCACGTTAACGCGACTGAGGTATCGCGTATTTGCTGTGAACAACCGTTGCCAAATGTTTGAATAAGCTGTTAATGGTGAAGGAAGAATTCCACTTTGACCTAGCCCAAACCAACTTGATGCCGGGCTTTTCCGACATTCCCACATTGAGCCACTTGCACACCTCCGTACCTAACTCCCACTCAGCACACTTGCTTGCCGCGATTTCCACCAATCCACAGCAGTCATTACTACAACAAGCTTTATGATTTTCTTAATCAAATTCAAAATCTTGTTGCTTATGAAAGCTTTTATCCGCTCATTTCCACAGCGTCCAAAACCGCATTGCGCTTTATACTTCCTGCGAAAACGGGTAAAGTACCGCAGCGGTATAACTGCATAAGGAAGGCCAATGACCGCAACCGCACCCGTGTCGGCACGTGAGGATTATCAAGCGATGGAATTTAGCGTAACCAAGTCCGCGCTGTTGAATGAATTGAACACCACGCAAGGTGTGGTCGAACGCAAAACTACCATTCCGATCCTGTCCAATATTCTTGTCGAAGCTAAAGGCTCGCGCCTTACCATTACCGCCACGGACCTGGAACTTAGTATTCGCACGTCCTGCGAAGTAAAAATTAAAAAAGAAGGCGCGGGCACCATCCCTGCGAAGAAACTTCTCGAGCTCGTCCGCCTACTACCCGAAGGCGAAATCAAATTCCGCCTACTCGAAAATCATTGGGTCGAAATCATTAGCGACAAAAAGAAATACAAACTGGTTGGCATGGCCAGGGAAAATTTTCCCGCGCTTCCAGCGATGCCCCACCCTTTGGTGAAGCTCCCTGCGGCTACGCTACAAAGTTTGATCGCTAAGACCAAATTTGCTATCTCCATGGAAGAGTCCCGCTACACCTTGAATGGCGGCTTGCTTATTTTAAAGCCGGACACTATTGCTATGGTTGCTACCGACGGTCATCGCCTGGCCCTCGCGGAAACCAGCCAAAAGCTCAGCGGCCTGAACGGCGAAGTGAAAGTCTTAATCCCCAAGAAAGCCATGGACGAAGTCGAAAAACTTTCCAGCACCGCCGGTTCCGACGCCCAACTCGATTTTGCCAAGGACGAAAGCCATCTATTTTTCCAGGCCGGTCACCGCCTGTTGATCTCGCGCATTCTCACCGGCCAATTTCCTAATTACGAAGCCGTCCTCCCCCGCGAAAACAACAAGACAGTGGTCATTGAGCGCGCTGAATTATGCGATGCCGTGCGCCGCGTTTCACAACTTGCCGACCAACGCTCGCACGCCGTGAAACTGGCCGTCTCCAATGAAGGAATTGAAATTTCCGCATCGAGTCCTGAATACGGCGAAGCCAAAGAAAATATCGAGAAGGAATACTCCGGCGATCCCATCGCGATTGGTTTCAATTCCAGCTACATGCTCGACTTTCTCGGCGCCGCCGCCGATGGCCCCATCAGCATCGAGCTAAAAGACGAACAATCCGCTGGCCAAATGCGCCCCCTCGCTGACGAATCTTACCGCTATCGCTACATCATCATGCCCATGCGCATCTAAAGCGAACTCCGTTTCAGACGAAGAGAATTCTTTAATTTCTCTAGTCGAAGTACCCCGAAAAAATCCCCTCGCCAACCCGAATCTTGAGTGGTTGTATCAACTACGCGTAACGACTCCAACTGTGCCGTAAATATCTATTAACAAAAGGTTTATCAGTCGCATTAAACCTTCAAACGGCTTGAGAAATCGGCCCCAATCGGCTACACTGTTGGTGTTGTCGATTCGTTGTTACGCTCTCCAAATCGGCACGTCGGCCAGGTGAAATTTTCGGGGTTTGGTTTCGCGCCAGGAACCAAATAATTATTTCGCTTGGAAAGTATCAGTCTTCGCCACGTCTCGCTGCGCGAGATGGGATGGAGCAGGAAACCTTACGAGTTTCAATCGCTACCGCGATTGAAATCAAAAGGTAAGGCGACGTACGGAGTATTCCGCAAGCACGCCTTCCTCGCTTCAAGTTTTTACCAATTTTTGTTGAACGCTGAATTGCGTTCTATGATCTTTTTGCGAACGTGGGGTTCGCAAAGAAATCAAATCGCGTCTAGAAAAATATTTAGCTGCCCGTTGACGGCCGCCGGGCAAAACTTTTTAGAGCAAAAATTCACCGCGGAGTATTCATGGAAGATAAAGAACCGGTCATCGCAGCCACTCCAGGTCACAAGTACGACGCTAAATCCATCAAAGTTCTCGGCGGACTCGAAGCTGTGCGCTTGCGCCCGGCCATGTACATCGGCTCCACCGGTGAAATGGGTTTGCATCACCTGGTCTGGGAAGTGGTCGACAATTCCGTCGACGAAGCCCTGGCTGGTTACGCTGACGAAATAAACGTCACCGTGCACGCCGATAATTCCGTCACCGTAGTCGATAACGGGCGCGGCATTCCCGTCGATATGCATGCCACCGAAAAGCGTCCCGCGGCCGAAGTGGTGCTCACTGTGCTACACGCCGGCGGAAAGTTTGATAGCGACACGTACAAAGTTTCCGGCGGCCTCCACGGAGTCGGTGTTTCCGTGGTTAACGCGCTCGCCGATTGGCTGGAGCTGGAAATTTCCCGCGACGGCTCGGTGTGGGAACAAACCTACGAAAAAGGTAAGCCCACTTCCAAGCTCAAGCAGACTGGTAAATCGCGCAAAACTGGCACAAAAATTACTTTCCATCCGGATCCCGCTATTTTCGACAAGGCGGTCTACAGTTTCGATACTTTGTCGCAGCGTCTTCGCGAGCTGGCCTTTCTCAACAAAGGCCTAAAGATTACACTCACCGATGAGCGCAGCGAAAAAAGCACCGAATTCCGCTTTACGGGCGGCATCGCCGAATTCGTCAAGCATCTCAATCGCGGAAAATCCACGCTGCACGATTCGCCCATCTACATTGAAGGAAAGCGCGGCGCGGTGGAAATCGAAATCGCGCTGCAATACAACGACACCTACGGCGAAAATGTTTTCGCCTTCGCCAACACGATTAATACCGTCGACGGCGGCACGCATCTTTCCGGGTTCCGTTCCTCGCTTACGCGCTCGATCAACAATTTCGCTTCCTCCACCGGCATGCTCAAGGAGCAAAAAGACGAAGTCACCATTAATGGCGATGACGTGCGCGAGGGTCTCGTCGCGGTCATCAGCGTGCGTCTGCCGCAACCGCAATTCGAAGGACAGACCAAAGGCAAACTTAATAGCGATATCAAAGGTGACGTCGAGCAGCTCGTTAACGAAAAACTCGGCGAATGGTTTGACAAACATTCCACCGTGGCGCGCCGCATTGTCGGCAAATGTATTGAGGCTGCCCGCGCTCGAGAAGCTGCACGCAAAGCCCGCGAGCTGACGCGCCGCAAATCCGCGATGGATTCCAGCGGGCTCCCCGGCAAGCTGGCTGATTGCCAGGAACGCGATCCCGCGCGCTGCGAACTTTTCGTTGTTGAGGGCGAATCCGCGGGCGGCTCCGCAAAAATGGGCCGCGACCGCAAATTCCAGGCCATCCTTCCGCTCAAAGGAAAAATTCTCAACGTAGAAAAAGCGCGCTACGACAAAATGCTCGGCCACGAAGAAATTCGCGCCATCATCACCGCGCTGGGCACCGGCATCGGCAAAGACGATTTCGACGCCAGCAAACTCCGCTATCACAAAATAATTTTGATGACCGATGCGGACGTCGACGGCAGTCACATCCGAACATTGTTGCTGACATTTTTCTTCCGGCACATGAAGGAACTCATCGATCGCGGCCACATTTACATTGCGCAGCCACCGCTGTATCGCGTGAAGCGCGGGAAGACCGAGCGTTACATCCGCGACGAGCATGAATTCGCGCATGAACTAATGAAGCGCGCCACCGAAGACCACGTCGTCAAAGCCAAAGAAGGTGTGAATCTCGAAGGCTCCGGCTTAACTTCATTTCTGTTGAACGTCCAGGAATATCAGGCTGCTGCTGCGAAACTCGGCCGGCGCCTTCGCGAGCCGGGTCTCGTGGAGCTGCTTTCCGAGAGCAAACTCGAAAAGAAAACTGACTTCGAGGATAAAAAGGCTCTGGAAAAGCTTCTGAAAGAAATCGAAAAATCCAAGCTGAAAATCGAAGGCAAAGTTACCTTCGATGAAGAACACAGCTTGTACGAAATTCAGTTTGGTCCGCCGCATAGCCAGAAAATCAATTGGGCAGTGGCTTCCACCGCGGAATACAAGCGCTTGCGTGGCCTTGCCAAACAAATCGAGGAATTCAATCATCCGCCATTTACGATCTCGCGCAACGGCGACAAAGTTAGCAAGGCCAACGCCAAAGACGTTCTCGATTACGTGGTTGAGGACGCCAAAAAAGATTTCACCATCACGCGCTTCAAAGGCTTGGGCGAGATGAATGCTGAGCAGCTCTGGGACACCACCATGAATGCCGACACGCGCACGCTGCTACAGGTGAAGCTGGAAGACGCCGTGGCCGCCGAGGATATTTTCACCACGCTGATGGGCGAAAACGTGGAAGCGCGACGCAAATTCATCGAGGAGAATGCCCTCGAAGTCGTGAACCTGGATATTTAATTTCGTAATGATTTATCAACTGGGATGGAGCACGTTGCCCGGGTTGCGAGGATTGGCGTGCAGCGATTTTCGCGCCACTCCGACAACGGCACCCGATAATGAACGCGGCGTGGCCATTGAAATCGCTACGGACGAGCAGCGCGACACATTGTTGCAGCAACTCGACAATCATTTTGGGGCGAAGCGTTTTACCAATGCCGCAGACGCCTTCGACAGCGTCAAAGCGTTTGTCTCAGATCATGCAGCGAAGCAATCTGTTTAGATCGGCCCAAAAAATACGTAGAAGCTGAGGATAAATGGCGGACGAGAAGAACACTTCAATACTGCTTCCCATCGATATCGAAGTAGAAATGCGCAAGTCGTATCTCGACTATGCTATGAGCGTGATCATCGCGCGCGCGCTTCCCGATGTGCGCGACGGGCTCAAGCCGGTGCAACGCCGCATCCTGGTGGCCATGAACGATCTGGGCCTCGCTTCCAATCGCGGCTATCGCAAGTGCGCCAAAATCTGCGGCGACACTTCCGGCAACTATCATCCTCACGGCGAAGCGGTGATTTATCCCGCGCTGGTTCGTCTCGCGCAGGATTTCAACATGCGCTACCCGTTGATCGACGGCCAAGGAAATTTCGGTTCCGTCGATGGCGACCCGCCGGCGGCGATGCGATACACCGAAGCGCGTCTCGCGAAAATTTCTGAAGATATTCTTGCCGACCTCGAAAAAGAAACCGTCGACTTCATCCCCAATTTCGATCAGACCCGCGAAGAGCCGGTGGTTCTTCCTTCGCGAATTCCGAACCTCCTGGTCAATGGCGCCAGCGGCATCGCCGTTGGTATGGCCACAAATATTCCGCCGCATAATCTGCGCGAAATCGTGGAAGCCGCTATCCTTTTAATCGACAAGCCGGATACGCCGCTCAAAGAAATAATGAAGATTGTGCCCGGGCCTGATTTTCCGACCGGTGCGTACATCGCCGGCCGCGAAGGCATCGAAGCCGCCTATCGCACTGGGCGCGGCAGCTTCATCATGCGCGCTAAAGCGGCGATCGAAGAAGCCGCCAAGGATCGCGAGAACATCGTCATCACTGAAATTCCTTACCAGGTCAACAAATCCCGTCTCATCGAACGAATCGCCGAGCTGGTGCAATCCAAGAAGCTCGAAGGCATCGCCGACGTGCGCGACGAATCTTCCCGCGAAGGCATGCGCATCGTCATCGAGCTGAAGCGCGGCGAAGAATCGCAGCTCATTCTCAATAATTTATTCAAGTTCACGCAGATGCAGGAATCATTCGGCATGATTCTGCTGGCCATCGTGGCAGGCCAGCCGCGCGAACTGGGCTTGATTCCGCTCATCAAGCTGTTCATCGAACATCGTGTGGAAGTGGTTCGCCGCCGCACGATTTTCGAGTTGCGCAAAGCACGCGAACGTGAACATATCCTGGTCGGCTACCAGATTGCACTCGACCATCTGGACGACGTCATTCGCATCATCCGCGGTTCTGGCAATCGCGCCGACGCCCGCGAAAACTTGCTCAAATATTTCACCGAGCAGGACGTCACCATAACGGAGAACGGTAAGTCCCGAAAGCTTTCTGGCGTCAAGCTCGACGGTCGCAAGTACAAGCTCGGACCCATCGAAGGTGAAACTGCCGGACGCGGCACCGGTCTTACGCCCATCCAGGTCGATGCGATTCTCGAACTGCAACTCCACCGCCTCACGCAGCTTTCCGTCGATGAAATCCTGAAGGAACTAAAGTCCATTCGCGAGCACATCGCCGAGCTGGAAGAAATTCTCAACAGCGAAAAAAAGTTGAAGCAAGTCATTACCGGCGAGTTGCGTGAAGTACACAAAGCCTACGGCGACGACCGCCGCACGCAAATCGTCGACAAAGTCGACGAGATCAAGCTCGAGGATTTAATCGCTGACACCGACATGCTGATTACCGTCAGCCATGCCGGCTATATCAAGCGTACTTCCACGGACACCTATCGCCATCAGGGCCGCGGCGGCAAAGGCCGCATCGGTGCGCGCACCAAGGAAGAAGATTTTGTTGAGCATTTGTTCATAGCTTCGGCGCACAGTTATATTTTGATTTTTACTTCGAAGGGTCGAGTCTATTGGCTGAAGGTTTACGAATTGCCGGAGGCTGCCGCGGCCACGCGTGGCAAAGCGATCTCCAGCCTGGTGAAATTTCAGGAGGACGAGAAACTTACCGCGCTGGTCGCCGCGCGTAATCTCGAAGAAGTTGGGCGCTACGTCTTCATGGCCACCAAGAAAGGCACGGTTAAGAAATCCGCGATTGTCGAATTCTCAAATCCCCGTTCCAACGGCATCATCGCCGTCAATCTTGATGGCGACGACGAGTTGATCGGCGTGAAGTTAACCGACGGCAAGCAGATGATTTTCCTGGCCAGTCACGAAGGCCAGGCTATTTTGTTCCGCGAAACGGAAGTGCGCCCTATGGGCCGCAATGCCGGCGGCGTAAATGGCATGGACCTCGACAAAGACGATTACGTCGTCAGCATGGACGCCGTGCCGCCTGATTTCAGCATCATCGAAAAAGAGCATAAGCAAACATCGCAAAATCTCGAGGAACTCGAAAACGAGCAGATCAAGGATTCATTGGTGACGTTGATGCTCACCGTGGCAGAAAAAGGTTTTGGCAAGCGAACTCCGCTGGCCGAATACCGCATCACTTCGCGCGGCGGCAAAGGCGTAGTCAATATGAAGACCACAGACCGCAACGGCTACGTGGTGGCCACTTTGCAGGTTACCGAAGAATCAGACGTGATGATCATCACTCACAACGGCAAAGTCATTCGCGTGCATGCTAATGAAATCCGCGAAGCAGGCCGCTCCACACAGGGCGTGCGCTTGTTGCGGCTCGATGCCGATGACTCCGTGGCAGCGGCCGCCGTGCTCCAGGAAGAATCGGAAGAAGAAAAGAAATAAGGTCATTTTTCAAATGGCCTTCCGGATCACTGGTTAAGTTTCCCGCGCTGGCGTTACGCGCGGCGATTTTGCAGTGGCCGGTCACAATTTATTGAGCCAGAAATTTCCTAACTTAAACTTTTTTTCTTGGCGCGCCCCCTGTAACATCTCTCCATGAAAATGACTCGCCGGTTTTTTGCCTTGTTACTCATCCTAATCGCACCGCTGTTATTGTCAGTCGTGTGTGTGTCCGGCGATACTGCCAAGCCATCACAATATTTCGCCTTGGTCGGTACCTACACTTCCAAAACCGATAGTAAAGGCATTTACTCGTTTCACTTTGACTCGGGCACCGGCCGCCTGACCGCCATGGCGGTCGCGGCGACGACGCAAGACCCGTCATTTCTCACTGTCGCGCCGAACGAAAAATATCTTTACGCCGTCAATGAGCTCGGAGAGTTTGATGGAAAAAAAAGCGGCGCGGTCACCTCATACTCGCTGGATCCTAAATCCGGACAGTTGAGTCAGCTGAATCAGGTCGCGAGCGGCGGCGCCGACCCGTGTTACATTTCCTTCGATGGAACCGGCAAATATCTATTGGTTGCAAATTACTCCGGCGGCAGTGTCTCTACTTTTCCCGTCGCGTCCGACGGTCACATTGAACCAGCCTCCGCCTTCGTGCAACACTCCGGCTCCGGCCCCAACAAAGAGCGCCAGGAAGGGCCACACGCGCATTTCATCGCCAGTTCAGCCGACAATCGCTTTGTGTTTGTAGTTGATCTGGGACTCGATGAGGTTGTGGTCTATCACTTCGATTCCGCCTCAGGCTCGCTCATTCCCAATCATCCGCCGTTCGCAAAGCTCGCTCCTGGCGCCGGACCTCGCCACTTGGCGTTCCACCCCAACGGCAAATTTGCCTACGTCCTCAGTGAAGTAAATTCCACTGTTACGGCCTTCGCATACGATGCCGAAAATGGTTCTTTTTCAACGCTGCAAACTCTTTCCACAATTCCAAAAGATTTCAAGACGCGCAATGATACCGCCGAGATCGTCGTGCATCCTTCGGGCAAATTTCTCTACGCGTCAAATCGCGGCCACGACAGCATCGCCGAGTTTACTATCGACCCAACCCGAGGAACGCTGTCTCTAGCCGGCGATTTCCCCACGCAGGGTAAAGAACCTAGAAATTTCACACTGGATCCAACTGGAAAGTTTCTGCTCGCCGCCAACCAGGAATCAAACAACATTGTAGTGTTCCGCATCGATCAATCCACGGGTGCGCTGATCACCACCGGTCAAGTCGCGCAAGTTCCCGCGCCGGTCGAGATCGTCTTCGTCCACGCAAAATAGCATCGATTAAATATCAAGTTATAGTACTCACAAGTTAATCAAACTGTCTCTATTTGCACAGTTTTTTGAGCCCAGTTCATCCATCATGCCCGCCACAGAGGTATTTCAAAATGCGTAAAATAGGGTTCTTTTCTGTCTTTTACTTCTTAATTCTCTGCTTAGCTATCTTATCGGTATCAGTACCCAATGCGAACGCGGACGGTATTCTCGGCGCTGACCTGGCTACCTTTTCGGTGCTGGGTGCCTCCACCGTTACCAATACCGGTGCGACTACACTTACTGGCGATCTGGGTGTGTCCCCGGGCTCTGCGATCACGGGTGAGTCTACGATCACCGTCAATGGCACGAATGCGGCGATGATCGGTAATCCGTTTGTCCACTCCAATGATGCGGTTTCAATTTCCGCTCAAAGTGAGCTAGCTGCTGCCAAGACCGAGCTAGGATCCCTGGGTGCCGGCACTTTGTTGCCAGCGAACCTGGGCGGACTCACGCTCAGTCCAGGCGTCTACACCGTTCCCGCCGGGACCACTAATTTGACCGGAACACTTACACTCAACGGTCAAGGTAACCTCAATGCCTTCTGGGTGTTCCAGATGCCCAGCACCCTGATCACTTCACCGGGATCAGTCGTTAACGTAATCAATACCGGTGCGGGAGCCGGTCTGTATTGGAATGTCGGCAGTTCCGCCACTCTGGACACTACAACGTCGTTCGAAGGAAATATCCTGGCCTTGACAAAGATTACGCTGGACACCGGAGCAACTGATCAATGCGGCCGAGCGCTAGCCCACACTGCCGCCGTCACCATGGACACCAACACGATCTCCATAGGCTGCACCAACCTGCTAGGCGGCACGACAGGAACTGGTGGCACAGGCGGCACAGGGGGCACCGGCACTGGCTTGGGCGGCGGCTTGACCGTACCGCCTGGTGGTGGGACGCCAGTGCCTCTACCGCCGATGAGCACGCCGGAACCAGGCACGATGCTCCTACTTGGCTCCGGACTTGCCGGCTTCTTCTGCATGATGCGCATGAAGCGCTAACAGTTCGTCTTTGATTTCGTAATCTATTTTGCCCAACCTTGTTCCAGAACCTTACCTGCTGGATCGAACCGAACGCGATAGGTGAATGACGGAGTGCGGCGTTTCCCCATTAGTGGGAAGCGCATGTCGGAGAATTCCACGATGGGCTCGCCGGCTTCTTCGTGATAGCGCGTCACCGGAAAGCGGTCAAACCACAAAACTTTTTGCACCTGTGGAAGCTCTTTGGCGGCTTCAATATAAACGTTGGGATTAGCTTCCGGATAAAAGCGGTATTCGATCGGTGGTCGTTCTGTGTGGCGTTCCGCCGAATTCCCGTCGGCCAAATTCTCAAAAGGCGATTTCTGACTTAGATCCATCCGAATTTCGTAAACGCCGCCAGCGGTGCGCACCAATCCGTCCCAGCGCCACATCGAGGGAGGGAACGGAAGCGCACCGATCGATTGAACGTTGAGTTTCTGAAGCATTGCAAAGTTCTTTACGCGAGAAAGCGCGTTGAGATGTGCGACGACCGCGAGCCCGAGATACAAACAACCGCAAACTAAGCCGAATTGATTCCAGCGCCGGCGAAGACTCTTTCGCGCCAAGTCTTGTTCTTCAAGATCTGAACGCTGCGCCCACTGAATTTTTTCCGCCGTGGGAAGCGGCAGCAAGAAAAACGCCGCGAGGATCAAGACGAAAAGCAAAACCGAGGCTGGCGAAATCGGCGCTCCGACGGCGCCCGCGAGTCTCTGAATGACGAAAATCGTTATCGCGAAAATTGCGAACGAAGCAATGGCGCGGCGCCTGGACTTTTCCGGCCGGTCCTGCACCCAGGCAAGAATCTGTGGAACCAACAATATTCCGGTGAACGTAAAATCCACGATAAAAATCAGATCCCAGACCGGTCTGGACCATCTTAGCGGGGACCACACCATAGTGCCGAAACTGGTGACCAGGTCGAGCAAGATATGACTAAGAATTCCCGCCGCGTAAATTCCGGTAAGGACCGCGAAGGAAGGTGCATCCCATTTTCGCCAGCGAACTACCCAGCGCGTGAGCCCAGCGAGCAGCAGCGCAAAAAGAGGAAGACATAGGAGTGAATGCGTGATGCTGCGGTGCCAGGAGATGACCAACATTGGGTCGCGGGAGAATATGTCGCGAAACACATCAGAGTCGGGAAAAATCGCGCCCAGCATCGTGGACCACGTAACGATGCGTTGACGGTTCATCGGGCGCGAGACGAATAAATCGTCTCCCTTAAAAACCGCTTTAGCGATTAGTGCTCCGGCAATTCCATGAGTGATGGTGTCCATATTATTGAACTGCTTGATTTGAAATTAGGAGTCGAACTCGGCAAACTATGCTTCGTTTCAGCGTAATGACACCGGTAGCCTCCTCGAAATGTCATTTATGTAACAAGAATTAAAGGCGAGCGTTTGGCGACAACGAGGCCCACCTGACGGCCGTCCACACCGTGCCGCGCAAGGGCCGCGATGCATTCCGCCGCGGATTCAGGAGCGATTGCAGCGAGCAGTCCGCCTGATGTTTGCGGATCGAAAAGTAGATCGCGAAATTCTTGCGGCACGTCAGCGGCAAATTGAACGCATTCAGCAACGAACGCGTGATTATTTTTAAGGCCACCCGAAAGATGACCATCCCGGGCTGCCTGGACTGCGCCCGGGAAACAAGCGAACGCAGTCTGGTCAAGTTCAAATGACACGGCCTCGACTCCTCCGGTTTCGCTACCAAGTGCCATTTCACGGGCGTGGCCCAGTACACCAAATCCCGTGACATCCGTTACGGCATGTATCGGGGACAGGTCTTCTCTTAGGCGATTATGTGAGTGGTCAGCAAGCTCACTCAAACCTGCCGCAGCCGCGCGATTCAGTGTGGTCATGGCGCCAACCGCAGCTGCCAATGACTGTTCCGAGACTTGATTCTTTTTCAGCGCGGTGGTGATCACCCCGGTGCCAATCGGCTTTGTGAAGATGAGCACGTCACCGGGCCGGGCTCCAACGTTGCGCCAGATTTTTTTCGGGTCCACGGTTCCGGTCACGGCGTAACCAAATAACATGTCTTCGGTACGAATGGAATGCCCGCCGAGGACGCTGCATCCGGCCTCATTCATCTTCGACAGGCCGCCGCGTATGATTTGTTCAAGGATTGCGGGATCCGCGTGTTCTGGAAAACCAACCAGGGAGAGCGACGAGATGGGCCGGCCACCCATGGCGTACACATCGCTCAAGGCGTTGGCTGCAGCGATTTGACCGAATAAAAATGGATCGTCGACTATAGGAGTAAAAAAGTCGACAGTCTGGACTAAGGCGAGTTCGTTGTTGAGAAGGTAGACCCCGGCATCGTCGTTGGTTTCAAATCCTACGAGTACATTTGGATTTTTTTGCCGCGGAAGTTTTCTTAGGACTGCTTCGAGGGTGGCGGGATTCAATTTCGCCGCGCATCCTGCGGCTTTTGCCATTGAGGTTAGTTTCAGAGCTGAAGCCACTGGCCACCTCTTTCCATGCGTGTTTTCAGGACTTGCGCCGCCACTATAAGGACGGGTTGATGTATCGGCAAGGATTATCGACTGCTACCGTCCCGCCGCGAATAAGTTTGCACCAAGGATGTGAATGTGTTTTCATCGCGACGGCAAACAAGCCAAGAACGTTACCAGCCGCATCGCTACGGGAGGAACCTAGTCGTCCATGGCTTCCATAGTCGTGCCATCAGAATCCACCATTCGAAAGGCATTAAGCGAATTTCAAATCGATGTAAACTCCGATCAAGTTGCTCAGATTCAGGAATACATCCGATTGTTACTTGTGTGGAACAAGAAAGTTAACTTGACTGCGATCCGAGATCCTTTGGAGATTCTTCACCGTCATTTTGGTGAAAGCATGTTTGCTGCAAATGTCGTGGAGTTAGGAAAATGTCGACTCGCCGACATTGGAACAGGCGCGGGGTTTCCTGGCTTAGCGTTGAAGATTTTGCTGCCCGAAGCCCAGATGGTACTCGTGGAGTCCCACATTAAGAAGGCTACGTTTTTGGCGGAGGTCGTTCGAACCTTGGGGATTAAAGGGGTCAACCTATTGGTGAGCCGATACGAAGAGCTGGGTGACCAGATCGCGCCGATCGATTTTCTGCTGGCGAGAGCTTTAGGAGAATTCGAGATCTTTCTGAAGTGGGCGGCTTCAGAGCAGGTTGACGCGAAGCGAGTGATTCTTTGGGTCGGTACTGCGGATGTGGAACAAGTGCTAAAGAGTCCCGGGTGGGTTTGGGAGCCATCTGTGAGTGTCCCCCAATCTCTTCGGAGAGTACTTCTGCTTGGTAATAAAGCGACTTTGTAGTCTCATTTGTTCAATTGTGGGCGCGCCGACATTTGGGCGATGTCTATGGCAAATATTCCTGAGCTATCGGTTTTTTCTGCGAACTCACTGATCAAAAACTACAATTGTCGAACCGTCGACATTTCTCCTCTTAAGTCCTTTTGTCCGCTGAAAAACCTTGTTTCACGTGAAATACGACGCAACGAGTAGTGATGGCGTTGGAGGAACTTCGTTTCACGTGGAACGGTGATTTCAATGCATTGTTACCCCATTTGGCCACAAGCGAGCGTCCCTTGGAACTCCATTAGCACATTCGTGTTTGAGAATTCGGTTTCACGTGAAACAGAATCTGTGGCAATAGGCCCTTTAGTTCGTTTCACGTGAAACGGATGTTAGCCCATGGCGAACTCCACGATAGGAAGTCTGTTCCACGTGGAACGCAAGTGTGGGTCAATTAGCGGCCGAGATCCGTGCGTGGGCCCTCCTGCGGCTCGACCTAATCTCGGTTTCACGTGAAACAACCAATGGGCAGAAACGCCTCCCTTCAGAATCGGTTTCACGTGGAACGAAGTTTTAGACATGAGACCGAGGCAAAGCCACTCCGGAACACGCGTTTCACGTGAAACGGGAATTTTAGACTGCTCAAGCGTCGGATTTCGACAATTGGTTCAAAACGGGACACCTGCGTCGGTCATTCGAACCGATTTCACGTGTTCCACGTGAAACAACTTGCAAGTGCGCGAAACCTTTGCTAAGTTTTCGCCTGGGGCAACATTTGGCAAGAATCATCGCTTGTGCAAACCAAAAAGGCGGTGTAGGCAAAACCACAACCGCCGTTAATTTGGCCGCTTGTTTGGCCGCCTCGGAACAACCTACTCTTCTCGTCGATTGCGACTCGCAAGGAAACGCTACAGCGGCCATCGGTTTCGCTAAGGACCCCGCCCGCAAGACTCTGTATCATTCACTAATTCTAGGTGAGTCACTTGAGAAAATCGTTCAAAAATCCCAAGTGGAGCTGTTAGACGTCATTCCGGGGGATAAGAACCTGGCTGGGGCTGCCGTAGAGTTGGTAACCGCCGAAAACCGCGAATATAAGCTGCAAGCAGCATTAAAATCGTTCCAAGATCGGTATCGATTTGTGATTTTGGACTGTCCTCCGGCCCTAGATTTATTAACTTTGAACGCGCTGGTGTGCGCCAACTCGGTCCTCGTGCCAATCCAGTGCGAATATCTTGCGCTGGAGGGCGTTTCTGAGCTGCTAGACACGCTAATGCGTATCCGAAGGACGCTGAATTCGAGCTTGGAGATTGAAGGAATCCTGCTGACGATGTTTGACGAGCGGACCACGCTCTCGAGACAAGTGGCAACGGATTTGAGAAGCTTCTTTGGCACGCAGGTATTCCAAGCGGTAATTGCTCGCAATGTGCGGTTGGCGGAAGCACCTAGTTTCGGTAAACCTATCATTTTCTATGACATACACAGTAAAGGGGCCGAGGGGTACACACAACTTGCGCAGGAGGTAATAGCCAATGACGAGAAACGCGTTGGGAAGGGGGCTCGGAGCGCTCATTCGGGAGCCTGAGCCAGCAGTCGCACCTCAAGTAACGCCACAAGTCAATACGAATCAACAAGATCAGCCGTATGGTATAACGGCGAGCGGGGCGGCGGTTGCGCCAGCGCGGGATGGAAGTCAGACCCTACAAATCGATATAGACCTGATCGAACCCAGTCCTTTTCAGCCGCGCACGACGTTTCGTGAAGCGGCTTTGGAAGAGTTGTCGCGCTCAATTCTGGCGAGCGGGATCATTCAGCCACTACTTCTGCGCCCAGTTGGCAACCGTTACGAATTGATCGCCGGAGAGCGCCGGTGGCGGGCCGCGCAACTGGCGGGACTCTCCAAGGTGCCGGCGATCGTTCGGGAAGTTCGGGATGAACTCGCGCTCGAGATGACGCTGGTTGAAAACATTCAGCGCGAGGATTTGAATCCTATTGAGTCGGCACGGGCGTTTGATCGCTTGATAAACGAGTTTCAGATGACGCTGGAAATGGTGGCAGAGCGAACTGGGAAGGACCGGGCCACGATATCGAACGCGATCCGCCTCTTAAAACTGGAATCGACGATTCAGGAATGGATTGAAGAAGGAAAGCTAACTGCGGGTCATGGGCGGGCGCTTCTGGCTGTGCCAGATTCGCCGCTGCGAATGCGTTATGCGCACAGGGCTTCGCGCGGGGGCTTAACCGTAAGACAGATCGAGCGGTTGGCGTCGCGGCGGGCCCGCAATCGAGCCCCGGTAGCCAGGGAAGAATCGGATGCGAACACACGATCGGCAATTGATGAACTGCAGCGGAGCCTGGGAACGAAAATCCTGCTGCGGCCACATACGAAAACGCACCCGGGACAATTGATCATCGAGTTCTACGATGATCCCCATTTGATGAGGCTGTACGATCAACTGATGAAGTAGCGGGTCAGCGAGCTCGATGATACCCGCGAAGCGAGCGCTGCCAGGCGCCGCGGCTGGACGGACGCGCGATGCGAGAAGAGCGCACGGTTTCCTTCCGTTAGTTCACCGGTGAGGGATTTCCCAACCATCTTTGCCGGACACTGGCCAGGAATTTTTGTTTGTCTTTTTTGATCTGGCGAATCAGCTCGGGATTTTGATGCTCTTCGTGGGCCGCGGTCCAGAGGACCATTTCTGTTAGGACTGGCGCCAGGTCCATTCCCTTTTCTGTAAGAGTGTAGATGAGTTTTCTTCCGTCTAACGGATCTTCTTGCGTCGCGATGATTCCATAGTGTTCCAATTTCTTTAATCGATGGGCCAGAATATTTGTGGCGATACGCTCGTAGGAATCAAGAAACTGCGTGTAGCTGCGAAATCCCCGCAGCATCATGTCGCGAATGATCAGCAGCGACCAGCGATCACCGAGTATTTCGACGGAGACGTTTAGGGGACACCCGGAGCGTAGCTTGTTCCGCGGGCGACTGCGTGGCATAAACGAAGTGTAATATTTTCACTTGCAATTAACAAGTAATCTGACAAAATGTGCTGAAATTATTGGGGATTTCAAACGTATTTCTAGAGAGCAACCCTTGGAGGGCGGAATGAGCGGAGTGCGAGTTCTAGTAGGAACGCGGAAAGGCGCGTTCGTGCTTACTTCGGATGGAAAACGCGAGAAATGGGATATCAGCGGGCCACATTTTGCGGGCTGGGAGATTTATCACATGAAGGGTTCGCCGGCGGATCCCAACAGGCTGTATGCATCGCAGTGCAGCGGTTGGTTCGGTCAAATGATTCAACGATCGAACGATGGCGGGAAAACTTGGGAGCCTGTCGGTAACAAATTTATCTATGACGGAGTGCCAGGCACCCACCAATTTTATGACGGCAAACCACACCCGTGGGAGTTCAAGCGCGTGTGGCATCTGGAGCCGTCATTGACGGATCCGGATACGGTGCACGCGGGGATCGAAGATGCGGCACTGTTTCGGTCGAAGGATGGCGGGCAAAACTGGGAAGAGATTTCCGGATTGCGTAAACATGGCTCTGGACCACGCTGGCAACCGGGAGCTGGCGGGATGTGTCTGCACTCGATCATTCAGGATCCGAAGGATCCGGGACGAATGTTCATTGCTATTTCGGCCGCGGGCGCATTTCGGACTGACGATGGGGGCGAAACGTGGCAGCCCATCAACAAGGGACTGAAGTCGTTATATATTCCTGATCCGGAGGCCGAGGTGGGCCATTGCGTTCACCACATTGCAATGCACAAAGCGCGGCCGGGCGTGCTTTTTATGCAGAAGCACTGGGACGTGATGCGCAGCGACAACGGTGGGGACACCTGGCAGGAAGTGAGCGGCAACTTGCCTACGGATTTTGGATTTGTGATTGATGTGCATGCGCATGACCCGGAGACTATTTATGTGGTACCGATCAAAAGCGACTCGGAGCACTATCCGCCGGATGCAAAACTGCGCGTGTACCGCAGCAAGACGGGCGGAAACGAATGGGAAGCGCTGACGCGCGGCCTGCCGCAGAGCGATTGCTATGTGAATGTGTTGCGCGATGCGATGGCGGTGGATTCCATGGATTCGTGCGGAGTATATTTTGGCACGACGGGCGGGCAAGTTTATGCGTCGGCGGATGCCGGAGATAACTGGAAGCCGATTGTGCGCGATCTACCTGCAGTGCTTTCTGTGGAAGTGCAGACGTTGGCATGATTCGCGTGGTGATGCCGGCACATTTGCGGACGCTCGCGTCATTTCAGGGCGAAGTGCAGCTTGAAGTACACGGTGCGGTGACGGTGCGGACCGTGCTGGATGCATTGGAGACGCGATTCCCGATGCTGCGAGGGACGATTCGCGAACATGTTACGCAGGAGCGGCGGCCATTTTTGCGATTTTTCGCGTGCGGCGAGGATTTGTCGCACGATTCGGTGGATGTTCCGCTGCCGGATGCTGTGGTTTCGGGTGCCGAGCCGCTGTTGATTATCGGGGCGATTGCGGGAGGATGAACGAGGACTGGCCATTCGGTCAGGACGTGAATTCGACACGTTAGGAATGGGTTGCGTTGACTTGGTGGCGCGCGAGGCTACAGTAGAAGAGTCTCTGCGGAGGATTTCATGGCCTGGAAATGGCCCGGCGCTTCAAGCAACAACGTCACTGAAGAATGGACCGGATTTATTGATCAAGGGGTGACGCTGGAAGGCACGCTGCAGGTCACCGGAACGTTCCGCATTAATGGAATCGTAAAAGGCAATATTATTTCGGAGCACACGGTAATATTGGGCGAAGGCGCGAAGGTTGAAGGGCAGATTGAAGGCAATCGGGTGGTAATCGCAGGACGATTCGACGGCGTGATTTTCGCTAAGGGCCGCGTGGAGATTCAAGCGAAGGGCGTGGTTACTGGGGAAGTGCATGCGCCGTGCATGGTGGTCGATCCGGGCGGAATTTTTGATGGGCGATGCCACATGTTGGCGTCGTCGGATATGACTTCCGGAATTACGATTCCGATTCGGGCGGCTGGGCGGGCTTCTTAACGCGGTTTTGATGGCTGGCAATCATTCTTCTTGTAATTTCTTCTGTAAAAATCCTAGCTACTAAATTCCCTCCAGGAAATTTTGCGTTCACATGCGTCAAGACTAAAGGCCAAGGTTTGGGACTCAATTTATGCCGAGGCCTGCCTGCGTCAGGCAGGCTAAAGCCGCGACCCACAAAACACGTGCGATATAATGATGGCCGAATTAGTGTGAGCGGGTGATGAAGGATGAGGGCTGGCACATGAAGGTGTTGCTGATTGGTGGGGGCGGGCGTGAACATGCGCTGGCTTGGAAGTTGAAGCAGGACTCGCGAGTGACAAAGATTTGGTGCGCGCCAGGGAATGCCGGCATTGCGGCGGAAGCGGAATGCGTGAATGTGGACTCGGGCGATGTGGCGGGGTTAGTTGCACTGGCGGAGAAAATTCGACCGGATTTGACTATCGTGGGACCGGAATTGCCGCTGGTGAACGGAATCGCGGATGCGTTTGCGCTGCGGAACTGGGCGATTGTGGGGCCAACTCGGACGGCGGCGCAATTGGAAGGCAGCAAGATTTTTTCGAAAGAGTTTTTGCAGCGGCACAATATTCCCACCGCACAGATGTATGGCTCGTTCGATTCTGCGGACAAGGCGAACGCGGCGCTCGAAAATGTGGAATGGCCAGTGGTTATCAAAGCCGATGGGCTGTGCGCGGGAAAGGGCGTTTTTCTCGCGCCGGACAAACGGGCGGCCAAGAATTTTATTTCCAGCGTGATGGAGAAACGGGAGTTGGGAGAGGGCGGAGCGCGGATTCTGCTGGAAGAAACGCTGGAAGGAGAGGAGTTGTCGTTTATTATTTTGACGGATGGCGAGCGCTACGCGCCGCTGGTACCGACACGGGATCACAAACGTGTTTTTGATGGGAATGAAGGGCCGAATACGGGAGGGATGGGAGCGTATTCGAGTGATGAATTATTGCCGAGCGGGCTGCGCGAGAAAATCGTGACGCAAATTGTGGCACCGACACTGCAAGGGCTGGCCGCTGACGGAATTCGCTACCAGGGATTTTTGTATATTGGGGTGATGTTAACGAAGACGGGGCCAAAGGTGCTGGAGTTTAATTGCCGGCTGGGCGATCCGGAGACGCAAGCGATCGTGGCGCGGATGGATTTTGATTTGGTGGAGGTGCTGGCGGATGTGGCGGCGGGGCGGGTGGATGCGTCGAAATTAAAATGGAAAAGTGGCGCAAGCGCGTGCGCGGTGATGACCTCGGTGGGGTATCCGGGGAAATTTGAGACAGGTAAGGAGATCAGTGGGTTGCGTGAGGCGGATCAGGCCCGCGGGGTGAAAGTGTTGCATGCCGGAACGAAATGGGACGGCGATAAAATTGTGACCAGCGGCGGGCGGGTGTTGGGCGTTACCGCAGCGGGCGCGACTTTGGACGAGGCGCTGGGTCGCGTGTATGAAGCGGCGCAAGAGATTCATTTTCAGGGCGCACACTATAGGAAAGATATTGGAGCGCATGCGAGCGTGAGCGGGAGAACGATTAATGATGTTCCCACGTTACAGAACCCACCTGCCACGGCAAGTAAACCCTCCAAAAAGCCGAGGGTGGGGCACCCTCCGCGCGTTTGAGATTGCTGTGCTTAGCGGCGGTATTTACCAAGGCAAGTTCGCCGGCAGTGAGGTTGCCGTTTGCGGAAGAGTCACGGAGTGGGCTTTTTGCGAAGTGAAGGCGCGCCTGGCGGGCGCGTTTTGTCGTCGGTTTTTTCAACGGGTTCATCGGGCGGAACAATCCAATCGAAGCCATGCTGCTCTTCCATAGTGCCAAGAAAAAATTTGTTGCCGCCGGCGATCAAAGGTAATGCTGCGCGCAGAAAATCGGCGGAATCCGTGGCGGAAGCTTTTTGCGCCTGGCCGTGGTCGATAGCGTCCATGACCCTGGCGAATTTTGGATCACCGGAACGTAGCCGGGAGATAGCGGGGTCGCCAGCTTGGATAAGAGCGATCAGAGGCGGTTCGGTGTTTTGCGTTACTACTCTGCTGGCTAGCACGCTGGGATCCTCGGGGGGATAGCGCGCTTCGACCAGGGTGTGGGGCGCTTTCTTGCCGCCTTCGGGCGGATACAGTTGCGTGAAGCGCGGGCGCAGGATGCGCGTCTGCCAATATTCGCCGCGCGCGGCTACCTGTTGCTGCTCGATGCGATATTCCACTTGCCAGACTTCGGGGCCGTAATCGGGACCGAAGCCGATAATGATCAACTCGAAAAGCGCGTCGTCGGGACGGAAATCCAGCTTGTGATGAAGTTGCGCCACCAGTGGGCGAAGTTTTTCGAGGAAGGCGACGCCGATGGTTTCCAGATCGGGGGCTTCTTGACCGGGATATGGTGAATAGTGCTGGTTGTTCGGGGATTGCGGGATGCTTTGATAATTGCGATCCAGGCGAACGGGATCGGGAGCAGAAGGAATTTGCCATTCGGATGCGCCGAGGAGGACGCCGACGTGCGTGGCGTCGAGCTGCAGGAGGCGAGGTGGTACAGAATTTTGTTCTACGGGATGATTGATGGCGGCAAAAACGATGACATTGTCCTTAGCGACCTGAGCGATGACGCGGCCGCCTGCGAGGCTGGCGACGATCTCATCTTCTCGCTGCAGCGATTGAGCGGCGGCGAGAGCCGGGAGTAGCATGGCTGCGAAGAAAACCGAAAGTACGGAGCGACGTGGCACGGTAGATTCACACTACCACAGTGGTTCGAAGCGGGGGCTCAGGGGACAGTTGTAGCGGTTCCGTAAAGACGGCATTTTCGGTAAAGTCTTCAGTGACGTAAACAATTGGAAGCCGGATTAGTAACATGTGTTGCTTGAGTGGAAAAGAGATCGAGGACAATCGACGATGGGTTTGAAGAAGGCGAAAAGCATTAGGCATAACGGGAAGAAGCTGTCGGAAATTCTGGAGGCGCACGAACGATTTTTTCGCGGGCAAGATGGTGGCGAGCGCGCCAACCTAGCCGGGGCGGATTTGTCTGGGGCCGACTTGAGCGGAGTGAACCTTAGCGGCGTGATATTGACAGGGGCTAACCTGACGGGCAGCGACCTGCGGAAAGCGAAATTGCCGGGCGCGGATTTGTCGGGAGCCAAGATGCGTGGAGTGGATTTGCGCAATTCCGATTTGACGGAGGCGATTTTGCCGGGCGCCGATTTATCGGAAGCGCAAGCGAGCGGGATTGAGTTTTTTCGATGTGATCTTTCCAATGTGAACTTTGAACGGGCGCTTTTGCGGAATACGAATTTTAGATTGGCGAATATCAGCGGGGCGAAATTTGCGGGCGCGGATATGGGCGTGGCGATTTTGCGGGAGACGGATTTGACGGGTGTGGACCTTTCGGGTGTGGATTTGACGACTACGTTGATGCCGAAGGGGTATGTGACGGCGGACAAGAAGAGCGCGTAAGTTTTTGTGGGTGGCGGGTTGTAGTTTTCTGAGATTTTCTTCTTTTGGCTACACCAACGGCACAATTCGAACGCTCCATGGTGCGCGAACGCGTGCTGGAGGAGATTCGCGGGCTCTTGCAGGAACTGGGGAGTGCGGGCGCGATGCCCATGCTGAACGGCTCCTCGCATCTGGAGCGTGATCTGGGATTGGGCAGCCTGGAACGAGTGGAATTGATGGCCCGGCTTGAAAATGCGTTTGGCGTGCGCATTGCGGACCAGGCAGCTACGCAGGCCAATACGCCGGACGATCTTGCTGCGGCGGTGATGGAAGCTCCGGAAAGCATTGCTGAGACGAGTGGACTTTCTGCGGAGCGGGCGTCCGTTAAGGTGCAGCAGCTGAGACGCAAAGCTGAAGAAACTGGTGTGCTGTCAGCGGAGACGCTGGTTGATGTTCTGCATTACCGCGCGGCGCATGACCCTTCACGTCCGCACCTGGTGATTACGGAAGATGCGGACGGCCAAGACAAAACGATAACGATGACGTTCGGTGAGCTGCACGGGGCGGCGCAGCGCTGCTCGGCCGAATTGATGCGCCGGGGAGTGAGCGCGGGCAGTCGGGTGGCGCTGATGCTGCCAACTTCACGCGCGTTTTTTGTTTCTTACGCGGGGATTTTACTGGCGGGCGCGATCCCGGTGCCGATTTATCCGCCGTTTCGCGCCGATCGCATTGAAGAGTACGCGGCGCGGCAATCGGCAATTTTGAATAATGCCGGCGTGATGTTGTTGCTGACTTTTCGTCGAGCGGAAGCGGTGGCGAAATTATTAAAGCCCCGGGTTGCCTCGCTTGCCGCCGTGGCGGATGCGGAAAAATTGATTGAGGCGGCGGACAGAGCGCCTCTTCCCTCCCCGGGGGCGCGGCCGCTGCATTTAAGTGGAACGCGCGCGCGAACGGGAAAAGACATCGCGTTGCTGCAATACACTTCGGGCTCGACTGGGGACCCCAAGGGTGTGGTGCTGACGCACGCAAACTTGCTTGCGAACATTAGAGCGGTGGGCGAAGCGGTGAAAATCGGGCCGGATGATTTGGGAGTGAGCTGGCTGCCTCTCTATCACGACATGGGGCTGATCGGCGCATGGTTGACGCTGCTGTATTACGGGATTCCGCTGGCAGTGATGTCGCCGATTGCGTTTTTGATGCGGCCGGAGCGCTGGCTGTGGGCGATCCACAATCATCGCGGGACGATCAGCACCGCGCCAAATTTCGCGTACGAGTTGTGCGTAAGAAAAATCGCGGACAAAGATATCGAGGGGCTGGACCTAAGTTCGTGGCGTATGGCGATGAATGGAGCGGAGCCGGTGAATCCAGGAACGCTGCAGCGCTTTGCAACACGCTTCGCGAAATATGGATTTCGTGCCACAGCATTGCTGCCTGTTTATGGGTTGGCGGAGGCTTCGCTGGCGGTTACGGCCGGGCCATTGGGGCGCGAGCCGGTGGTCGATCGCGTCGAGCGAAAAGTTTTTGAATCGGAAGGAAAGGCAATACCGACGCGCGCTGAAGATGAAAATTGTATTGCGTTTGTTTCTGCGGGGAAACCCGTACCGCGGCATGAAATCCGGGTAGTGGACAATGCGGGCGTGGCAGTGGGGGAGAGGACCGAGGGATTTCTTTGGTTTCGCGGGCCTTCGGCGACCACCGGATATTATCAAAATAAAGCTGCGACCGATGCGTTGCTGCCGCTGGGGCCTGGCGATGGGAACGGAGAATTCGCGTGGGTAAATTCGGGTGACCGCGCGTACATCGCAGATGGTGAGTTGTACGTAACTGGCCGCGTGAAAGACATCATTATTAAGGGCGGACGAAATTTGTATCCGCATGAGGTGGAAGAGCTGGCGGCGCGCATAGAAGGAATTCGCAAGGGCTGCATCGTGGCGTTTGGAATTAAGGATCAAGCAAGTGGAACAGAAAAAATGGTGGTGGTGGCGGAATCGCGAGAAACAAATGACGCGCGGCGTGCTGAGATGGCGGCCAAGATTACGGAAGTAGTATCGCTAGGCTTGGGATTGCCGCCGGATCGCGTGGAACTGCTTGCACTGGGCAGCATTCCGAAGACGTCGAGCGGGAAATTACGTCGAGAAGAAACCAAACAACTCTACCTCGCGGGAACGCTGTCGGAGAATAAAGCGCCTGCATGGCTGCAAATTGCGCGGCTGGGAGCAGGCGGAGCAGTTTCAGCCACAAGCCGCGCGATTGTGAAGGGCGTGAAGCGTGGGCTTGAATTTTTGTACGGAATTTACTTCGCGGTGGTGTTCACGCTGTGGATCGTGCCGACGTGGATGATCGTGCAGCTATATACGGACCATCGAGCGGCGGGAAAATTTACGAACGGCGCGCTGAAGATTTTGTTTTTCCTGATTGGCTGCAAAGTGCGCGTGATGGGAAAAGAGTTTATGGATACTCCGGGCGCGAAGATTTATGCGTCGAATCACACAAGTTACTTCGATGTTGTGGCGTTGATGATGGGGCTGGGAGTTCCCTATCGATTTGTGGCCAAGATGGAAGTGACGGGCATGCCGTTCATCGGGACCTTTCTTCGGCAGATGGGGCACTTATCATTTGATAGGTCGGATGCGGAATCGCGATTGCATCAGGCCGCGGAAATGGAAGATTTCCTGCGCAAGGGCGAGTCCGTTTTTGTTTTTCCGGAGGGGACGTTTACGCGCGATCCGGGCGTGAGGCAATTTCAATTGGGCGCTTTTAAAGCGGCGGTGGAGACTGGAGCGCCGATTATTCCTGTGTCGCTAAGGGGGACGCGGCAAATTTTACCGGACGGGGCGATCCTGCCGCGGCCATCGGACGTGACCATTACTTTGTCGCCGCCAGTATTTCCTCGTGCCACGGGCGGCGACCGGGCTGCGAGCGGAGCTGACTGGCATGAATTGATTCGGCTGCGGGACAGCGTCAGAGAATCGGTGGCGAAGAATTCAGGAGAGGCGATGGCATAGGCGGGGTTATGGATGTCGCCATTCTTACGCCTAGCTACAGCCATGAGAATGCGACGCGCTAAGCCGGGGTACAGTGATGATCGTATGGTAGGGTAGCTAACAAAGTAGTCAAATGCCAATTAGACGACAAGAGAGCCTGGTGTGAGTTGGCGAATATTTTTATTGTAGATGACCACGATCATATTCGGCGACAATTACGCCGACTGGTAGAAACGCATCAGGATTGGGTGGTTTGCTGCGAGGCTGTGAGTGGCAAAGACGCGGTGAAGAAACACTCTCATGAAGCGCACGTCACATTGATGGATTTCAATATGCCCGAAATGGACGGACTGAAAGCCTCACGTTTAATTCTCTTGAAGTGTCCAGACGCGTCGATTCTGCTGGTGACGGTGTTCTGGTCTACCCAGTTATGTGACGAGGCCCGGAAGGTGGGGCTCAAGGGAGTTTGTTCCAAGAGCGAATCCGAACGTATCATCGAAGGCATCCAGACACTGCTTCGTGGGGAGACGTTTTTCCCGGTGCACATCCACTGATTCCCGCGTTGTAACAACTCGCGAAAAAGCCAGCGCAGTCCTCAGACAGATCGATGCTCACGTCAACGGGGCGGTTTGATTAAAACCAGCAACCTCGACGACGAGATGCATTTTCGGGAATGCTCATGCAACAGACGCCGAATGGCGGTTGCGCATGATCGCGGTGTTGTCGACCAACAGTACTTAGATGAACCTTCCGTGCCTGATGAAAAATAGCCATGATTTAATTATAATATTAGTAATAGATATTGTTTATACGATGCTCTAGAGGTGGGTCCCTTGTCGGGCGTACCGAGGTAACTAGTTAGGGGGGCATAGTGGGAGGTGGGAAAATGAAAAAGTCAGTAGATATTTTTTGGTTTGGGGAAAGCGGACCGGTATGGGTGGAAGCGGCACCAACAATCGAGCGCGCGAAAGCGTGCATCAATGCGTCGCCGCTTAAGACTTCGGGTGGGTACGCGGTAGTCGATCACCGCACCGGCAACAGCATGTCTTTCGAACCGAATTTATTGGACGGCCGCCGCAGCGCATGGCGAACCGACAAGGCCCCGCGTAGCCAGGTTAAGTAAGAACCGGGCGAGCGGCGAAGTAGTTACGGGATTTTTTGGCGGCTGGCGTTTCTAAGGCTGTGAGCCGATCTTCAGTTCTTCTTCGCGTGTCCAAGCGTTGTCACACAAGTCTCCAATCAAACCCGCAAAGCTGACATCTTAAGAAAATTGTACCGTCCACATTCGACAGCAAGAGTCAGCGATAGAGTTTGTACATGACGGTGATGTGAGTGTCGACTTCGACGGCGCGCCCATTGAGAAGCGTGGGTTTATAACGCCATTGGCGCACGGCATCGAGCGCGGATTGATAAAACATGGGATCGCCTTCGAGAGCTTGCAGGGAGCGAACTGTGCCATCGGCGCCGATGAACGCGTGAAGTTCGACGCGGCCTTCGCGGCCGGTTTGCTGGGCTAGTGTGGGGAAGATGGGTTCAACGCGATGAATGAGCATGGCGGGGTCGATGTGTGTGACGTGTACGACGCTGGGCGTGGATACTTCTGGAATGGCGGGATGTGGCCCAGTATTGGCGGCGAGTCCCTTACATTCGGAGCATTCTGGGCCGGCGCCTTCGATGATATCGGCGCCACTGGTGTTTTCGTCCGAATGTGCCGAATTAGTGGGCTGCATGTGAGTCGTGGCGAGCACCGGCGGGCAGCTCAGGCAAAAGGTAAATTCATGAGTTCGCGTGGCGTGATGCGGACGTTCCACGGTGTGGTCAGAGGTGGTGGCGTGATAGTAGGGCGGCAATGGCATCACGTTGGCGAGAGCGATGCGCGGAGTCTTGGATAGGATGGGAATCAAAATCAGTGCGGCGAGTATGGCGATTTGCACCAGCACGGAAAGCAGCAAGGAGCGGCGGCGCGTGCGGCGAGCGCGATGGAGCTGATCGGCATCGCCGTCCACGAGACAGGCGCTTAAGGATGCTGAATCCTTAGTTTCAACAGACTGGTTTTGCGGTTTTGCACACACCACACACCTCCGGTTTCATACGAGTTTCGGATTGCTGAGATTGGCGACGCCAACTTCCTGAAGTTTTAGATTTTCAGGAAGCCGGCGCCGCGCTCGCAGGGATGTGAGGTACGCGCGTTCCTCAGTTCATTGGACACCGAGGAAATGTGGAAGTTCCTGGACGATTTTTCTATCAGCTGGTGCGAACGGAGATTGAGGCAAAGACGGACAAGTTGCACAGCAAGCACGAGTTACTCAAGGTTTCTGGAATTCAGGACTGGCGGATTGGCTCGATGAAGGATTCGGAAATCACGGAATTTGAATATTTTCGAGAAACTGTACCGAACTGGAGCGTGGAAGCATCACACCCCATGTGGACGTGGATCCCAAGGAGGGCAATGCCATGGACCGGCGTAATGAAACAGTAGGTGTACGCCGCACGGGCTGGGCCGCTCTGGACCGCGATCCGCAGCAGGATACGGTGGAATACACCTGTCCGCACTGCGGGGCGCAGGGCCAGAAGAACGCCCGGCGCGAGCGTGCGCAGTATCACTTCACGGATGGATTTTTGCAGGATTTGCAGGGTGAGGCGACACATTGCCGGGCCTGCAACGGGTCATTGCGGGTTGTTCCAGTAGTGCTTTTGCATGATCAGGATGAGACGCGTAGGTTTGAGGCGGTATTTTCGGCGGATCTGCCGGAAGTGCCGTTGGTAACCAACTGAACTGATTGGTATAAACGGACTTATCAAAAAGTAGCAATCAGGGGGCGCCCGGAACGGGGCGCCTTTTTTGTTTGTGGCAGCGTTCAATGCCCGGCGCGGGAAGGCCGGTTAAAACCGAAGGCGCAGCCTAAAGAACCGGATGCGCCTTTGGATAGAACGTTTTGCAGGAATTTCCAGTCAGAGCTGATTCATTGGACTCAAAAACTAGCGATGGTCATCATGATCACGATAGTGCTCGTGGTCTTCGTCTTTCCAATCGTGCTCGGTATGCCAGCTCTGGGAGTCGGCATCCCACCACCTGTGCCCATGGCCCCAGCAATATTCGCGAGCTTCCGCGAGGTTATGACGGGCGCTGTCGGCTTCGGGACTGCGGTACCCGTGATGCTCGATAGCCTCATGGAGCCGATGGTCGGCGCGATTGATGCGTTTCTGGCAGTCGTTGTCATCAGCGCGCATGCTGGGGGCTGCGCCCAATGTGGCAAAGGCCGCCAGGGCTGCAACGAGCAGTGCGGATTTGCCGAGGTAGTGTATCCACCGATGTGGCAGGTTCATTTATTGTCTCTCCTTTGAGGACCAGCCTCGAAAGCGAGGGTAGAGTCGCGAGTTGATTTGGGCTATACGGCAATGCCTTTACGAAGGCTTAGGCGATGCGGTATGGATTTTTTGGCGAATTTAAGCGCCTAAGACTGAAGAAAAGAATCGACTTGCATGTGGTACTTCTCGAGGCCGGCACGGACGTAGTTAAAGGCCTCGTCGACGGTATCGGCGAACTGCAACATTTTAAATTCGCTTTCGTTGATGGTGCCGGAATTCACCATGGCCTTCCAGTTCAGGACCTGGTCCCAATATTTTCGGCCGTAGATAAGGATGATGTTGTGCTCGGCCAGCTTGTGGGTTTGCATCAGTGTGAGCATTTCCATGAGCTCGTCGAGAGTGCCGAAGCCGCCGGGAAAAATGATGAGAGCTTTAGCGATTTGCGCGAACCAGAGCTTGCGCATGAAGAAGTAATGGAAGTTGAAACTGAGCTCGGGACTGATATAGGCGTTGGCGAATTGTTCGTGAGGCAGCTCGATGGAAAGGCCGATGGATTTGCCACCTGCTTCGGTGGCGCCTCGATTGGCGGCTTCCATGATGCCGGGACCACCGCCGGAGCAAATTACGAAACGCCGAGGTCGTGGACCCAAGGTCATGGCCCAGGCAGTGATTCTGCGAGAGAGTTGACGGGCTTCTTCGTAGTAGCGGGACATTTCCAGCAAACTCTTGGCGCGGCGTACGGCGGCGCGGTGCTTTACACGATGGTCGGCGGGGATTTTGTGTGCCGGGAGGTGTCTTAAGCGGTTGTAACGCGCCAAAGCCAGATCGCGCGGCAGGATCCGCGCGGAACCGAACATGACGATGGTGTCGCCGATGCCTTCTTTTTTTAATTGCACGTACGGGTGAATGTATTCGGCAAGAATGCGGAGTGGGCGAGCGGGAGTGCTCTGCAGAAAGTCAGGATCTTCGTGGGGCGCTTTGGGGGCGTGGCGGGGCTTGAGCTTTGGTAATGCGGCAGACATGCGTTTCTCTCCGTAAAGACAAACCTCAATTGTAGGAAGTGGAGCTGGCCCCGGCAACATCTAGGAGGTCGCAGGCGTCGAATCCGATACAGTGTAGCTTCATGGTCTGGTTCTATTGTGTTCTGGCACAGGGCACAAGAGAAGCACAGACTGCGAAGAGTGTTACATCACATTATGAATACGCCACATCAATACGCCACGACAGTGAGGTGACGGTGCTGGTGCAAGCAATGGCGCGGACGGCAGGATTGGCATGGATCGGAGTTGCTTGTACCTGTGCGCAAGTATTCGCGCAAGCGCCTGAAGGACCGATCGCGCCGAAACCCGGCGTTGTCGTGCAGCAGGCGCCTCCTGAGGTCGAAACGCGATTGAGGGTGCGAGTTTCGCTGGTGAACACACCGGTGACGGTGCGCGACCGTAGCGGGCAAATGATTCACAATCTGGACGCGAAGAATTTTACGGTTACAGACAATGGCATCGCGCAAAAGATTACGCATTTTGATTTGGGAGGCGATCTGCTTTCGGTAGTGATCTTGATGGAGACGAGTGAAAGGATCGACTCCATATTTCCGGAAATTCGCAAGACAGGAAGTCTTTTCGCGGACACGGTGATGGGCGCGAGTGGAGAGGCCGCGGTCGTGGGGTTCAACGACTCCGTGGATAAGCTGCAGGATTTTACGGCGGACGGTGAAGCGATTGAAGAGACGATTCACGGTATGCGGGAAGGAACGTGGGGTTCGCGATTGTACGATGCGATGGCCGTAGCGGTGGAAATGTTGACCAGCCGTCCGCAGGCGTCCGCTGAAATTCCAGGGAGACGCAGAATACTGTTCATCATGTCGGAAGCGACGGATGTGGGCAGCGCGACAAAATTGGGCGAGGTGCTGCGGCAGGCGCAACTCGCGAATATCACGATTTATAGCGTGGGGCTGTCGACAACGCGCGCGGAGCTGCAATCGAAAACGAAAAAGCAACCGATAGAAGTGACGCCGCCGGGAACCTTTGGGCACCCGCCGCTACCAGGCACAGTGCAGACACCGACAAGTGAGGCACAGCAAGCCGGGGGGATTGATTTAATGGCGCTGGCGGTGTGGGCGGTGCAGCATGCGGAAAACCAAATAAAGGCGCATGCGCTGGAAGTGGCCGCTACAGCAACGGGCGGTGTACATGTCGCGACGTATCGGGACCGCTCCATTGAGCACGCCATTGATGAAATCGGCGGAGAGCTGCATTCCCAGTACAGCGTGAGTTATACGCCCACTGGCACGGGAGAATCGGGCTATCACGAAATTAAAATCAGCGTGGACAAGCCAGGAGTGACGGTGCGCGCGCGACCTGGATATTATCTGGGGCCGCCAGCGAGTTAAGACCAGCACCTCACTACCTTCGCGTCGTTGAATCAGTTTTGTCACCGTCGCCCGCGATGTTAAAAAAGTAGATATGCACGAAGCGCTTCTATCGCTCTCGTGCGCACTGATCTGCCGGGAATTTCCTACAGGATTATTTTCGTGATCCGCGCTTTCCAAACCGACAAGCCGCAAATGAGAAAACTGAGGGGCATTTTCTTTTTGAACGTCGATTACTTCAGGATTGCCCGTCATTCGAGAGTAATCCAGTCACGCATACTTCAGTCAGAAAGCAACACGTTCCACATGCCGACTAATAGGTACTGACGGGGACACACGCCCTTATCAATGACACCAACCTGAATCCTCACTTGCCGCTGCGCACCGACCTTTCACGCGCAGACACTTTCTTGTTGGCGGTCTTTTTGGTGGGCTTGATTCGGAGTGCAGCTATTGGCTCCCCACGCGTAGAAACAGCCATCAACCACGCCTCAAACCCAAATTCAAGCCCGCTTGCCGGTTTGATCTCGCCTAACACCTGAGCGGCTTCTAACGCCACGGCTCCATGTAGGAACGCCCAAAAAGCGACGGATGCCTGCGCAGCTCGGTCCGACCCGGCGATTCGTTGCACCTGCTCGACAGTGAACGTCCAGAGGCTTCGGTGGGAGGTCGCATCGTGCTCGGGCGCGTGGAGACTCATCATCACCTCGTAGAGGTGACGGTTGTCCCTTGCGAACTTAATGTAAGCAGATGACATCTCGCGGATTGCGGTAACCGGTTCGCACCCGTCGGCTGCCTTCCTCAGCGCCAGTTCCAATTGCCGGGCAGCCTCGTTTGCTAGCGCAGCTTCCAGTGCTGAGCGATCTGAAAAGTAACGGTAGATCGCATTGGGCGCGAGGTCGAGGGAAGCAGCGATGTTCCGTAGCGATAAGTCGCGGATACCCCCATGGGCCAGTTCCTTAACCGCAGCGGAAAGGATGGTTTGACGGTCCGTTTTCGACGGATACGGCATACAGAGCACTGTACACCTTGACGCGCCGCGCACCAAGATGTACGCTGTACACATAGAAGATGAACAGTGATCATCTTAGGAGAAATGCGATGGCGAACAGCAAAGATGTGGTGGTCACGGGGGTCTCCACCGGAATTGGTTGGGGAACCACAAAGGTGCTTGTTTCAAAGGGATTTCGCGTGTTCGGTTCTGTACGCAAGCAGGCTGACGCCGATCGTTTGCAAAGAGAGTTCGGGAACGGCTTCGTGCCTCTCATGATGGACATTACGGACGCCGACGCTGTACATCAAGCTGCCCAGAAGGTCGGCTCCATGATAGGCGACAGAAATTTGGTTGGCCTGGTGAACAATGCAGGAATTGTGGTGAGTGGGCCGCTGCTTTATCTGAGGCCCAGCGAGTACAGGCGGCAGTTGGAAGTCAACACGATCTCCCCGCTTGTCGTAATCCAAGCCTTCGCTCCTCTTTTGGGAACGGATAAGAAGAGGCAGGGTCCCACCGG
>DATHRB010000002.1:0-20733 GCA_035482155.1 Verrucomicrobiia bacterium | reverse complement strand
ACAAACCGTTGCCAACCCGCGAGGGGGAGCTAATCGGAAAAAACTCTGCTCAGTTCGGATTGCAGTCTGCAACTCGACTGCATGAAGCCGGAATCGCTAGTAATGGCGTATCAGATCGACGCCGTGAATACGTTCCCGGGCCTTGTACACACCGCCCGTCACATCACGAAAGTGGGTTGTACTAGAAGTCGCTGCGCTAACCGCAAGGAGGCAAGCGCCCAAGGTATGACTCATGATTGGGGTGAAGTCGTAACAAGGTAGCCGTAGGAGAACCTGCGGCTGGATCACCTCCTTTCTAAAGTAGTAGTGGCTCAACCCGCTATGGTGTGCGGATCATGCCACTCATATGTAGTCGGCTCTTTCTCACGACTGAGCTAGACTACACGTTTCATCCCGTAGCGCACTGCGCGTAGGGATGACCCTGAGTGAAGTACCGAAGGGTCGGCCCAAAGCTGACCTGGACTATTTCGCGAGGGAGCGATTTACTGAATCGGCTCGCGCCGATGCACCCGGAGAGCTTGCTCGAAGGGTCACTTATTTGGACGGATTCTGTCTCATCGTATCGAGCGTCAAGGCGCAAAGCCGCGCACACCCTTTTCATCAACCCGCGTGTCACAACACGCAGGGGCACCCAAAAAAAGGCGGGCCATCACTGGCCCGCCTTTTTCTTTGTGTGCCGAGCATGTTCGATAGCTTGGGGGTGAAAGTCCTCTACCCAACCTGATGGAGGTGAAGGGTTAGTGAAGCGCAAGGACCGAGTCGCGAGGCGAGGTCTGAAAGAAGCGTGGAGCAAACACGCGAGCCGATGGACAAGCTCCGAAGGCTTCTCAGGAAGGGACCGAATCGCGCACGGCGAACCGCGACGTTAAACTCGGCGGCGCGCCTCCCACCTTCGCGCAGGCTTCACCTGCGCGTCCGCCCCCCAACGCCCCAAGGGTCTGCCTGCCGTAGGCAGGCGTTGTCATTCCGAGCGAGGCCGGCCAATTTTTTCATTCCTTCTTCGTTCCCACGAAGAAGTTGGGCGGCGAATCTCTCTTCGATTGATCGCGCTAGCCACGTCGGTTCATCGCTGGCTCTTCGCAATCACACAAACCGTTCACTCGGTGCGCCGCCCTTCCAGCCGATCCTTCCGCAGCTGTTTCTCCAAACAACTCCGGCACAAACACCCCTCCGCTTCCCCCGCCTTCAATGCCGGCATAGGACCGTGCGGCAATTCCAAGCACCAGCAATCCCCTTCAGGATTACAACTCATGGTTGCATCGCAACGCGTACACCGCGTTTCCATAGCATCATTCTCTCTTGTCCGCTCGGCTTTATCGACCCTGCCGCCATAAAAAACTCTCAACTCATTTCGCCCCCAGGCTGACGCGCCTTCCGATTTGTGGCAAACTCAATGTTTACGCGGCATGGTTTTTGCGCGGCTGTAGCGTGACCGGGGAATCTTGCCCGCCACGCCCCCGGCGCGAAGCGACCAAACTCTCCTGCCGTTATAAACCTAAATGGATCCAAAGTTCATACGCAATTTTTGCATTATTGCGCACATCGACCACGGCAAATCCACGCTCGCCGACCGCCTGCTCGAAATGACTGGCGCGCTCAGCTCCCGTGAAATGCACGAGCAGGTGCTCGATTCCATGGACCTGGAGCGAGAGCGCGGCATCACCATTAAAGCCAAGAGCATTCGCCTGCACTATAAAGCCAAAGATGGAAACACCTATCGCCTCAATCTGATCGATACTCCCGGCCACGTCGATTTTTCTTACGAGGTCTCCCGCGCCCTCTCCGCTTGCGAAGGCGCGCTGCTCGTCGTCGACGCCAGCCAGGGCGTTGAAGCGCAAACCGTCGCCAACACCTTCCTCGCCGCAGGAAACAACCTCACCATTCTCCCGGTCATCAACAAAATCGATCTGCCCGCCGCGCAGACCGAATTCGTCAAAGAACAGATCGAAACCGTCCTCGCCATTCCGGCCAGCGATGCACTGCTCATCAGCGCAAAAAGCGGCCTCGGCGTCGAAGACGTTCTCGAAGCCATCGTCGCGCGCATCCCTCCACCCAAAGGCAGCGCCGAAAATCCGCTGCAGGCGCTGATTTTCGACTCGTGGTTCGATATTTATCGTGGCGCCGTTGTTCTTGTGCGTGTGATGGAAGGGCGCATCACACCGCACATGAAAATTCGTCTCGTATACACCAACGAAGTCTACGAAGTGGAAACGCTAGGCACGCTAACGCCCAAGCCCGTCGCGCTAGAAGAACTCGAAGCCGGCGACGTGGGCTTCGTCGTCGCGAATATCAAGCGCGTGGCCGAAGCCCGCATGGGCGACACCGTGACCGACGCCTCGCGCCCCGCCCCCGCACTGCCTGGATTTGAAGCCATCAAGCCCATGGTTTTCGCCGGCATGTTTCCAGTGCTCGCCGACGAGTACGAACCCCTGCGCGACGCTCTCGGTAAATTGCAATTGAACGATGCGGCATTTTTCTACGAGCCGGAAAATTCCGTCGCTTTGGGATTTGGTTTCCGCTGCGGCTTCCTCGGCCTGCTGCACATGGAAATCGTGCAGGAGCGCCTCGAACGCGAATTTGGCTTGAATCTCATTACTACCGCGCCCAGCGTGCGTTATCGCATCACCCGCGTTGACGGCACCGTCATGGAAGTTGACAGCCCCGCCAAATTTCCCAATCCCAGCGACATCGCAAAAATCGAAGAGCCCATCATCAAGGCCATGATCATCACCAACGAAGATTCCGTTGGCGGCATCTTGCAACTTTGCCAGGACAAGCGCGGCACCCAGAAAAACTTTGAATATCTCTCTCCCACCCGCGTCATGCTTACTTACGAACTCCCGCTCAACGAAATTGTGCTCGATTTTTACGACCGCCTCAAAAGTGTTTCGCGCGGATACGCTTCGCTCGATTATCACCTGGCGGGCTACGGCGAATCCGATTTGATCAAATTGGATGTCTTGGTCGGCGGCGAGCCGGTCGACGCGCTCGCGCTAATCATTCACCGCGACCTCGCCTACGACCGCGGCCGCGATCTCGTTACCCGTTTGCGAAAATTAATCCCACGTCAGATGTTTGAGGTCCCCATTCAAGCCGCCATCGGCAGCCGCGTAATTGCCCGCGAAACCGTCGCCGCCATCCGCAAAAACGTCCTCGCCAAATGCTACGGCGGCGACATTTCCCGAAAACGCAAACTCCTAGAAAAACAAAAAGAAGGCAAAAAACGCATGAAGCGCGTCGGCCAAGTCGACATCCCCCAGGAAGCCTTTCTAGCCGTCCTAAAAGTAGCTTCCTCCGACGACGAGTAGGTTTCAAGCCTCCGTTATTTGTCTGCCCACCTGTTCGGCTTTCTACAAATACTTTTGATCGCCACGTTCCCTTTTTGTTTGTTCAGCGAGTTGGCCTTCTCATCTTTTTGATAAATTTCGTGAAATAGACCTTCGAGTTCGCTTATCTCATCTTTGCGGATGTTTTCCTAAACAACATAGAATGAAAAGTGTGTCCACTTAAGCCTTTTTCTGGCGAATTACAGTGTTTCCTAATGCGTCGGAATATTCCAAGGCCTGACGCCGCCATCCCTACGTAGACAACGTTGAAGCACTCTGATTTAGGATCGCGCTTATGTAAGACGTAAATGCCGCGCAGGTGCAGAGGAATCTTGGACCACTTTTCCATGCTCCCACTGCGTGCACCACTTTATGAGGCGCAGAGGACTAATCGATATTCGTTTTAACTTCCGGCTCACTCTTTCGTACCTTTCACTTCGGTAATTAATCCACCACGGTGCAATGTTACGTTAACCGTGTCACCGATGACGACCTGATTGCTGGCACGAAGGACGTTGCCGGCTGCATCTGTAGCGATCGCATAACCACGCTCCAGCACGCGCAGCGGGCTGCGCTCCTCCAACTGCAATCGCAAGCGCTCCAATCGCTCGCGCTTTGTACGTAATAAGCGCTCCGCGTGCTTGCCCAGTTCGGTCTGACGTCGCTCCAGCAGCAAACGAAATGCCGCCACCTTGCGCCGAAAATCGAACGATACCAGCCGCAAATGATCTGCGCCGTACCGACGTCGCGCGAACGCAACTCGCGCACGCAACGCCAGCTCGATACGCGCAGCGTAATCGTTCGTACGATTTCTTAGCCGGACGATCTGCTTATGAAAATCAAACGACACAATGCGCAGATGTGTCACGTTGAAGTGTCTGCGCGACTGTTCCAACCGAGCCCGCAATCCCAGCGCCAGCCGCGAAGTCATCTCATCCGACCGCTGCCGTTGCTGCCGCAACAAATCCACCGGCCGGCGAAACCCGCGTCGCGCCGCCAATTCGTGCACCCGCCGTGACGAATTGCTCAACCGGTAGCGCACCAGACTCACCAAACTCTCTCGCAAATCCAGAATGTGTTTGTCGAATTCCCGCCGCGTCTGCACCACTAACTCCGCCGCCGCCGAAGGTGTCGAAGCCCGCACATCCGCGACAAAATCCGCAATGGTAAAATCCGTCTCATGTCCCACGCCGGAAATAATCGCGATGCTCGACGCCGCGATAGCCCGCGCCACAATTTCCTCGTTGAAGCTCCACAAATCTTCCATGGACCCGCCGCCGCGCGCCAGAATCACCACATCGACGCTTTGCTGCCGGTTAAAAAATTGCAGCGCGCGCACAATCTCGCCCGCCGCTCCTTCCCCCTGCACGCGTACCGGATACAACGTGAGCTGTACATTAGGAAATCGCCGCCGCAAAATGCGCACCACATCGCGCACCGCCGCTCCGCGCGGCGAAGTGATTAATCCAATACAGCGGGGCAGCACCGGCAACGGTTTTTTCCGTTCCTGCGAAAACAACCCTTCGGCCTCCAGCCGCTTTTTCAACTGTTCAAACGCCAATTGCAGCGCACCCAAACCGACTGGCTCGAAGCTCTCTACAAAAATCTGATAATCGCCGCGCGCTTCATACACCGTGATCGAGCCGCGCACCGTCACGCGCAAACCATCCTCAGGCCGGAATTTCATCGCTTGCAATTGCTTTCTGAAACAAACGCAACGAATCTGCGTGCGTTCATCCTTCAAAGTGCAATAGATGTGCCCCGAGGTCGCCTCGCGGCAATTGGAAATTTCGCCTTCCACCAGAATGTCCGTGAAATTCCTGGCCAGCAGGTCGCGAATGCGCACCGTCAGTTCCGTAACCGACCACACCCGCCGCTCCGGCATCAAATTAAATTGCAGTTGCGTCGTCATTCGCTACTCGAGTCCTTGCCCGGGAAAATTTTCCATTTTCCTCCGCTGCAATAAAAAAACGCCGACGACTTCCCCACAAATCGATCATCAATCCCCTGATGCGAAAAGTCCTTCAGTCCCGCGATGCCCGCGCGCTCGCCCAACTCGCTCTTCCCTAACGCTCGAATCGATCGCGAGTACCGCATCTTCTTATCAGCCCCGCGCTTCAGGTAATGCGCATCCTCCAGCCTCGCCAGCGAAGCCGGACACGCCGTGGTCTTCCCCCAAAAAATCACAATCGTGGAACTTCCTCCCTTGGAACACAACACCGCCCAATCTTCTTGCCCATGACGCGCAAACTCACCGTGGATAACATTTGTCGGCTCATTTGCCGGGGCAGGCCCGCCTGTCGTCGCACCAACGCGTCCGACCTCGCCAAATTGAGGAATGGCACACCCGCGGGAATTCAACTTCTCAACGAACGCAGCTGGCAACTCAGCAACATCCGCAGGCTGCATCTTGCGGATAGCAGTGTCTCTCTTAGCGGCTGGCTTAGAAATTTTCGTTTGTTGCGCATGGCCAAACCCCGCAGTACCAAAAATACCGCCGGCCATCATCAAACCAATACAAGACATCGTTTTCCTCTGTGAGCCCAACGAAAGAACAGCCATCGTCATCAGTTTCCTTCCGACAAAGCCTCAATATACCTTGCGCATAACCACCCCGAAAATAAAAACCACGCGCCACCGAAGTACGTTCTCCATTAGCTCTAAATCACCCTGCCACGCGCAAGAAGTTAAATACTCAATGTGCGGCGCAGGAAACTTGCCACAGTGTAATCGCTTCGCGGCAGTATTCTTATTCCAGGCGAAATCGATCAGTCATGCTGCCAAAACGTAACCCGGAGACGAGAATCATGAGAAAAATCATGTCGGCTGTCGTGATCCTGCTGTTCACTGGCGTTCTGCCGGCCGCGCAGCGGCAGGACATGAGCGAAGAGGGCGGGCGCGTGCTCGCGCTTGAAAAGGCCTGGAATCTCGCTCTCGAAGAAAAAAACACCAAAGCTTTGGACATGCTTCTCGCCAACACTATGGTCTCCGTCGACATCGATGGGAGCATCTCCTCCAGAGGCGAATTCCTGGCTAGTATCAAGTCACCTGACTATCAACCCTCCCAGGCAGTAACCGAGCAATCCACGGTACAGGTCTACGGGGACGCCGCAGTAGTTGTGGGCATATTTCGCGTGAAAGGTACGGAAAAAGGTAAACCCTATACGCACCGCGAGCGCTTCGTGGATACCTGGATCAAGATGAATGGTACATGGCAGTGCGTAGTAACTACCAGCACGCTCATAACAGCTAAATAAGAACCTTGTACCTTTTTAAGCATTCACTCACACGCGTCTATTGACTCTCCCCGATACTGCGCCAAACTGGAATTCCTTCCCGAAGTTTGTCCGCTTCAAGGCGACTGACCTCCTCCAGTCACTGTCCGTGCAGGAGAGCTGTGATTTCTATCCACACTTCAGCGCCTTCGCAAGCCTCTTGGCGCATGTCCCACACATCTGTCAGAGCCGTTTTCGTCTTAGTGCTGAATGACACCTTCACAAACAACCGCATTGTTCGTTTCTCGCCCTGGACACCGGTTTGATCTTCCTAGAAACAGTAATGGTCGGCACCTACAACCACCGCCTCGTTGTGCTCTCGCTGATCATCGCAGTTTTGTCTTCATACGCTGCTCTCGATCTCGCCGGGCGAGTAACTTCCGCTCGTGGCCGGGCCCGTTACTTATGGATGAGCGGCGGCGCGCTGGCAATGGCAATCGGCATATGGTCCGTGCATTACCTTGGCATGTTGGCCTTTGAACTACCTGTCCCCGTCGAGTACGATTGGCCAACCGTAGCGCTTTCATTCTTGGCTGCCATTCTTGCCTCTGTAATTGCACTCTTTGTGGTGAGTCAACCCACCATGGGTCTTATACGAACCCTGCTCGGAAGCGTATTCATGGGCGGAGCAGTCGCGAGCATGCATTATGTGGGCATGTCGGCCATGCGGCTCCCAGCGGTGACCCACTATTCACTCATCACTGTACTGCTCTCTATTTTTCTTGCAGTCATAATTTCGCTGGTGACCCTGGTTTTGACCTTTCGCTTTCGCTCAGATGCCATTTCTTGGAGTTGGCGGAAGGGTGGCAGCGCCTTAATAATGGGTTCATCGATCACCGTCATGCACTACACCAGCGTGGCGGCAGCAAGTTTTACGCCTTCCACGCTCGCAAGCGTGGATTTTTCCCATTCCTTAAACATTACTTCTGGCACCGTGGGAATTATCATCGTCACTTTAATGGTCCTGGGACTTACCCTGCTCACGACCTCGGTAGAGCGCCGATTCTCAACCCAGGCTCTCGATCTGGCAGTCAGCGAGCAGCGTTTTCGCGCTGTTTTCGAAGGCGCCGACATCGGTATCGCCCTTATCGAACTCGACGGCAGCAAACTCATGGCCGTCAATCCCGCCTACCGAAAGATGCTTGGCTGTACCGCCGAAGAAATGCAAACCGTCGGAATCTTCGATGATCTCACTTACCCGGTGGACCGTGAGTCGGATAAACAAATATTTCTGGGGATACTCGCTGCTGGCAAGGACATCGCCTACATGGACAAGCATTACGTTCGCCGTGATGGCCGCGAGGTTTTAGTCAGGCTCAGTTTGACGGTGCTGCGCGATGCCTTTGGAACAGCGCAATGTATTCTGGGCATGGCCACTGACGTAACGGAGCGTACGTTAACCGAAGCTGAGTTGCGCGCCGCCAAGAAAAGTGCCGAAGCCGCCAGCGAATCAAAGAGCACCTTTCTCGCCACCATGAGCCACGAGATTCGTACCCCGATGAACGGCATTCTGGGCATGACCGAACTGGTTCTCGATACCGACCTCACAGCCGAACAGCGTGAACATCTCGGCCTCGTCCGCCAGTCCGCCGAATCGCTACTCTCCATCATCAACGACGTTTTGGACTTCTCCAAAATTGAAGCCGGTAAGCTGGACCTCGAATCTCTCCCTTTCGATTTGCATGAAATATTGTCTGAAACCATGAAGCCGCTCAGTTTTCGCGCCCAACAGAAGGGCCTGGCACTCAATTACGAAATTCAGCCCAACGTTCCCAGGGCCTTGCTCGGTGATCCTGGGCGCATACGCCAGGTGCTGATCAATCTCATCGGAAATTCCATCAAGTTCACCGAAGCCGGCAAAATTCTCATCACCGTCGAAGATCAGTCCAGTGACCGCGTCACCACCCGCTTGCACATCTCAGTGAAGGACACTGGAGTTGGCATTCTCCAAGAGAAGCAAGCAAAGATCTTCGAGGCTTTTTCACAAGCCGATGGCTCCATGGCTCGCAAATACGGTGGCACCGGCCTGGGACTCACTATTTGTGTGCGCCTTGTGGAACTGATGGGTGGCCGCATTTGGTTGGATAGCCAACTGGGTCATGGCAGCACGTTTCATTTCACCATTCACTTGTTAGTCCAAAAGCCTTTGGCACAGTCCCCTCCACTCCCGCCCGGGCAATTGCGGGACGTAGCAATCCCCATCACGGCCGGAAATTCCAACAATTTCAGCGCCGTATCGCGAGAAATAAAAAATCTCCGAGTTTTGTTGGCCGAAGATAACGCCATCAATCAAACCATCGCCGTTCGCGTGCTCGAAAAGCGCGGCTATGTAGTAACCGTCACGGAGAACGGCCAAGCCGCCCTTAACGCCTGCTCCACACAGAGTTTCGACCTCATCTTGATGGATATTCAGATGCCAGGAATGGATGGCCTCGAGGCTACTGCGACGATTCGCAAAAAAGAAATTTCCACTGGCGCGCACATTCCCATCATTGCCATGACCGCTCATGCATTGAAGGGAGATCGCGAACGCTGTCTTGCCGCAGGCATGGATGGCTACGTATCCAAGCCAATCCGCACCGCTGAATTATTTGCCGCCATTGAAAACGCGATGAGTGGCTGGTCCGCTTTGCATTCTAAATGAATAACCTCTCGCGGCCTGAAAAGCACGCACCAAGCATTTGCAGGAAAAAATTACTACGCGCGCATTTTTAGATGCGGGAAGGCGTCTTCTATTTCGCGGCTGATCGCGAGAAGTTTTAATTCCGCTTCCATGATGTTTTGCTGCACCTGGCACCAGCGGCGGTAGCCCTCAGTGGTGTTCAGATTTACGTCGGGGACTTGCGGATGCGCTTGCTCCGCGAGCGCGACCAGTTCTTTGTCTTCAAAATGTTTTAGCGCATCGCGCGCCGCGTAATATTCCTTCTGAATGGCTTTGTCTTCCGGCGGAACATCATCGCGCAGCCCGGGCTTCGCCAGCACGCGCCAGTCCGAGCGCACTTTGGCGACCTGCCACCGCATCAGTATTGCTTTATCGTTTTGCGAGTACATGGCCGTGACTGGGATTAAGTGTTGCGACCACCATTTTGACCTCCCTGTTACCGCAGGGGGCAGCTCATTAACAGATATTCTACTCTATCGCGGCACTTGATGAATACGATAAGAGCAAACCCCTATCTTCTTGTCCAGTCCGCCAGCTTTTCGACGGTGTTCATGTTGCGTGCGGTGCCCTTCTTGGCGGCTGGAATTTTTAATTTTGAGCGGCCCATTCCGGCTCCGTAGTGCACGTAAATTTCTCGGGTGCCGAGCGCTACTTCTTCCTCGGCCTGGCCAGTGATGGTTTTCAGCGCGTCTTTGGGCGGCCGTTCTTCAAGAAAGATCGCCACGGTGGCGTTTGGCGCGCGCGATTTGAAAGGGTTCTTGGCGAGGATCGCGGCCATTTCCGGGCCGGTGCGCACTAAGACTTCAACGGGCTTGCCCGCGTAGGAGGCCAGGCATTTTTCCAGCTTGGCTTTCACTGCGGATTCCGTGAGCTTGCTTTCAAACACTACATTGCCGCTGGCAATGTAGGTGCGCGCATTCACAAATCCCGACGAGTCACACATGGATTTCAGTTCCGTCATCGGAAGCTTGCCAGTGCCGCCGACATTTACGGCGCGAAGCAGCGCGACATATTTAGTCATTGGCTTGGCACCCGCGAATCCAATTTCCGTCAAAGCCCAGCATCAACATTCCCGCCTTCACTTTGCACGCCAACCCACACACTCACTCAAAATTATTCCTTTTGCCTTGCTTCACGTAGGCCACCGATTCATCGATGTGCTTCCTGCTATGGATGGATTTTTTCTTGGCCAGGTGCGCGAACATCTGCATCCCAAATCCGCCGTCGAGATCATCGGTAATGCGTTTCTTCCATGGCCGCCTGACGATTTGCGTAGTGATACGACGGGTGATGCGCGGCTGGGTCATGATGTGGTCGGCCAGTTGCCAGGCGCGGTCCAGTAGCTTGTCGCGCGGCACCACTTCGTTCACCAAGCCATATTCCAGCGCCGTTTTCGCGTCAATGGCCTGGCCAGTAAGCAATGCGTAGGCGCCGCGCTTCAGTCCCAGCAATTCCAGGAAGCAACTGTGAATGCCATCTCCCGGCACCGAGCCGATGTCATAGTGCAAATCGAAGATGATGGCGTCCTCACTGCAGATGGTGATGTCGCACATCAAACAAATTTCGGTGTGGAAGCCCGGGCCGTTCAACACGCCAATGGTGGGAATTTCCAGGTCGTTCACCAGCGAGCTGACATTGATGCGTCCATCTTTGTAGGCATACTCATAGGCCCAGTGCTGCAGATCTTCCTGCTCCAACTTAAATCCTTCGGGATCGGCCTGCATCATGAAGTCTTCGCCAGTGCCGCTGAAAATCATGACTTCATTTTCGGGATCGGCGCCAATGGTCTTGAAGAGCTGCCCCACGGAACGGTGATTTTCCACGCTCAATTGTATTGAGCCGCCCTGGGTATGGGCCTCCGCCAAAATTACCCCGTCGGGGCGCCGGGTCAGTTTGTAGTGCTCCGCAAAGCGTTTCTTGTATTCCTCAAATTTCGGCGTATCCACAAAGCTGACCAAAGACATTCCCGATTCTCCTTTTCACCGCACCAGGCTCGCTCCAATTCCCGGTCCGCAATCGAGGGAATGATACTCCGCCGGAACCAGCCCGGCAAAAGTCGACGGGCGCGGCTGGGCTATTCGAAGCGTGTTCGGACTGTTGAGTACCGGCTCAAGACAATAAGCGCGGTGCAAGGCTTAGTAAAAATAGAGAGGCAGGAAATTGCACAAGAGCACGTAATGTGCTGATTGCAAAGGGGATCATAGATTCGTTAAGTGCTTTGCAATGTGCAAGATCTGAACTCTTTGCAAAGAGTTCAAATGTTATTGAAAATAAAGAAGATGGCAGTTGACATAATATTAGACGCCTCTGTTTGCCAGCTCGGGCAGGGGAAGCGGTGAAGGCCGAGGATCGGGGGTGAACTGCGGGGTTCATCACCCATGTTACTGCTTAATTAATTAAAGGTCAAGGTATCTTAACAGTTGGCGCCGGCACAGTTTGACTTCCGAGTTTGTCCCCGGAGTTTGTCCCCGAGTTCGTCCAAGAGTGCCTTGTCTGCTTGACTTGGCACGTCTACTGATCAACGATCCCGATCATCGCCACGTATGACAAAGATTACTGCAGGTGTCTCAGTTTCTAGTATTTCCAAATCTGATCTCCCACCTGCCGCCTTCGAAGACTTACAACATGGCATTCGTATCTATCAAGGAGATTGCCTCAAGATTCTCGCCGCGATACCAGAGGATTCCGTCGTTTTGGTTTTTGCAGAGTCCGCCCTATTTTCTTTCGAACGGAGGCATTACTTGTCACGCCGGTCGCATGGTCAGCGTGAATAGGGGCGATTGGGACAAATCAAAAGGCGCTGACGCGAATCATGAATTTAATCGGGCTTGGTTAGCTGCCTGCCAGCGTGTGCTAAAACCAAACGGCTCTATCTGGGTCAGTGGCACCTCCCACGTCATCCACTCTGTCGGTTTTGCCATGCAGCAACTGAATTTTAAACTCTTGAACGACATATCCTGGGTCAAACCGAATGCTCCTCCGAATCGCTCTTGCCGATACTTCACGCACGCCACCGAGACGATTATCTGGGCGGCAGAAGATAAGAAGTCCCGACACACCTTCAGTTACAAGCATATGAAGTACTTAAATTCTGGAAAACAAATGAAATCCGTTAACCCCCGTCTCAGCAGACGAGCTTAATACACAGGAATGCCGAAGCGGGAAACAAAAGTGGGCAGACTGAAGCCTCAACCCACAAGGTGACGGGGGTAAACGCCAAAAGGCGCAGAGACATTCCTCGACTGCGCTCCTGCCTGCGGCAGGCAGGCCCGGCAGAGGCGGGCAGGCATTATCACCTAGGTTACGCCTTCCGTCACTACACTTGCGGCAATAAGCGCGCACAGCGAAGATAATTTTTGGCGTCCACACTTGATACTTCGGTGAACTTTCCACGAGCGATGAACACTCCTGATGATTTAGAAAGCACTTCGCCAGGCCCGGCTCAGCGGGCCGACAAGCGCCTCATGCTTTTGCTCGCGATCCTGCTGGGCGTAGGGACCATGCTTCTCTATGCCCCAGCAATGCAGAATGGTTTTGTAAATTTCGACGATCCAGATTATGTGACACGGAACGCGCATGTTTTGCAGGGAGTTACCTGGGCGAACCTGCGGTGGGCCTTCGGCACCGATAATCCCGCCGCCAACTGGCATCCACTAACGTGGATGGCGCACATGCTGGATGTGCAGCTCTATGGGGCTAAGGCCGCGGGGCATCACTTCACAAATGTATTGTTGCAGACGGTGGACATCGTAATTCTTTTTTTACTTCTGGCGAGGGCCACTGGCCATGCGCTGCGGAGCGCCGCGGTAGCCGCTCTTTTCGCACTTCATCCGCTCACTGTGGAATCGGTGGCGTGGGTCGCGGAGCTTAAAACTGTACTTTGCATGTTCTTTTTGTTGTTAACGGTGTGGGCGTACGGCTGGTATGTACGCAAGCCGGGTGTGGGACGATACCTGGTTGTGTTTGCGTTTTTTGCGTTGGCGCTGATGTCCAAGCTGATGGTCGTCACGCTGCCATTTGGGCTGCTGCTGCTGGATTACTGGCCACTGGGAAGGTTCTCCTACGTAGAGGATTCCGGCGAGAAACGCGGGTTTCTATCCCGCTTCCTTCATCTGGCAATTGAAAAGGTTCCTCTTCTGCTGCTATCCGCGGCGGCCAGCTTGATAACTCTCGGCATGCATCGAAAGGAAGGCGCGCTGGCGGCGGCGATGCCGTTAAGCTGGCGGCTGAAAAACGCCATCTATTCGTATGGGGTGTACATCGGCAAGGCGATCTGGCCTTCGCGATTGGCGGTCTTTTATCCTCACCCTGAAAACTCATTGGCCTACTGGAAAGTAATCACTGCGGCAGTGCTGCTTGCCGGGATTAGCGCACTGGTCTGGCGCTTTCGAGAAAAAAAATATTTGGTGTTTGGCTGGCTGTGGTTTTTGGGAACGATGGTGCCGATGATCGGGATCGTGCAATCGGGACGGCAGGGGATGGCCGGCCGCTTCATGTACATTCCAATGCTGGGTTTATTGGTTGCCATTGTGTGGCTGGTGGCAGATTGGGCGTCAAGCGTACGCATGCAGCGAGGAATCGCGGCGCTTTGTTTTGTGCTGCTGGTATCCCCTTACGTGTATCTAACCCGAAAACAGATTGGCTATTGGCACGATAGCCTTTCGCTGTTTTCCTACACGCTCCAGTCAACGGACAACAATGGGATGGCTGAAAACAATATGGGCGTGGCTCTCATCGAAAAAGGGCAACCGGAACTCGCGCAGACACATTTCGAAACTGCTGCCCGTTTGATTCCCGAACTCGGGTCCGCCCATTACAATCTCGGCGTCCTGTGGCAGCGGCAAAACCGCACAGAGCAGGCCGTCCGTGAGTATCGGCAAGTCATTGCCCTTTCGTCGGACCCGATGGAAGCGGCGCAAGCGCACAACAATCTTGGGATCCTGTACCTGATGTCGAAGAATTACACCGCGGCCCTGCCGGAACTGAGCGCCGCGATTGCGCTCAATCCCGACGAGCAGAATAGCTACATTGGGCGAGGGATGATTGAGCTGGAATCCTGGAATTACCCAGCCGCCGTTACAGATTTCGCGCGAGCCACTGAAATTTCGCCCTCACCGATGGCCTGCTTTTGGCTGGGGCAAGCGCTGGAACGTAAGGGTGACTACCCTCGAGCTGAGAATGCCTACATGGCAGCGCTGCAATTGGCTCCCGAAATGACGGAGGCACGGAACCGGCTGGAGGCGCTTCGCGGCAAGGTTGGAGGACGGCCATGACAAGCATTTGTTGGCAGGCGTGGTCCCGGCTGGCAGGATAGCCGTTTTGCTACCCTCGCTTCTGCGGCGTCTGCTCGCGCACCCGCTAACGGCAGCTCTGCAAGTAGATGATCCCAACACCACCGAACTGCGAAAACAGATTATTGCCTCGAATCCTTTTCTAAAGGCGATTTATGATGAGTGGTACGAGATGCTTGCTCGAGAGCTTCCGCCGGGAGAAGGGAAAGTCCTGGAGTTGGGTTCGGGCGGCGGTTACTGCGCGCAATTCATTCCGGGGTTGATCACTTCTGAGGTCTTCCAGTGTTCCGATGTGCAAGTCGTCGTTGACGCACAACGTATGCCGTTCGCCGATCGATCGATGCGGGCAATCATAATGACGAACGTGATGCACCATATGCCGGATGTGAGTCGATTTCTCGCGCAAGCTTCGCGGTGCCTGCGCCCTGGGGGGAAAATTCTGATGATCGAGCCCTGGATCACACATTGGTCTTCATTCATCTACAGATATTTTCATCATGAGCCTTTTCGGCCGGAAGCAGCGGAGTGGACGTACGCGTCGACAGGACCGCTTTCCGGCGCCAACATCGCAGTTCCCTGGATTGTTTTTGCAAGAGATCGCAGCAAGTTTGAATCTGATTTCCCGGAATTTTCCATTGAGAGGATTTGCCCTTTTCTGCCGTTTCGGTACCTGATTTCTGGTGGAGTAGGAATGCGGAGTTTGATGCCGGGCTTTACTCACACGGCATGGGCGGGACTAGAACGGATGCTGGAATCTCAAATGCCTAGACTCGGGATGTTCGCGCTCGTATCCGTGCGCCGGCTTTAACGATTGCCGCTGAGGGAAGTTCGGCGGACAAGTTCTTTAAGGTGAGGCGCGTAGAATACGGCCACAACAATGCTGACAACCAAAACAAAAGTATCGCTGGCCTCTCTTGCGTATAAATTCATCGCCACGGGGCGCACGATGGCCGGTAAAAATAACTGCGTAACAGTTCGGCGGCGCGGTCTGATGTGGTCGTTGGATCTGAGCGAGGGGATCGACTTCTCGATTTATTTGTTGGGTGCATTCGAGCGCTCGACCGCGATCACCATGGAGAAGCTGGTGAAACCCGGCGATGTGGTGTTTGACCTAGGTGCGAACATCGGGGCCCACACTTTGGGACTGGCGCGCAGCGTCGGGTCCGCAGGAAGAGTATTCGCCTTTGAGCCCACCGACTTTGCGTTCGACAAATTGAAGCGTAACCTGGTGCTAAATCCGGAACTGCAGGCGCGTACCTATCCACGCCAAGTTTTATTAGCAGCAGCACCTGCCGAAGGCGCTCCTGACGAAATCTTCGCCAGTTGGCCACTTGAGAAGGGCGAGCCGGTGCATCCAAAGCACCGGGGACGCCTGGTTACGGCGCGAAACGCAACGGTGGACACACTCGACCGCGTCGTCGAGCGCGAGGGTATTAGCCGCGTGGATGTCATCAAGATGGATGTAGATGGCCATGAATTGAAAGTGTTGCAAGGCGGCCTTACAACATTGTCAAAATTTCGGCCCACGTTGGTGATGGAACTTTCACCGTACGTGCATGCGGAGGAGCACAACAGTTTTGCTGCGCTTGTCGCGCTGCTGCGCGATGCCGGGTACTCGATACAGCACGCAAGTACGTGGGCTCCGCTACCGCTTCACGAGAAAGAACTCGAGGCGCTAATTCCGGACGGAGCGAGCATCAATGTAATTGCGCGATGCGACTTAAGGACTTGAGGTTGCGTCAGGCTTTTTTCTGACGCCCATCTTGACGCGCACGAGCCCTACCCAGGTCATCTTCAGGAGCTGCAGGCCGTGGCGGAAGCGTTGGATATTTGTTTCACCATAAGTCCGCGCCAAATACCGGATCGGAACATCGACGATTTCGAGGCCGAGCTCGGCCGCGGGAAAGAGTAGTTCGAAGTCGCCGAAAGGGTCGAACTCGCCGAAGTCTTTTCGCCAGGCCACCATGCGCTCGTAATCGTGCCGGGTAAGAAGCTTGGTGCCGCACAGCGAATCGCCGAGACGCACATCCAGGACGGCGCTCAGCATTTTTGCAAAGAAAATATTTCCCATGCGGTTCAAGAATCGCATCGCGGAGCCTTCCATCGGATAGACCAGCCGGGACCCATTGATGAAATCACCGTGTCCCTGGTCGTATGCAAAGGCAAATCGCGAAAGCATTTCCGGCGGCATAGTAAGATCCGCGTCCAAAATTACCAGCAGGTCTTCTCTTGCGTGCGAAAAGCCGAGCCGCACTGCATCGGCTTTGCCTTTCCCGGGTTGCTGCACGGCCAGAATGCGAAATTGATCGCGATAGAGTGTGGCCACGCGCAGAATTTCTTCCCAGGTTCCGTCGGTCGAGTGCCCCTCGACAAAAATAATTTCCGCCTCACGGCCGAGGTCCGGAAAGCGCTTCAGCGCATTCTCAATGTTTCCGCGTTCGTTGCGCGCCGGAATGACGCAAGATATTCCCTGTTTCGACGAAGGCACCAGCGGCCGCAACACGACGACGGAGGTCAAGCTCAGCCAGCGTGCCAAAGGCACTAGCGGCATCACACGGTTGATGGCGGTCCCGAGTCCCAACATTTTCCACGGGCAATACAGCGCGAGTCGCAAGCGCACGATCTCGAAGCCAGCCACTTTGGCGATGTTCTGCAAATCCACACGGGTTACGAAGGTGCTGGGCAGCTCGCCCTTGCGAATTCCCAGCCGAGTTGCGAGGTAGTAGGCCCAGCGCAGGTACGGGTTGTAGAGCACCACGACAAGCCGTGAGGTCCGCGCGAGCTTGGTTTTCAGATGGATTAGCAGCGCTTGAATGTCGAAGTCGTAGTTGAACGTGCCGTTGATGAGAATTGCGGTTCGCTTGTCGCGCTCATGGGTCAAGTCGGGGAACGGCTCGTCTTTGCCAATCATTTCTTTGCGCGGCACGGCGACTGCGGCGAGGAGGGCACCTTTATCGTCTTCGCGGGGCAGCCATTGGATTACGCGGTCGTAGTATCGCGTGAGCGCCGAAATTTCCGCCGCTAGGAACGCGTTCACATATTGACGCCAACTGGAAATCACAGCCCGCGCTGCGGCTTGCGGTTTGTTAGCAACGCGCTCTGTCTCGACTTCAGGTTGTGTCTGCGTCGTTTGAGCCATCTCAAACTTTGTACCATGTTTCTGGTCCGTCCGAAGTTCCATAGCGGATCGTAGCGTCGAGGAGGTAATCCTAATCCGAGACGAGTGGCTTGCGACTGCCAAAGAGAAAAGAAAGATAGCGCGGCTACCCCACCCCCCATTTTGCAAAAAAGAGGCTAGATGTGATTGAAAAGACTGGATTGAGCGAAATTAAAGGGGCGCAGGATTGCTAAAGAGGCCGTATCGTATTGATATCAGAGAGGATGGGCTAATTCGTTAAACGCTTTGGAATGTGCGCGATGTGGGCTCTTTGCAAACTGTTGCCATGACATTCGACATACTTGTTGATTGGGGTAGCTGAGGAAAACGTCTAAGGCGGAGGGTCGGGGGTGAACTGCAACGTTCATAGACGATATTACTAGTTAATTAACTAAAAGTCAAGATATCCGGATGGTTGGTAGGGCGCTAATTTGACGGGTTGGCGGTCTTGTTGGATAAAGGAGGGTAAAGGAGAGCCCTATGGGCCCAAAAGAGAAAATGACCTCGATTGGCCAGCTAGTGCCGGAGTTGCCGGTCGCTGATGTGGAACGCGCACAACAGCATTACCGAGACACACTCGGCTTTGAGATTGGATGGCTTTACCCAGGCAAAGAGATTGGGGCGGTGTCAAATGGTAATGTGGCGATATTCTTTCGCAAGAGGAAGCCGCCGTTCGAACCTGCCGTTCACTGGGTGTTTGCTGAAGACATCGATGCGTCGTACCAGGAACTGACCTCGTCAGGTGCGAACATCGTGGAACCTCTGGAAAAAAAGCCTTGGGGATTACGACAGTTCACCGTACAGGATCTGGACGGGAACCTTTTCTATTTCCACCATGACTAATCAAAGGTCGCATGCCGAATCAAGGTATCTCAATGGTGGGTAGCTGGAATAAGTAGCTACTTGGCGGTTAGTTCCCTCCGCGCTTTGTCTTCAACTCTCCACACAGCGATCATGAATCCGGCTATGCCGCCGATCATTAAAATAAACGTAAGCACGAAAGAGAACGTTCCGGCCGTAGCGGGGTCTTTGTGATGAGCTATCGCGTATGACGCCAGTTCGAGAGCACTAGTCAACCCTAGCGAGACGCTCACAACCACTATCCCCGCGCAGACGGCCAGGATTTTGGCCAGCCTCTTGATTTTATAAACAACGTAGGCATGGTTGCCTGTTTGGATTTCAGCCTTAAAATTCATTTCTCCCTCGATCTAGCCGCAATAGTACACCTATTTGGACGTACTCAGAGCGTAATTAAAAAGTTGGGTAGCGGTGCAGTTCGAATCCTGTGAACTTACTATCGCAATGCAGGTATGGAAACGTGCTTCGCGGAAAGCCAGGCCGCCGCAGTCAAACATAATGTAATCACGATTGAAAAAACGATAGGGAGGATAAAGAGGTATCTCCAGCTCACCACCGTGATGGCGGCAAAGCAAAGGGCGAGTGCCCACGCAGTGCCGCGCATGAGCGCCAAAGTCGCTGCCGGAAGGCCACCTAGCTGCCATGCCAATATCGCCGCGAATAGATAAAACACGCCGACAGAGAACCCGGCCGCCACGAAGAGATCCCAATACGTGCGGTTAAACCCCTGCACGTCAAAGTGAATTGACCGCATTGAGCCAAGAAGGGCATCAACTCCCCATTGGGGATCAGACTGGCGAAAGCCGAGTGTATGTCCTACCGCGAAAAGCAACAGAAGAACAGCAGCGATTCGATAAAACATAGATGCTTTCATTCTTGCCTCCAGAGATCACGGAGCGGGCACCACTATCCTGCCGCGGAGGTTCAAACTGTACTACTACCCGGTGGGTAGTGAGTTTCCGACTACGCGTTTGACCGGTGCTTCGAACCATTCACCGTTGGGATAGAATCGCGCTGGGCGGCTTGGCCAAGAATTGGCCGGACTTCAAATTCGAATCGGTGGGTTTATGTCTGACGCATTAGACCAAAGCTTGCTTGAGGCGATGCTGGACTCCTGGGACCGGAACAATACCATCCTGGTCAACTTGCTACGCGCGGTGCCGGAGGGTGGGCTGGCGGTCAGGGCGATGGAGGGCAGCCCGTCCGTCGCGGAGCTGTTCACACACATCCACTATGTGCGACTTGTGTTCGTGTTGGAGGACGCGCCGGAGTTTGCCAGAAAGATGCCTGAGGAAGAGTGGGTCGGCGAGCGTGACCCTGAGCGCATCGCGCAGATGCTGAACGATAGCGCCAAGGCGGTGCGGGACGCGGTAAAGAGCAGGGTGGAGGCAGGCCGGGACATGGACCGTCACTATGATCACCCGATCCTGCTGCTCCAGCACATGATCTGGCACGAGGGCTACCATCACGGCCAGATTAAGTTGGCACTCAAGGTGGCGGGACGGCCGGTCAGCGATGAGGAGGCTGGGCCGGTCACGTGGGGCGTTTGGATGCGCAAGATTCGAAAAAATGGGAGTACAGGGACACCCTAAGAGTGCCTCACCCTTTGCAAAAAGCAAAACGCAAAGAATAGGCCACCCTCGGAAAAAACAAAGCATGCTGCGAACTACAAGCGATCCTTGAGAATTTATTCAACGTCGCGACGACCGTGGAGTATCGAAACGACTTGCAGCAGGTTGGTTTGCGGCCTGTAGACAATCAGGTAGGAGTACACCGGAAAAAACTTCACATTGTGTTCGGTGAGGTTCCCTCCGGTTGTGTCCGGCCTCCGGTGAGGAAGCCAAGAAAACAAACTTCTCTCGGATGACGCTTCCACGTGATCGGCCGTAGCACGACTGCTGTGCTCTTCGATGAAGTGCCAAATTTCAAAAAGATCCAAAGCGGCCTGGGGCGCAAGAACATACCGCGCGCTCATTTGGTCTTGGATTTTAGCCTGGCTAGATAAGCGTCAAGTTGGTCTTCGGGGATTCCCTCGCCACGGTCAAGCTGCTCGATGCCGTTGCGGATTTTCGCGTTAATGCTGTCGCTATTTTCCAAGAGCCAACGATCCTGCTCTTCTTGAGTCTCGAGCAAGCGCAGCAACACTTCCTCAACGCTGCGAGAA
>DATHRB010000001.1:0-42568 GCA_035482155.1 Verrucomicrobiia bacterium | reverse complement strand
GACCGACAGATTACGAACGAGCCGTGGTCGTTAATGTGCAGAAGTCAAAAAGAACAATGAAGATCACTCTTCGGAGTGAACGGAGTAGTGCGCTCTAAAAAGGATTTGACAGGGCCGACATTGTTAGAGATGTACGAGTACCGCGTTACTCAGGCCTTGCATCGCTCTATCTGTCGCCATTTTTCTCCCAGAGCTGCTGGCAGCTTTGAGCCCCGAAAAGACTGTACTCCTACGAAATTAGCGCGCACACTCCAGCCAGCAAATTGTCCGAGCCGTTAATTAGTCTCCGGCCCCGCCCAAATATCCTGGTGTGAGCGTGACCGCCTTTTCTCCCTCAGTTTGCCGTAGATTCCTACCCACACAGGAGGCAGCCATGCATTTGCCTTTTGACATCCTAAAGAAAGAGCGAGATGGAAGTTTCCGCTGGTTTGAGGCGGTCAACGACCTGTGGTCTGCGAACATTCGCATTAGAGAAATAATTGCATTGTCTCCGGGTGACTACATTGTGTTTGACCAACGCACGCATAACATCATTCCTCCCGCCCCAAGTTGCCGGATCGAATTCAGAAGAGAGTGACGGCTACGTGCTAGCGAACCCACTTTTTCGGCAACGCGAGCAGCAGTTTTTTGGGCAGTCCAGAAAATAGCAGATTGCGACCATGAACCACTTAACGATAAAACAAGTCACCGCTTGCGTGAATTCAGCTACACGTCGGACAAAAGAATCTATAGTGATTGACTACGATACCCTTACGGAAGCACTGAATGCCGCACTCGCCTCCGATCTTGCTGGGTTGCCGGAAGCGCACCAGGCCCAATGGTGCGATGTATGTCAACGCAGTGTGGAAACCAACCACGCACACGACCAGATGGTCCAAACATCTGACCACCGTCACAGTCCCTTGGGTCGAGTGCGGCATCACAATTAGACAAGCTAGTCGAGGTTTTTTGAGGCTAAGTCCCGATTAGTAGGATAACTTGACACCTGGTTTTGGGCGGATTTCACATGCTCGATTAACGCGTTCATCAGGGCTTGGGGCAGGCAAGCGGTACTCGACTTTGCAGCGTGGTAAGGGGCCAAAGATGGCCAAGAAACCCAAGAAAACAGAGCCGTTCGGCGTTCAGCAATATCTCTCGAATGCTGGGGTATCGCGACGGATCGCTAAGTTCAAAAAAGGGCAGGTTATATTTTCGCAGGACGACCCCTGCGGTGACGTTCTATACATTCAATCAGGGAATGCCAAGCTGGCCATCGTAAATCCACAGGGCAAGGAAGCGGTTTTGGCAATCGCGGGGCCCGGTGATTTTCTGGGTGAAGGCTGTATTATCGGAAACCCGGTACGCATGGCCACGGCGACCGCAATCTCGCCGCTGAACGCGATGAGCATTGAAAAGCAAGAGATGACGCGCGTCCTCCACGACGAGCCAGAGTTCGCTGGAAAGTTCATTAATTACATGCTGGGACGCAACATCAAGATTGAAGCCGATTTGGTGGACCAGTTGTTCAACTCAAGCGAGAAGCGGCTGGCTCGCGCTCTGCTGATACTTGCTCGTTACGGAAAAGAGGGCGAGCCTGAAACGATAGTGGCCAAAATATCGCAGGAGACTTTGGCAGAGTTGGTAGGGACCACCCGAAGCCGGGTGAACATGTTCATGAACAAATTCAGGAAGCTGGGATTTATTCACTACAACAGCGGGCTGCGCGGGCTGCAAGTGCACAGTTCACTGCTGAACGTTGTTTTGCACGATTAGTGATCAGAATTGTGGCGACCGAAAGCCAAGGCCGACTGTCTCAAGCCAAGTCGGTTAGCTATCCTCGCTAATTTGTTGCGGTTACTTCTGTGGTTCGGCTGTGACCGTAACCTCAACGTGAGCACCCTTTTTGAGCTTCACATCATCGCCATGTTCGTGAGTTAACGTATTTTCAATACGGAGATCCCGATGCCGGTGGTCGTTGCGGTCAACAGTAATCTGTGCTTTTTCCGGTTGGCTCGGACGTGGAGACGGAATGATTTTGTCGACGGTTCCGGGCATAGTGGTACTGGGCTGTTCTCGAATTCGCGCAGTATCTAGATTCAGTTCCGCTATTCTTCCTGACCTGGACATGCGCGGCTTTGCCATTTCCTTCTTGACCCTGGCACGTGTCGGGTTGCCGTGTTTTTTCTTTGCTTTCTTAGCTTTCTTACGCAGCATTCGCCCACCATAACAGCGAGATGGAAGCCGTCTAGTCCCATTTTGCACAAGTGTGAAAAATATAGAACTACGGAGACTGTTCCAAAATGCTACTTCTTTGAAAGCTCGCCCTCAAAATGGCTTTCGACATCTTCACGGCTAAGCGGGTTTCTCGCTTTGGTCAATACGACCGAATAGACGACTCATTACCTGCAAGTTGCGCCGTGAGAAACGCTCCGTCCACCGGCAATTCCTGGTAGATGAATTTCACTTTTCTGCCGTCTGCGAGTGTTTTGATCCACTCCTCGTCTGACATTCTGGCACCTCCACAGTTCGAGGTCAGTGTTTGTCGCAAGTATACGTTGTTCGGCGGGAGAAATTACGATCCGGAATGATGGAGTACCCTTCGTAGCGCGCCGCCAATTTCCTGGCCCATTTTATCAGGCGTTGACCCGCTAGTTTCATTTCCCCTATCCATTTTGGGGAACGGAGTCTCAGATTAGGGCCACGATTCGCAACGTTTGTCTTAGTAGCCCGTCGCCGCCATCATTCGCTGCAACCCTTCCGGCGCTCTACAATTCGCGCAAGGCACTGCCATATCTGGGCGGGGCGTCCAATCTGTGCGTCCCGTCCAAAGTGAAAACTGAGACTGACGCCGTAGAGATCGACCGAACGCGGCCCTCCGGGATAACCTTGTCGCAGGAGACGAGAGTCCTGCAGACCGCCGGCAGCTGAGGGACCAAGCTCCACGTTCTGCATGTGAAGCGTGCTAGTAAAGCCATCAAGCCGCAACCGTCCACCCCAAATTTGCACGAGCGGCAGTAGCGACTGCGTGAGAAACAATGTCTTGACCTCGCGCATCGGCGACAGGCTGGCTAGACCCTCCAGGCCCTGGTCACGCTCATATGCACCCGCGAACAGGTAACCGAAATGGGCGGCGGGTTTTCCGGGGTTCTCGGGCACCAGGAAGGACACCGCGAGCAACGGAGCCGGTGCTGCGGTCACAATCGATGCAACAAGTTCTTGCGGCGGGACAAGCTCTGGAGCGGGCATTTGTGCTGCCGCCAGCACACGGCTACCCAGAAACACGCCGAGCAGCAGAATGAACCGTTTGTGCATCACCGCCTCCAGTTGCGCGGGGATCCGTTCGAGGTTGCCTGAGGGAGCGGATGAGAGGGACTAGATTAACTAACGACATAACTTTACTAGGTTCATAATCACCCAGTCTGTGCAAATACGCACACCTTAGATGTGTTCCTTCAAGTCGGTTTCGGGCGCTGTTGAGTCCGTTCGGTACTCGTGCATCGGTCCTTCAACCTCTTTAGCCCGAGGGAGGAGAAAATTCCTCATAGTGAACGAGTGGTTGCGTTACCGGACAAATGGTTTTGAGAAGCTTTCACGGCCTCACACTTCCTCGATGCTGTGACATTTCACTTCGGGCGCGAAGTATTCTGCCACACGCACCCGAGTGCCCCTACAATTCCGAACATCATTGACAGCGGTAAAGCCTGGTTGGGAACTCTTCCGAAATTTCCCCTTCCTAACCCAAGCGCATAACCAAGGCCGTAACCCAAACCCATGCATCCCAAAATGATGACCACGTTGAGCAATTTCCATTTGACGCCGTCTCCGCTAGCAACGGCGAAACCCGAGCTTAAAATCAGCGTCACTAACCACAGCATGATCATAGATCCCCCTGCCATAAAGAGCATGACCCCAAAAAACCACGCACTTCAACGTTTAAATCGCCGGCCAAACATGCCCATCTCTTTTTTTTGGAAAGCTCCATAAAAGCGGAAGTTGCGATGAACGTAGTTCGAATCGAAAACAACTTCTTCAGGGACAGTTAGTCCCATTCGAATGGGTTCAATCGTTCGAATTTTTTATCTATTGGTTAATATATCAAGTAATACTTTAAGGTCGGGGCGCCGACATTTTTATTCTCAAACAAAGCATTTAGCGCTAAGGCAACGTGAGCTTCACGCTTCGCTTGCACAACTGTTCTTCGATCTTGTTTAGGAGTTCGCTGTTCTCCAGCCCAGCGTCGCGCACCGCAAGCGCCAGCGCTCCATCGAGTCTCCGATCATTTAACGCCAGCAGCGAATTGAGTGCCGCTAGGCGCGCTGGCTGCGAAGCACCGTGATCCGCCAGAAGCGTCGCGAGACGATCGCGTACGTCCTCGGCACCTACGCCCGGCAACGCGAGTAGCTTACCCGCGGCGCGAGCGCTGGCCTCCAATCTCTCCGCATTTCGTGAGGCAAAACCGGCGCGCGCAATCTCCACGGCCTTACCTTCGTGAAGGTCGCCAAGGGCGACGAGCGCAGAAGGGCCGACCGGGTTTGCCGTATCTTGGGCCATTTCCAGAAACTGAGGCGCAAGATCGGAAGCCCCCAGCGCGCCCAAAGCCCGCACCGCGGCACTGTTCCAAGCCACATCATTGCTCGTCTCAAGAATTTTGCGAAGTTCGCCCGCGGCGCGAGGTTCGCGAATCGCCGCCAACGCCGAAATAGCCTCCTCGCGAAGATACGGCTCGGACATATGCTCGATGGCGTAGGGATAACCATCTCGAATTCCGTGGCGTCCCAGAAATTCCGCGATCTCAATTTTGCGTTGCAGGTTGGTTTCCTGCAGGAGATGCGGCTGCAGCGCTTTCGCGGCATCGTCGGTGTCGATTTTTATCAGCGCGTCCACGGCAGTCCACCATATGTCCTGCTGAGCGGGAACAAGCATGGTGGCGAGTGCCGACCCCAGCGGAGGGCTCGCTGCCTTCCTGCACGCTGCAACGAACGCCATCCGCTCGTCGTGATTCAAAGGAAGTTTCGCAACGTCGACCAGCGCGGAAGCGGCCTCGGCGGATGGCAGGTTGCCAAGCAAATCTATCTCGGTTACGACTGGGAGCCCTGCGTCGTACTTCTTTTTGATTTTGAGCGTCACTTCCTTGACGCCCTGTGAGGGATCCAACCGCGTCGCCGCCCACTCCGCTCCATACTGAATTTCAGCCGGGGCATCCAGAGGCTCCTGATTGAGCAGCGTCAGCACCGCCCGCGACTCCCCAGGCACCTTGAGATCGCCAATGGCGTGAAGCCGCGCGCCTTGTTCCGCGAAAGTGCCGAGCGGATCAAGTCCAAGCTGGGCTTTTACCGCCGTGTCCTCCAAAGCCTGCGCTCCCGCGGCGCCAAGTGCCTCAAATGCAGCAACGCGAGGCGCGAAACTTGGGTCCGGCCTCGCAATCGATGCGGCAAGTGCATGCGCCGCCATTTCGCGAAACTTCGATTGGTCTAAGTAGTCCGCTTTGAGCAAAGCGTATAGAGTTTTTGCCGCCTGTTCGCGCACCGCAGGCGAAGCATCGTTCAGGTGCGGGGCAATGCTCTCCACTGCGCCGGGAGTCTGCGCGGCGAGCAGCGCGCGGCGCTCCACCGCCACGAGCAGCGGAATAGCCGACGCGCCCTTCTGCTTTCGCACACCATCGAGAAGCAATGCCACCTTCTTGGCGCGGTCCAAATTATGATTGACTGCCAGCAGAATATTGACGGTCACGATTAACTCGTCGTTAATGCTATTGAGCCGAGGTATTGCTTGATCGAAGCTACGCCCTTCTCGACGCATCGCGTATCCCGCGAACGAACGCCCCAGCATAAGCAGGCGCAACTGACCGGCCTCGATCGGGGCGGCGTCAGCGATCCCATTGAATTGTTGCGTGCCGAGATCGTCGCTGGTGAGCAACAGCGATTCACGCGAGAACACCCCCTTAAGCACCAGGACCGGGTCGAATTTGTATTGCAGCAGAGAGCTCTCGCCCTTGCCTCCCACGCCAATTTTGGTTTCGCTTACGTCGGTGACGCGCCCAACCAGCACAAGACTGGAGTCTGCCAGGGCAGATTCCAGGTCCAGGCCGCGATACCACTCGTCCGCCAGAGATCGCGGTGCCCCAACTAAGAAGAACAACAGAAGACAGGTAGCAATCGGGATGTTCTGCCGATGCCTGCTGCAAAGGTGAGTCGTCATGATTGGACTCCTCTTGGAGGTAAGCAGGATATATCGATTTTTACAATTACATATTCGAACCCACGATCGTAACCGTTCTAATTGTTTATCTATTGGTAAATATATCCAGTACTACTTTAAATGTCGGACTGCCGACATTTTTATTCTCAAACAAAGCACTTAGGTATTCATTTCTAACTGCTGCGAGGGACAACTATTCGTAGCGCAACGCGACCATGGGGTCGACGTTCATTGCACGACGCGCGGGCAAGTAACCAGCTCCGAGACCCACCAATAACAGAACCGCCGCGAACGCCGCAAAAATGGTGGCATTCATACTCACCACGCCGAAAATCAGGCTGGTCATGGCGCGGCTGATCGTCAAAGAAACCGGTAAAGCAATGGCCAACCCGATCGCTGTGAGTTTCAGCGCATGGCCGAGAATCAGCTTCATCAAGGCGGGAGTCTCCGCGCCCAGCGCCAGGCGAATCCCGATTTCGCGAGTGCGCTGCGCAACGCTCTCTGAAAGCACGCCATATACCCCAATCGAAGAAAGCACTAAAGCGACCAGCCCGAAGATGCCCATCAATATGCCCATGATTCTAATGATGGCAATGGAGTCATTCACTTCTTCTTCAAGTGTCGCGACGCCGCGCAGGGCGATTCCCGGATCGATTTGTCTGCTCACTTCGCGAATCGCAGATACATAACTGGCCGGGTTCGTCTGCGTACGCATCAACAGCGTCATGGAGCGCTGCGCCGACTGCGCGAATGGTTTGTAAATGACCGGGCGAGTCGTGGGATTCCACCAGTTCTGCCGCACATCGCCGACGACACCTGCAATTGTCACCCACGGTTCCACCGAGTTCGCCGTACCGAGCTTGATTCGATGCCCGACGGGGTCATCTCCCGGCCAGAATCGCTGCGCCATACCGGGACTGATAACCACCACGCGTGCCGCGTCGATATTGTCAGCTTCTGAAAGAAAACGTCCTGAGATCAGGGAGATTTTCAACGTCGCAAAGAAGTCGGGCGTGGCAATTTGCAAATCCGCCGAAGGTGCCTCACCGGCTTTCAGCGCGGGTTGCCCCTCGATATTGAAGAAAGTCGTCTCATTATCCACGTTGCTGGCGGGAGCATTGGTGATCAAGGAAGCGTGCTGAACTCCCGGCAGCGATGCTGCGTCGCGAACAAGCTGCTGGTAGAAATTCGTGATTTTCACGGTTTCCGGATAAGTTTTTTCTGGCAAAGAAATCTCGAGTCTCAGTACACTCGCCGGTTGAAATCCTCGATAGATGTCCGCAAGCCGCACGAATCCCTGGATGGTCAGTCCCGCGCACACCAGCAAGACGAATGCAAACATCACTTGGGCAATCACCAAGGCACTGCGCACTCGGCGCTTTGCAGGCGTCACGCTTCCTGCCCCAGTCTCCTTGAGAGTGTTGTTAAGTTCCACATGACTCGCATGCAGCACGGTGGCTAGGCCTAAAACGAGACCCGTTCCTAATGCAACGGCAATCGTAAAAGCGAGAACATTGCCATCTACTCGAATGCCATTCCACCCCGGCACCCATTTTGTCCAACCTGCCGGTATGCTGGTTCGCAGCATTTTTACGCTCGCGAACGAGGCCGTAATGGCCACGATCCCGGCGGCAATGGCGTACAAGAGCATTTCGGAAAGAAATAATTGCCCGAGTCGGCCACGTCCGGCCCCGAGGGTGGTGCGAAGCGCAATCTCCCTTTGTCGCCCGATCATCCGCGCAAAAACCAGATTCGCAAGATTCGCGCAAGCCAGCAGGAGCACGAAACCGGCCGCCGCTTGAAGCAACAGAAAGAGCGGAAGGGTAAAAACGTACAGCTCTTTGCGAAGCTGCAGCGCCTTCATCGTTCGTCCCGCGTTTGTTTTGGGATAATCCTGCTCGAGGCGCCGGGAAAAATTGGCCAGCGCGGCGCCGGTCTGATCGGGCATCACACCATCTTTGAGCCGGCCGAGTACTTGTAGGGAAAGTTGGGTGCGATCCGCTTGCTCCTCCGGAGTCAGTGCGAGAGGCACCCACAACTCCACTGGCACGGGATAGTCAAAGTCCTTGGGCATGATTCCAACGATGGAGTACATGCGGCCGTTCAGTGAGATTTTTTCACCGAGCAGGTGCGGATCGGCTGCATACCGGCGCTTCCAGAATCCGTCGCTCACAATCGCGACTTGATCGTCACCGGGCTGTTCTTCTCCAGGAGAAAAGAGCCTGCCCGCCGTGGGACTCACGCTCAACACGTCAAAGAAATTCGCTGTTACTCTGCAACCCAGCGCCGGCTGGATCTCGCTTCCCGCTCCAAGACTGAAACTGCGTATCTCGTAGGTGGCAATGCTTTCAAAAAGTTCACCGTGAGTGCTCAATTCTTTGGCGTCCGCGGGCGCTACGTATCTTGCGTCGTACCCTTCATCAATTCCGCGGTCTTCCCACACGCGTACGAGCGCGTCGAGATCCCGGAAGTGATAAGGATGCAGAAGGAGGGCATTCACCATGCTGAAGATGGCAGCGTTCGCGCCGATGCCGAGAGCCAGCGTAATGACGGCAACGACACTGAAGCCCCGCGACTTGCTCAGCATCCGCAGACCGAAACGCACATCGGTCCACAGCGACGCGAGCCACACGCCACCACGTTCTTCGCGGCATTCCTCCTTGTATCGTTCCTGGCCGCCAAATTCGATGCGCGCGCGGCGCTCCGCCTCGGTGCGCGGCAATCCGGAACGCTCGAGATCGTCTGCGCGATTCGCAATGTGTGCGCGCAACTCCTCGTCCAGGTCGCCTTCAATCTGAGAGCGATGCAAGAGGCTGGACGCGAGCGAACGAAGCGAGGCCACGAACCTCATACTTCCTCCGCTTCCGCACCGAGGGCCAAGGCGATGGCAGCGACGAGACGATTCCAGTCCGCCGCTTCCTGATGCAGTCGTTTGCGGCCAGCCGGCGTGAGTTCGTAAAACTTGGCGCGACGATTGTTGTCTGAAGTGCCCCAACTTGGCTTGAGCAGCCCTTGGCGCACTAGGCGAAACAGCGCGGGATACAGCGCTCCCTGTTCGATGAGCAGGGCGCCGCGAGAAATCTGCTCGATGCGCAGAAGGATGCCGTACCCATGCAGAGGACCCAGAGAAACGGCCTTCAGAATGAGGAGGTCGAGGTTCCCGGGAAGGATCTGCGCTTGGCCTGCCACGTGCCCTCCTAAGGTAATTAGGAGACTAGCCGCACTCTCCTAAGTTGTCAAGGAGAGCGGCCGTGCGGGGATTATCGTCGAATTGATGCTGATGGATTTTTCTGATGGATTTGGCACCGTCAACCCATCTTTTCAATCGATCAGCCGGATCGGCTTTCGGTTTGTAATCCATTGGACACCTTTCCCCAAACCTGACTTGCTCACATGTCGCACCGATATAAACTTTAGTTCCCCTCCTAGATAACCGCCCATGTTTGCGGGCCACCGTCTTCAGCCGTTATCCAACCAGGCCCCCGTTCCCAATATCGTGGTCCTATGAAAAAGAAGCTGCAGCTAATCCGCAAAACCCAAATCGGTTTTGCAGCCGTATTGGCGGTTCTTCTTGCCGTCGGTATCGTTTCTTACCGCAGCCTTGCGGCCTCGGCCGAAACCGAACGATGGGTGCAGCATACCCATGAGGTCCTTGGACATCTCGAAACTCTTACCTTGGAAGTCACCAATGTTGAGACCGGATATAGAGAATTTGCGCTGAGCGATGAGCAAGCATTTCTTCAAGCTTCCCTCGCCAATAGATCGCCGCTCGATCAAGAAGAGAAAACTCTTCGGGCCTTGACCGCCGATAATCCTTATCAGCAGCGCCAGCTGGTTATCCTCGCCGGCTTGACAGATCAGATAGTCAGGCAGGGTGAAGCTGTCATTCGCCTGCGGCAGTCACCCGGTTCCGAGGCGGCAACCGAAACCATTCGACAAGCAAAGGACGAGAGGCTCCTGGACGAATTTCTTACCATAGCGCTGCACATGAAGGGCGAAGAACATCGTTTATTGTCACTGCGTAGCGCAAACGCACAGCAGCGTTTCCGTGAGACCAAAATTGCCATCATCTTGGGGAGTATTTCGGGAATCCTGATCGCCTTCCTTGCCGCCTGGATTCTGCGACGCGACTACGCCGCGCGTGAACGTGCGGCAACGAAGTTCCGAGCGTTGCTGGAAGCGGCTCCCGACGCCATGGTGGTAATAAACCATAGAGAAGAGATTGTGCTTTTAAATCTCCAGGCGGAAAAACAATTTGGTTACCCCCGCGATGAACTCCTGGAGCAGCAGGTCAAAAACATCATTCCCCAAAGTTTGACGGAACGGCTGCACACCTTTGGTAGCCAATTCCCTGCTGGCGCCGCTCGCCAGCAGATCGCTTCGACGATCGAGCTTACCGCGCGGCGGAAAGATGGAAGCGAGTTCCCAGTCGAGATCATGCTGAGCCCGCTCGAAAGCGTTGACGGAATCCTGGTCACCGCGGCAATCCGCGACATCAGCGTGCGCAAGGACGCGGAAAAGATTCTGGCGCAAACCCACAAAGAATTAGTGCGAGCGAGAGAAGTCGCGGAAACCGAAAGACAAGTCGCGCAAGCAGCCTACCAGGCCGCCGAAGCGGCGAGCCGCGCCAAGAGCGAATTCCTGGCCAACATGAGCCACGAAATTCGCACGCCGCTGAATGGCATCATGGGCATGACCGAATTGGCTCTCAATACTGAACTCACACCGGAGCAGCGCGAATACCTGGACACCGTGGTTATCTCCACAGACGCATTGCACTTTCTCATCAACGACATCCTCGATTTTTCAAAGATCGAGGCGGGCAAGATCGACCTGGAATCCATAGACTTCAATCTGCGCGATTGTTTGGAATTGACGCTGAAAACGCTCGCGTTGCGCGCCGGCGAAAAAGGTCTGGATCTTCTGTGTGAGGTAGCTGTTACCGTGCCTGAGATCATGACCGGAGATCAAAATCGGCTCAGACAAGTCGTCACCAACCTGGTGGTCAACGCCATCAAGTTTACCGAGGCGGGTGAGATTGCGTTAACGGTTCAGCCCGTAACGGGACCTGCTCATGAAGACATCTTGCAGTTTACGGTCTCCGATACCGGGATCGGTGTTCCCAAGGAGAAGCAGAAATTAATCTTCGATTCTTTTTCCCAGGCGGACGCTTCAACCACGAGAAAGTATGGGGGAACCGGACTCGGATTGACTATCTCATCGCGGCTGGTGGCGATAATGGGCGGAAAAATCTGGGTCGAAAGCGAACTGGGCCGAGGCAGCAAGTTCCACTTTACTCTGCCTCTCGGCATTGCGAATGTGCGGGAGATCAAAGTAGTGAATGTTGTCCCGCCCGAATTTCGTGGCTTGAAGATTCTCGTCGTGGACGATAACCGCACTAACCTGCGAATTCTTGAAGGAATGCTTGAGCGCTGGAAAATGAAACCAACCTCCGTGCAAGGCGGCGAAGAAGCGCTGGCTGAACTCTCCGCAGCTAGAGAGGCGGGAAATCCGTACCGGTTTCTTCTGACGGACATGCACATGCCGGGAATGGACGGGTTTGGTTTGATCGAGGGAATTCGCGAGCGCCCGGAATTATCTACAGACATCATCATGATGTTCAATTCAGCGCTCCGCCCGGGCGATGCGGAACGTCGCCAACAGTTGCAGGTAGCCGCATATTTGTTGAAGCCCATTCGGCAATCTGAATTGTGCCAGGCTATCACTCGAATCCTTGCGACCCATCAGCAGGAAGTTTTGCTGCCTCTAATCACTTCTTCCTCGGCGCAAGATTCGCGCGGCCCAACGGCGTCCTTGCGCGTGCTGGTGGCGGAAGACAATCCGGTGAACCAATTATTATTGGTGCGATTGCTGGAGAAGCGCGGGCACCGAGTTCAAGTTGTGCTGAACGGACTGGCAGCGCTTCAGGCGTTAGAGAAAGAGAGATTTGACCTGGTGCTGATGGACGTGCAAATGCCGGAAATGGGTGGAGTGGAAGCCACTGCGGCAATACGGCAAAGCGAGAAGGGCAGCAAATTACACACGCCGATTATCGCTTTAACCGCAAGCACCACCAGAGGAGATCGCGAGAAATGCCTGGCCAGCGGCATGGACGGCTATCTCACCAAGCCCATTCGCACCATCGAACTCGACGCACTCCTGGCGAGTCACATTCGGAGGATGGAAAACGTCTTAGTAGATTAGGCCCACAACGTTCGGCAAAACGAGAAATGCCTGAAAACCCGTCCTGATCGCATCGCAAACATATTTTTTTACTTTTTGCTGCGCAATTCATCTCGCAAGTACGCGTGTGCTATGATTTTTCTTGTTCCTCATGGGAGTCCCCTGCAAATGACCGCGCGCATTCTCGATGGCCTGAAAATCCGCGACCAGATTTTCGCCGAGCTTAAAGGCGAGATCGCGGCCATGACCTCAGCCGGCATGCGTCCGGGACTCGCTGCTGTTCTGGTGGGTGACAACCCCGCCTCGCAACTTTACGTGAAAAGCAAAATCGCCGCCTGCGAACAACTCGGCATCGCCAGTTGGATGCATACTCCGCCCGCAACCGTCAGCACTCGCGAAATGCTGCAGCTAGTAGAGGATTTGAACGGCGACCCCGCCGTGGACGGCATCCTCATCCAACTCCCGCTGCCGCCCCAAGTCGATACCAAACTCATTCTCGAGTCAGTCGATCCCGCCAAAGATGTCGACGGCTTTCATCCCATGAATCTCGGACGGCTGGTCAGTGGCCGCCCCGGACTCGTTGCATGCACCCCGGCGGGGTGCTTGGAACTCCTGAAGCGCGGCAACATCCCCATTGAAGGCGCAGACGCAGTGGTCCTCGGGCGCAGCGACATCGTCGGCAAGCCCATGTCCTTGCTCTTGATGCACGCCAACGCCACCGTAACGATTTGCCATTCCAAAACGCGCGATCTACGCGGGACGGTACGCCGCGCCGACATCATCGTCGCCGCCATGGGCAAAGTCGGTTACGTGGCAGCCGACTGGATCAAGCCGGGCGCGGCCGTAATTGATGTAGGCACCAATCGCGTCACCGATCCCGCGGAAGCCGAGCGCCTTTTCCGCAACACACCCGAACGCCTGGAAAAATTCCGCGCGAAAAATTCCGCGCTGGTTGGCGACGTGCATCCCGACGCCATAAATGTTGCCGGCGCACTCACTCCCGTCCCCGGCGGCGTCGGACCCATGACCATAACCATGCTCATGAGCAATACAGTAAAAGCTGCACTCCTGCGTCGGGGAGCATCCCAGCCGAAACAACCGCAATCCAGTGTGACCGCACGATAGAATCTCCTTATGCTTCGCCTTGGAATCACTGGCGGTATCGCCAGCGGCAAAAGCACCGTTAGCGGCATGTTGCGAGAGATGGACTTCACCGTCCTCGACGCCGATTCCATCGCGCACATGCTCATCGAACCCGGTTACCCCGCGCATCATAAACTTGTGCGCGTGTTCGGGAGCTCCATCCTGAACGGCGACAAACACGTTAATCGCGAGGCCCTAGCCAAAATCGTTTTTGCCGACCCCATCAAACTGAAACAACTGAACGCCATCGTGCATCCTCGCGTGGAGGAGTACATCGTTTCCGAATTTGCCAAATTGGAGCGCGGCGGTTCGCAAAGCGCCGCATTCGTGGAGGCCGCGCTGATCGTGGAAGCCGGGCTGGATAAAAGGCTCGATGGCGTGGTGGTCGTGTGGTGCGAGCCAGAGCAGCAAATTTCTCGTTTGATGGCTCGCGGTTTCACCGAAGAGGAAGCGCGCGGCCGAATCGCCTCGCAACTTCCGGTGGAAGAGAAATTAGGTCATGCGACCGAGAAAATCGATTGCTCCGGCTCCCTCGCGAAAACGCGCCAACAAGTCGAGCAACTCGCTACCAAACTCCGCGAAGTGCGTCCAACTAACTGAGATGATGCGCGTCGGTGGAATCGTGTAAGACTAGCGCAGCGTTCCAGCCGGAAGCGGCCTAGAAGATATTTCCAAGCAGTCCATGACCAGAGTTAAAATCAATACAGAATAAAGTCTTAAGTGCTAAGCACCCGAAGAAGGACAATCAAACATGACTGCCTCGCGATCCTCCAGTGCCATTCGTCTTTTTCTCGCCGCCGTGGTGATCATTTTGGCCGCTTACTGGGCCGGAGGCCGCTGGGGAGCGCGTCAACCGGTGGACGTCGGAGCCGGCCCAATTAATGAATCGCGGCCTTCCGGTCTGACTGCCAACATCTCGCAACGCGATGCCGCGCTCACTGACGACGAATCCATCAACGTGCGCATCTACCGGCAGACCGCGCCCGCAGTTGCTAACGTGCTGACCAAGGCTACGCAATATGATTTCTTCATGGATCCGGTTCCGGTGGAAGGCGCGGGTTCGGGATTTATTATCGACAAGCGCGGCTACATCCTCACAAATTTTCACGTGGTGCAGGAAGCGCAATCCATCGAAGTTGTTTTGGGTGACCAGTCGCGCTACCCGGCAAAATTTATTGGCGCCGATCAACGCAACGACGTTGCGTTATTAAAGATCGAACCCAATGGAAAAAATCTGGCGACCTTGCCGCTCGGCGACTCCAATAATTTACAGGTAGGACAAAAAGTCCTGGCCATCGGCAATCCCTTCGGCTTTCAAAGCACCTTGACCACTGGGGTGGTCAGCGCGCTGGGCCGCACCGTGCAAACCAGCGAGACCACTTTCATCGATGAAGCCATTCAAACCGACGCGGCCATCAACCGTGGCAATTCCGGCGGACCGCTGATCAACTCCCACGGCGAAGTAATCGGCATTAACTCCGCGATCTACACTCCGTCGGGAACCACTGCAGGCATCGGATTCGCCATTCCGGTCAATACTGCAAAAGGTATCGCTAATGACTTGATCACCGATGGCCGGGTGCACCGCGCATTCCTTGGATTGGAAACATTGCCGGTTGGTGGCTACCTCTCGCAAGCGCTCGATCTCCCGGTGCAAGAAGGTTTACTGGTGGAAACGGTCACGCGCGGAGGCCCGGCTGCCGCTGCCGGAATAAAAGGCGGCGATCAAGTCGCTCAGGCCGGAATGCGCCGCATCACCATCGGTGGAGACGTGATCACTTCCATCGACGGCCAGCCGGTTACCAATCAATTCGACATAGGAAAGATTCTGAACCGCAAGCGCCCCGGCGATACCGTTCCGGTCACGCTGTACCGCGGCGGCAAAAAAATAGATGTGCAGGTTAAGCTCGCGGAACGTCCCGCCAAATAAAGTTTTATTTTAAAAATTCGGCGCGGTAATGCTGCCGTTCCTCTTCGCTAAACTGAAACCAGCCCTCGGCGATGTCGCGAACGCGCTCCAATTCCCGCTGCATTTCGGCATGCTTCGCTTGCATCAAGTCCGCGTCGGCATCCGCCGGCACGTAAATTGGCGGCGCGCACAGTATCACCGCTCGGGCGAACGGCGCAGGCAGCAAAAAATGATCCCAGGTATTTGTGAAAGTTTTGCCGCGATCCACGCCGATGTGAAATACCAGGATTGGGCAGCCACTCTTTCGCGCCAGCATCACCGGCCCTGGCTTGGCCACATAGCGCGGCCCGCGCGGACCATCAATGGTAAAGCCGCAGTCCAGGCCTTGTTCAAGCTGCTTGGCCATCACGGCCAACCCGCGCAGTCCACCACGCGTCGAACTTCCCTGAGCCGTGCCGAATCCCAGCCACTCGATAACCTTGCGCGTCCACTGGCCGTCGAACGCCGTGGTGTTCATCACCACGATGCCGCGATTCCTGGCCCACCACGTCACTGGAATAATGACGCGGTGCCAGAACGCAAAAATGCATCGCTGTCCCGCGGCGTAAACACGTTCCGATTGTTGCTGCCCCAGCGCCTCAAAGCGCAGCGTGGGTCCCAGAGTGCGAATGACGCTGTAGACCGCCGCGGCGATAATTGGAATTTGCGCGCGACGCGACCAGGGAAGCTCTGGCAGCCGCGTGTCGTAATGTAGATTTACCGGCTCGCCTTCCGGTTGCGCAGCCGATGACGGCGACGGCCCCTTGCCTGATTCACTTGGGGCACCTTGCTCTGCTTCGGGGTTAGCCATCGTCGTATAGTATAAGCTGAGAGGCTTTCGCGAGAGTTCCCGCGGGTCAATGCACCCAATACAGTGCACTCAATACAAAGCACGCAATACAGAGGAGTGAAATTTTTGGCGTCTCTGTTTCAAAACCAAAACACGCGGCGCGACATGGCACTGTTTTCCATCGCCGCCAGCGTTGCGCTCTTCGGAATGTTCACGGCTGCTGCGCGCCCCGATAATCCTTCGCCGGGCGATGCTGTGGGCGCCATCGAAGGCGAAGCGATCGCCGTGACCGGGCCCATGAGCGTCTCGAACATCAACGGCAGCGTCGCCACGGTGCTGCACAGTGGCAGCGATGTACGCGTCAAATCCGGTAGCGCACGCATAAATCTGATGGAAGGCGGGCAGATCGCGATATGCGGACCAGCACACTTCTCGGTGCTCAAATCCGGCAACTCGCTCACCATCGCTCTCGATACCGGTACGATTCACGCGCACATCGAACGTTCGCCGGTCCTCACCATGTACACCCCGCAAATTCAGGCCCAGCCAGTGGCGATCGGCGGGGGACCGCAAGATACCATCGTGGGTTTTGACTCGAGCGGCGCGATGTGTGTGCGCACCAATCGCGGGGCCTTGCGCCTCGAGCAGCAGTTAACCGGTCAAAATATTCTGGTGCCGCAGGGCGGAAGTGTTTTTCTGGCCAACGGACAAATCGATTCACTTCGGACTGACACCGGCGAACACTGTGCGTGCGAGTTGCAGCTTGCCGAAGCGGCACCACCGGAAGTAAGCAGAATGGCCACGGCTGAGGAAGTGCGCCATAAGGTCGACGACGTCAAACCAAATGTACCTACCGCGCAACCTCCCAAACCTGTCGCACCAAAGCAAGAGCCGATCTACCAGGTTTTTGTGCCTCCATTGATTTTTAACGCCAACTCCAAGGTGCAGCCGGAAGTCGACCCCAAGATGATCATGATGATTCGTCGTGTGCGGGTGCGGCCTACGCTCATTTTTCAGGGGAAGGTTGAGGGCGATGTCGTCCCAGTCAAGGCTCCCGCAGCACCGCCTCCTCCTGCCGCAGCACCCCCGGCCGCTCCGCCGCCCGTCAAGACTGCTTCCTTGACGGAACGCGTTCGCAATTTCTTCCGCAAACTGTGGCCCTTTGGTTCTTGAACTTTTCCGTCACCTGAGTCTTTACTTTTTGCATCAGACCTTTTAGGCTTTAATAGTCCTTAGTCCCCCGACCTCCCCGCCCGGGATTCTTCGCATGAGCGGTAGAGGTGCAGTCTCCCTTCCCGCGGGGAACCAACTCAATCAGTCAGGGGAACTCGTATTCATGGCTTCATTCACGGTTAAACAGTGTCAGAATTTTCTATTTATCTCAGCCCTCCTCGTATTTCCTTTATTGTTTGTGGGTTGCGGCGGTGGAGCAGCTACTTCCAGCGACCCTTCCTCGGGCGGCGGCGGCAGCGGCACAGCTTCTGTAACCATTGGTCCCAGTCGGGCGGCCCTTACTACCGGCCAGACTCAAACTTTTGTGGCTACGGTTACGGGAAACTCCGTGACCACCGTAACCTGGGAAGTGGACTCCATATCCGGCGGCAATAGTTCCGTGGGAACCATAACCGCAGCTGGCGTTTACTCACCGCCATCCTCGGCAGGTACTCACACCGTAGTTGCCAGAAGCGTGGCGGACAGTACCGCCTCCGCATCCGCCACTGTTTACATCACCGATCTCGCCGGGGTGTTTACCTATCACAACGATCTATCCAGGGATGGCGTGAACAGCCAGGAATATGCGTTGAATACTTCGACTGTAAAAGCTTCTACGTTCGGTAAGCGTTTCGCGTGCGCCATCGATGCCTCTGCTTACGCGCAACCCCTGTGGGTAGCTAACGTAGCCATCGGCGGTGGAACTCACAATGTCTTGATCGCCGCCACGGTGCACGACACGGTCTACGCTTTTGACGCCGACGCTGCACCTTGCACAACGTACTGGTCAAAGAGTCTGTTGGCCAGCGGAGAAACCTGGGTTAACAATATGGACGTCGGCGGTTCGACCGATCTGGCGCCGGATATCGGTATCGTCGGGACCCCGGTAATCGATCCCGCTACCAAAACAATCTACGTGGTCTCCAAATCCAAGAATGGCGCAACCATCCACCAACGCCTGCATGCCTTAAGCTTGCTCGACGGATCGGAAAAATTCAGCGGCCCGCAAGAAATTGCTGCGACGTTCAGCGGGGTTACTTTTAGTCCAATGTCTCAGAACCAGCGAGCAGGGCTGGCGCTTCTTAACGGTGTCGTTTATATCGCGTGGGGTTCGCACGGAGACATAGGCACATATTATGGTTGGCTCGTTGGCTACAACGCAGCAACCCTCGCGCAAGTCTCCGTCTTCAACGACACGCCCGGTCCAGGCATGGGTGGCATATGGATGGCCGGCGGCGCTCCGGCGGCTGACTCCAGCAATAATTTGTACGTCATCACCGGAAACGGAAATTTCGACGGCGCGACACTATTCGGCGACAGCTTTTTGAAACTGTCTACACCAGGCTTGACCGTCTCGAGCTTTTTTGCACCCAGCGATCAAGCATCACTGGATAGCGGAGACATCGATTTCGGCTCGGGAGGCGCAACGATTCTCGTCGATCAGCCTTCCGGCCCGGTGCAGCGCTTGGCCATCGGCGGGGGAAAAGAAGGGACATTGTTCGTTCTGAACCGGGATAATTTGGGTGGTAATACCAATAACGATTCTGGAGCGGTGCAAAGTTTCTCGCTTGGAAACATGATCTTCGCCACGCCGGCGTTTTGGCAGAACACCCTTTATGTCGGGCTCGATTCGGACCACGTAAAAAGTTTCACCTTTAATCCCACGACGGGACAGTTCAACACTTCACCTGCCTCTCAGTCGCCCAGCACTTTCGGATTCCCAGGATCCACGCCATCCATTTCATCGCAAGGAACGTCTAACGGAATCGTCTGGGCGACAGAGAAAGGCACTGGACCGTCTGTGCTGCACGCTTATGACGCAACGAATCTCGGCACGGAACTTTGGAACAGTGCGAACAACAGCGCCGATCAGGCCGGACAAGCGGTGAAGTTCACCGTGCCGACCGTGGCCAACGGCAAAGTGTACGTGGGGACTGTTGGAGAAATCAGCGTATACGGTCTGGCACCTAACTGATTCGTTACGGTCTTCCGCTATCGCATGGCAGATTTGACACTAGCCAGCGGGTGCGAGCTTTACTTTTTCCATCATCAATATTAGTCTTTTACCTCACTCCGACCCCAACCCGGAGTAGTCCCCCAGTTCGGTGATTAATCGCGGCAGTTTTTAATCGCGTGCGTCCTCGCAAGAGGAACTAACTACTATTTTTTGACGAGGAATAAATTCATGATGTTGCGTAGTTTTGTGCGCTTGGGAAATCTTTTGGTTGTTGCTTTATTTTTTGGCATTGGCTTCATATCTTGGGGATGCGCCAGCTCGGGCTCGCCGTTTGCGGCGGCCACTCAAACGGCACAAGGCGCCCAGATATCGGTGACGCCAACGAGCGCCTTCGTGCCGGTTTTGGGCACAAAAAAGTTTACGGCAGCTGTCGCCAATACTTCCAACTCCGCCGTGATATGGCAAGTGAATGGAACCACCGGAGGCGAGCCTACGCACGGCACGATCGACGCAACGGGCCTCTACACTGCTCCCCTGCTCATTCCCTCGCCTGAGGCGGTCACTATCGCGGCAGTTTTGCAAGCGGAACCGACAAAAATGGCTACCGCGCAAGCCCACATAAGCCAGCCATTGACGGTCGCGGTTTCACCGTCAAACATCTTCGTGCAAGTGGGGCATGCGCAGACCCTAAGCGCAACACTGCAATATGACTATCAAAATAAAGGCGTGACCTGGACGCTCACCGGAGCGGGGTGCAGCGGGTCTGCCTGCGGCTCTCTGTCTACAACCATTAGCGCTACAGGCTCTCCAGTTATCTATGTCGCCCCGAAAAAAACGCCATCTCCGGCCACGGTGACTGCTACCGCCACATCCAACGCCGATAGCACAAAAACTTCTGCCGCAACAATTACAATCACGAACACGGCGACGACACCTACTCCGACACCGACACCAACGCCCACACCAACTCCAACGCCCACACCAACTCCAGCGCCCACACCGACCCCAACGCCTACGCCGACTCCAGCGCCCACACCGACTCCAACGCCTACACCGACTCCAACGCCTACACCGACTCCAACGCCCACGCCGACTCCAACGCCCACGCCGACTCCAACTCCAACGCCTACGCCAACTCCAACGCCTACGCCAACTCCAACGCCCACACCGACTCCAACGCCCACACCACCACCAACACCGCCACCGACCGGTTCAGTTTCTGTTAGTGTCAGTCCCGTCCGAGCTGGCCTCACAACTGGCCAGACCCAAACGTTCGCGGCCACAGTGACGGGAAGTTCCGATACCACCGTGCATTGGGAAGTGGATTCTGTTCCGGGCGGCAATTCTGACGTTGGAAAAATCAATACGTCAGGGGTCTACTCAGCGCCGAACAAACCCGGTACCCATACCGTAGCCGCCAGAAGCGACGCGGATTCAACTGTCTCGGCCACTGCTACCGTTTCGACTACCGACCTTGCCGGCGTATTCACCTATCACAACGACCTGTCCAGGGATGGTGTGAACGCCCAGGAATATGCTTTAAATACTTCGAGTGTGAAGGGTTCTTCTTTCGGCAAGCGTTTTGCCTGCAGCATCGACGCTTCCGCCTACGCGCAACCGTTGTGGGTAGCTGGCGCCAATATTGGCGGTGGAACTCATAACGTGATCATTGCGGCGACGCAACACGACACCGTCTACGCTTTCGACGCGGATGCCTCACCGTGCCAGACGTATTGGTCGCAAAGTTTGCTGGCCGGTGGCGAAACGTGGGTCAACAGTGGAGATGTGGGTACCACCGACATCAGTCCTGATATCGGTATCGTGGGCACTCCGGTAATCGATCCCAACACAAACACCATTTACGTGGTGTCCAAATCCAAGAATGGCTCAAGCTTCCATCAACGCTTGCATGCGCTGAATTTGTCAGACGGATCGGAAAGATTCGGCGGGCCGCAAGAAATTTCGTTTACGTGGAACGGAATGAACTTCGATCCCTTGCGACAGAATCAGCGAGCTGGACTCGCACTGGTGGGTGGCGTGGTTTATATTGCCTACGCTTCCCATGGGGACAATCCCGTTTACTACGGTTGGGTCGTCGGCTACAACACTTCCAATCTCTCGCAAGTCTCCGTATTCAATGACGATCCCGGTTCGGGTTTCGGCGGAATCTGGATGTCTGGTGGCGCCCCCGCCGCGGACTCCGGCAACAGCCTCTACGTGATTACAGGAAATGGAAATTTCGACGGTAACAGCCAATTTGGGGACAGCTTTTTGCGTTTGTCCCCCGGCGGCGGTATGAGTGTCACCGGCTACTTCAGTCCCAATGACCAGGCATCACTGAGTAGCGGAGATGTCGACCTGGGTTCCGGCGGAGCCGCCATCCTTGTCGATCAGCCTACTGCTCCAAATCACCTGCTTATCGGCGGAGGAAAAGAAGGAACGTTGTACCTCTTGAATCGGGATAATCTGGGCGGCAATACCAGCAATGACGCAGGCGCCGTGCAGATCTTCTCGGTTGGGAACGGAATCTTCTCCACCGCGGCATTTTGGCAGAACACACTCTACATTGGGCCGATCAGTGACCACGTAAAGAGCTACACGCTCAATACCGGCGCGGGACAATTCAATACGTCACCGGCGTCACAATCGCCCGGCACATTTGGATTCCCCGGCACCACGCCATCGATTTCGGCGCAGGGCGGATCCAACGGAATCGTGTGGGCCATTGAAAACGCTGGAACGGCAGTGCTGCACGCCTATGACGCAACTAATCTGGGTTCAGAGCTATGGAATAGTTCTGGCAATGGAGCTGATCAAGCGGGCGGAGCGGTGAAGTTTACCGTTCCTACCGTTGCGAATGGCAAGGTATACGTTGGGACCGCTTCAGAAATCAGCGTGTACGGCTTGTCGCCTAACTGATCCATTTCCGCTTCCGACTCGTCAGTTACAAGAAAACGCCGCCAACCCTGGCGGCGTTTTCTTTTTTGACGTGAAGAGCACAGCTGAAGAATGGAGATCATAAGACAAAAAGTCAGACTTCCACTTGTACAGTAACGGCGTAACCGGACATTGAGGCCACATTTCCGATAAGGCGTTAATCAGGCATCATTGCTGGCGGAAGATATTCACGCACCGCGATTCGAGAGGCATCGAATGACAAACCGGAAGGTCAACAATTGGCCGCAAGTTTACGCAAGAATCGGCGGCGTGTTGTATTTGTTCAACATCCTTGCTGGCCTTTTCGGCGAGGTTTTCGTTCGAAACAATCTCATCGTGGCCGGAGACGCTGCAGCCACGGCTCATAAGATTATGACTCCAACCTCCTGTTTCGCAGCGCTATTGCAGGCGACCTGCTCATGCACGTCTCTGACGTCCCTTTGATACCGATCTTCTATGTGCTACTCAAACCGGTGAGCAAAGACCTTTCCTTGCTTGCGGCATTATTCAATTTGGTTCAAACCGCAGTTTTGGTCGCCAACAAGTTAACTCTTGTTGCGGTAGTGGTTTTCCTGGGGAACGCGGACTATCTGAAGGCTTTTGATGCACGCCAGCTACAGGCTCTGGCGAATGCTTGTCTCACTCTGCATGAATACGGTTTCTCCATCGGCCTGGTATTTTTTGGCTTTACCTGCCTGGTAATCGGGTATTTGATGTTCAAGTCGGGATACTTCCCCAAGACTCTGGGCATCTTGCAGTTTGTTGCCGGACTATGCTATTTGACCAATAGTTTTGCGCTGCTTCTTGCTCCCGTACTTGCGGCCAAGATGTTTCCAGCTGCCTTGCTTCCCGCATTCATTGGAGAGTTATCCACGTGCTTGTGGCTGATCGTGAAGGGCGTGAACCTCTCGAAGTGGGGTCAGCAGGTAAGTGGGGAACGACAACTGATTCGGCGAGAAAATTGAATTGGTGCTTGCTGACGTGAACTACATGCCTTCGTAATTTGGGCCGCCGCCTTCCAGCACGACCCAGTCGCAGGAGGATATGAAATGGCGATCAGCACCATCGACAAGTCACAACGCACGGCTGCACGGATCGCAGGGCTTGCTTTCCCGATTTCGTTCGCCATCGTGGTCGCGGTCAATTTCGGCATATTCGCCCGCCTTATCGTCAGCGGTAATCCGGCGGAGACCGCGCGGAATATTCTGGCGCACGAAACACTATTCCGTGTTGGCATCGCGGGCGACATGGTTTACTGCGTTGGCGTTGTCGTACTCCTGACAGCGCTTTACGTGATTCTCAAGCCGATTAACCAGAACCTTGCCTTGCTCGCGGCATTCGGCAGGCTGGTCCATGGCCTCACATGGCTCCTGGCGACGCTCAATCTCTTTACCGCTTTGCGACTCTTGAGAGACGCTGATTACTCTCGTGCGTTTGGACCTGACCAATTGCCGGCCTTGGCGCGGCTGTACCTCAGCGGTTTCGACGCGTACTACGTTGGGTTGCTGTTTTGGGGATTGGGAGCGACAGTTGGCGGCTACTTGTGGTTCAAGTCGAACTACATCCCCAAGGCACTGGCTGCCTTTGGTGCGATCTCCAGTGCATGGTGCACCGCCTGCACTTTCGTTTATTACATCCTCCCCGACTTCGCCAAAGTCGTGAATCTGTGGTGGTTCGACTCGCCCATGGCTATCTTCGAACTGGCGCTGAGTTTTTGGCTTCTGTTTAAGGGATTAAGGTCTTCTGAATAGCCGAGTCCGATAAAGTACGCAGTTGAACACAGTTCAGTCGCGGGCAGTGAGTACAACTGATTCGGTGAGACTCAATTGAATTCAGGCGCTTGCTGACTTGAACTACATGCCCTCGTAATTTGGTCCGCCGCCACCTTCGGGCACAACCCAATCGATGATCTGATAAGGATCGGCAATATCGCACGTCTTGCAATGCACGCAATTGGCGGCGTTAATTTTTAATTTGGGCCGGCCGTTGGCGTCGCGGGCCATTTCATAAACCGCCGCGGGGCAAAAATATTGGCAGGGATTGCCATATTCAACGACGCACTTCGTGGCGCAAACATTTAAATCGCGAACGATTAGGTGACAGGGCTGGTCTTCCTCGTGGCGCGTGCCGGAGTGATACACGTCCGTCAAACGGTCAAAGGTCAATTTGCCGTCGCCCTTGAAGCGTTCTGGCTCGCTCTGATGAGCGCCCGCGGTCGCGCGATCGAGCTTTTTATAGGCCTGGTAGCCGGCGTGATTGCGCATCGGATCGATGAGCCCGCGCCCACCAGAAATGAACTGTAAGCCAGTTTGGAACAATCCTGGGATCAAACCATGCTGGAAGGATTGATGGAAATTGCGAACTTCCCACAGCTCTTTTTTGATGTAGCTCTGCTCGACTTTTTGGGGGAATACGCTCAACGTTTTTGCGGAGGTGTCTCCGGCTTTCAGCGCGTCGAAAATTGTCTCCGCTGCGAGCATGCCGCTTTTCACCGCCAGGTGGATGCCCTTGAGTCTTTGTGAATCGAGGAAGCTGCCGGAGTCGCCGATGATCAGTCCGCCATCGAGATAATTTCGCGGCATGGCGTACCAGCCACCGTAGGGCAAGGATTTTGCGCCGTAACGCACCAGTTTGCCGCCATCGAGGATTTTCTGGAGGAACGGATGAGTCTTCCACTGCTGAAATGCCGCGTGAGGGTCGAATCGCGGATCGCCGTATTCGAGCGCTACCACGAGTCCGATGGACACGCGATTGTTTGATAGCCCGTAAATCCAGCCGCCGCCATACATGTCGGTGGAAATGGGCCAGCCCAGCGTGTGCGCTACGAAACCCGGCTGGATACGGCCGGGCTGCACGTCCCACAATTCCTTGATGCCCAGCCCGTAGGTCTGCGGATTGATGTTGGCGAGATTTTTTTTCTCCACTAATTGTTTGGTCAGGGAGCCGCGCGTTCCTTCGGCCAGCACGGTGATTTTGGCGCGCAGTTCGTATCCGGGTGTGAAGTTAGCCTTGGGCTTGCCGTTTTTATCCACGCCCTTGTCTTCCGTGATTACGCCGGCGATCCCCTCGCCCTCGTAAAGCAATGAAGCGCCGCCAAACTGGGTAAAAAGATTTACGCCCGCGGCTTCCACCAGCCCGCCCATCCATTTCACTATCTTGTTGAGGGAAACAACGTAATTGCCTTTGTTTTTGAAGGGCGGCGGAGTCAGCGGAAAACGAATGGAAGAATTTTTGGTAAAAAATAATGCTGCATCGTCGGTGACCGGAGTGTCCAGCGGAGCGGAGTTTTTAAAATCCGGCACCAGCTCGGCGAGCGCTTTAGGATTCATGATCGCGCCGGAAAGCTGGTGCGCGCCCACCTCGCGTCCTTTTTCGATGACGTAGATATTTTCCGTCGATAGCGCGGGACCGCCTGCAGCGCCTCCCGCTTCATTGTGTTTCTTGCTGAGGTTCGCGAGGTGCAGTGCGCAGGCCAGCCCGGCAGGCCCGGCCCCAACGATAAGAACGTCCGCCTCGAGCTGCTCGCGCTGTACGGTCGTCATCCTTTCATTCTAGCAAAATGGGTAGACCAAGCTTGTTACTTGAATCAGAAGATTGAGGTGCAAGGCAATAATTCCTTGCCGCGCCCGCTCGGAGCTACACGGCGGTAACAACGTTGCCATCGCTCTGGACATAGCCATACGCCATGCGCGGGGTATTGAAAGCCCATCCGGGATTTCCGTCGCGATCGAGAAGGATTAGACCGCCGGTGGCCTGAGTGCGATGAGCAAGAATATCCACCGATGCGCGTGCCGCGGCCATGGCAGATTCTGTTTTGGCTCTTGCGCGAGTCGCAACTTTGTTTTCATCGGGCGAATGGCGCAGAAGATCGGCGGCGGTCTTGGCCATAACAATTTTCATGATGGCCTCACCGTAGCCGGTGCAGGAAACGCCGCCAGCTTCCCGATCCGCGTAACAGCCGCAGCCGATCAACGGCGAATCGCCGACTCGGCCAGGCAGCTTGCAACAGGTTCCGCCCGTGGAGGTAGCGGCAAAGAGCTGGCCGTTTCGATCCATGGCCACGGCGCCGACGGTGCCTTGCTCATGCCCACGATGAAATGCCAAAGCGTGTTTGCCCATTTTGCATCTCGACCACGCCTCACGTTCGGCGTCGGTGACCAGTTCTTCGTTGGCACACAACTCGATTCCCTGCTCCTCGGCGAAGCGCTCCGCTCCTTCCGCGACGAGCATCATGTGCGGACAATTCTCGAGGACTTTGCGCGCGAGGCGCACTGGATTGCGTACCTGTTGCAGAGTCGCGACAGCCCCAGCGCGAAGTGTTGAACCATTCATCACGATGGCGTCGCATTCGACTCGTCCATCGAGATTGAGATGCGAGCCGTAGCCGGCATCAAAGACCGGATCGTCTTCGAGAATGACCACCGCGGCCTCGATGGCATCAAGCGCCGACCCACCAGCTTCGAGGATGCGCCAACCGGCAGCTAGTGCGCGTTCGCAACCAGATTTACAAGCGGGAACGGCGGCATCCGGAATATCCCACGCGCCGCCATGAACGATCAGTGCTGGTTTCATCTGCAAATTCAGAATCGCAAAGCGGTGGCAGTTTGTCTATGCAGGGTATTTATTGGAGTGGCGAAATAGATGCGTAACATCTAGGAATTAGTTTTTACCTTTAGTGTTGATTCGCGTGCTTTTTCAACACCGCTGCCATACGCGTTTGGTAGCCACGCCCACCGGCTTTAAAAGCTTCCAGCGTGCCGGCCTCCACGCGCAGCGAGATCAGCACCTTGCGCGGTTTCTTCTGAGGGCCACGCTCACCACGTTTGCGCTTTGCGGATGCTTCCGCGAGTTCAGGAAATGTTTCACGCGCAGGTCTCATCGCGGCCAAAATGTCATCACTCAACGCCGGTGAATCAACAGCACCCCAATCTTTCGGGCTGACATGTCGCGGTCTTTTATTTTTTGCCATGATAGGCGGCGCTTTCTTTACTCTTGCGTGTATGACCGCTAGAAGAAAAAGTCGAGGGAAACAAGCAGAACAGCAATAGCCATTAACACTGCAGAGCGAAGCATCGAAGAGCGTGGCATTCGGTCGACCGAAGCCAACAAACAATTGCGCAGAATTGTTAAACGCGATTGTTCACGCGGGCTGTAGAACGGACCGATGGGAGTGTAGCGTGAAAGGCTGCGGCGCGTTGCGTTGGCTTCGCTGTGGAGCCAAAAGAAAACAACCTCACGTGCACGCCACATGGACGCAGCGCCGGCAACGAAAAATAAATAGCCGAGAACGGTTAAAAGCCCGAGATCCGGACCTGCTCCCCAGTACATAAGACCTCATCAGGTAGTCAAGATACGCCGGCATGCGACGTCACCATTACGACGGGACCCAACGTGCAAGGGTTACACTTCTTCGTGAATAGTTGTCAGCCGGACGACTTCAAACTCTTTTTTGCCTGCCGGCGTAGCCACTTCGATTTCATCACCGACTTTTCGATTGAGGAGCGCTTTGCCAATGGGCGAGGTGGTGGAGATTAGCCCGTGTTCCGCGTCGGCTTCTTCGGTGCTGACCAGTTTGTATTCAACCTTGATGTCGCGCTGCATATCCAGAACCGTCAAACGCGATCCGTAGCCGGCGCGATCCTTGGGAATGTTGGTCAGATTGAGCATACCCAGATCGCCCAGACGTTTTTTCAGCTGGCCGATGCGCGCGTTAACGAAGCCCTGGCGCTCCTTGGCGTATTTATATTCGGCGTTCTCGGAAAGGTCGCCATGCGCGCGTGCCACGGCAATTTCCTTGGGCAAATCAACGTTCAACTCATGGGAGAGTTGGTCGATTTCCTCCAGCAACTTTTGTTTTATCTTGGCCAGCGGATCTTGCATGTTTTTATCAGCGACCTATTCCGTAGAGCGAATTAAAAAAAGACGCGGAGTCCGGAAGTGCCGAACCCCGCTATAAGTGATTATAGATGGGGTGGAATTGCGGCCACAAGGGAAACCACGTCGCAACCACCGGCCTTACGCCCCAGCCCGTACGGGCAGATGATAGATTACTTAACCTTGATATCCAGTGTCTGGGTCTGCGTGTGACCGGCAGCGTCCTGAATCGTCAAGGTGTAGGTGGTGTCTTTTTTGGGCGCGACCTCCACGCAGCGATTGTAAGACGGCCAAACCGGGTTGTCTTGCGGCTCCAGCTTCACGGTCTTGGCGTTGGCCACGCCATAACAGAGCTGCACTGTCTCGCCGCGGTGGATAATTCCTGGGCTGGCATAGAAAGCCTGGATAGCCAGTTCCTTCCCGCCAAGTTGATCTATGGTCTGGCGGTCCGCATCGAGCTGTTTTTGAGATCGCTCCTCAAACGCGCGGCGCTGGTACTGGCGATTTTCCTGCCACCGCGAGAAGAAGATCCACAGCACGTACAGCAAAACGGCCAGCAAGGCCAAGGAAGAGTACAAGATGGGGTTCTTCAAGGGCGACTTGGAAGTTGGTAGCTGAGCTGATGATGGTCGAGCTGGTTGTGGTTCAGTCAACATGGGTGCCTTTATATGGTTGAGCGTGCTTATCCATTTATTTTGGAAAGCGCGACGTATGATAACACTGCACGCGAAGACTCGCCCGGCCTTCTGTTAGAGGCTTGCCGGGACGAAAGGGTGTTGGCCGAGTGGACTTTTTTTGGCGGCACACCCGGGAAGAAGCCGGAAGGCGATATTCCCCCAGGCATCTCGTTCTGCTGGGCTTTGTGCTGCAACTGGATGAAGCCTGAACCTAGCTCTTAGCGGCTGAGGCTGGCGTAACGCGAAGCGGCGCCAGGCTCGCACGCTGTAGCCAAACAACTTGCTACCCTAAAAATCGGTTCCGGTTATATCCTCCTTCGGCTGCCCATCGACGATGGAATTGTGCGTAAGCCGGGTGTCCAACCAGGGCATTTGTTGATTTTGGGGAAATTGCGCTAGCGAAATCAGCATAAAGAAGGAGGTTTCGGATGACTGCTTCTGAGGTGTGGCTTTTAGCGTTTCTTCTGGGTGTGGTTGCGGGCTTGCGCGCGATGACGGCGCCTGCTGTGCTGGCGTGGGGTGCTCATCGGGGCTGGCTTAATTTGCATGGCACGCCCTTATCATTCATGGCTTCCACCGCGGCGATGGTCATTTTTGTTTTACTGGCCGTCGCCGAATTGATTACTGACCAACTTCCGTCAACCCCCAGCCGCACAGCGCCGCCTGGCCTGATAGCGCGCATCGTGACCGGCGGTTTATGCGGTGCGGGGATTGCTGCCGCGGGAACGCAGTCGCTGGTACTTGGCGCCGTCATGGGTATTGTGGGCGCGCTTATCGGCACGTTCGGTGGTTACCAGGCTCGCACTGGATTAGTGAGAGCCCTTAAAGTACCGGACCTGGTGATCGCCACGCTGGAAGATGTTGTGGCTATTGGCGGGGGTTTGTTCATCGTGTCCCGATTCTAAGGCAAACTCATATCGGCTCTGTCAGCGTAAGCCGCACGCGAAGAAATCTTTCTGCGGGGAGCTAAGCGCAAGGAGAAAAATGTGCAGCGAGTTGCGAGTACATCACCCACACAAGGGCGAATAAGCAGCATACTGACGGACATTCATTTTTGGGTGCCGCTAGCAGTGCTTATAGGTGGTCTGTTGATTCTGCGAGCGATCAGTTGAAATTTTGATTTTGGGGAAATATGCAACCTGCTGCAATCTCCCGTACTGAAGGTGTAGTCCAAAACGATTGGCGAGCGAAGAAGTTGCACGCTTTGGGAGTGCTTTGCGGTTTTACCGCCGGGGCTTGGCTGGGGACTGCGGAAGCTCCGACGAAACTGGTTTCCATCGGAGTTTCGCCACTAGTTATTTCGCTGATCATGGTTGTCGGCGTGTTTCTAGCTCGCTGGAGCTTGCCTGCTTTGATGATTGGGACGTCCTCCATTCGCGCCGACGTGCAGCGCTCGCCGCATCTGATCGTTTGGGCCTTACTGGCCGGATCCATGTGGGCGGTAGCAAACACGCTGACGATTTTTGCGATACGCGACATAGGCTTGAGCATCGCGTTTCCTCTGTGGAATTCGAATAGCTTGTTGGGCATATTCTGGGGCTTCGTTTTTTTTCGCGAGTTACGTCAAGCGGGCTGGCGCCGTTGGACCGGAGTCCTTGGCGGTGCTTTGATCATGTGTGCGGGAGCAACGCTGCTGGCCATCGCTTCTTCAACGCAAGCCCCGGCGGGTCATTCCATGCGCGGAGTGTGGGCCGCGCTGGGCGCCGGAATACTTTGGGGCACGATGTACATTCCGTATCGCAAGGCGTATTTGTCCGGAATGAATCCTCTCTCGTTCGTTACTTTTTTCACTTTTGGCGAACTGGGAATGATGGCCACGCTCACGGTGAGTTATCTTGGTTTCGCGGTGCTGTGGCGGGAGTTGGTCAGCGCGCGCGGGGTGCTCTTCTGGTTGATGGCCGGTGGATTCATTTGGGTGATTGGCGACCTCTTTCAACAATATGCCGCGAAATACCTGGGAATCAGCCGCGGCATCCCGCTATCGAACTCCAATCAACTATGGGGTTTGTTGTGGGGAATTTTTGTTTTCGGGGAATTACATGGGAGCGGCGCTTCCACGTATATGCAGGTCATCGGCGGCTCGCTACTGATGATGGTGGGTGTCGCGGCGATAGCATTTTCTTCCGCGACTGGCGCGGAGCAGGTGCAGTGGGCGGCAGCTACCGAACGGGAATGCCGGCGCTATGGTATGGACAGCCGATTTGTAGCAGCCCGGATGCAAGGTGAAGATGTGGCGGGAGAAACCAGAGGCGGGCGCCGGGCGGTAGACTGGGTAGTGGTCGCGGTGGCTACTGGCGTCTTTGTGTATTTCGCGACGTTGGCGCATGCGCCAAGCTTGCCTTTTAATGGGGTAATAGCAGCATTGTTGAGCGGGGCAATTTTCATCCTTCTGGTTGTTTGCGGGTTCACGCTGTGGCGAACCACGCGCTTCAATTAATTCATGACCAAGTCACCCAGCATTGACCTCGTTGGAGTCGGCCTAAACGCCATAGACACATTAATTCCGCTGCCCCATTACCCGGAGCTCGGGTCCAAAGTGGAGTTTCGCTCGGCAAATATTTTGCCTGGGGGGCAGGTTGCAAGCGCAGTTATTGCTTGCCAGCAATGGGGATTGCGAACCAGTTACGTTGGGAAAGTTGGAGAAGACCGGTTTGCAGACATTCACCGCGCGGAATTTGCGAAGGCCGGCGTAGTAGCGCATCTATTCGCCGCGCCAGGGTGCGCGAGCCAGCAAGCGTTTATTTTGGTCGACGATACCGGCGAGCGCACGGTGCTCTGGAAGCGCGACAATAATTTAACGCTGCGGCCCGAGGAACTTAAACAAGAGTGGATCGTCGAGACGCGGGCTTTGCATGTCGACGGTCATGACACGGCTGCGGCGATCCAAGCCGCCGCTTGGGCTAAAGCTTCCGGCGTCCCGGTTATCGCCGATCTCGATGAAGTTTATCCTGGCGTGCAGGGCCTGCTAGGCAACATCGATTACCTGATTGCCAGCAGAGATATTCCCGGGCGCCTGACAGGGGAAACGAATTTGCGAGCGGCGTTGCAAGCGCTACAAGCCACTTTTGGCTGTCGCCTCACCGCCGCGACGTTGGGACATGACGGCGTGATTGCCTGGGATGGTTCTCAATTTCATTACGCCGCGGCGTTTCGCGTGGAGTCCCTGGACACCACAGGAGCCGGTGATATTTTCCACGCCGGGTTCATCTATGGACTACTGCAGGGCTGGCCACTGGCGCGGCAACTGGATTTTGCTTGTGCCGCGGCGGCGTTGAACTGCACGGCGATCGGCGCGCGCGGTGGGATCCAGAGTGTCGAAGCGATCGAAAATCTCATCAGTACCGGCGCGCGGTACGAACACGTTTCCCAATAACCCCCGAATAGCAATTAGGAGCCGCAGCTGAACGCTAAGTAGCAGGATGTGCGCCCGCGAAGTGTGCTTTTGTGCACAGTCTCGCTTTGGGAAACGTGCACTTACGCACAGTATTGACGCCCGCAAATCTCCATACTGGTTCCCGTAGTAATGGAGGAGAATCATGCCGAAGAGACTAGCTTTCATCCTAACAGTGGCAGCGACGCTTTGCCCATTCGCGCAGGCGCAATATCAGACGCAAGCCCCCGCAGACTCGGGCAATCCCATGCCGGAGTTTCGCAGCAATGTGGTGAGCCGGTCGACTCCGGCAGTCAGTTATAGACATCGCAGCGGCTCGACAAAAATTGATTTTCAAGGCACGGATTTGATGCATGGCGCGATGGGTCAGGCCAAAGTTGCCAGCAAGCGCGGAGCGCTCTCCATCGATGCGGAATTCTCGGGCCTCGACCGCCCTACGAGTTTAGGGCACGAGTATCTGACTTACGTGTTGTGGGCGATTTCGCCGGAAGGCCGGCCGGTAAACATCGGCGAAGTGCTGGTAGGGGACAATCACCGCAGCAAGTTGTATGTGACCACCGACCTGCAGTCGTTTGCGATGATTGTGACCGCGGAACCCTATTATGCGGTGCGTCGTCCCAGCAACCTAGTGGTGCTGGAAAATGTTGTGCGTCCGGATACCAGGGGCTCTACCGAGTCAGTGACCGCCAAGTACGAATTGATCGATCGCGGCGGGTACCTGCCGACCGGCTACAAATTTGACCCCGTAGTGTTGAACGCCGGGCTGCCACTCGAATTCTTCGAGGCGCGCAACGCCATTCGCATTGCCCAATCGGCCGGCGCGGAACAATACGCCACGGAAAGCTACCATAAAGCGGTGCGCCAGATGGATGAAGCCGACTCCATGGCCATCAGAAAACACGAAAATAAGAAATCGCTGATTGCCGTCTCACGCGAAGTGGTGGAAAAGGCTGAAGACGCGCGTGAAATTTCAGTGAAGCATATCGACGAAGAACGTCTGGCGCACGAACGCCGCGCGGGAGCGAACCGCGAAGCCTCCGCCAACAACCGCGCTGACGATGAAGCGCAACGCCGCGCAGGTGCCGAAGCCGACACTGCGGAAGCGCAACGCCGACGCCGTGAAGCGGACCGCAACAACCTTGACGCCCAGACTGCGGCGATGCAAGCTGCCGGGGCGCAGGCCGGCGCCGAGAGAGATCGCGACTCCGCGCAACGGCAGCAGCAAGCGGCCGAAGCGGAATCCGACCGTAACCGCGCAAATGCCGCGTCTTCTGACGCGCAACTGCAACAAGCAACCGGCGCGCAAGCGGATGCCGAACGAGACCGCAACACCGCGGAGCGAGACCGGAACGACGCGCAGCAACAGCAGCGCGCCGCCGAAGCCGATTCCGATCGTAACCGCGAAAAAGCGGCTTCCTCGGACGCACAACTGCAGCAAGCTGTGCGCGACCGGGAAGACATTCGCGCGCGCCTGCTTACCCAATTTAATTTAATTCTGGAAACACGCGACACCGCGCGCGGGCTGGTCGTCAATATGTCCGACGTGTTGTTCGATTCCGGCAAATACACGCTTCGTCCGCTGGCCCGCGAAAAATTGGCCAAAATCTCCGGCATTGTTCTCGCTTATCCGACGCTGAGGCTGGCCGTTGAAGGTAATACCGACAGCGTCGGGACTGAATCGTTCAACCAACAACTTTCCGAGCAGCGCGCTGAAGGCGTGCGGAGTTTTCTGACGGCACAGGGAGTTCCGGAATCTTCCACCAGCGCAGCGGGCTTCGGGAAGTCCCGGCCAATCGCGTCCAATGAAACATCGGAAGGCCGGCAACAGAATCGCCGTGTGGAACTGGTGGTATCCGGTGAAGTGATCGGCACGAAAATTGTTTCGCTTCGTCTTCAACCCGTCGCTGACGCGAGGGACCCACAGTAGCCTTATGCGCGTCTATCTGGCCAACTAAGGCGTTGGCCGCAAAAGCACACGTATTTTCCCCGAGTTGTTGATACGGCTTGGCGCTACTCCGCGAGAGCTTTGTGCGCCAAGTGGATGGAGATGGAGCCTTCTCCGACGGCGGAAGCTACCCGCTTTACATTTCCTGAGCGGACATCTCCCACTGCCAACACACCGGGCAAACTGGTTTCCAATAGGAAGGGATGACGTTCGAGCGGCCACCCGGACTTGAGTAAATCTTCCTCGGTCAAATCCGAGCCGGTGCGGACGAAGCCCTTTTCGTCAAGGGCTATGCACTCGCTAAGCCATTGAGTGTTAGGAGTTGCGCCGGTCATCAGGAAAATGTGCCGAATGTCGTGCATCTCGGTGGCACCAGTGTTTTTATCGCGCCACTGGACACGCTCCAGGTGATTTCCGCCCTCTAGGGCGGCGATTTCCGTGCAGACGTGCAGCGTAATTTTGGGACTGTCTTCGATGCGGCGAATCAAATAGCGGGACATGGTTTCGGCCAGGCCGTTGGAGCGCACCAGCATGTGCACGTGCTTGGACAATTCTGAAAGAAATACGGCGGCTTGGCCGGCAGAGTTGCCTCCTCCGACCACGATGACCTCTTCGTTGGTACACAGTTGAGCTTCGATGAAGGTTGCGCCGAAATAAATGCCCATGCCTTCAAAGTCATCCAGATTTTTGAGCGGGAGCTTGCGGTACTGCGCACCGCTAGCGATGACTACGGTACGCCCCATGACGAAGCGCCCGTCATCAAATTCAATTTTATAGGGACGCTTTCCGCTCAGCTTGGTGGCGCTGCGGGCAATAATTAATTTAGCGCCAAATTTCTGCGCTTGCGCGTACGCGCGTCCGGCCAGGTTCTGTCCGGAAATTCCTGTCGGGAAGCCCAAATAATTTTCGATCTTGGAGCTGGAACCGGCTTGTCCGCCGGGCGCGGTGGTTTCAATCATCACCACACTAAGACCTTCAGAGGCCGCATACACCGCGGCAGCCAATCCCGCGGGACCCGCTCCGACGATCACCACATCGAGAACCTGAGTTTCATCAAGTTTAGGATTCAACCCGAGGCAGTCGGCAACTTGCTGATTGCTGGGGTTACGAAGGACCATAGTACCGCGACAAATCAGAACGGGAATCTCGTCGACGCTCACTTTGAACTTATCGAGCATTTCCTGCACGCCGCTATCTTTGTCGAGATCGAGATAGGTATAAGGATGACCGTTGCGGCTTAGGAACTCTTTTATGCGTAAAGTTCCCGGAGAGTGCGGCGAACCGATGACCACCGCGTCGCCGACGTGGTTGGCGATCAATTCAAGCCGCCGAAAAATGAAGGCGGTCATCAGCACCTGGCTGATCCCGACGTCGGTCTGCACCAGGGCCTGCATTTCCTCAGGAGTAAGTTCGATAACCTCGCCAGCCTCGCCCATGCGCGCGCATACCAACGAGCGGCGGCCGGTGAGCATGTTTAGTTCGCCGGTGAAATGTCCGGGCTCATGCTGAACGATAGTGAGTTCGCCCTGTTCCGTAGGCTGAATGATGTCGAGGCGCCCGCTGGTGATTACGAAGAACGGGGCTATCTCACCCTGCTTGATCAGCATTTCGCCTTTTGCCACTTTGCGCGTACGTCCGATGGCGGCTATGCGTTCGATTTGCGCGTCAGCGAGCTTGGGAAAAAGTTGCTCGCGGCGTTCCTGCGAAAGGGGCAGTAGCTGATTCATTGGAATGGTTCCCATAAGTCAGAATTGGATGCACGAAGGAGTATAAAGGACATATAAGGTTGGCCAGCATATCCACACAGCAAGGGATATACTTTTGAATTGTAGAGGTTAAGGACTGAATTTTTAAGGTCAAGGACGGACTGTGCGAATCTCCATATCCCATAATCGTACCAAGGAAGAGGTGGTTCAATCCGTCGACCGTTCCTGGGACGACTTGTTTAAGGAGGCCGGAGCGCTTCCGGTCAAATTAACGGTGGAACATCGAAGCTGGCAAGGGTCGACGATGACCTTTGCGCTGACCGCAAAAATGGGAATTATCAGCACCCCGATCAAAGGTACGGTAGAAGTAACCGACCAGGACATTATCGTGGATGCTGACCTGGGCATGCTTGGCCGGTTCGTAAACGAGAAGACCGCGCAACAGCTTTTGGGTAACCGGATTAAGGGTCTATTGAAGTAGTGGGGTGGGTTGGATTGAAACTGCAGTGCAGCCTCAAAGGCCAAGCTGTTTCTATCCGCCCGTCTGTGCAACGGTCCTCGGACGCAGAATACTCCAAAGTTTCGACTCCTAACTGGCGGATCCCGTTGCCTGTTGGAGGACACTAATAGCTGCGCGCGGTCGTGCACCCGCGTGGATTTCCTCGACGAATCACTCAATGAGGAGTATTTTGGTGCCACTGATTTTGGTGTCACTGTAGCCCCATGCAATGCCCTCTTTGTCAGGCGGAGAACCCGCCAAGCGCCGTAAGTTGCACGAAGTGCAGCACGCCGTTGCCAATAGACGACCAAATCCTCAACGCAACCCTCGCCGATGGGACTCTTAACGAGGGTCCGACGCCCCAAGGCACGTCGGCCTGGTCAGTCGCGGTAACCCCGGCAACTGGCGCCCCCTACGGTCAAGGTGAAGAGCTTGTAGGAACCGTACTGGCGGAGCGCTACGAAATTCTCCAATTGCTCGGTCAGGGGGGAATGGGAGCCGTTTATAAGGCGCGCGACACGGAGCTGGAACGCTTTGTGGCCCTCAAGCTGATCCGCGCTGATCTCGCCAGCAATCCGGAAATCCTGCGTCGCTTCAAACAGGAACTGATCCTGGCCCGTGAAGTTACGCACCGGAACGTCATTCGCATCTTCGATCTTGGCCAAGCCAAGGGCTTTAAGTTCATCACCATGGAGTTCGTGGAAGGGCGCGACCTTCGCGTGGTGATCCGTGAAAAGGGGAAACTTTCGCCGGAAGAAACTGTGCGGATCATTTCACAGGTTAGCCGGGCCTTGGAATCGGCCCACGCTGCCGGTGTGGTCCATCGCGATCTGAAACCGCAAAACATCATGTTGGACGCGAAAGATCGCGTTTACGTGATGGACTTTGGAATCGCGCATTCCCTCGAAACACCCGGCATGACACAGACTGGCGCATTGATGGGTACGCCGGAATACATGTCGCCCGAGCAGGCCAAAGGCATGAAGGTCGACCCGCGCTCGGATCTGTTTGCTCTGGGCATAATATTTTATGAAATGCTCACCGGCATTTCTCCCTATAAGGCAGAGACAGCTCTAGCTACCCTTCTGAAACGGACGCAGGAGCGGCCTCAGTCTCCCGCGGAAGTTGATCCTGGGATTCCAAAGGCGATCAGTGATGTGGTCATGAAGTGCCTGGAAATCGATCGCGACCATCGTTTTTCCAGCGCAAGAGAAATCCTCGAGGACCTGGGGCAGGAGGCGCCTACGAGCGTGCGGACCGTCGCGCCAACGCTTCCACCAGTGATCCCCGCTCCCCAAGCCGAAAGAGTTTTACCGTTCGTGCGCTACCGCACTTGGATCGCGGGAGGCGCCGCGGTGGTCTTGCTCGCTGCGCTGGGAATCGCTTTCCGCGGCAAGGTTTTTCCTGCTAAGCGTGCTGCGCCCGTGGAGCAGGCCTCCCTCGCCGTTCTCCCTTTCCGCAACGCTTCCGGCGATGCGTCGCTCGATTGGCTTGGTCCGAGTCTCGCGGACATGCTCAGCACCGACGTGGGCCAGTCCGCGAGCCTGCGCACCATTTCTCCCGACCGCTTGCACCAGGTGTTCTCCGATTTGCGCATCACCCCTGGGACTGCCATCGATCCCACCATGGTTGGCCGCATTGCGGAGTTCAGCAATGCGGATACAGTGGTTTGGGGGCAATACGCCAAGTTCGGAAACCAGATTCGCATAGACGCCACGCTGCTGGATCTGAAGCACAACCGCCGCGCGCCCTTGAAAATCGAAGCCGCCAGTGAGAAGGAGATCCCCGGATCCGTGGACGGGCTTGCCGAGCTCATCCGCAAGAATCTGGCAGTTTCCCCCGATGTGCTGAAAGAGTTGAAGGCCAGCTCATTCCAGCCATCCTCAAAATCCGTGCCGGCGCTGCGCGAGTACAACCAGGGCGTGCAGCTCCTGCGCGACGGCAAGAACCTCGAGGCCGTCAAAACTTTCCAGGCGGCCGTCAAAGAGGATCCGCAGTTTGCCCTCGCGTACTCGCGACTGGCCGAATCCGACTCCGCGCTGGGATATGACGTCGATGCGGAAAAATATTCTCGCAAAGCCGTCGAACTTAGCCAGAACCTGCCGCCCCAGGAAAAGTACCGGATTGCCGCCGGCCATGCGCGGATCATGAAGGACTATCCAAAAGCCATCGCGTCCTACGAGAATCTCGCCAAGGCTGCGCCTGGCGACACCGATGTCCAGTTCACCCTTGGGGCGCTTTATCAAGACACCGGTGCATACGAAAAGGCTCGCGAATACTACGCCGCTGTACTGAAGGCCGATCCGCAATCCGCCGAGGCGCTATGGAAGATGGGCGCCGTGGAAATCATGAGCGATAATCCGCAGGGCAGTCTCGATTATCTAAACCGCGGCCTCACTCTTTCCATCCGGCTCGGTAACGACGAGAAGAAAGCCGTCATTCTGCAGGCTACCGGCATCGCATACAGACTGATGAATAAGCCGGAGGAGGCGCTGCGTAACTATCAGGAAGCGCTTGCCATTGAGCGCCGTATCGGTTTCAAACGTGGCGTGGCCGCCAGCCTAAACGAAATGGCACAGGTCTATTCTCTTCTCGGCAAACCGGATGCGGCTCTGGCCAGCTTCAACGAGGCGATCCAAGTACGGAGGGAAATCGGGGCTAAAAAGGAAGTCGGGGACACCTTGATTGATTTAGCTAACTTCTACGAAGACCGCGGCCAGCATGACCAGGCACTCAAAATGTTCACGGAATCGCTCCAAATTCAGCGCGACTCAGGGGACGAAACTTACCAGGCATTGTGCCTGAATAACATCGGAACCGTCTATCTCACAAACGCCCAGTACGACGACGCACTCACCTATTTCCAGCAGGCCCTTCAGTTGCGCGAGAAACTAAAGGTGCCAGGCGAGATCGCTGAGACGGTTTTCAACCTGGGCCAGGCCAACGCGAAGCTGGGACAATACGACCAGGCGCTCAGCCAATATCTTCGCGCCCTCGATCTCTACCGCGGCGGCGGCGACAAGCGTGGCATAGCCATGGCTTCCTACAGCAAGGGGTCACTGTTTGGCTACGAGGGTCGCTATGCCGCAGCTCTGAACTCCGAGGAAGAGGCTCTCAAGACATTTCGGGAGCTTAACGATCGCAGCTCTACCATGGCTGACATTTTGAGCCGCTACGGCGGCGCACTGGCCGATGCGGGACACCTAGAAGAAGCTCAAAAGACCCTGGACGAAGCGCTCAGTCTGGCTCGCGAGCTTAAAAGCCAACCTCTTGTTGCCCAGGCGCTCAATTTTCAGGGGGAAGCTGCATTGTATCGAGGCGACTTCAAATCAGCGCGAACGGTTTTCGGGCAGGGGCTCCAGGCAGCTTCGCACACTAAGGATCGCGAGAAGGTGCTTGAGTCTAAAATCGGCTTGGCCAAAGTGACGATGAAAGAAGGGCGCTCGCGAGAGGCGATCAGCACCTTCCAGAACCTAGATCAGGAAGCAAACAGCTTGGGATCGAAGTATTTGTCAGCCGAGTGCTCACTGGATCTGGCCGAGGCGCTGATGAGCATCAAGGATTATTCACGCGCCCGGCAGCGCCTCGAGCCAGCAATGGGCAACGCCGAAAAACTGGGCGCACGTACTCTGCTTGCTAGGGACCACTATCTGTTGGCCACGGCCCTCCGAGAGATGGGCGGCGGAACAGAAGCCACGGGCCATTACCGTGAGGCGCTGCGGCTGCTCGACGAAATCCGCAAAGAAGCCGGAGCTGAGAAGGTAATCGAACGCGCCGACCTAAAGCCTATCTACACGGAGTCCGCGCGCTGGTCACAGGGCGACGCAAAATAAACTCAGCCGCGCGGATGGCGCGATCCGGGGTTAAGAGTTTCCTGTCCCACTCGACCCGAGAGATCGGGGGGCTCAGGGCAGACTTGCCTTCAGGCTGGTGATGAGGCCCAGGACGTTGCTGGTAAGTACAGTCGCTGGGCTGAATATTACATTAGTGGAGGCCAAACGAATCTCCCCATTCGTGGCGGTGCCCTGCACGATTAACGGAAACTCTGTCGTGCACGAAGCGGTGATGTGTTTCCCTGCTTGCGCTTGAATCTGATTATTGAACGCGCCAAGAACGTTGATGGCCGTTTGGATCTGCCCCCTACCAAGAGCCGCTTGCGCCGCCGACAGTTTGCTGCTTAAGGCGTTGGCGATTCCGTGATTGTCGATGCAACCGGTTGCCAGGAGGTTCCCGACGATGGTTGTTATCCCGGACAAGGTCGCGTTGCTAGAGATCCCAACGGTCAGTACTGACATGGCAGTGCTGCTGCTGGGTAGACTGACGGACGTGGGGCTGACCGATGCGGACAAGCCCGGAGGCACATCGGACACGTTTAGGCTAACCGTTGAGCTAAAACCGTTGATCGAAGTGACCGTCACCGATGCAGAATTGGAATTGGACGTGATCAGACTGATCGGATCTGGGGAAATAGCGATGGAGAAGTCGATGCTACCTGCGGGCCGGGTGGCGAGGAACGTCTGTGAGCAAAGGCCCTTCGATCCTCCCGCTCCGGTCGGGTCGGCCGAAACGCCGATGGTGATGTCCGTAAGAGTCTGGTTGTTTGGCGGAGTATCGAAGTCTATGAGGAACGCCGTGGTAGCGGGATCCAATGACGGGCCCGCAAACCCGGACTTGAGTTGGATCAGATCTGTGCTACCTGAAGGCTCCTGTACCGGGCAGATGTTGAAAGGGTTATGATTCATATCGTAGCACTTTTGGACGATAACGAGGCAGTTTGAGTTTGTGGGGCCCGCGCTCGGGATGGGAATGCAGGTCGTCAATGCAGGGACCGGTCCGCCACCGAAGAAGGCGCTGTCACCCTGTGACCCTGGGGCCAGTCTGGCATCCAGCGTCGTCTTCACGACTGGCACAAAAATGTCTTGCAAGAAAGCAGCGCAATCTCCGCTCGGATCGCAGAAGTTCGCGCTAGCAGGAATCAGGATGGATTGGGTTTGATCAGACATTGCCGGGTTGGGATTGGTGAAGTTAAGGATGTTCGTTTGACCCTGGGTGATGGGCTGCTGGTTTGTAGCAAAAGAATTTCGAGTGAACTTCCACAGAATGCCGTCATTAGGGTCATTAACATACAGGTTGCCGTTAGTATCGAAAGCTAACCGCAAGGTATTGAAGGTATTCGTTTCCGTGCCGTTGGAGCCCGTGGCAAACACGAAGGGAGTCGAACTCGAATCCGTCGGAGGTACAGGAATTCTCAGGATATCGTTTCCCACGAATTCTGTAACGTAGATGTCACCTAAAAGGGGATCGACCGCGATGCCCCGAGGGTTAGCGTTAAGTGGAACGGTCGCGATGGATGTGGTGAAGGCGCTGCAGTCCGAACACCTCGGCAGAACGATTTCAAACACGTTACCATTCTGAGAGTCAATCGCGTACAGAGTTCCGGCAGGGGGCTGGGCAGCGGAATACGCCATATCTTGGATAACGACACTTGCATCACCAAAACCCGTTACAAAGGTCGGTGTCGCTGTCCACGGTGTCGGTCCCGAGAATTCGTAGATACCCCAATTGGTCGAAAAGCATCCGTTGCCCTCATCAGGGCCGGAGCCGGGTCCGGCCGCGACAAACAAATTGCCGGCGGTATCGAAGGACAAGCCGCTTACGCACACCGCGATAGCCTCGATCGGTATCGAAGATGACGATATAGACCCTATGCTCGCTCCTCCGCTGGAGTTATAAAAGTTAATCGGTCCGTAGGGTCCAGTCGTGATGACTGCGACCACGCCATCGCTGGATCGAACGGCGATCTTGTCCGGGACCGGCGCCGTAGCAAACGGACCAATATGGCCGGAGTTCGCATTCACAGTTGAGATCAGGCTGCCTTGAGACACAAGTAGGTCACCCGTCGGCGGACGGAAAACAACTCCGTCGGGAAAGGAAAGTCCCGACTTGAGTATCGAGGGCGTGAAGTTCGGGTCATTCGAGGTCACCGTCTGTCCCAGCGCTGCGGAGCCATTCAGTAAGAAAATTGCCAGTACCAGAGCCACTTCTATGAACTTTTTCATGTGTATCCTCTTGCCTTCATATATAAATTGACATCGTCCGAATGAATCCCGAGGGAAATAAGAACTGCGT